>JAYRJZ010000003.1:0-130303 GCA_041906015.1 Roseomonas sp.
GCGCCGGTCTTCTCGGGGCTCGGGCCGCGCTGCTGCTGGCCGCTGTGGAACGACGCCACCCCGCGCGAGGATCGCCGCTTCTGCGAAGCCCCGCGCATCCGCGGCGCCTACTGCGCCGAACACGGCGCGCGCGCCTATGCGAAGCACCGCGAGGGAGAGGATGACGCGCCGCTGGGCGCCGCGGCGGGAGGGCTGGCGGCGTGAGTGGCCCCACGCGCGCCGCGCTGCTGGCGCTTGGCGAACGCTGCGAATGCAGGCCGGCCGGCGATCAGATCGCGCTGTTGGACGAAGCCGTCAGCACGGTGTGGCCGTCCTCGATGCGGTCTCGCGAGCGGGACGACTATTGGCGCGGCCTGCGGCTTCTCTCGCTCGGCGCCTATCTCGATGTCGCGCGGCTGCTGGTGCCCCCGCGGCATGTCTGGACGCTGCATGGCGAGGATGACGGCGGCGGCATCGCGGGCGTGGAACCGGCCGTTGGTGATGGCTCCGGCTGTTCGGTTGCTCAGTGTCATGGCGCGACCGAGGCCTTGGCGCTCGCGGCTGCTGCACTGCGCGCCCGTGCCGCCGAGGCGCCAGCATGACCGACCCCGCCTTCGGCCTGCACCTCCGCACCCCGCCCGCGAACCTCGAGGCGGAACAGCGGCTGCTCGGCACGCTGATGTCGAACAACCGCGCCTATGAGCGCGTCGCGGACTTCCTCCGCGCCGACCACTTCGCGGATGCCGCGCATGGCGCGATCTATGCTGCCATCGCGCGGCGCATCGATGCCGGGCAGGTCGCGGACGTCGTGACTCTGCGGCCCGAATTCGAGAACTCCGGCCTGCTGGATGACGCCGGCGGCGTGGGCTACCTGGCCGAACTCCTCTCGACAATGATGCACATCATCAACGTTGAGAGCTATGGCCGCGCGATCCGCGACGCCTGGCTGCGGCGCGAGATGATCGCCGCGGGCGAAGTCGCGGTGAACCTCGCCTTCGGCGCCGAACCCGACATCGATGCCGACCAGGTACTGGAACGGGTCGAAGGCGCGCTCTTCGCCCTGGGCGAGGAAGCGACCGGCCACGGGCAGGGCGGCCTGGTCACAGCCGATGCGGCGGCCAAGGAACTGCTCGAAGCGCATGACCGGGCCAGCAGGACCAGCGGCGGCATCGTCGGCCTCGCGACAGGCTATGGCGCATTCGACCGTCTGAAGGGCGGCCTGATGCCCAATGAGCTGACCTATCTCGCCGGCCGGCCGGGAATGGGGAAGACCGCGCTGGCGGTCGGCTTCGCCGTCGGCGCGGCGAAAGACGGCAAGCGGGTCTACTACGCCTCGGCCGAGATGGGCGCCGTGGCCGTGCAGTCGCGCCCCGTGGCGGCCCGATCCGGCCTGCCCACCGAATCCATCCTGCGCGCCTGGATCATCGATCCCGGTACGAACCAGGGCCGCCGCTTCACGCAACGCGAATACGACAGGATGTTCGCCGCCAACGCCGCGATCGGTGCCCTGCCGATCGTGTGGGACGTGCGGGCGGCGCCGACGGTCGCCAGCATCCGCGTGCGGGCGCGTCGGGAAAAGGCGCGCCATGGGCTGGACCTGATCGTGGTCGATCACATCGGCCTGCTGTCCCCGAATGCCGCCGCGCGCTCCGGGAACCGGAACGAGGAACTGTCGAAGATCAGCGCCGAACTGAAGGCGCTCACGGTCGAACTCGGCGTGCCTGTGGTCGTGCTGTCGCAGCTCTCCCGCAGGGTCGAGGAGCGCGACGACAAGCGGCCGATGCTGTCGGACCTGCGCGATTCCGGCTCGCTGGAACAGGACGCGGACGTCGTCGCCTTCGTCTATCGCGAGGAATACTACCTCCGGAAGCACTCGCCCAAGCGCCGCGACAATGAATCCGAGGAGAAGTTCGCGGCGCGTGTCGACGCATGGCGCGAGCGACTGATCGATGTCGAAGGCACGGGCGAACTGATCATCGCGAAGCACCGGCAGGGCCGCGAAGGCACCGTTCGCCTTCGTTGGGACGGCCGGCTGACCTGGTTCTTCGACGAAGATGCGTCGGCGCCGCCCCACGCCGGCCAAGGGGCGCCACCGCCCGAACCCCATGGGGCATCAACAGGAGATCCCGCATGAGCGGATCAGTGCCTTCCGGGGCGGCGCGCAGCTTCGCCGTCCTGCTCGGCGAGCTGGAGGACGGCGCCCTCCTCAACGATCTCACCGAGGAGATCAAGAACGTGACGCTCGAGCTCGAAAGCGTGTCCCTCCGCAAGGGTGGGCAGGCGGTGAAGGGGTCGCTGACCCTCAAGCTCAACGTGGTGGCGAAGGACGGCACGATCGAAATCGTCCCGGATCTGTCCACCAAGACGCCGACCATGTCGCGCCGGCGTAGCATCTTCTGGCGTGGGAAGGACGGGCTGCTTGTGCGCTCCGACCCCAACCAGCCCGACCTGCCGCTGCGTGACGTGAACGCGCAGGCGGCCGGCATGCGGACGGTCTGACCGGGGCGCGCCCCACCACCTTCTGAGGAGAGAACAGAGCCATGGCTGCTATTCGAGATATCGGCCCGAACCGCGACGACCTGGGCACCGGCAATGTCGCCGCCATCATCGATACGGTGAGGGCGCTCAATGCGCCGTCGCTGCTCGACCTGCCCAACGGGGCCTCCGCCGGCCTGGTGCCGAAGGGCTTCGATGTCGTGAACCTCAAGCCCCTGATGGCGCCGTACCTGACGAAGCCGGAGCGTCGCGAAGGCGTCGCCGTCTTCACCGACCTCGATTCCTTCATCGCCCACGCGGTCCGCTTCAAGGATGCCGACAGCGCCGTCTTCGCCGATGACAATGAGGACAAGCCGTCCTTCACCTCGGTGATCGACTATCACCGCGCGGGCCATGACTCCGATCCGCGCTTCGGCAAGCATCGCGGGCACTATGCGCCGGCCCTGTCCGAGCCGTGGCAGGCCTGGGATTCGGTCGAGGGCAAGTCGCTGACGGTCGGCGCCTTCTCGGCCTTCCTGCAGGACCGCCTGGCCGATGTGATCGACCCGCCGAAGGATGGTCGCACGGATGCCGATGTGAAGCTGCTCGACATCGTCGCGATGTTCGGCGGCGGCGGCTTCGCCGGGCAGTCGCGCCTGCTGGAACTGGCGAAGGGCCTGCGCGTGCGCGACACGCAGGAGGCGGTGTCGGTCAACAATATCCAGACCGGCGAGGTCGAGATCGCCTTCAAGTCCACCCACAGCGACATGGCGGGCGCGCCGCTGGTGGTGCCGACCGCCTTCCTGGTCGGCATCCCGGTGTTCCACCGCGGCCCGGCCTACCGGATGGTCATCCGCCTCTTCTACCGCATGGTCGAGGGCAAGCTCGTCTGGACGGTGAAGCGCTACCGCCCCGACACGATCTTCGACCACGCCTTCGAAGAGGCCTGCACGACGATCCGCGACAAGACCGCCCTGCCGCTGCGGCGCGGCAAGCCGGAGTGACCGGCACGGGGGAGGGCGGTCCCGCCCTCCCTCGGCCGGATGACCGCAGGGGGATCGCATGAACAGCACGTTTCGTGAGTACGTCTTCGGGCGGACCTTCAACCTCAGCCTGTCGAAGAACCACGTCGATACGCTTGCGGCGCTGTGTCAGTCGGATGATCCGACGCGACGCACGATCGCCAGTCTCGGCTTCTCCGGTTCGGGCATCCATGGCCTTAGTCGGCGCGGCCTGGTCGAGCAGTACAGCGATGGTGCCGATTGGCGCTGGCGTCCGACGCGGGCGGGGGTGCTGGTCTATGACCTGATGGTCGAGGCCGGCGAATTTGCCGCGATGGAAGAGCAGCGTCGTGCCGTCCTCGATACCGAGCACAAGCAGCATCGCGAGGAATGGCTGCAGCGGTTCGGCCGGTTGAAGATCACCCTGCGCGACCGGTTCCAGCGCCTGGGCGCGGCGGTCGACGAACCCGCGGACTGATGATGATCGCCATGAAAGCCCTCTCCATCATGCAGCCCTGGGCCTGGCTGATCGTCGCCGGGCACAAGGATATCGAGAATCGCTCCTGGCCGACCAGCTTCCGCGGCCCCGTGCTGATCCATGCCGGCAAGCGCCTGGATCCGGACCTCGAGGACGCGCAGGACTGGCCATGGCGGGACATCGAGCGCCCCGACGACTTCGAGGTCGGCGGCATCGTCGGCGAGGCTGAGATCGTCGATTGCGTCACCGCCAGCGCCTCGCCCTGGTTCGTCGGCCGCTTCGGCTTCGTGATCCGCAACGCCCGCCCGCTGCCCTTCCGCCCCTGCCGCGGGATGCTCGGCTTCTTCACGCCCGACTTCTCGCCGCCGGCGCCAAAGGCTGCCGCCAGCGCGAAGCCGGCGCCGAGGCAGGGAGGGCTGTTTCCATGAGCTTCGCGGCGGTTCGGACCGCATGGCCGGGACCGACATCGGAGGACCGTGCAGCGTGGGAGGCGTATCGACTGACCCCAGCCGGCGCCTGCCTGCCACCCTATGATGAGGCGGACGACACTTTGCGCGCGCTGTGGTGGGGCACGCTGCGCCTCACGCTCGCGGATATCGACAATGCCGTCGCCCATATCGTCGGGCGAGAGCCATCGCCATGACCGTCTACGTCGACGACGTCCGCCACCGCTTCGGCCGCATGGTGATGTGCCACATGTGGGCCGACACCCTCGATGAACTCCTCGCCATGGCCGATCGCGTCGGCGTCGCGCGGAAGTGGCTCCAGCAGCCGCCCAAGGCGTCCTGGGTCCATTTCGACATCGCCCTGTCGAAGAAGGCCCTCGCGATCGACGCCGGCGCGGTGCTGACCGATCGCTACGGCCCGGTCGAGCACGTCGCCCGCCAGCGCGGTGACCAGGCGAAGCTCGACGCCATCGCCCGCATCCGTTCTGCGGCCCGCGCGCCATCCCTCCTTCCGCCAGCCTGACCGAAACCCAAGGAACCGAACATGGACACGATCATGGGCCAGCCCGCCATCTATCCGCCCGGTGAATGGGCGATCGTCGAGCTCTTCGGCCATACCACGCTCGTCGGCCGCATCGCGGAGGTCGAGCGCTTCGGCGCCAAGATGCTCGCGCTGGAACCTCTCTTTGGCGGCGAGCTGTTGCCGGCCGTCTTCCATGGCGGTGCCGCCATCTACCGCCTGACGCCCTGCTCGGCGGAGGTCGCCTTCGCCCGCCAGCCTCGCGAGCCCTGGCAGGTCCCTGCGCCGATCCGCGCCATCCTGCCGGCGGCCATGCTCGCCGCCCCGGCTGCGGAGACGGCCGAGCCGGAAGACGAGGATGGCGAGTATCAGGACGAAAGCGGCCGCCTCTTCTGACCGAAACCCAGGAAACCGAACATGGCCCTGCACAGGAAACAGATGTCGCTCCTCCGTTTCATTGCAACGGATCAGCGCCTGATCGACGCCGGTCCTGAGGCGGCGCTCCTCTATCTTCGGCTGGTCTTCTGGACCGAGGACTTCGGCGCCCGCCATCCGGATCTCCATGGCGAGCATTGGCCGTCCGACGAGATGTGGGCGCGCCGGTGCCGCCTCTCGATGGAAGAGTATCGCGCGTGCCTCGCGCGGCTCGCCCATGTCGGCCTCTACGAGAATGAGGGCCAGGGCGGTTTCGCGCTGGTCCTGCCGGCCTGACAACCCAAGGAACCGAACATGGCCCGCTCCTGCGCCTGCGATCGCTGGTTCTCCCGCGCCGCCTCCGACATCGGGTTCCACGCCCTTCCGCACATCGTGCAGTTGCTCTGGTTCCGCCTCGCCGCCGCCGCGCTCGGGGCCGAGGAGAAGGGGCACATTCGGTTTCCATGTTCGGTTGCCATGGCGGTAACCGGAATGCTGAACCGATCGGGAACCGAAGCGGCATCCGATCTCGCGGCCCTCGTCGATCTCGGCTGGGTCCAACTCGATGCCGATGGCCGGGGCCTGTGGATGCGGGGGGCGAAGGCGGGTGCCGCCCGTGCGGAAGCCGCGCGAATCAACGGCCAGCGCGGCGGCAGGCGGCGCAAGGATGACACGCCGGAGACGTATCTCGCTCGCCGCCAAGGCCACCTCCCGTTGCCTATCGCCGGGGGACGCCTGGAAACCCAGGAAACCGAAACCGAACCCAGCGCGGAAAGCTCACGCGCGGCTGCTAAGCCTATAGCTATTGAAGAGAAGCAAGCAGCAGCTGCGCGCGAGAAAACCGACTTCGTGGCTCTCGGGGCCGAGCTCGCGGACATCCTCGGTCTCGACCCGGCGCGCGGGGGGCACAGCTACGGGCTGGTCAAGGGGTGGCTCGATGCCGGCATCCCGGCTGACCTGATCCGGGACGTGGCGCGCCAGCGGGCCGAGAAGGCCAGGGCGAGCGGCATGCAGATCCGCGGTTTCCTGTACCTCCGTGACGCCGTGCCCGAGGCCCATGCTCGCGCCCAGGCCCGCACCGCCAGCACCGACCGCATCTCCGACTGGGACCGCTACGAAGCCGAGGTGATGCGCCAGTGGGAGGCCAACGGCCGCCACGGCACACCGATGTCCATCGACGATTGGCGCGCCACCCAGCGGGCCGTGGCATGACGAAGGGAAAGACCATGGATGGCATGATCACCCCCGCGGGCATCGTGGTGCTGGGGGAGGGCCCTCAGCCCTTCACCACCTCCGACGCCATGGCGCGCGAGGCGCTGGAAACCGCCCACGCCCGCGCGATCGCCGCGCAAGCTCAGGACCTGGCGAACATCGCATCCCCCGACCCCGGCTTCGCCCTGGGCCGCGACGCGGTGCCGTTCTCCGCCCGCCTGCGCCGCGCCACGGTCCCTGACCGCGTGCCCTATGACGCAACCCAAGCGGCGCGCGAGGCGGAGCGCCATCACCGCGACGCCGCCCGCACCCGCCACTTCGAAGCCGACCGCATCCATGGCCTGTGGCGGGCCGGCCGCCTGACCAAGGCGCAGCGCCGCGCGGCGGATGAGATCCATGACCTCGTCGCGTGGCGTGAATCGGGCCGGATCTCCATGGTGTGCGCCAGCTACTCGGAATGGTCCGACCCAACGACCGGCGGCGTGGGCCGCAATGCGCTGTTCGAGGATGCCGAGCGGCAGCACTTCATCCCTTGGCAGGCCTGGGCCGCCGGCTTCCAGGTGAAGGCGGACGGCAAGACGATCGCCGACCTCGCAATCGCCGCTGCCGTGCAGCGCTACGGGGTCGAACAGCTCGCCAACGAATTCCATATGCACCGGCGCCGCGCCGAGGCGCTGTTGATCCGCGCGCTGCATCGCTACGCCAACATCGCCGGCTGGGAGGCGCCTCTCGAACCCGCTTGACCGCGCGTACGGTTTCGGTGTCCATTCCGTCTATCGCAGCGATTCGCGCCCGGGTGCCATCAGGCCCCGGGCGTTTGCTTTTCAGAGGGAGGGTTGGCGCACGTGCTGAACATCTCCTTCGCTGCAGAATTCCAGCGCTTCGCCCTGACGCTGAACGACTTCGGGCGCAACCAACTCCCCTTCGCCGCAGCCCTGGCCCTGACCCGCACCGCTGAGATCGGCCGTGACGAAGTCATCCGCGGCCTGCCGCAAACCTTTGATCGCCCTACCCCATTCACCATGCGCGGCATCACCATCATCTCGGCCCGCAAGACGCGGCTCGAGGCGCGCGTGCTGGTTAAAGACATCCAGGCCGAATACCTGCGCCTGCAGGAACTCGGCGGCACGCGCCAGCCCAGGAAGAGCGCCCTGATCACCCCGGGCGGCATCGCGCTGAACCAGTACGGCAACATCCCGAACCGAGGCCTCCAACGCCTGAAGCGCAAGAAGACCACCTTCGTCGGCAAGGTGAAGGGCGTCGGCGGCTTCTGGGAGCGTGACGAGGATGACAAGCTCACCCTGCTCGCCCGCTTCGACGGCCCAAAGAAGGTGACGCCACACCCCTTCTTCTTCCCGAGGGTCGAGGCCGTGATGCGCCGCGACTTCGACCGCCTCCTCGGCGAGGCCATCGAACGGGCCATTCGCACGGCCCGGCCCTAGATCTGGGGCGTTGCGTCGCCTTCCCCTAGATCTGGTAGGCACAACATCTAGGGCGGGGAGCCCGCTGACCCCAAATGTGGGCGTCCACTAGATCTAGGGGCAGAGGCGCCCGGGCACTAGATGTAGTGGGCGGGTCCTTCCCTGGCCTGGCGCCCCCGCGGGTATTTCGCGCCGCGGCTGGTCGCTGAATTTTTCAAGGAAAACAACAGGTTCTGTTGTTCTTCCTGTTTCTGTCCGCGCAGGCATCGCAGCGGGGTCGCATGGTCACCGTGAACCTGGAGGAGATGGCGGAGAAGCTCCGCATCTCGCTCCCGACGCTGCGCAAGATGATGCGGCGCTACGACGATTTTCCGGTCGTCGCCGAGGGCAGCAATGGCGTCCCGTGGCAGCTCGACCCCGCCGCCGTCATCGATTTCGTCCAGGCGAAGCGTGATGAGGAGGCCGCCGCACGTGGTGTGCGGGACGACCTGCTCGCGCAGGTCAGCCTGCCGCTCGAGGAGCTGCAGCCCGAGACTGATCGCGTCGCTTCGCCGGCTGAACGCCTCAAGATCGCGCAGGCCATGCGCGTGGAAGACGAGGTCGCGAAGCAGCGCGGCTTCCTCGTGCTCACCTCAGACATGCGCATCCGCCTTACCGAGGCGTGGACGCCGCTGTCGCAGTTCCTGGCCGGCCTGCCCGCGCATCTCGGCCGTCGTCACAACCTGCCCGATGCCGTGGTGCGCGACATGCGCCGCGCGATCGAGGCGCAGCAGCGGGAGCTGCACCGCAAGCTCAAGGATCTGCTGAGCGAAGACGCGGCGCCGCCCGAGGAAGAGGAGCATGCCCCCGCCTGACGCATCGCGCTTCGCCTATGCCGATGCCGGGCGCCTGCTGTCTGACACCTTCGATGCCTTCCTGCCGCCGAACCGCATGTCGGTGGCCGACCATGCCGCGCAGCATCGGTGGGTGAAGTCGCCGGTCGGGGCGCATCTCGAGCGTTGGTCGCACGACACCGCGCCGTATCTGACCGAGCCGATGCACTGGCTCAGCGATGACCAGTACGACACGGTCGCCATCGTCGGGCCCGGCGCCTGCGGCAAGACGATGATCGCCGAGAACTGGCTGCTCTATTCGGTCGAAAGCGATCCGGCCGATCTGCTCTGGTACCTGAACACCGACGCCGCGCTCGATGCCTATGTGAAGGCGCGGATCGACACCATGCTGGACCAGCATGATCCGCTGATCGGGCATCTGCGTCACGGTCGTGATTCGGTGGGGTTCAAGCGGTTCCGCGGTGGGCGCGCCGAGTTTCTGACCTTCACGCCGTCTTCGCTGGTCAACAAGCATGTTGCGCGCATCGTCGCCGACGAGATCGACAACTATGACGAGGCGCTCGGCGATCCGCTCGCGCTGCTGAATCCGCGGCGCCAGGCGGCCGGCGCTGATTCGAAGCTGCTGGTCATCAGCCACCCGGATCGTGGCGCGCCGATCGATGCGCCGCGGGCGAAGCAGCGCGGCATCATGGGCGTGTATGCCGACAGCACGCGCTGCACCTGGTGGTGGCGCTGCCCGCATTGCGGCACCTATTCTTCGCCACATCCGGGCACCGCGCGCCGCATGGTGTTGGACTGGCCGAAGGACGCGCCGCTGGATGAGGTACAGGCGAAGGCGCGGCTGGTCTGCCCGGCCGGCTGCGTCATCGAGGATGGCGAACGCTACGCCATGAACCTCACCGGCCGCTGGGTCGGGGAGGGCGAGACGATCGACGAGGACGGCCGCGTCACCGGTCAGCGCCGCGCCGTGAAGACGGCCGGGGCATGGATCCTCGGCGTGATGTCGCCCTTCACGAAGGACGGCATCGGCGGGCTGGCGCGCGCGTTGGCGCAGGCGGAACGCGCGGCCGAGCTCGGCGATGTCGAGGGGCTGCGGCAGGTGGTGGTGAAGACCTGCGGCGAACCCTTCGCGCCGCCCGCGAAGCTCGGCAGCATCGATGCCGCGGTGCTGGCGGAACGCGCGGACAAGGGGCTGTCGCTCGGCGTGGTGCCGGAAGGCGTGCGGTTCCTGACCGCCTGGGCGGATGCGCAGGGGTCGCGCTTCGAATGGCTCGTCCGGGGGTGGGGCGAGGGCGGGGCGTCCTGGGTGATCGACCGGCAGTGGATGCCGGCCGAACCCGGGACGAACCCGGAGGCCTGGGACGATCTGATCGAACGCATGCAGGACGCGGTCTATCCGCTCGCCGATGGGTCGGGGCGGGGGATGCGCATCCGGGGCGTGGGCTTCGATAGCCAGGGCGTGCCGGGCGTCACCGAACAGGCTTATGCCGCGTGGCTGCGGTTCCGGCGGCTGGGCAAGGCGCGGAAGCTGGGGCTGATGGAAGGGCGCGACGTGTGGGACCTGGTGCCCACGCGCGGCATGCCGACACGCTACGCGCCGCGGATCGCGCTGGTTTACCCGAACACGCAGCGCAAGGACCGCAAGGCCGCGGCGCGCGGCCAGGTGCCGATGCTCCAGTTCAACCCGAACATGGGGAAGGACGCGCTGGCCGCGCAGCTCGCGCTGGAAGCGCCGGCGGCGGGGTCTGTGTCGTTCCCGTATGACCTGCGGGACGGGGACGAACCGCCCTTCGAGTTCTTCGAGCAGCTCGCGGCGGAACAGCGCGACCCGGTGTCGGGCGCCTGGTCGAAGCGCGAGAACCACAGCCGCAACGAGGTGATGGACATGATGGTGGGCTGCGAGGTCATCGCCCGCCTGCATGGCCTGCACCGTCTCGACTGGGACAAGCCGCCGGTCTGGGCGCAGCCATGGGAGACCAACAGCATGCTGGTGACGATGGAGGTCGAGGCGGAGGCGGCGCCCGCCGCCGTGCCGGCTGACCTGCGCCCGCTTCCCGTGATGCTCCCCGTCGCCGCACGATCCATCGTGCCGCGTCGTCGCGTCATCCCGTCATCCTACATGCGCTGACCGATGGCCGCGACAATCGAGGAACTGCGCGCATGGCGAGCCGAGGTGTTCGGCCACATGGCGACGGGCGTGCTGCGCGTGTCGTTCCAGGGCCGCATGACGGAGTTCCGCACGCTTCAGGACATGCAGCGCACCATCGCGCTGCTTGACCAGCAGATCGCGGCGCTTGAAGCGCCGGGAAAGGTGCCGGTGCGTGTCGTCTACTCCCCGGGGGCGAAGCACCTGTGAGCGCCGCCAGGATGCCGATCGGCTCGACGCAAGGCCTCGAGG
The DNA here is from genome assembly GCA_041906015.1 of Roseomonas sp. Taxonomy (GTDB): domain Bacteria; phylum Pseudomonadota; class Alphaproteobacteria; order Acetobacterales; family Acetobacteraceae; genus Neoroseomonas. Next base: position 11,178 of record JAYRJZ010000003.1, read on the forward strand.
CGGGGGCGACCGGCCAGCGGCTGAAGCGCTTCATCCCGCCGCGCGCGCATGTGAATGCGCTGATCGCGGCATCGGGAAGCACGGTCCTGTCGCGGGCCCGCTACCTCGCGCGCAACAACGCCTATGCCGGCAACGCGATCGACTTCTTCGCGAGCCAGGTGGTCGGCACCGGCATCGTGCCGAGCTGGAAGGGCCTCTCCGGCGCGCCGGCGATGAAGAAGGCGCTGGCGGATGCGTGGCTGACCTGGACCGATGAATCCGACGCGGAAGGGCAGTCGGACTTCTACGGCCAGCAGCGGGCCGCGGCGATGGAACTGTTCATCGCCGGGGAGGTGTTCTTCCGCTTGCGGCCACGCCGGCCGGAAGATGGTCTGCTCGTGCCGCTGCAGCTTCAGATGTTGCCGTCGGAGATGCTGCCGATCGAGGACAACCGGTCGCTCGGCAACGGCAATGTCGTGCGGCAGGGCATCGAATTCGATCAGATCGGCCGTCGCGTGGCCTACTGGTTCTGGCAGGTGCACCCGGATGACCCCACGGCGCCGCGGGTCTGGCGCGGTGGAAGTCGCCAGACGCGCGTGCCGGCGGATCAGGTCCTGCACATCGTGGATCGGATGGAAGCGGGCCAGATCCGCGGCCTGACCCGCATGGCGCGGGGCATCGTGCCGCTGTGGCTGCTCGACCTGTATGACGACGCCGAGCTCGACCGGAAGCGCACCGCCGCGCTGTTCGCCGTGTTTCGCAAGATGCAGGCGGAATTCGAGGCGACGCAGCACGGCGCCGAGGACCAGGGCGACGGCACGGCGGAACAGGAACTGTCGCCCGGCGCACAGATCATCCTGCAGCCGGGCGAGGATATCTCGGTCGCCGCACCTGCCGATGTCGGCGGCAGCTACGAAGCCTTCCAGTACCGCAACCTGCTGCGCGCCGCGGCGGCGCTGAACATCCCGTATATCGGCCTGACAGGCGATATGGCGCGGGCCAACTATTCGAACCTGCGCGGGGCGCTGATCGACTTCCGCAGGCGGGCCACGACCTTCCAGCATTCGGTGCTGGTGTTCCAGATGTGCCGCCCGATCGTGAAGGCCTGGCTGCCGCTGGCGGTCATGTCGGGCGCCGTGCGCGGGCTGACGCCGGCGGGGCTGGTCGCCGATCGCGCACGCATCGGGCGCGTCGCCTGGACGCCGCCAAGCTGGGAATGGGTCGATCCGTCGAAGGACGTGAAGGCTGCGAAGGATGAAGTCGATGCCGGCTTCCGCAGCCGGTCGTCGGTGATCGAAGCGCGCGGGGAGGACCCCGACGAGGTGGATGCCGAGATCGCGGGCGAACGCGCGCGCGAGGGGCGCCTTGGCCTGGGCGAGGGCGGCAGCGCCTTCGCGGGGAAGGCGACGGCAGCCGCGCCGACCCCGGCGACGCCTGCGCCTGCCGAGGAAGAACAGCCGCCAGCGGAACCGGAAGGGCCGAAGGATGAATGACCTGCCGCGCCTCGCGGGGCGCATCTTCAACCGGCCGCTGATGGTCGAACCGCTCGAGCTCGACGCGATGATGGCGCCGCTGCGCGCGCGGCTTGGCGTGCAGGGCAATGCGCCGTCGGTCGAGCTGGTCGTCGCGCCGCGCGCGATGGACCAGGAAGACGAGGCGGCGGCCCGGCGCGATCGTCGGCCATACCTGGTCACAGCGGAAGGCGTGGCGATCGTGCCTGTCCTCGGCGTGCTGGTGGCGCGGGCGGGGCAGATCACGCCGGACTGCACCGAACTGCGCAGCTATGCCGCGATCGAGCGGGACGCGATCGCGGCGCTGCGCGACCCGGGCGTGCGCGGCATCGTCATCGATGGCGACACGCCGGGCGGCGAGGCCGCGAACGTGATGGAGCTGTCCGGGCGGCTGCGGGCCATGCGCGGCACCAAGCCGATCATCGCTGTGGCGAATACCGGCGCCTATTCCGCCGGCTATGCCCTGCTGTCGGCGGCCGATCGCATCCTGCTGCCGCCATCGGGCGGCGTGGGCAGCATCGGCGTCGTGTCCCTGCATGTCGATCGCAGCGAGGAAGATGCCCGGACGGGCCATCGCTACACCTGGATCGCGGCTGGCGCGCGGAAGTTGGACGGCAACCCGCATGCGCCCCTGACCGACGAAGCCGCCGGCGTGATCCAGGCCGAGGTGATGCGGCTCTACGGCCTGTTCACCGAAACCGTCGCGGCGAACCGCAAGGCGGCGGGCATGACCGTCGCCCGCGCGGTGAAGACCGAGGCGGGCCTGTTCTTCGGGGAGGACGCCATTCGCGCGGGCCTCGCGGACGAAATCGGCGGGCTGGCGGAGGCGATCCGCCTTGCCGCCACCCCCTTGCAAACCGGGCGCGGCCGGCCTTCCGCGCGAAGCCAGCATGCCGGAGGCACCATGGCAGAGCAGAATCAGGCCGGCGGCCCGGCCAATCCCCCTGAGAACCCCGCGCCGCCGGCGGCGGCCGCAGCGCCGCCCGCGCCGGATGTCGCGGCGATCCAGGCCGCGGCCACCGCCGCCGCGCAGGCTCGGGCCGCGGGCATCGCCGCGCTGTGCGAGCTGGCCGGCGTGCCGCACCAGGCGGCGGCCTTCATCGGGTCGACCAAGACCGAGGCCGAGGTGCGCACCGAGCTCCTCGCGGTGAAGGCTGCGGCTGGCACGATCGGCGGGGAGATCTCCGCGGCACGCCCGCCCGGGGCCGGCGTGCTGGCGCAGCAGCCCGGTGGGCCCGGTCGCATGACGGCCGAGCAGTCCGACGCCCATTGGAACCGCGCTGGCAAGCGTGTCTTCGCCGATGCCTGGAAGGGGATCTGATCCATGACCGTCCTGACCGAGCCGCGGCATCCCGCGGAGTTCCTCCTCAGCGAGGGCAACGGTTTCATCAGCCGCGACGTCGTGACGCTGGCGAGCAACGGCAGCACCGCCATCAGTTACAAGGCGGGAAGCGTGCTGGCGCTGGTCACTGCGTCCAGCAAGTACGTCTTCTACGACAACGCCGGGGCGGACGGCACGGAAGCGGCGCGCGCGATCCTGCTGGAAGCCGTCACGGTGCCCGCCACGGGCGACCTGAAGGCGGTCGCCATCACCCGCCATGCCGAGGTGCAAGGCAGCGAGCTCGAATACGACCCATCCCTGTCGGGCGGCACGCTGACCACGGCCCAGGCGGCCGCGGCGGTGGACCTCGCCGCCTACGGCATCATCGTCCGCTGAAGGGGGCGCCGACATGCTCAACATCTTCCAGAACGACGCCTTCTCGACCGTCGCGCTCACGCGGCTGCTGAACGCGACGCCCTACATCCCGAACCTGCTCGACACGCTCGGCATCTTCGAAGAAGAGCGGATCGGCGTGCGGTCGGCTGCGGTCGAGCGCATCGGCAACCAGCTTTCCCTGGTGCCGACCTCACCGGATGGCGCGCCGCCGGCGACCACGCCGCACGACAAGCGCACGATTCGCAACGTGGAGACGAAGCGTCTGGCGCAGCAGGACCGCATCTATGCGCATGAGATCGCCAATCTCCGGCGCCCGGGCAGCGAGGTCGACCTCGAGGAGATCAGCGACTTCGCGCTGCGCCGTCTGCAGAAGCTGCGCCAGAAGCTGGACCTGACGCTCGAGAACCTGCGCCTGGGCTGCGTCACCGGGTTGGTGAAGGATGCGGATGGCACGTCGGTGCTGTTCGACCCGGCGACCTTCTGGGGCGTGACGTTGCCGGCTGCCGTCGCCTTCGCGCTCGATGTCGCCACGACCGATGTGGACGGTAAGTGCCGCACCGTCGTGCGCATGATGGAGAAGAACTCCGAAGGCGGAATGCTGCCCAGCAGCATCATCTACGGCCTGTGCGGCGATGCCTTCTTCGATGCCTTCGTCGCGCATGCGAACGTCAAGCAGTTCTACCTGAATCGGCCGGAGGCGGATCAGTACCTCGCCAACACGCGCATCCGCCGCTTCACCTTCGGTGGCATCACCTTCATCAACTATCGCGGCACCGATGACGGCACCACCATCGGCGTGAACACTGACCATTGCCGCTTCGTCCTTGCGGGCGGCGACAACGTGTTCTCGATGCTGATCTCGGCGACCAACGAGAATGGCGAGCTGATGCACATGCCGCCGCAGGATGTCTATGCGGTGATGAGCCCGGACCCGTCGAACCGGCATGAATGGGTGGACATCGACGTTCGGTCCTACGTCCTGCCCATCGTGAAGCGCCCCCTGACGCTGATCTACGCCACCCGGACCTGATCCATGCCGGTGGATTTCGATCGGCTCCTCAACGGCCCGGCGATGCGTATCGTCGGGTCGCGGGAGCCGATCGTCTACACGCGCCTGCGCGATGGCGCAGTCTTCACCGTGCCGGGCGTCTTCGACCGCCAGCATATCGAGGTCGGGGTGGACGGCGACGGCGCGCCCGTCACGGCCTTCCGCACGGTGGTCTATCTGCGCCTGGTGGACATGCCGGGCCGGCTGCCGCCGCAGCAGGGCGACCGCGTTGTGCGCGGCGGCGGCAACTGGCTGGTCACCGAGGTTCAGCCGGACGCGATCGATGCCTTCTGCCTCGTGCTCGGCGGGCAGGCCGCGGCCGATCCCGGCGGGGCCTATCCGATCGTCGGCAGCTATCCGGTGAGTTCCGGCCCATGACCACCCGCGCCGACATTCGCGACGCCGTCGCCACGCGCCTGCGCGGCATCCCCGCGCTCGCCAACCGCGTCTATCCCTCCCGCGTCTGGTCGGTGCCGGGGAAGGGCCTGGTGGATGCGGGGAAGTTCCCGGCGGCGCTGGTCTATGTGAACGGCGTCCGCCGCGTCTCGCTCAGTGGCGGCCTCGGCGCGCCGACCTTCCGCACCACGGTGACGGTCGCGATCGACCTGCGCGCCGAAGGCGTCGCCGCCGAGGCGGTGGACGCCACCCTCGACGTGCTGGAGGAGGAGGTCGACCGCGTGCTGCTCGGCGATCCGTCCTTCGTCGCGATCCCCGAGGAATTGCCGACGATGGACCTCGAGCGCCGCCTGCGCGCCGACAGCGACACCATCATCGGCATGACGCTGGTTACCATCGGCCTGCAATTCACCGAGACATTCGAACCGCTCGGCCTGCCGCCCCTGACCACGGCGCGCATCGTGGTCGACGCGATCGACCCCGCCGACCGGGCGGGCCCGTACCCGGCGATCGACTCATTCCCCGCGCCCGCCGCGCCGCCGCGCGACCGCGGCCCGGATGGCCGGCGCGAAGCCGACGACCTGACCATCACATTCAACGAGTAGGAGCCCAGGCATGAGCGGGAGCATCAGCTTCAGCACCATCCCGGCGGATCTGCGCGTGCCGCTCTTCTGGGCGGAATTCGACAATTCGCGCGCATCCCCCGGCACCGTCACGCAGCGCGCCCTGCTGATCGGGCAGAAGACCATCGTCGGCGCGGCGTCCGAGCTCACCTACCTGCCCACGGCGGACCAGGTGGCGTCGGTCTGCGGGGCGGGGTCGCAGATCGCGCGCATGATGAAGGGGTGGCGCGACAATGACGCGGTCGGGGAGGTCTGGGTCCTGCCGCTGGCCGATGCCGGCGCCGGGGTGAAGGCGACGAAGACCGTCACGGTCACTGGTCCCGCCACGGCGGCCGGGACCATTGCCCTGTATGTCGGCGGCACGCTGGTGCAGGTGGCGGTCGCCTCGGGCGACGCCGCGACGGCCATCGCGACGGCCATCGCCGCGGCGGTGACCGCGAACACTGCCCTGCCGGTCACGGCGGCGGCGGCCTCGGCGGTCGTCACCCTAACCGCGAAGAACGCGGGCACCTGCGGCAACGACATCGATGTGCGCCATTCCTACTATGGCCGCGCGGGCGGGCAGGTGCTGCCGGATGGCGTGACGCTCACCGTCGCCACGGGCGTGACGGGCAGCGGCGACCCGGACCTGACGAACCTCGCCACGCTGCTGGCGGATGAACCCTTCGACTTCATCGTGATGCCCTGGGCGACGGCGACCGCGCTCACCGCCTTCGACACGCTGATGAACGACAGTTCCGGCCGTTGGTCCTATGCCAAGCAGATCTATGGGCATGTGTGGACCTCGGCGCGGGGCACCTCGGCCACGCTGCTGTCCCTGGGCGGGACGCGCAACGGGCAGCACGTGTCGGTGCTGGGGCTGAACGAAAGCCCGTCCTGCCCGGCGGTATGGGCCGCGGCGGCGGCGGCGGCCTCGGCGGTCGCGCTGAAGGCGGACCCGGCCCGGCCGCTGCAGACGCTGTCGATCTATGGCGTGCTGGCGCCGCCCACGGGCAAGCGCTTCACCCTGACGGAACAGCAGTCGCTGCTGTCCTCCGGCATCGCGCTGGCGTCCTTCGGCACGGATGGGTCGGCGTCTATCCTGCGCATGGTCACCACCTACCGCCTCAACAAGTGGGGCATGGCGGACCAGTCCTATCTGGACGTGGAGACGCTGTTCACGCTGATGGCGGTGATCCGCCGGCTCAAGGCGACGGTGACGCAGAAATTCGCGCGGTCGAAGCTGGCCGATGACGGCACGCGCTTCGGGCCCGGGCAGCCGATCGTCACGCCATCGTCCTTCAAGGCGGAGCTGGTCGCGCATTACGCGATCCTTGAGGCCGAGGGGCTGGTCGAAGATGCCGATGGCTTCGCCGAGGCGACCATCGTCATGCGCAACCCGAGCGACACCAGCCGGCTCGACGTGCTGTACGCGCCGAACCTGGTGAACGGCCTGCGGGTGCTGGCCGTGCTGGCTCAATTCCGGTCGTAGGGGGACCCTGACCCATGGCACTGAAGCGGATCGCGGGCACCGCCTACATCAAGGTGGATGGCGTGCAGCTCGCCCTGAAGGGGTCGATCGAAGTCGACCCCGCCGATGTCGTGCGCGAGGCCGTGACGGGCCTGGATGGCGTGCACGGGTTCAAGGAAACGCCCAAGGCGCCGGCGATCTCGGTGACGGTGTCGAAGACGCCGGATCTGAAGCTGAAATCGGTGATCGGCTGGACCGGCAAGACGGTCACGGCCGAGCTCGCCGACGGCACGACCTATGTCCTGTCCGATGCGTTCCAGTCGGGCGAGCTGAAGCTGAACGGCGCCGAGGCGGAGGTGCCCGTCACCTTCACGGGCGCGTCCTGCCGGGAGATGAGCTGACGGACGTCAGGTCGTCTCCTGGATGATGACCTTCTTGCCGCGGGTGAAGAAGGCGAGGGCGCCAAACACGATCGTGCCGACTGCCCATAGCGTCAGGACCATGCCGAAGCCGATCGTCGCGCCGATGGCCGCGCCGGTTCGCTCGGCTTCAGTCGTGTACTGCGCCATGTGCTCGCCGGTCCCGATGAGGCCCCGAAGCACCGAAATGGCCATGAGGATCTGCCACCCCCAGAAGAGCAGCAGGAAGAACCAGCCGAAAATGCCGCGCTTCCGGGTCTCCGTGAAGCGGACAGTCTTCGTTTCGGTGTGGCTCACGGCGGTTCCTTCCATGTCATCGGGCCGCAGCTTACGCGCGAATATTTCACAATAACAATCGCCCATGTGGCGATCTCAGTAACGGGAAAACCACGATGACCGTGACCGTGACGCTGTCCAGGCCTATCGAGGCGCATGGCGAAAGCTTGGCTGAACTCACGCTGCGGGAGCCGAGCGGCAAGGATATCCGCACCTTCGGCATGCCGTATCGTATCGGGGCGGAGGACGGCAGCGTCATCATCGATGCCGCGGCCATGCACCGCTACATCGCGGGGCTGGCCGCCGTGCCGCCATCGGCCGTGGACAAGATGCCGCCGGCCGACTGGTCCGCGGCCATGGCGGCCGTGATGGGTTTTTTCGGGGTGGCGGCGGGTGGCTGAACGCCGCCGAGGTGCTCGAGGCCTATTTCGACCTCGCGCACTTCTGGGGTGACATCGCCTATGTGATGGATCTGGGCCTGTCCGACATGGCCGAGCATCACTGGCAGGCAATGAGGATCAGGAAGGCGCGGGGTTAGCGGCTTCCCGGCCCATGGCGCGAGCAAGCCGCCGCTTGGCCTCGGTCACCGCCTTCTTCGCGGCGTCGAACCTATCCTCGGCCTCCGCCAGGACATGCATCGCTTCCAGTACATCCGTCCCCTGCATCGCCTGGGCGAGCCGCAAGACATCGTTGGGATTGTCGCTGGCGAGATGGGTGATGTCCCCTTCCAGCAGGCCGATGCGGTGTTTGCAGGACTTGTCGAAGGCGCCGGCAGCGCATGAGCAGATGGCGCTTGCGTCGGCCCCGTCGACAGAAAAGACGACGCGATAGGGTTCCGGCTGGCTGCCTGAAACGAGGAAAGCGAATTCCATCGGGATTCTCCTGGGATCGTTAGCGCCGGAACTGCCGTTGCTGGTTCTGCCGGCCGGCCGACTCCTCGCTCTGGATGCAGCCCTGCAGCAGGGAATAGCTGCCGGCACCGCCCATCCGCGCAATTCGGTCGCACTGGCGGCGCATCGCCTCCGGGATCTGCGGCCAACGATCCTTCAGCGAATCATAGGCGTTCTGCTCGCCGTCGAAACACCCGCCGTACAGGGTCTCGGAATAGTTCCCGCCCATCGACGCAATGCGGCGGCACTGCCGTTCCACATCGTAGTTCGGCATCTCGATCGTCTGGGCCTGGACCACCATCGGGGCCGCGCATAGGCCCGCCAGCATCACCACAACCGCGCGCATTGCATCCTCCGGCATTCATCTGCCGATTGGACTGCATTGGGGCGCCCAACCGCAAGGGAACAGCGCATGAGCGGCACGACCAGCCGGCAGTTCCAGGCGGTCATCACGGTCGACGACCGCACCGCCGGTCCGCTCGCCGTCATCGCCACGCGCCTGCGCGCCATCGCCGGCATGTCGGGCATGGACCGCATCCGCGCCTCCGCCCTGGGCGTGCAGCGCGCCTTCGCGGGGCTGGCGGGGTCCGCCACGCGGTTGGCGGTCGTGGGCGGCGCGGTGGGGACGGGGCTCGCCATCGGCCTGGGCGCCGCGATGAACGCCGCCGTCGATGCCGGCGGTGCCCTGGCGGACCTGTCCGAACGGCTCGGCATGTCGGTCGAGGATATCCAGGCCTACGGCTTCGCCTTCGAGCAGGCCGGCGTGGATAGCGAGCAGTTCACCGGCGCGATGGAAAAGCTGAACCGCGGACTGGGCGAAGCCGCCGCGGGGCGGAACCAGCAGCTCGCCGGGCTGTTCCGCCGCCTCGGCATCAGCCTACGGGACAGCAGCGGCCAGGTGCGTTCCGCCGCGGATGTCCTGCCGCAGCTCGCCCAGGCCATGCAGCGGAACGAGAACGCGGCCGTCCGCACGCGCATCGCCATGACGGTGTTCGGCCGGGCCGGCGGGCCGCTGATCACGGCCCTCGCGCAGGGCGCGGCAGGCCTGCGGGAACAGACCGACCGCTGGCGGGAGCTTGATGGCCAGATCACCGGCCAATCCGTCGGCGCGCTCGACGAGGTCGGCGACGGCATGAATGAGGTGCGGCACAGCCTGCTGGGTGTCCGCAACGCCATCGCCGTGCAGCTCGCCCCGGTGCTCGCGCCCCTGTTCGGACAGTTCGCCACCTGGATCGCGAGCAATCGGGAGCTGATTGCGACCAATGTCCGGGGCTGGATCGAAGGCGTCGTCGAATGGCTGAAGCAGGTGGACTTCGCGCAGGTGCGCGAAAGCCTCGGCCAGTTCCTCGCGGTCGCGCAGCGCGTCTTCGAAGCGGTCGGCGGCTGGCGTGGGGTGATCGTGGGCGTCATCGGCGTCATCACCGGCCCGCTGCTCGCCGCCATCGCCACGCTGACGGCCGCGCTGCTGACCAACCCGATCGGCGCCGCGGTCGCCGCCATCGGCCTGGCCGCGGCGATGATCTACCTGCACTGGGACGGCATCGTCGAGTTCTTCCAGGGCGTGTGGGACGGCATCAAGGCGGTCTGGAACCACGAACAGATCCAGCGGGTCCTGGGCGCCGCTGGCGCTGCCTTCGAAGGCGCGGCGGGCCTGATCATGGCGGCCTGGGGCCCGGTCGAAAGCTTCTTCAGCGCCCTGTGGTCCGGCATCAGTTCCGCCTTCACCGCCGCCTGGTCGGTCATCGGCCCGATTGTCGAGATGGTGGTGCGTGGGGCGCAGGCCCTGGCCGGCATCACCGGCGGCGTGGGGGCGAATCCCGCCTTCAGCCCCGAAGCCCAGGCCGGGCGTGTCGGGAATTTCGGCGGGCGGGGGCGGCTCGGCGGCTTCTACGACAGCCCGGCCATCGACCCCGACACGGGCCGCCCGGCCTTCCAGCCGCTGTATCGCCAGCAATCCGACACGGGCCGCCCGGCCTTCGAGCCGCTGTATCGCCAGCAATCCGGCCCGGCGCCCGCCGCCGCGGCGCCGCAAGGGGAGGTCCGCCTGCGCATGACCTTCGACAACGTCCCGCCCGGCGCGCGCGTCGAGGCTGAGACGCGCGGCAGCGGCGTGCAGGCGCCCGAGCTCGATGTCGGCTATGCCACGATGGGCGCGCGCTGATGTCCGACCTCCTCGGCCGCGCGCAGTCCGTCGCCTCCGGCGTGCTGGCCGCCGGCACCGCCGGCACGGGCTGGCGCGCGGGCCTGCGCAGCGCATCCTTCCGCGGCGCCGCCTTCCGCGTCACCGACCACACCGCCGACACCGGCCGCCGCGTCGTCGAGCACGAATTCCCGCTGCGCGACACCGGCTTCACCGAGGATCTCGGCCGCGCGACCCGCCGCTGGCGCATCACCGGCTACGTCATCGGCGACGACTATTTCACCGACCGCGACGCCCTGGTCGAAGCCTGCGCCGACAGCAACGAACCCGGCACGTTGGTCCATCCCTTCCTGGGGGAGAAGCAGGCGCGCTGCGTCTCCGTCTCCTATCGCGAAAGCCTCAAGGAAGGCCGGTTCTGCACTTTCGACCTGGTCTTCGTGGATGCGGGGGAGGAAGCCAGCCCGACCGAACGGACCGACACGCTTGGCCAGGTGGTCGGCACCGCGAAGCGCGTGCTGAAGCTCGCGCGAACCGCCTATGCCATCGTCACTGCCGCGCGCGGGGATCTGCTGGGCTTCGCGCAGGGCGTGGTGCTGGGCTTCGCCGGGGATCTGGTGTCGGACCTGACGGACGGCCTGCTCTCCCTGCCGCTCTACGACATCACCGGCATCATCGGGGAAATCGGCGATCTCGCCGACAACCCCTTCACCGACCCGGACAGCGCGGCGGAGGCCCTGACCGCGCCGTATCTCGCCGTGGTGGATGCGGACCCGCTGCCGGTCGATGCCCTGGACGAAGGCGTCGCGACCGCGAGCCGTGGCGACGCGGACCCGGTCGCCGAGCCGTATCAGGTGCTGATGGTCGCCGCCGCACTGCCGGCGCCCGCCAGCGCGGATGCGACGGAACAGGCCGCGCTGATCTCGGCGCATGGGCTGGCGATGGATGCCGCGACGCTCGCCGCCGCGCAGGCCGCGTCCCAGGCCGATTGGCCGAGCGCGGATGCGGCGCTCACGGCGCGCGATGATCTGCTGGCCCTGATCGAAACGCGCAGCGATGCCGCGGCCGATGCCGGGCAGGACGCGCTGTTCGCCGGCTGGCGCGCGCTGGCCGCGGCAGTGCAGGCGGACCTGACCGACCGCGCGGCGCAACTGCCGCGCATCGCGGCCTATGCCCTGCCGGGCGTGATGCCGGCGGCGGCGCTGTCGCAGCGGCTCTACGCGACGGCGGACCAGGCGGATGCGCTGGTGACGCTGAACCAGGTGCCGCACCCGCTGTTCATGCCGGCGGAAGGGAGGATGTTGCGCGATGGGTGACACCGTCGAGCTCCTCGTCGGCGGCAGCATCTATGCAGGCTGGACCGAATTCCGCGTCACCCGCTCCATGGATCGCGCGGCGGGCGATTTCGATCTCACCGTTTCCGAACGCTGGCCCGGCCGCAACGAGGCCTGGCGCATCCTGCCATTCGCCGAGGTCGTGATCCGCCTCGGCGGCGATCCCGTGCTGACCGGCTATGTCGATGTCGTCGAACCCGAAACCGACGCGAAGACGCACCGCGTCCGCATCCGGGGCCGCAGCAAGACGGCCGATCTGGTGGACTGCACGCCGGAACTGCGCGGCACCGAGTTCCGGGGTTCCACCCTGCCGGCCATTGCCCGCGCCCTCGCTCAGCCCTTCGGGATCGACGTCGTCACCGAAGCCCCGGACGGGGCGCCCTTCGGGGTCGAGGCGAAGGAGAAGACCGACACCGCCTGGCGCACCATCGAACGGCTGGGCCGCCTGCGCGGCGTCATCTGCCACGATGACGAACGGGGCCGGCTGGTACTGACCCGCGCGGGGGACCGGCGCGCTTCCGGCAGCCTCGAGCTCGGGCGGAACCTGCTCGCGGCCTCCGCGCGCATCGATGTCTCGAAGCGCTTCAGCCGGTACGTCTCCATGACGCAGCGGCAGACCGGCGCGGCCGTCGCCCGCGATGGGGATGGTGACGCCGCCGACGATGATGAGGCCGAGCGCCCGAATGCCGGCGTGCAGGTGTCCGTCACCGGCGTCGCGACCGACCCGGACGTGCCGCGGTACCGCCCGAAGATCTTCCGCGCCGAAGGGGCAGGGGACACCGCCTTCGCCCAGCAGCGCGCGGTGTGGGCGGCGGCGACGGCGCGCGCGAAGTCCCTGCAGGTGGAAGCGATCGTGCAGGGCTGGCGCAAGGCCGATGGCGCGCTGTGGCGGTTGAATGAGCTGGTGAAGATCAAGGCCGACTGGCTGCGCCTGGATCACGACCTGCTGGTGATCGGCACGCAATTCACGCTGGGCCAGGACGGGCGCCGCACCGTCCTGACGCTCACGCCCAAGGAGGCGCTGTTGCCCGAACCGCTGAAGCCGCCGCGCGCCGGGGCCGGCCGCGACCTCTGGGCGGACGCCGAGCGGAACTCCGGAAGGCTGCCATGACCGAGATGACCTCCCGTGGCCGGGTGCGCTCCGCGCGCGTCCGGGGCGGGCGCACGCTTGCCGACATCGAGATGGCGGATGGCGAGCTGCGCACCCGCGTCGAAATCCTGCTGCCCATGGGCATGTCCGCCGTGCCGGATGCCGGGGCGGATGTGCTGGTGCTGCAGCTCGGCGGGCCCGACCACCTGGTCGCGCTTCAGGCGGACGATGCCAGCCTGCGCGCGACGGGCCTCGGCGCCGGCGACATCGCCCTCCGCGACAAGCGCGGCCAGCAGGTGGTGATGAACGCAGAAGGCGTCACCGTCTCCGGCGCCATCAAGCTGACCATCGTCAGCGCCGGCGATATCGAGATCACGGCCGGCGGCACCGTCGCCATCACCTCCGCCGGCCTGACCCATAACGGGAAGGACATCGGCGACACCCACGTCCATGGCGGCATCGTGCGCGGCGGCGCGCAGACGGACCCGCCCGCATGACCGACATCGCCCTGGTCTGGGACCCGCTGCTCGCCCGCGCCGACATCGCCGTCGCCAAGGGCGACCTGGTCGCCGATGCCGGCCTGCGCACCGCCATCCTGGTCAGCCTGTTCAGCGATGCGCTCGCCCGGACGGATGATGAGATCCCGGACGGCACCGACGACCGCCGCGGCTGGTGGGGCGACACGCCGGTCGAAGGCGAACCAGCCGACCCGATCGGTTCCCGCCTCTGGCTCCTCGCCCGCGCGAAGCGCACCGAGGAAACCCGCCGCCGGGCCGAAACCTACGCCCGCGACGCGCTCGCCTGGATGGTGACCGATGGCGTCGCCGCCGCCGTCACCGTCTCCGCCGCCTGGGGCGGGGATCGCGGGGATCACCTGCAACTGCTCGTCATCATCGAACGCCGCAGCGCGGGCCGCACGGCGCGGGAGGAATTCACGGTGCAGTGGAACGCGGAGGCGACGCGGTGAGCTTCGAACGCCCGACCCTTTCGGCGCTGCGGACGCAGGCGCGGGCCGACATCGCCGCGAAGCTGACCGGCACCGATCCGGCCCTGCGCCGCGCCGTGTTCCGCGTGCTGGCGGATGCCATGGCCAACCTCGCGCATCACCAGTACGGCTATCTGGACTGGATCGTGCGCCAGGTGATTCCGGCGACGGCCGAAGGCGCCTATCTCGACCGCTGGTGCCGGCTGGTCGGCCTGACGCGCAAGCCCGCCACGGCGGCGGGCGGGGCCGTCATCGCCACAGGCACGGATGGCACAGCCATCGCGGCCGGCGCCACGCTCACGCGCAGCGACGGCGTGGTCTATGCCGTCACGGCGGGGGCCACCATCACCGCCGGCACCGCGACACTGACCGTGCTGGCGCAGACCGCCGGCGCGGATGGGGACCTCGATGCCGGTGCCGCGCTCACCTTCGTCACCGCCATTCCCGGCGTCACCGGCACCGCCACGGTGGGTGCCGATGGCCTGCGGGGCGGTGGCCCGGCCGAGACGGACACCGCGCTGCGGGAACGCCTGATCGCGCGGCTGTCCGAACCGCCCGCCGGCGGCGCGGCGCATGACTACGTAGCATGGGCGCTTGAACTGCCCGGCGTCACGCGGGCTTGGGTTCTGCCGCTGAATCGCGGCCTTGGCACCGTCGATGTCACCTTCGTCATGGATGGTCGCGTCGATATCTTCCCCGAGGCCGGGGACGTTGCTGAGGTCCAGGCGCATATCGACGCGCTGCGCCCGGTGACGGCGGATTGCATCGTATTCGCGCCGGACCCGGCGCCCATCGACATCACGATTACCGGGCTGAGCCCGGACAGTGCGGCGGTGCGCGGCGCGGTTGAATCGGAACTCGCGGCGCAGATCGCGCGCGACGCATCCCCGGCGGGCACCATCCGCCGGTCGCGATTGATGGAGGCCGTCAGCCGGGCCGCCGGCGAGAATTGGCACACCATGACCGTGCCGTCTGGCGACGTGACGCAGGCGGCGGGCAGCCTCGCCATTCTCGGCACGGTGACATTCGCATGAGCATCGTTGACCTGGGCGAGCCGGAATTCCTCACGGGCATGCAGTCGCTGTTGCCGCGCGGCGCGGCCTGGCCGCGCGATCCCGACGCGCGGCTGACGCAACTGCTGTCCGGCCTTGCCGCGACGCAGGCGCGCCAGCATGCGCGCACCGGGGATTTGTCCGAGCACGAAAGCGATCCCGCCCTGGCGCTGGAGATGCTGCCCGATTGGGAACGCGCCTATGGCCTGCCCGACCCCTGCACCCCGCTGAATGCCACGATCCAGCAACGCCGAGCCGCGCTGCTCGCGCGCATCGCCGCGCGTGGCGGCCAGTCGGTCGCGTACTTTACCGAGGTCGCGGCGGCGCTTGGCTACACCATCACTGTCGAGGAATTCCGCCCGTTCCGCTTCGGCCGGGGACGGTTCGGCACGCCGCTGTATGGCGTGGATTGGGCCTTCGCCTGGCGCGTGCGCGCGCCGGAAGCCACCGTCACGCCCTTTCGCTTCGGCCGCAGCGCATTCGGCGAACCGCTGCGCGTGTGGGGCAACGAGCAGCTTGAATGCGTGCTGACCCGCCTCAAGCCCGCCCACACCGTCCTCATCTTTGCATACGGAGCCTGACGCATGGATCGCATCCACCATCCATCGGCGATTGCCACGCCACCCGATGTCGATGCTCACGCGACGCCAGGATACCCGACCGAGGGCAACCCCGGCGGCGGCATCGAGGCGACGATCATGACTGCCTGGATCGGCCATTCGATCATCGAGGAGATCCGCAACGTCATCGTCGGGGCGGGGATGACGCCGGCCAAGTCCACCCTGTCGCAGCTTCACGAAGCTGTGGCGCGTCTCGCTGTGGGCCGGGCGCAAAAATTCGACTCTGCCGGCACGCACACCTTCACCGTTCCGGCCGGCGTGTATCGCATCAAGGTCACGGTGACAGGCGGCGGTGGTGGCGGCGCAGGTTCCCCCGCGGGCAACGCCGGCGGTGGTGGCGGCGCAGGCGGCACGGCGATCAAATGGATCGACGTCGTGCCAGGGCAGACCATCAGCGTCACGAACGGTGTGGGCGGCGCGGGCGGCGCCAGCGGTGGCGGCAATGGCGGCGACGGCACGAGCAGCTCTTTCGGGTCGTTTTGTAGCGCGACGGGCGGCACTGGGGGCACCCTATCGACGGGCCAGGGCGGCGGTGGATCGGGCGTCGGCGGTGACATCAATCTGACCGGTGGAGACGGTGATCTGGGCAGTTCCACCTACTCATCGTCACCCGGCGGCAGCGGCGGTGCGTCCTATTGGGGCGGGGGCGGTCGTGGCGGGTCTGGCCTGTCGACCGGCGGTCTGGTTGGCAAGGCCCCTGGCTCCGGCGGCGGCGGGTGCGCCGTCGCCGCCGGCACCGGCGGAGCCGGCGCACCCGGATTTGTCCTCGTGGAGTATGCGTAATGACCTATGCCCGCATCGCCGGCGGCGTCGTCGCCGAACTGATCGAGATCGAGGCGGACGGGCCGCCGCTGGCGGAGCGGTTCCACCCCGACCTGGCCGCCACGATGGTGGCGGTGCCGGAGGGCACGCCGGTTGCGCCGGGCTGGAGATGGGACGGCAATGCCTTCGCGGCGCCGGCGAATCCGGAGCCGGTCGTGCCCGCGCAGATCAGCCGGCGGCAGATGCTGCTGGCGCTGGTCGCCGGCGAGGTGATCACCCCGACCGAGGCGCTGGCCGCCGCGACCACCGGCGCGGTGCCGGCGGCGATCGACGCGGTGTTCGCCGGGCTGTCGCCGAGTGATGCTCTAGCCGCGCGGATCACTTTCGCGACGATGGTTGAGGTGGAGCGCGCGCACCCGCTGATCGGCGCGATGATCGCGGCGGAGTTGGTGACGGCGGAGCAGGCGGACGCACTGTTCTTCATGGCGGCCACGCTGTGATCCTCGGATGGGCGATCTGGACTGCGCCGTGGTGGCGGCTGCGCGGGAGCGCCGAGGCCGATGCCTGGGTTGACCTACCGGGTGGTGGTCAAATCGTCCGCATCCTCTGCGCGCTGATGATCGCGGCGCCTGCGCTGATCGCTGGGCCGCTGGTCGCGCTGTCTCTGGCTGTCGCGCTGTTCGTCGGCATGTGCCTCGCCGGCTGGGGCGACGAGATGGACATCGGCCGCGTGAAGGGCAGGCGCCTGACGGACGCGCTCGGCATGTCGGGCTGGGGGCTCGTGACCGTCGCGCCGGCCGCTGCCGTCCTGTGGTGGTTTGGCCTCGCGTGGTGGCCAGCCCTGATGGCCGGCGCCGCATTTGGCCCGATCTACGGTGCCGCGTGGTGGGTACATGAGGTGCGCGGCCTGCCGCGTATGCGGATGCTGGCGACCGGCCCGACCGAATGGGCTGAACTGGCAGGGGGGTGCCTCTGTCGGCGCTGCGCTCGGCGCCTCTGTTGTCATGGGGCTTGGCGCGTTGGGCGCTGCAGTTATCGGGGGCGGGCAGCATGGATGACGGCAGGCAACTTGTGATCCAGGCCGGGGAACTACGGGCCATGCTCGATAAGGCCGCCGAGGAAGGCGCCAGACGCGCCCTTGCCGCCGTCGGACTTCATGACGAGGACGCGGCAGACGACGTGCGCGACATACGCAAGATGATGGAGGACTGGCGCGCCATGAAGCGCAGCATCCTCTCATCGCTCGGCAATGCGGTTGTGCTCAGCATCCTGGCGCTGATCGGCACCGGGATCTGGTGGCACTTCAACAAGGCGCCGCCGCCGCGGTGACCATCGCCGGCACGCCCGGCACCCATACATCGGAGATCCATCATGGATATCTCGCCCATCGCCCAGGCGGCGGTGACGGTGGCGGCTGGCCTCGTCGGCACGCTGGCCACGGCTGCGCTCGCGATGCTGCCGCGCCTGTGGATGATGATGCGCGTCAGCATGGATGGCAGCGACGCCACTAGGCTCGGCTTCGCGATTCGTAACGCTGCGATGGCGGGCCTGCACCGCATCGAGGGCGGCCAGCCGCAGGACGACGCGATCACCGAGATGGTCGGCCACTGCCGCCGCAGCGCCCCTTTCTACCACCCCTCGAATCCACCCCGCAACGGAGATCATCCATGGCGCGCCTTGCTGCGTACCTGCGCGACCGGCTGTCTGAGGCCGGCACAATGCGAAGCCTCGTCATCGTCATCTTCGGCGTCCGCTACGGCATGGATGCGGGGTCGATGATCGACGCTCTCACCGGGCTTGCGCTTGTCGGGCTCGGGGCCATGAGCGCGCTGAAGCCGGAGGGGAAGTGATGCTCGCGAACGCAAATGGCGACGGCGGGTATATGCGGCGCCCCAACACGGCGGGCAACATTTTCTGCGGCCATTGCTACCAGTATCATGGCCCATTCCAGACCTGCGTCCCGGCATTCCGATTCAACCTCCCGCTCGAATGGCACCGGCAATCTGATGCTGGCCGCAATCTCTCGAGCGGGATTCTCAGCGGCCTGCGTCTCGACCACCGAGGCCTCCCGATCTACCGCGTCAAAGCCGGCTCCGCGCCATGCCTGCCGGGGAGGGCGTGATGGCTGGATACGATATCCCCGAGCCAGAGGGCGGCTGGGTTACCGTGGAGGATGAGGCCACCAAGGCAAAGCTCCGCCCCATCGCGGAAACGCTCGCCATGCTAGCCGGCAATGCGTTTTTCAGTGCCGATCTCGGTGACGGGCGACTTTGGTGGGAGCAGTACCTACCCGAGGCCCATGCGCTCTACGAGGCAAACGGCGGCGACACTGGATGGGCCAGCGGGGCGTCCTTCGGGCCGAATGCAGTCCATGCCCGCCCTTCTCCTTAGCCCGCTAGCCCGCTGGGGCGCCGTGGCGGTGCTTCTGGCCGTGCTCGGCGGCTGGGGCTGGCTTGAGCGGGCAGGGCGCATCAGCGCCGAGCTGCGCGCCGCGGCGGCCGAGGCGGCGGTGCAGGGCCGGGACACCGCCATCGCCGTGCTCGAGCGCCACGCCGAGCGCGTCGCCGATCGCACCGCGCAATTCCAGCCGATCCGGAGGGCCGTCGATGCCGCGCCTGCCACGAATGCCTGCGCTGCTGCCCCTGCTGTGCGCGCCGCTCTGGATGGGCTGCGCCAGCGCGCCGCCGCCGGCGGTGGTGGTGCCGCCGTCGCTGCTGGCGTGCCGCCCGGAACCGCCGGTGCCGGCCGCCCCCGATGACCAGGCGCTCGCGCGCTGGATTCTGGATCTGGCCGAGGCCGGCGAGGACTGCCGGTCGAGGCTCTCCGCGGTGAGGGAGATCGTCGCGCCATGAACCTGTTCAACTGGCTGCGCCCAGGCGTGGCGAATCAGCCGGCCCCCGCGGCCGCGTCGGGCGTGCCCGTCCAGTCGGTCGAGGACGCAGCCCCAGCCTTCCGCCCGACCGAGGCGGATCTGCGATTCCAGGACTGCGTCGCGGTCGTGCTCCAGCACGAGGGCGGCTTCGTCGATCACGCCGCCGATCCGGGTGGCGCGACGAACATGGGAATCTCGCTGCGCTACGCCCGCACCCTGGGCAGCATGATGGACCTGGATGGCGACGGGGATGTCGATCGTGACGATATCCTGCTGGTGTCGCCGACCAAGGCGGCGCTGGTCTACCGCCAGTGGTTCTGGGCCGATGTGCGGGGGGATGATCTGCCGGCCGGCGTCGACCTGGCGGTGTTCGATTTCGCGGTGAACAGCGGCGGCATGCGGGCGGCCAAGGCCCTGCAGCGGGCGCTGCGGGTGCAGGCGGATGGCTTCATCGGGCCGGTGACGATCGCGGCCGTGCGCGCGGTGAACGACCGGGCGCGGCTGGTGAACCAGATCTGCGACGACCGGCTGGCCTTCATGAAGGTCGCGCGAAACAGCAAGACAGGGGCGTTGCTGTGGCCGACTTTCGGGCGAGGGTGGCAGCGGCGCGTGGACGATATCCGGGCGCGCGGGAAGGTGATGGCGGGGTGATTCGGCCGCCTCCGTCGGGACCAATAGGCTGGAGGACGTCCGGCAGCACTATGCGGCGTCACTGCGGGTCGGCGGATGGGAGGCGCAACTCCGCACGCAAAAGCGTTCCGCGAAAAGCGCGGGGGCTGGGCTGCTGTCACAGCCCGAGCCGCACGGTAGGCGCCGTGCACGGATGAACCGCCCCGCGACCTCCGGCCGGGAGGTGGGGCTATGTGAGACCTCAACCATCATGGAGTGCAACCTCGAGCCGGTGCGGCCGGCTCGCCCACCGGCGCCATACATGGGCGGAAAGCGCCACCTGGCGCCTCGGATCGTCGAGCGCCTCTCTCAAATCCCCCATGTCACCCACGTTGAAGTCTTCCTTGGCATGGGCGGCGTCTTTCTTCGCCGGCCCTACCGACCGAAGGCGGAGGTGGTCAATGACATCAGTTCGGATGTGGCCAACCTCTTCCGCATCCTTCAGCGGCACTATGTGCAGTTCATGGATACCCTGCGCTGGCAACTCACGAGCCGTGCTGACTTCGAGCGGATGGGCGCTGCAGCGGCGGAAACCCTGACTGATCTCGAGCGAGCAGCGCGCTTCCTCTACCTCCAGCGGACCGCATATGGCGGCAAGATCGTGGGGAGGAACTTCGGGGTATCGCCCGGCATCCCCGCTCGCTTTGACGTCACCAAGCTAGGTCCACTGCTGGAGGAGGTGCATGAGCGCTTGGCGGGCGTGGTGATTGAGCGCCTTCCGTATGCGGAGCTGATCGAACGCTATGATCGCCAGGGGACCTTGTTCTACCTGGATCCGCCGTACTTTGGTGGTGAGGGCGACTATGGCCCCGGCGTGTTCCGGCGGGAGGACTTCGAGTCCCTCGCCAGCATCTTGAGTGGCCTGAGGGGCGAATTCCTGCTCTCGATCAATGATACGCCTGACACCCGGCGGATCTTCAGGGCATTCGTGCTCGAAGAGGTCCAGGTGCCATATGGAATGGCGAGAGGGGAAGCGATGCCGGAGCTGCTGGTCAGCCGGTCTGGTCCTGCCGATTTGTTCAGGATCTGACTTTGTCGGAGGGGCGCCGCCGGGGGGAACCCTGGCGGCGCCTTTTGCCGTTTCAGGGTGCGCTCACGGCGTTGTCGCGGCGTGATCACCCAGCAGGCGCAGGATCACCACCACCTCTCCCGGCGGCCCGATTTCGGCCCAGCGGCGGACGCTGCGGGCCACGGTGGCCGGTTGCGCTGTGTGGCCGTGCTCGACCAGCCAACGAGCAAATGCAGCCTGGGTGAGCCCTCGGTCAGAAAGTGCGGCCCGGAATTCGGTTGGGGTCATGGCCGCCACCATTCGCTGGGCTGCCCCCAGCGACGCATTTCCAACCCGGTTATGCGGGCGCCGTCGTCCCACTCGATGCGCGCTAGCAACTTCTCAAACCATCTTTGCGGCGAGAGATGGACGTCCGGCATGTATCTGAACGCGGGGGAGATATCGTGCTGCTCTCCGTTTTCGCGATGCACGATGACGCGCAGTCCCGCCATGCGCCGCAGTTGCGCGATCAGCCACGGCGCCAGCGGGCCCAACCCGGCATCGTCCAGGGTGAGCATCACAGGAAAACTGCGTCGCCCCGCCCCGAGTTGAGGCGCAGAGAAAAAAGCGCCGCGCCGTCCGGAGTAAATCACCTGTGTGCTGACCCGATGTGCGCCGAGCGCGACGTAGGGGAGTGTGTGCACGGCCATGGTTCAGCCCGCCTCTGCCGCGGTTTCGCCCCCGATGCGCTCGATCTCCACCAGGCGGCCCAGCATCGGTTCGCCAATGGCGGCGGCCCATTCGGGCCGGTCAACATCGCCGCGCGCCACATCGCGGGAATAGTCCCGATCCGCCGCTGCGAGCCCGCGCACCGCGCTCACCCAGCCCTGCACGCGATGTGCGTTGTCACCCAGGTGCGCGACTAACAGATCCGCGACCGTCGCGAGGTTGTAGGGGGTCGCGTAGGCGGTGAGCATCGCGCGCGCCTCGTCTCCCAGGCCGGCCACAGTCAGCACATGGGGCAGTCCGGCGTACAGCGCATTGCCGGCGCGGATGCTGGTGTTCTCGATGCTGTTGATCAGGACCGCGTCGGTCATCGGTCTGTTCCTCTCGCCGGCCGGGACCATTCCCTTGCCGGCAGCAGAACAATAGGCGTAATACGCCTATAAATCAAGTGCAGAATGCTCGGCTGAGCCTCGTTTCAGGGCTCCCGAAACCCTGGCGCCGGCTCCGCATGGGTGATCCAGGGCGGCAGTCGCTCATGGTCCAGCCACAGATCCACCAGGTATGGGATGGTCCCTGGGCCGCCGAAGGTGTGGCCGTGCAGCGGGCATCCCGGCAGCAACAGCCGGCAGATGTGACCCCCTGGCTGGCAGTTGATGATGGCCCCGCGGTGCTCGTATGTCGGGCCGCCGGCCGGGCCGACTTCCTTCACCAGCGTCGGGTTCGGGCGGCGGGACAGGTCGATGCCCGCCGGCAGCGGCTCGGCCGGGGTCGTCATGCCGGATCCCGCTTCTCGCCCCGCGCGACGATCAGCAGCGAATCGTCCGGAAGGGGGCGCTGCAGCGTCTTCGCCTCGGCCCATGGTGCCGTCATCCACATCTCTCGCTCATGTTCCTCGGTCAGGATCACCGGCATCGCCTTGGGGTGGATGGCGCCGACCTCGCGGTTCGGCTCGCAGGTCAGGAATGCGAACAGGTCGGTTGTGACCTCGCCCTCCGCCTTCTTCCGCACCGAGGTCCAAGCCGGAATCCAGATGCCGGCGAAGAAGGCGAGGGGACGGTCCTCCCCCAGGGCGAACCACGCCGGCGGCTTCCGCCCATCCGGTTGCGGCTCCGGCTCACTGAAGCTGGTGAAGGGCACCAGGCAACGGTGCTCCGGCCCAAGCCAGCGGCGCCAGTGGGGCGATTCCGTGTTGCGCACGTTCGTCACGCCCGGGTCCGTCGCGCGACCCTTCAGCACGAAGGCGGGGGAGGGCAGGCCCCAGCGCGCCGTCGCGAGCTCCCGGCCCTCCGGCGTGTTGCGCACGATCGGCGCGGCATAGTCGGGGAAGACCCCTGGCATGGGTTGCAGATTGCCGGTCTTGTCGCGCCAGGGCTTGGCGAGGGCGCGGATCGCCTCCTGGTTGGTGACGACCGAGTAGAGGTTGCACATGAAGTCCTCCCACACGTCCTCGAGCTCGTCGGGCCAGGGCGCCGTCAAGGCGGGCCACTCGCCTTCGGCCTGCGCGATATGCGCGGGGCGGCCGTCGACCGCAATTTGCAGCCACAGGACCCGATTCCCGCAGCGGCAGCGCAGCCGGCGGAGGAGTTCGTTCCGCCGCATGCCATAGCCGAACTTCTCAGCCAGGGCGGGAAAGCCGATGTCGTGGCTGCTGCCGCAGCCTAGATGGCTGCAGCCGATGCGCATGTGCTTCCGCTGGCCGTCGCCTGGGCCGGCCAGCAGGATGGCGCCATCGGGATGCAGCGGCGTGTGCGAGGCCCAGCCTTCGTGCATGGCGGCAGCGTATCCGACCGGGAACGGGATGAGAACATTGGCAGCCGCCCCCACCTCCTCCCGCATCCTTCAAGCATTGTCCCGGCGGCAGGAGATGGGTGCCTCATGTGTGCGAAATTGCCCATAACCCATTGATTCGCTGTGCGGGGCATAATCACACACTCGCCAGCACGGCATTGATTTAACGTGATTTGGCTAGTACTCCAGGGCGCGCCACCTCCGTTTCTGATCTCAATTGATCTGGTGGCGGCATTAGTAAATGCTAAGAGAATGCAATGAACTCGCGGAGTTCATTCGAAAAAAACACTTACCGGAGGGAATAAAATACACGAAGGTGCACCTGTATGTTTTAATATTGGAAGACAGGAGGTTTTTTTGCCATTTTGGTTTTGATGTTATAGCAGTTGCCCGGGTATTATTGTTGTCGATGATGGCGCGCAAATTATTGGGGGGCGCTAGTACAATTGAGCAGCAGCTCGTTCGAACTATTACGGGGAGAAAAGATATTAGTTTTAGAAGAAAAATTAAAGAAATCCTTCTTGCGATTTGTATTTCTTTTAAAATTCCAAAGATGGTATTGCTTAATGTGTATGGGGATATAGCGTATGTTGGTTACAATATAACGGGACTGAGAGGTGCGGCGAATTTCTTATTCCATAAAGAAATAGAAGATCTTGACGACGTTCAGTCTTCTATTGTTGCTTCTACACTTCTGAATCCTATCCCGAGATACGCTAGTGAAAAATGGAGGAATCGCATCCTTAAGAGGGCGGCCTATGCTCGGGATATTTCCGCAAAAGGTAGATATCGGGATTTAAAAAAATGATCTCTTGTTAAGATATTTTTGATCTTTCTCCATCTCGCGAATTAGTTCTTTTAACAGATACTCTAGACGTGCTGCGGCTTCGTCCAGAAGATCAATAGTCTTTTGGCACTTTGTTGGAACTCCTTTTTTATGGCGAACTATAATATAAGAGCTGGCATCTATCAGAGTTTTTGATACTTCTTGAACAAGAATTTCTCTTAAATGAAGGTTAAAATATAACTCGATAAGAACATAGAATTTTATGTTATTTTCATTCCAGACTTCAAGCGCCTCGTTGTATTTTATGAAATTTCGTTCAATTCTCTCTTTATTGTCGGTCTCGAGCGCCCAGTGAAATCGGCGCGTTGCATATAGTCGCTTTCCGCATAGGTCGGACACGCCCTCTATAATGGATTTTCTTTGATCCCTATTGTGTTCGATATTTGCAATAAATCTTTGGAAGATGTGTGATCTCTTATTGAAAAACAGCAAAATAACTTGATTTGCTATTAATGTTGTCGTGGCAGCAATAAATGCGACGATGGTGGCATTCCACAAGACGATTCTCCTAAAAAGATATGAGGCAATCAGTATGATGAGCGGAATTATCGGGAAACGGCAACAATTTTCCACTCTCTGCACGACCGCATCGCTTGCCGAACCTCGCCGCCATCTTCCGGCCGGCGAGGACTTCCTGCTGCTGCCGCCCACCCAGCAGCCGATTGCCTATGCCCATGTCGATGCGATCTTCGCCACGCGCAGCATCCGTCGTGGCGCCCATCCCCGCCCGCTGCCGCGTGGCGCCGAGATCGCTCCGCGCTACACGAACGCAACCGGTCATCTCGGCCTGGATGACTTCATCCGTCGTACCCAGGTCGCCGGCCTCGTCGTGCTGCAGGATGGCGTGATCCGGCTGGAGCGCTACGCCCTGGGTCTGGACGAGGCCACGCGCTGGTCCACCATGTCCACCGTGAAGTCGCTCACCGCGACGCTGGTCGGCGTGGCGCTCGCCGAAGGCCGCATCGGCAGCCTGGAGGAGAAGGTCTCGGACTACCTCCCGGCCCTGCGCGGTTCGGCCTATGACGCGGTCAGCATCCGCCACCTGATGACCATGTCCTCCGGCGTGCGCTGGTCGGAGGATTACACGGATCGCCAGTCCGAGGTGAACCGCTACAGCAAGTCGATCGGCGACAAGGTGCCGGGCGGCGTGCTGGCGCTGATGCGTTCCCTGCCGCCCGAAGCCGCGCCCGGCACCCGCTTCGCCTATTGCACCGGGGATACCTATGTCCTCGGCTGCCTGGTCACGGCGGCGATGGGGGAGGGGCTGGCCGCCACCATGTCGCGCAGCATCTGGGGCCCCGCGGGGATGGAGGCCGACGCCTTCTACACGCTCGAATCCGAGGATGGGCAGGAGATCGGCGGCAGCCGCGCCGGCGTCGTGCTGCGCGACTTCGCCCGCTTCGGCCAGTTCATCCTCGAGGATGGCGTCGCGGGCGACCGCCGCATCCTGCCTGAAGGTTGGGTGGCCGAGGCCGGGGCGCGGCATTTCACGCTCGACCCCGCCACCAACAGCCTGGGGGCGGATGGCTATGGCTATTCCTGGTGGATCGCGCCGGACGGGGCGATGGTCGCGGTCGGCTTCGCCGGGCAGAGCCTTTACGTGAACCGCGCGACGCGCACCGTGATCGTCACGCTGTCCTGCTGGCCCCAGCCGCCCTTCGCCGCCGCCTATGGCATCGATTTCAAGGCTGAGCGGCAGGCCTTCCACGCCGCGGTGCTGCAGGCCCTCGGCGGCGGGTGACGGCACCGCGGCGCCGCGCCTAGACTGCCTGCCTCCACGGAGGAAGCACCAATGACCGACGCCTGCATCATCGGCTGGGCCCATTCGCCCTTCGGCAAGCTCGAGGATTGTCCGGACCTCGAGACCCTGATGGCCCGCGTCGCGCGCGCGGCCATCGAGGATGCCGGGATTGCCCCCGAGGATGTCGATGCCGGCTTCGTCGGGGTCTTCGGGGAGGGCTTCACGCCGCAGGGGTTTCCGGCCTCGCTGGTGCTGCAATCCGTCCCGGAACTGCGCTTCAAGCCCTTGACCCGCTATGAGAACGCCTGTGCCACCGGCTCGGCGGCGATCCACGGCGCGCGGGATTTCATCGCCGCCGGCCGCGGGCATATCGCGCTGGTGGTGGGCGCGGAGAAGATGACCTCGACGCCGGGTCCGAAGGTGGGCGACATCCTGCTCACCGCCTCCTATCGCAAGACGGAACAGGACATCGAAGGCGGCTTCGCCGGCGTCTTCGGCCGCATCGCGGAAGCCTATTTCCAGCGTCATGGCGACCAGTCGGACGCGCTCGCGGCCATCGCAGCGAAGAATCACCGCAACGGGGTCGACAACCCCTGGGCGCAGATGCGCAAGGATCTCGGCTTCGACTTCTGCCGCACCGAGAGCGAGAAGAACCCCTATGTCGCGCGCCCGCTGAAGCGGACCGATTGCTCGCTGGTCTCTGACGGTGCGGCGGCACTGGTGCTGGCGGATGAGGAGACCGCCGCGACCATGGGCAAGGCCGTGCGCTTCCGCGCCGCGGTGCAGGTGAACGACCTTCTGCCCATCGCCGCGCGCGACATCATCCGCTTCGAGGGCGCGCGCGCCGCCTGGACGCGGGCCTATGAGCAGGCGGGCATCGCGCTGTCCGACCTGTCCTTCGTCGAGACGCATGACTGCTTCACCATCGCCGAGCTCATCGAATACGAGGCGATGGGGCTGACGCCGGAAGGCCAGGGGGCGCGGGCGGTGCTGGAAGGCTGGACGCGGGCCGATGGCCGCCTGCCGGTGAACCGCTCGGGCGGGCTCAAGGCGAAGGGGCACCCGATCGGGGCGACCGGTGTCTCGATGCATGTGCTCGCCGCCATGCAGCTCACCGGCACGGCCGGGGCGATGCAGTTGCCGCGGGCCGAACTCGGGGGCGTCTTCAACATGGGGGGCGCGGCCGTCGCCAACTATGTCTCGGTGCTGGAAAGGGCCCGTTGAGGTCCTGCTCGGTAACCTTTCGGATGGCTCCGCGGCGTGGGATTCAGGCCCACGAGCCGGGTTGCGGGCGGCCCTGGAGGGCCCTCGCACGGCGAATTCCGGAATAGAGCGTGAATGGGGCGTGAAAGGCTTTCACGGCGATTGAGCGCGCCGATATCGCCGCTTAGGTGAATTGGGCGGTTGCTATCCTGCCGCCTGATATAGGGGATGCGCGATGTCCGGCACCCGATGCACGCCCGACGGGATGTGCCTCGACCCGAATGCGCCGAATGAGGGTAACATGCCAGGCGTGCCGATGACGCGCGGAAGCGAGGCCGCTGCCCCAGCGGCTGAAGGCAATGTCTCCTTGAAGCGCCATGACGGTGTTGTCACAGCCTTCACGGGAGGTAACGGCTACGTCACGGGCGGGGCGCTTCGCGGTGCCGTCACACCTCGCTTCGTCACCCGGAAGCGCAGCCCGATCGAGCAGGGCCATGTGCCGGTGAAGGCGCGGTTCGTCCGCGGCACCCCCTGGCCAGCCTGCACACTTCGTTTACCTCTTCACGTTACCTGGTTGGACCATCCGGTCGTGTCCATGCCGCCCAGCGCGGGCGTGGCAGGCCGTGAACAAGGCAGGCGGAACAACATGGACGGAATGGCGGATGCCGATGGCACGCGGACGTCGCAGGGTTTCGCTGGCGATGAGCAGCACGACGAAGGTCTGCTGAGCTTCGATGCGGAACTGAATGTCGGCCTGGTCAGTGGCCGGGCCGTGGCCCTGTTGGGGCTGCCGCGCAGCGGGCGCCAGCCGCGTGGCCTGAACGAGGTGCTGGAGGCGAGCCCACGTCTTGATCGGGAGGCGGTGAGCACGCTCGTTGCGCATTGCCTGGCCGTCACCTTGCCGGGGGCGGAGGACGATACCGGCCTGTGCCTGCCCGGCGCACCGGGGCTGCGCTTCTCCATCCGTCGCGCCTCCGGCGGGTCCTGGGTGATCGCCCTGGCGACGGAGATACGCCTCGCCGACGGCGACGGGGGCTTCGATCCGCTGACGGGACTCGCCGACCGCGCGATGTTCGAGGCACGGCTGACGGCAGCGCTCGACCGGCCGCCGCGTCGGCGTTCCGGTTCCGCGGTGCTGCTCTGCGACCTCGATGGCATCCGGGCCGTGAACAACATGCTCGGCCACGCGATCGGCGAGGATCTGCTGCGCGCGGCCGGGCGGCGCCTGCAGGCCGCGGTACGCGACGCCGACCTCGTCGCCCGCATGGCCGGCGAGGAGTTTGCCGTACTGCAGACCGAGGTGACCGATTGCGACCACGCCGCCGCGCTGGGGAAACGGCTGGTGGAACTGCTGGGCCGCCCCTATCTGATCGGCGGCGAGACCGTGGTCGTCACGCCGCGGATCGGTATCGCCGTGGCGCCGGCCGATGGTAACAGCGCCGCCGAGTTGCTGCGCCGCGCCGGCATGGCGCGCAACGAGACGGGCAGCGAGGGGGGTGGCGGCTTCCGGCGCTTCAGCCTGGAGATGGACCGCCGCTGGCAGGAACGCCGCAGCATGGAGGCCGCGCTCCGCCAGGCCGTGGCGGAGGAAGCCTTCGAACTTCATTTCCAGCCCCAGGTCGCGTTGCCCGAAGGCCGCCTCATTGGCTTCGAGGCGCTGATCCGTTGGCGTCATCCCCAACGCGGCCTGCTTTCGCCGGCTGTCTTCCTGCCGCTCGCCGAGGAACTCGGCCTGATGCAGCGCATCGGCAATTGGGTGCTGCGGGAATCCTGCCGGATCGCCGCGGGCTGGCCGGAGCCGCTGGTCGTCGCCGTCAACGTCGCGCCCGCCCAATTCGAGGGGAGCCACCTGCCGGAGGATGTGGCCGAGGCGCTGCGCGCATCGGGGCTGCCGGCGAAGCGACTCGAACTCGAGGTCACCGAGACGGTGTTGCTGACCACGGCGGAGACGGCGCTGAGCCAGTTGCTCGCCCTGCGCGAGAGCGGCGTCGGCATCGCCATGGACGATTTCGGGACCGGCTATTCCTCGCTGACCCAGCTTCGCGTCTTTCCCTTCGACCGGCTGAAGATCGATCGATCCTTCGTGCAGGACCTGCCCGAAGGCGGTGACGCGGCGGCGATCGTGCGCGCCGTGACGGGGCTGGGGCGGAGCCTCGGCATCCGCGTCGTCGCCGAGGGGGTGGAGACCGAGGAGCAACTCGGCCGCCTGCGGGCCGAGGGCTGCGACGCGGCGCAGGGCTATTTCTTCGGGCGCCCGGTGCCGGTGCCGCAATTGCCGGCGGTGATCAGTGCCCTGGGGGTGCCGGCCAGGGCACAGGTCGTACCCGCCTGACCTATCGCGGCACCGCCGCGATATCCGCCGCGCGCCGGCACAGCGCGTCGAGCACCGCCGGGTCGAACTGCCGGGGATCGATCCGGTTGTCGCCCTGGAGGATGCGCTGCAGCGCCTCGGTATGGTCCTGCGCGTCCTTGTATGGGCGGTCGGACCGCAGCGCGTCATAGACATCGGCCACCGCCACGAGGCGGCCGGCGAGGGGGATCTCCTCGCCACGCAGGCCGCGCGGATAGCCGCTCCCGTCCCAACGCTCGTGATGCGTCAGCGCGACGATGGCGGCGAGGCGCATCCAGGGCGCCTTGGCATGCGCCAGGATGCTGGCGCCGAGCAGCGTGTGCCGCTCCATCTGCCGCCGCGACTCCTCGTCCAGCATGTGCCGGTGGCCAAGCACGCCTTCCGGCAGGGCCATCTTGCCGATGTCGTGCAGCGCCGCGGCGCGGGAGAGCAGGTCGCGCTCCTCGACAGCCAGTCCGAGTTCCTCGCCCAGGATGGCGGCGATCTGACCGACCCGCTTCGGATGATCCGGGCCTTCCGGATCGATCAAGGAAGCGCGCGCGACCAGACCCTCCAACGCCTCGTCATGAGCGTCGCAGAGGCAGAGGCCGGGCGCAGCTTCGCCTGCGGATCCCGGTCGCGGCGGGGTCTCCCGTGGGCAGGCCTGCGCCCGGTCGCCGGGCAGGGGTGCAGTCAAACGCTCCATTCTCGTCGCCATCGGCGCCGGCAGGGCGCTGCCATCATATAGGGTGGCCGCGCCCTGTCAGAATAGTGAGCTATACCAAAAATGTGATAAATTGTCATTCTTGATGCGGTGCAAGGACGACAGCGGCCGCCTGGGCCGCGATGCCCTCGCCCCGACCGGGGAAACCAAGTCGTTCGGTGGTCGTCGCCTTCACCGAGACGGCGCCGATCCCCACGCCGAGCAACTCGGCGAGACGTGCGCGCATCGCCTCGGCATGCGGCGCGATCTTCGGACGTTCGCAGATCAGCGTGACATCGGCATTGGCCAGCACGCCGCCGCGCGCGGCGATGCGTCCGGCCGCGTGGCGCAGGAAACGGGCGCTGTCCGCGTCCTTCCACTGGGCCTCGGATGGTGGGAACCAGCGGCCGATATCACCCTCGGCCAGCGCGCCGTAGATCGCGTCGCACAGCGCGTGGATGCCGACATCCGCGTCGGAATGCCCTGACAGGCCGAGCGGTGAGGGGATCATCACCCCGCAGAGCACCAGGGGGCGTCCCGGCACCAGGCGGTGAACGTCGAACCCGGTGCCCATGCGCGGGATGAGGCGGGCGGCGAGATGGGCTTCCACGCGGGCGAGATCCTCGGGCCAGGTGATCTTGATGTTGCTCTCGGCACCCGGCACCAGTGCCACGGGCAGGCCGGCGGCTTCGAGCAGCGCGGCATCGTCGGTGGCGCCGCGATCCCCCGCGCGATGGGCGGCGAGCAGCGTGTCGAAGCGGAAGCCCTGCGGCGTCTGGGCGCGGAACAGGCCCTCGCGCGGGACAGTTTCCAGGACGCGCCCCTCGGCAACGCGCTTCAGCGTGTCCGACACGGGCTGGGCCGGGATGGCGCCGGGGGCGCCGGCCAGGGCCGCGCGCAGCGCGGGGATGGTGCCCTCGGGGATTACCGGCCTCGCAGCGTCATGGACAAGGACGAAGGCAGGCGGATCGGCCGCCAGGGCATCGAGCCCCGCGCGGACGCTGGCGGCGCGCGTGGCGCCGCCAGCAACGGGGGCCAGCACCGGCAGGCCGTCCAGGATCTGCGCGACCCGTGCCTCATCGCCGGCGGGCACCACCGGCAGGATGCGCCGCACCGCCCCGCCGCGCAGCAGGGCCTCCGCCGCATGGCGGATGACCGGCCGGCCGAGCAGGGGCAGGTACTGCTTGGCAAGCGACGCGCCGAAGCGCGTGCCGCTGCCCGCCGCCATCAGCAGCGCATCCGTGGTCATTGGCGTTCTCCGGCCCCGCAGGGGGCCGGGCGATAGCCTATTTCCGTACCTTGTCCAACGCGAAGGCGCCAGGGCCGGCGAAGACCAGGTAGAGGAAGATGAAGCAGTAGAGGACCGCGGCGTCGCCGCCGTTCAGCAGCGGATAGGCACTGCGCGGGGCGTGCGACATCCAATAGGCCACGGCCATCTGGCCGGAGAGGATGAAGGCGACCGGCCGGGTGAACAGGCCCAGGGCGAGCAATGCACCGCCCACCACCTCCAGGATGCCGGCGAGACCATAGAGGGAGAAGATTGCCGGGCCGGCGCCGCCGCCTGGACGCATGGGGAAGCCGAACAGCTTCTGCGTCCCGTGCTCGAAGAAGATCAACGCCGCGACGATGCGCAGCACGCCGAGCGCATAGGGCGCCCAGCGATCGAGGGAGAACATGAGGATAGGCCCCGGCTTTGTTGCGATGCAGAAGATGCCGGGGCTTGGATGTCCCTGCAACAGGCAGCGACGCTGCGCGCTTGGGCGGCATTGTCAGCGAGCCATGTTGCGGTGCAGCCTATTCGGGCCTACCTTGCTCAAATCATGAGCAACCAACGCGCGAACTGCTTGGCGTCGATCGATCTCGGCGGCATTTCGATCGATACGCCGGTGATCCTGGCGCCGATGTCGGGCGTGACCGACCTGCCGTTCCGCCGGCTTGCCCGCGCTCTGGGCACGCCGATGGTGGTAAGCGAGATGATCGCCTCCCAGGCGATGGTACGCACCAACCGCCAGACGCTGAAGATGGCGGAGGTGGACGGCTTCGGTGGCCCGGCCTCGGTGCAGCTCGCCGGCTGCGAGCCCGGCACGATGGCCGAGGCGGCACGCCTCGTCGTCGATCGCGGCGCCGCGGTGGTGGACATCAATTTCGGCTGCCCGGTGAAGAAGGTCGCGGTCGGCCAGTCGGCGGGCTCCGCGCTGATGCGTGACGAGGTCGCGGCCGCGCGCATCCTGGAAGCGACGGTCAAGGCCGTTGCCGTGCCGGTGACGCTGAAGATGCGCATGGGCTGGGACCACAACAGCCTGAACGCGCCGCGCCTCGCGCGCATCGCCCAGGAATGCGGGATTCGCATGGTCACGGTGCATGGGCGCACCCGGCAGATGTTCTACACCGGCACGGCGGACTGGGACTTCATCGCTTCGGTGAAGGAGGCTGTGGATATTCCCGTCATCGCCAATGGCGACATCGTCACGGTCGAACAGGCCGAGGAGGCGCTGCGGCGGTCCGGCGCCGATGGCGTGATGATCGGTCGCGGCTGCTATGGCCGCCCATGGTTCCCCGCCGTGGTCGCCGCCCGCCTGCGCGGGGAGGCGGCGGAGGAACCGGTGCTCGAGGAGCAGAAGCGCATTCTTCTCGCGCATTACCACGACATGCTGGACCACCACGGTCGCGAGCCCGGGCTGCGCCTCGCGCGCAAGCATGTCGCCTGGTATTCGAAGGGCCTGCCCGGCTCTGCCGAGTTCCGTGTCCAGGTCAATCGCTGCGAGACGCCCGAAGCGGTGATCGACCTCGTTCACGGCTTCTACGACCCGTTGATCGAACGCGGGGTGGAGGCGGTGCGCGACGCCTTCCGCGACGCGGGCGAGGAGCGCATCGCGGCATGAAGGCGAACCTTCTCCGGCGCGCGGTGCGCCCGATCGGCTGGAAGGGGCGGGCCATCCCGGAATCCGCCGCCATCCTGGGCGCGATGCCGGTGCCGGTGGTGGTGCTGGACGTCGAGAGCCGCTTCGTCTTCGCCAATGCGGCGGCCGAGCAGTTCTTCCAGACGTCCGCGGCATCGCTCGCGCAGCTCCGTCTCGCTGACCTGCTGCCGGAGGATGGGCGGATCTTCGCACTGATCGACCAGGTGCGGCAGAGCGACGCGCCCATCTCGGACCACGACCTCACGCTGGAAAGCCCCAAGCTGAACCGGCGGGGCGTCAGCGTGCATGGGGCGCCGCTGCCCGAGATCCCGGGCGCCGTGGTGCTGACGCTGCAGGACGGGTCGACGGCACAGATGCTGGACCGGCAACTCAATTTCCGGGGCGCGGCGCGCGGCGCCTCCGCCATGGCGGCAATGCTGGCGCATGAGGTGAAGAACCCGCTGTCGGGCATCCGTGGCGCGGCGCAACTCCTCGAACAGAATGCGGGGGAGGGCGATCGCGAGCTCTGCCAGCTCATTCAGGATGAAGCCGATCGCATCCGCGGCCTGGTGGACCGGTTCGACATGTTCTCGGAACGGCCGATCGAGCTGGCGCCCGTGAACATCCATCGGGTGCTCGACCATGTGCGGCGCATCGCGGTAACCGGTTTCGCCTCCCATCTGCGCATCACCGAAGATTACGACCCCTCCCTGCCGCCGGTCTGGGGGAATCGGGATTTGCTTGTTCAGATTTTACTCAATCTGGTCAAGAACGCGGCAGAAGCGGTTGATCCGACACACGGAGAGATTGCACTCGCCACGGCCTACCAGCATGGCGTGCGTATCGCTGTGCCCGGTTCCACCGACCGTGTGCACCTGCCATTGCAGGTGAGCGTCCGCGACAATGGCCCCGGAATCGCGGAGGAAATCCGCGGCACGCTTTTTGAACCTTTCGTTTCCACGAAGCGGGGGGGACAGGGGCTCGGCCTCGCGCTCGCGGCGAAACTCGTGGCCGACCAGGGCGGGCTGATCGAATGCGACAGCCGTCCCGGTCGGACCGTGTTCCGTCTTTCCATGCCTGCGCCCCCGCCGGGAAGCCTCGGGACCGCTCAATGACTGATTCGCGCACCATCCTCATTGCCGATGACGATCGCGCCATCCGCACCGTGCTCAGCCAGGCGCTCGCGCGCTCGGGCTACCAGGTGCGGGCGACGTCATCGGCCGCCACGCTGTGGCGCTGGGTGGAGGATGGGGAAGGCGACCTTGTCATCACCGACGTGGTGATGCCGGATGAGAACGGGCTCGACCTGGTGCCGCGCATCAAGCGCGTGCGCCCGGAACTGCGCGTGGTGGTGATGTCCGCGCAATCGACCTTCGCCACCGCGGTGAAGGCGACCCAGCGCGGCGCCTTCGAATACCTGCCCAAGCCCTTCGACCTGAAGGAACTGCTCGCGGTCGTCGAGCGGGCCCTCGCCGCGCCGGCCGAACCGGCCGTGAGCGAGGAGAGCGAGCCGGGCGAGAAGCTGCCGCTGGTCGGCCGCTCCGCGGCGATGCAGGAGATCTACCGCACCGTCGCCCGGCTCACGACCACCGACCTCACGGTGATGATCACGGGTGAATCCGGCACCGGCAAGGAGCTGGTTGCCCGCGCCCTGCACGACTACGGCAAGCGCCGCAGCGGCCCTTTCGTCGCGATCAACATGGCGGCGATCCCGCGCGAGCTGATCGAGGCCGAGCTGTTCGGCCATGAACGCGGCGCCTTCACCGGCGCGCTCAACCGCGGCATCGGGCGGTTCGAGCAGGCCGCCGGCGGCACGCTCTTCCTCGACGAGATCGGCGACATGCCGCCCGAGGCGCAGACCCGCCTGCTGCGCGTGCTGCAGGAAGGCGAGTTCACCACCGTCGGCGGCCGCCAGCCGATCAAGGCCAATGTCCGCATCATCGCCGCGACGCATCGCGACCTGCGCCAGCTCATCCGGCAGGGGCTGTTCCGCGAGGATCTGTTCTACCGCCTCAACGTCGTGCCGATCCGCCTGCCGCCGCTGCGCGAGCGCATCGAGGACATCCCGCTTCTGGCGCGCCACTTCCTCGACCGGGCGCGGGCTTCCGGCCTGCCGGCGAAGCAGCTTTCGCCCGAGGCGCTGGAAGGGCTGAAGGCCCATGGCTGGCCGGGCAATGCCCGCGAGCTCGAGAACCTGATGCGCCGCCTCGCCGCGCTTTATCCGCAGGAGGTCATCGGCGGCGATGCCGTGGCCGCCGAGCTGGCCGAGGCCGTGCAGCCGGCCGGCCCGGATGGCCAGGCCCAACCCGCGACGCTGGAGCAGGCGGTCGAGCGCCATCTGCAGGGCTTCATGGCGGCGCACAAGGACGGCATGCCGGTGCGCGACCTCTATGAGCGCGTCCTCGCCGAGGTCGAACGCCCACTGCTCCGACTCGCCCTTGGTGCTACAAGGGGCAACCAGATCAAGGCGGCGGCCATGCTCGGACTGAACCGCAATACGCTGCGCAAGAAGATCCGCGAGCTCGAGCTGCCCGTGGTGCGTGGCCTGTCCTGACGATGTCCGGGCCCTGACATGTTGGGCCTGTTCCGGCGCCGCGGGGTCCGCCCCGCCGCGCGTGCGCAAGCCCTGAGCGAGGGCCAGCCGCCCGAACCGCCCATCCGTGCCTCCTGGCTCGGCCGGGCCGGGGAATTGCTGCAGGGCGGCGGGGTGACCATCGGCCTCGCCGTGGTGGCACTGGTGCTTGGCATCGCGACCTTCATCGCCTTGTCGGGCGGCACGCCGCTGGGCCCGACCAGCCCGGGTGGGGTGGTCGGCATCATTCTGGCCAACCTCGCCGTGCTGCTGTTGCTGGCGGCCTCGCTTGCCGTACGGCTGGTGCGGATGTGGGTGGAACGGCGGCGCGGTTCGGCCGGGTCACGGCTGCATGTGCGCCTGGTGCTGCTGTTCGGCGTGGTCGCGGTGGTGCCGGCCATCTTCGTCGCCGGCTTCTCGGCAGTGTTCTTCAACCTCGGCATCCAGTCCTGGTTCTCCGACCGGGTGCGCAACACCCTTGAGGCCTCGCTGGTCGCCTCGCGCGCCTATCTCGAGGAACACCGCAACACCATCCGCGCCGATATCCTCGCCATCGCGAACGACCTGAACCGCGAGGCGCCACGGTTGTTACCCGATAACGGCATCGCCTTCGCCCGGCTGCTCGCGACGCATACGGCGATCCGTGGCCTGACCGACGCGCTGGTGGTGGAGCCGACGCTCGGGCAGGTGATCGCCTCGGCGGGCCTGGTCACGGGATCGGTGGTCGACGCGCCGCCCTCCTGGGCCATCGAACAGGCGCGGACCGGCGAGGTGGTGGTGTTCCCCGGCGAAGGCGGGGAGGGGCGCGTGCGGGCGCTGGTCGCGCTGAACATCCCGCCCGGCCTGAATGTCCCGCCGGGGCTGATGCTGCTGATCAGCCGCCCCGTCGATCCCGGCGTGCTCGAACACATGCGCACCACGGAACTGGCCTTCCAGGAATATGACCGGCTCGACCGCAACCAGGGCGACCTGCAGATCACCTTCTTCCTGATCTTCGGTATCGCGACGCTGCTGGTGCTGCTGGCCGCCGTGCTGCTCGGGCTGCTGATCGCGAACCGGATCGCCGGACCGATCTCGCGGTTGATCACGGCGGCCGAGCGGGTGCGCGGCGGCGATCTCTCGACGCGGGTGCAGGAAGGCGAGGCGGATGACGAGGTCGCCTCGCTCTCCCGTGCCTTCAACCGCATGACCAGCCAGCTCGGCGCGCAGCGCAGCGAGCTGATGGAGGCCTATCGCCAGATCGACGAGCGCCGCCGCTTTACCGAGACGGTGTTGTCGGGCGTTTCGGCGGGCGTGATCGGTCTCGATGCTGAAGGGCGGGTGAACCTGCCGAACCGCTCCGCCTCCGCCTTGCTCGGGGTTGACCTGGATGCGGCGATCGGCCTGCCGCTGGCCGGCGTGGCGCCGGAATTCGCCGCGCTGATCGAGGCGGTGCGCGCCCAGCCCGACCGTGCGCAGACGGCCGAGATCCGTTCCGGCCCGCCGGCCGCGCGGCGGACGCTGATCGCGCGGCTCGGCGCGGAGATGCAGGGCGGGCGCGTGGGCGGCTATGTGCTGACCTTCGACGACGTCACCGAACTCGTCTCGGCGCAGCGCAAGGCGGCCTGGGCCGATGTCGCGCGCCGCATCGCGCATGAGATCAAGAACCCGCTGACGCCGATCCAGCTTTCCGCCGAACGGCTGAAGCGCCGCTACCTCAAGCAGATCAGCGACGATCCCGATACCTTCCGGCAATGCACGGACACGATCGTGCGGCAGGTGGGCGATATCGGGCGGATGGTCGATGAGTTCTCGGCCTTCGCCCGCATGCCCCAGCCGGTGATCAAGCCCGAGGATGCGAACCAGCTCCTGCGCGAGGCGCTGGTGCTGCAGCGCGATGCGCATCCGGAGATCGTCTATGAAACCGCCTATACCGATCCGCCGGCCGTGATCGCCTGTGACCGCCGGCTGATCGGCCAGGCACTGACGAACCTGCTGCAGAACGCCGCGGACGCGGTCGCCATGCGGGCGGAGGAAGGTGCGCGCCACATCGCCGCGCGTGTCGAATCGGGACCGGCGGAGCTCCGCTTCGTGGTCGAGGATGATGGCGTCGGCCTGCCGAAGGAGGAGGAACGCGACCGCCTGACCGAGCCCTATGTCACGCACAAGGCGAAAGGAACCGGGCTCGGCCTTGCCATCGTGAAGAAGATCATGGAGGACCATGGCGGGCGGCTGGCGCTCGAGGATCGTGAAGACGGCCCCGGGGCGCGGGTGGCCTTGATCCTGCCGGTCAAGACGGCGACGGTCGGTGGTGAATCGGGTGCCGATTCGACGCGAACCGCCGAGGGAGCGAAGGTCGCGCATGGCGCATGAGATCCTGATCGTCGACGACGAGCCCGATATCCGGGCCCTGATCGAGGGCATCCTGTCGGATGAGGGCTACGAGACGCGGCAGGCCCACAATGCCGACACCGCGATCGCCGCCTTCCGTCAGCGCCGGCCATCCCTCGTCGTGCTCGATATCTGGCTGCAGAATTCGCGCCTCGATGGGCTCGGTATCCTCGAAGCCCTGCATGTCGAGGAACCGCAGGTCCCGGTGATCATGATCTCGGGTCACGGGACGATCGAGACGGCGGTGCAGGCGATCCAGCAGGGCGCCTATGACTTCATCGAGAAGCCGTTCAAGTCCGACCGCCTGTTGCTGATCGTCGCGCGTGCTCTGGAAGCCGCGCGGCTGCGACGCGAGAACAGCGAGCTGAAGCTGCGCGCGGGGGCCGAGACGGAACTCGTGGGCACCTCCACCCCGCTGGCGCAGCTTCGGGGCGCGGTGGAAAAGGTCGCGCCGACCGGATCGCGCGTGCTGATCACCGGCCCCGCCGGCGCGGGCAAGGAAGTGGCGGCGCGGATGATCCATGCGCGGTCCCGCCGCGCCGAGGGGCCCTTCCTGGTGCTGAACTGCGCCACGCTGAATCCCACGCGCTTCGAGGAGGAGCTGTTCGGCGTCGAGGCCGGCGCCGACCCGCTGGCGCAACCGCGCCGGGCGGGCGTGCTGGAACGCGCCCATGGCGGCACGCTGCTGCTGGACGAGGTGGCGGACATGCCGCTCGAGACCCAGGGCAAGATCGTGCGCGCGCTGCAGGAGCAGGGCTTCGAGCGCATCGGCGGCGGCACGCGCGTGAAGGTGGATGTGCGCGTGCTCTCCACCACCAATCGCGACCTGGCCGCCGAGATCGCCGCCGGGCGCTTCCGAGAGGATCTTTTCTACCGCCTCGCGGTCGTGCCGTTGCGCGTGCCGGCGCTGCGCGAGCGGCGCGAGGATGTCCCGACGCTGGCGCGCCACTTCATGTCGCGTTCGGCCGAGACCACCGGCATGGCGCCGCGCGAACTCTCCGAGGACGCGCTGGCGGCGATGCAGGCCTATGACTGGCCGGGCAATGTGCGTGAGCTGCGCAACCTGATCGACTGGCTGCTGATCATGGCGCCGGGCGATGTGAAGGAACCGATCCGGCCGGACATGCTGCCGCCCCAGGTGGGCGCTGCGGCGCCGGCGGTGCTGAAGCTCGACCGCTCCTCCGAGATCATGACGCTGCCGTTGCGCGAGGCGCGCGAACTGTTCGAGCGTCAGTATCTCGAAGCGCAACTCCTACGGTTCGGGGGCAATATCAGCCGCACCGCGAATTTCGTCGGCATGGAGCGCTCCGCCCTGCACCGCAAGCTGAAGTTCCTCGGCGTCCAGGCCGAGGATCGCGCGGGCCCCGCGGGGTCTGTCGGTACCGCCTGAAGGACGCTGAATGTCACGGATCGCTTACGTCAACGGCCGCTATGTGCCGCAGCCCGAGGCCAGTGTGAACATCGAGGATCGCGGCTACCAGTTCGGCGATGGCATCTATGAGGTCGTGCACCTGCACGACGGCCGCTTCATCGACGAGGAGCGGCATCTCGACCGGCTGGAACGGTCGCTGCGTGAGATCCGCCTGCCCATGCCCATGACGCGGGAGGCTTTGCGCCTGGTGCTGCGGGAGCTCGCGCGGCGCAACCGTGTCACCGAGGGGCTGGTCTACATGCAGGTCACCCGTGGCGTGGCGCGGCGCGACCATGCCTTCCCGAAGCAGCCCGTGCCCCCGGCCCTGGTGGCCACGGTGAAGCGCATCCCGCCCTATCCGGCGAGCGTCGAGCGCTGGGGCGGCACCGCGATCACCCATCCGGACCTGCGCTGGGCGCGCCGCGACATCAAGACGATCAACCTGCTGCCGAACTGCCTGGCCCGCCAGGCGGCGCGCGAGCAGGGCGCGACTGAGGCGATCCTGTTCGACCCGGCCACCGATCTGGTGACAGAAGGTGCGGCGACGTCTTTCTGGATCGTGGACGAGCAGGGCGCGATCCGCGTCCCCGCGCTGGGCCACGAGATCCTGCCGGGCTGCACCCGCGCGGCGCTGCTCGCCGAGCTTGCCGAAGCCGGGATCGCGGTCGATGAACGCGCCTACAGCGTCGGTGAACTGCGCCGGGCGCGGGAGGCCTTCCTCACCTCGGCCACCTCCTTCGTGAAGCCGATCCTCGCCATCGACGGGAATCCGGTTGGCGACGGTACCGTCGGCCCTGTGGTGCGTCGCCTGTTCGAGATCTTCGCCCGCCATGTGCAGGGCGGCCTGAAGAACGCGGCGTGAGTACCGAGCACGACATCAACGCCGCCACGGTGCGGGCGTTCTACGCGGTCCTGTGGGAACAGGGCGACATGACCAGCCTGCCGGCGCTGATGCATGACGACGTGGCTTTCCAGGGCACGTTCGGTCAGGTCATACGCGGGCAGGAAGCCTTCGCCGCCTATGTGCGCAGCGTGCGCCTCGCCTTCTCGGATTACCGCTGCGAGTTGCGCGACCTGCTGACGCAGGATTGCCGCGTCGCCGCACGGGTCGGCTTCTCGGGCCGGCATGACCGCGGCCCCTTCCTCGACTTCCCGCCGAGCGGCCGGGGCCTCACCTGGGAGGGCGTCGGCTTCTTCCGGCTCGAGGCAGGGCGCATCCGCCATCTCTGGGTGATGGGGGACATGCTGGGGCTGATGGAGCAGCTCAAGGCATGACGCCGCCGCCCGCGATCCTGTGGGACTGGGACAATACGCTGGTCGATGGCTGGGCGGCGATCGAGGCCGGGCTGAACGAAACCTTCCGCGCCTTCGCGATGCCGGAATGGGACCGCGCGACCGTGCTCGCGCGCGTGCGCGGGTCGCTGCGGGATACCTTCCCCGGCATGTTCGGCGCGGAATGGGAACGCGCACGGGACATCTTCTACGGCGCGGTGACGGCGCGGCATCTGTCCGTGCTGAACCCCATGCCCGGCGCGGCGGCGGCGATCGTGGCCGCGGCGCGCATCGCCCCGCAGGGGGTGGTGTCGAACAAGCAGGGGCCGCTGCTGCGCGCGGAGGCCGCGCATCTTGGCTGGGCATCACATTTCGGTGCGCTGGTCGGTGCCGGCGATGCCTCGGCCGACAAACCCGACCCGGCGCCGCTGCTCATGGCGCTGGAGGCGATGGGCGTGCCGCCCGCCGCCGAGGTCTGGTACATCGGCGATACGGGACTCGACATGCAGGCGGCGCGGCGGGCGGGTTTTCGCGCCGTGCTGCTTGGCGATGCAACCCATGATGGCGGAATCGCCACGGCAGCGCCTGATCTGCACTTCCCGGATGGCGATGCGCTCGCCGCGGCGTTGCTTGCCCTTGCCAAGGGCTGACGGGACGGCGAAAAGGGCGGGCCGGCGGCCGGAAATGGTTTTCGCCGGTCCGCAGACCGGTCGGTGACCGGCAAGAAGAAGGACAGGTCCGATGGCCGCCGAGAAGTCCCAGAACGTGCAGGACGTGTTCCTGAATCACGTTCGCAAATCCAAGACCCCCGTGACGATCTTTCTGGTCAACGGCGTGAAGCTGCAGGGGATCATCACCTGGTTCGACAACTTCTCGGTGCTGCTGCGCCGGGATGGTCATACCCAGCTCGTCTACAAGCATGCGATCAGCACCGTGATGCCGGGCGCACCGATTATGCTGTTCGACGCCACGGCCCAGGCCGGGGCGCAGCCCACCGGCGCTGCCGCGCCGTCCGAGACGCGTATGACCCTGACACGCAGTGAGGTGCCCCCTGGCGGCGGGAACTGAAGCCCCCGGCGGCCAGCCCACGCGGGCCGCCGTCATCCTGCCCTTCGAGAAGCCGAACCGCGTCGCCATCGGCGATGCGGGCGGTCAGCGTGCGGCTGAGGCCCGGCTCGCGGAAGCGGTCGGCCTCGCCGCCTCGATCGGCGTCGCCATCGTGCATTCCGCCGTACACCCGCTCCGCGAGCGACGGCCCGCGACCCTGATGGGCGAGGGCCAGGTCGAGATGGTCGGCCGGGCGCTGAAGGAGCAGGAAGTCGGCCTCGTTGTCGTCGACGCTGCGCTGACGCCCGTGCAGCAGCGCAACCTCGAGCGCGCCTGGGGCTGCAAGGTCATCGACCGTACCGGGCTGATCCTCGAGATCTTCGGTGAGCGCGCGCGCACCAAGGAAGGTGCGCTGCAGGTCGAACTCGCCCATCTGGAATACCAGCGCACGCGGCTGGTGCGGTCCTGGACTCACCTCGAACGTCAGCGCGGCGGCTTCGGCTTCCTCGGTGGCCCGGGTGAGTCGCAGATCGAGATCGACCGCCGGCTGATCGGCGACCGCATCGTGAAGCTGAAGAAGGAACTCGATCAGGTCCGCCGCACGCGGGGGCTCCACCGCAAGGCGCGCGAGCGTGTGCCGTTCCCGGTCGTGGCGCTGGTCGGCTACACCAATGCGGGCAAGTCCACCCTGTTCAACGCGCTGACTGGCGCGGGTGTCTATGCGCAGGATCAGCTCTTCGCGACGCTCGATCCGACCATGCGCGCGATCCGGCTGCCTTCCGGGCGCACCTGCATCCTGTCGGATACGGTGGGCTTCATCTCCGACCTCCCGACGCAGCTCGTCGACGCCTTCCGCGCCACGCTGGAGGAGGTCGCGGCCGCCGACCTCATCCTGCATGTGCGGGACATCGCCCATCCCGACAGCGCGGCGCAACGCGCCGACGTCCTCGGCGTCATGGAGGAGATGGCCGAAGACGGCACGCTCGAGGAAGGCTGGCAGGATCGCGTGGTCGAGGTGCTGAACAAGGCGGACCTGCTCGGCGGCATCGATTCCGTCTCGCGCCGCGCGCCTGGCGCCGTGCCGGTCTCAGCGCTGACGGGGGAGGGGCTCGAGGAACTCCGCCGGGCGATCGATACGCGCCTGTCCGCTGGCATGGAGACTGTGGAAGTCACCGTACCGACCAGTGATGGGGCGCGCCTCGCCTGGCTGTACCAGCATGGCGAAGTGCTGGACCGTCAGGACGGCGAGGACACCATCCGCCTGACGGTGCGCCTGACGCCAGCCGACCGTGCGCGCTTCGAGGAACGAAAGCCATGATCAACGCTGCGCGCGCCACCGAGGTTGCCGCCCTGCTGCGCGACGCCTCGCGCGCCGAGATCCTGCCGCGCTTCCGCCGCCTGGCGGAAGGCGCGGTGCGGGCGAAGTCCGGGCCGCTCGACCTTGTCACCGATGCCGATGAGGCGGCGGAGCGGATCATCGAGGCCGGGCTGACGCGGTTGTTTCCTGGCTGCGCCGTGGTGGGCGAGGAAGCGGCGGCTGCCGATGCCTCGGTGCTGGAACGGCTGCGCGACGCCGAACTCGCCTTCGTGGTGGATCCGGTGGATGGCACGGCGAATTTCGCCGCCGGCCTGCCGCTGTTCGGCTGCATGGCCGCGGCGGTGGTGAAGGGCGAGGTGGTCGCCGCCTGGATCCATGATCCGCTCGGCGACGACACGGCCATCGCGCTGCGCGGGGAGGGGGCCTGGATCGCCGACCCGGAAGGGCGGGCCATGACCGACCTGCGTGTTGCCGCGCCGGTGCCGCTCGGGCACATGGTCGGGGCGCTGTCCTGGAGCTACCTGCCGGCGGCGCTGCGCGGGCAGGTGACGGCGCGCTTCCCGCTCTTCGCCGGCGTGGTCGGCTATCGCTGCGCCGCGCATGAATATCGCTGGGCCGCGGGCGGGCATGGGCATGTGCTGTTCTACAATCGCCTGATGCCGTGGGATCATCTGCCGGGCTGGCTGCTGCACCGGGAGGCCGGCGGCTATTCGGCCCGCTTCGATGGCAGTGAGTATCTGCCCACGCATCGCGATGGCGGGCTGATCTGCGCGCCGGATCGCGCGTCATGGGAAGCCGTTCGCCACGCCCTGCTCGACCCGTGAGCGAGGACGACGAGGACGGGGATGAGGGCCCGCCCGGCCTGCCCCCCGGTACGCCCTTCTACATGACGCCTGACGGCGCCGCGGCGCTGCGCGAGGAGCTGCGCGCGCTGTGGGAGGATGAACGCCCCAAGGTGGTGGACATCGTCTCCTGGGCCGCCGCGCTGGGCGATCGGTCGGAGAATGCCGACTACCAGTACGGCAAGCGTCGCCTGCGCCAGATCGACGGGCGGGTGCGCTTCCTGCGCAAGAGGCTCGACCGCGTGCAGATTGTCGATCCGGCGGCGCAGACGAAGCGCGACCAGGTCTTCTTCGGCGC
This sequence comes from Roseomonas sp., assembly GCA_041906015.1. Lineage (GTDB taxonomy): Bacteria > Pseudomonadota > Alphaproteobacteria > Acetobacterales > Acetobacteraceae > Neoroseomonas. The sequence goes on from JAYRJZ010000003.1 coordinate 55,363, forward strand.
GAGCGTGACCTATGCCCGGATGTCGGACGATGCCGAGGTGACCATCCGCATCGTCGGCGTGGATGAGGCGAATGCGGAGCGCGGCGACGTCTCCTGGGTCGCGCCGGTCGCCCGCGCCCTGCTCGGTGCGCGGGTCGGCGATCTGCGGCGCGTGCGCACGCCGGCCGGCGCCGAGGAGGTCGAGGTGGTGGCGATCACCTATCCGCCGGGCTGATGGCCGCAGCGGCGTCAGCCTTCCATCGGCCCCACCTTCGGCGCCCTTAGCCATCCGAGCTGGCGTCCGGCAAGCAGGAGGACGCGCCGAAGCTCCTCGAGCAGCGGGTGCTTGGTGAGGTGGAGGCCGACGCCCCAGCCGGCCGCCGCCCCCAGGCCGGCGAGCAGCAGGTTGGCGAAGGGCATGTCGAAGCGAGGCCCGCCTTGCGACCATATCACCAGCATTGGCACGGCTCCTGAGCATATGGCGATCACCGCGCTGCGCCAGACGGCCCCCGCGATCTCGGCCCAGGAAACGCCGATCCGTCGCCCGATGAAGCTGATGGCCACGAAGACTTGCACGGGTGCGCTGATGAACTGTGTCGCAGCGACCGCCTCCAGGCCGAATGGCGACGCCACGAAAATCAGGATCATGGATGGCGGCAGCGATATCAGGCTCATCCACAGCGTGTCGCGCACGCGGCCAAGCGAGATGAGAGTCGGGTAGGTCATGAAGGCGGGAAACATGACCAGCGCGGCGAGCGCCATGATGCGCGCCACGGGGGCGACCTCCTCCCACTGCGGTCCGTACAGGATGAAGACCGCAGGCTCCGCGAGCAGCGCGAGGCCGAGCAGGATCGGCCATTGCAAGGCCGACATGTGAGAAAGGGCGAGAAGGTAGGAGGGCTTCAGATCGGCGCCCGCGTGGCGCTGCCGCGCCAGAGCCGGGAGGAGAACGGGGTGAAGTGCACTGATCACCAGCCGGTCGGGCAACTGGCAGAGTGAGGTGGCGCGCCCGAAGAGACCGGCGGCAGCAAGGCCGATGCTCCGTCCGATGATGAGTTGGGGCAGATACTCGTAGACCATGTTGAGGATTACCGTCGCCGTCGAGACGGCGCCGAACTCGAACGGATCCCTCCAGCCTCGCAAGGTGATGCGGAACGCCCGGAAGCAGGGGTTCACGATCCAGATTGTGATGATCCGCACCGCACTTGTCGCAAGCGTTGCCCAGGCCAGGCTCATGACCCCATAGCCGAGCGAGGCCAGCACCACGACGACGATGAGGTTCACCACATTCGTCAGCAGGCTGATGCCCGCCAGCGTATCAAAGGAAAGGTTCCGCTGCAGGAGGATCATGCCGGGGATGGAGAACGGCCCCAGCATCAGGTTGAGGGCGAAGAGCGGCATGAGTTGCCAGAACTGCGTATCGCCGTAGAGCGCGACAATGGCCGGCGTTCCCAGGAGCAGCGCGAACCCGCATAGCGCCGAGGTGGCGAGCACAGCGGTGAAAGCCGCCTGAAGCCGCTCGTCGGTGACGTGTTTGGCTTGCAGCAGGTAGCTGCCGGTACCGAAATCCCGGAAGGCATTGGCCAATATCACGAACGACATCGCGATGGAGAAGATTCCGAAGTCCTTCGGTGTGAGAAGGCGCGCCAGGATGATCGTCATCGCGAAGCTGAGAGCGATGCTGGCGTAGCGATCGATGATCGAGAAGGCGAGGGAACGGCGGATGCTGCCGCTCATGGCCGGCGTCCCCCTGGCGTCGCCCCGGCATCCCGGGCGCTTGTCATGACGAGGCCGGCCAGGCCCAGGTGATGGACGGGCATCACGGTGCATCCCTCCGAACTATGCCGGCATCCCCGTTGGCCGGCGCGCGGCGGGAGCTTTCCGCGCCGGATACGGCAGGCTGCCTGCCGGAGGGCATGATGGTCGCGACGCGCCGCCGAAGGGCAGACCAGGCGCCGGCAGGCCGGAGCGATGCGCCCCAGCGCACCGCCTCCGCGCTGTGAACCAGTACGCGCCCTGCATTGGTGGCACGAAGGAACCGTTCATAGGTCATGGTGGCGCCGAGCGCATAGCCGACGCGGTTGAACAGCGCCTCTGGCAGGTAGCCCAGTGAGCGCCGTGTCATCGGGGTGTCGTGCCATGCCGTCATGGCAAGGTAGCGCCGGTAAACCGCCCGCTTGGGCATGAAAGCGGTGAACATCCAGGGCTTCTGCGCCGTGGTGTAGTGGATGATGGCGGGATCGCTCGTCGCTGCATGGACGGCCGCCCGATCCGGCTCGGCAAGCGACTTGGTGAACCGGAACATCCTCGCCTGGCAATTCCAGCGGAGTGGCAGTGTGAGGATCTGGTCGGACAGGACCGCGTTGATGGCGTCTTGGTCGTGATACTGGAGCCTGCTTCCCTCGGCTTCGGCATAAGAGATGATCCGGGCAGTGAGGTTCTGCTTGCGCCATTGCGCGACATTGATGAGCAGCACGCCCGAATTCACATAGGCTGCGCCGTCCGGCATCCCGAGCGCCTTCGGCCGCTCGGTACCATAGATATCCGGCACGGCGGCGAGCGCGTACCCGCCCATGGCTGTCGCCCAGAGTTCATCCAGCGCTTCCAGGACCACAAGGTCGCAATCGAGATAGATGATCCTCTCGCACTCGGCCGGCAGCGTATCGAGAACCAGTATCCGGAGATACGCCTCGGTCGTGATGTGCGCGGACGTATGCAGGGCGTGGAACTTCTCCAATCCGAAATGTTTGACGGTCACCTTGGCCCCGGGATGCGCAGGCAGCACGCTGAGGAGCTTGCGCTCCGCCTCGTCGTCCTTGGCGCTCGCCACGACGGTGATGTCCAGGGCGCGACGCTGATTGTTCTTCAGCAGCGAAGCGAGCGCCACAGCCAGGTGCTGATAGTATCCGGGGTTGCAGCAGAACAGGACGCGGATTGGGTCGCCCTCGACCTTGGCCGTCCTCTGCGGCTCTAGGCTCGCCACATGTCCGGCGGCGAAGGTCGTGGCACTCCCCGCCGAAGCAGGCTTTCCGAGGGAGCCAGCCTCGATCTGCGGAACTCCAGAAGCGCTGGTGCCCGTGCCCGTCCCAAGACCATCATCGTGCGCTTGCGGAGAGCCGCTTTGGCGTTGCCCGGCCGCAGATTGGGTGCGGCGTCGCAGGAACGAGGCGGCCCAGTGCATCAGTTGCCCGCTACGGACCAGGACGCGCCCCGCATTCGTGCTGCGGAGAAAGCGTTCGTAGTCGTGGGGCGATTCCAGCAGGTAAGCGATCCGATTGTATAGCGCTTCGGGCATGTGCGCGATCGACCTCCGCGTCCGCGGAGCACCGCGCCAGGCGGTCAGGGCAAGGTATCGGCGGTATAGTGACCGGCACGGCACCATGGACGTGAATATCCAAGGCTTCTGCGGCGTCGTGAAATGGATGATGGCGGGATCGCGCGTTCCCACGGCGACGGCTGCCTGCTCCCGCTCGCGCAACCAACGGCCCGCCTGGAACATCCTGGCCTGGCAGTTCCAACGGTACGACAGCACCAGGATCTCCGCGTGCAGGATGGCGTTTATGGCATCCTGATCGTGAAGGGTGAGCCTGCTTCCCTCATGCTCGGCGTATGCGATGAGGCGGGCGGTTAGATTGCCTTCCCGCCAGCGCCTGACATTGATGAGCAGCACGCCGGAATTCACGTAGGTCGTGCCCTCCGGCATGCCGAGAGCCCCGGGGCGTTCGAGGTCGAAGGGATCCGGCGCGGCCGCCAATGCATGGCCGCTGATGTCGGTCTCCCATAGATCATCCAAGGCCGTCACCACGACGAGGTCGCAGTCAAGGTAGAGTACCTTGGTGCACTCGGATGGCAGCATGTCGATGGCCAGGATACGGAGATAGGCCTCGGCGGTGATGTGACCGGAGGTCGGCAGGGCGTTGAACCCGTCCAGCGCGAAATGCCTCAGGGTCACCTTCGCATCGGGATGCTCGGGCAGGACACTGAGCAACTTGCGCTCCGCGGCAGCATCCTCGGTGCTGGCGATGATGGTGACATCGAGCGAGCGCTGCTGGTTGTTGACCAGCAGTGAAGCGAGCGCCACCGCCAGATGCTGATAGAAGCCGGGATTGCAGCAGAACAGGACGCGGATTGGCTGCGCGCCCGGCAGGACGGCGGCCGCTGCCCCGTTGCCCGGCAGGTTCGAGGTCACCGCGTCCCCCTCTGCCTTGCGGCGGGCGAGGCGCCGCGCAGACCCTCCTTGGCCCGGCCGTAGGTTTGGCACCAGCTCCATCCGACGGTGCGCTTCGCGACCGTCTTCCACCACCATTTGGTCTGCACGATGGTCGGGTCGATCTCCCGGACGACGGCGGCGAGCTTCGCCGCATGCGCTTCCCGTCCTTGGTCGAAGCACCGGTCGGATATCGTCAGCAGTTCCTCCGCCAGCGAGCGTCTTGCGACCCGCGCGAGGTCTTCGGCACCGGGAATATGGTCCGCCTGCCGCTCGAAGACCCGACGGAACGCCAAGGCGCGTTGTTGGTAGTCCGGAATCGCCCCGTCCGCGTTGTATTCGTGCCGCATGTTGGTCGTATGGATGCGGGTGAGAGCGGTTGGCGCCGTCAGGATCCCGACATCGGCATGCGCGGCGAGGCGGAGCCACATCTCCATGTCTCCGGCGTGCCGAAGTTCGGGCAAGTACCCGCCAACGCGTTGCTGCAGCGCGGTCCGCACGATGACGCCCGATGCCGGCACCGGATTCCAGGGTTTGCGACAAAGCTCCGCGATGAAATCGTGCCCGGCAACGACCGCCGCAGCATCACCGGCGTCGCGCGCCAGGACCGTCTCGGCCACCTCGTTCTGCTCGCTGTCATCGAATTCGCAGAGCGAGCCGTAGACGAATCCAACCCGTGGCTGCGCCTCCATGAGAGCGACGCTGCGCGACAGGGCCAGGGGCGCGAGGAGATCATCCGCGGAAAGCAGCACCATATACGGCGCGGAAGCCCAGCCGATACCGTCGTTGTAGGTGGCGATGTGACCCTTGTTCACCGGATGGGCCATGACCGACACGCGCGGGTCTTGTCCCGCAATCCGGCGTGCCTCATCCAGCGAGCCATCGGTCGATGTATCATCGATGATCAGCACGCGAACCTGCACGCCGATCTGCGAAAGCGCGCTGTCGACGCACCGTGCCAGGAAATGCCCGTAGTTGTAGCAGGGAATGAAGACATCAACGCCGATCATGGTGCGCTCCCGAATGCTGTGGCTCCTGCGGATCGCCATGCCCGCGCAACCTGGATCAATGTTCCGGTGGGCACGTCAGCCGCCACGGCTCTGGGTGCTCGGCGGAGAACCCGATACGGCACATCGCAGATAGGCCGCCGATCCCGCGAGAAATGCCAGCAGCAGCGTCGCGTGCCCCTTGCGGCTTGGAAGCCAGGGCGTCGGGCGCAGAATGCGGCCTGCAATGCTGCGGAGCCGCCAGTAGAACCATCGCATCGCTGTGCTGTCGCCAGCCACAAGATGCTTCATCAATAGCGCGCCGTCGCCATAGGTGTAGTTGCGCCGAAGCCGCATCACCTGATCAGGCGTGACCCGCTTGTGATTGTGGTAGAGCAGAACATCCGGCGCGTAAGCGATCCGACAGCCCGCGCGCAAAGCCCGGAAGGCGAAGTCCGTGTCTTCCGCGGCCCGGAGAGCCGCGCCGGCCCCAAAGCGCGGATCGAAGATCCCGATGCGCTCGAGCAGACGTCGCCGGATCGCCATGTTGCAGCCGATGACGGAATGCGCGTAGTCGGCCGTCTCATCTGCAATGGCCGGCTCAAGGGAGGTGTTGACGGTGATCGGATAGTGGGACTGATCGTAGAGTTCGACGCGGCCCGTCAGGAACTCCAGCGCGGGATCATTATCGAAATGGACGAGGATGCGTTCGACCCAATCTTCGGCCAGCACGCAATCATCGTCGGTCCAGGCGATCACCTCGCCACGGGCATGTCGCAGCGCGCAGTTATGGGCGGATGACGAGCCGCGCATCGGCTCCTGCAGCACCACGAGCGGGAAGGGGAGCCGTGCCGCGGCCGCCTTCAGCACCTCGGGCGTGGCATCGGTCGAGGCATTGTCGACGATGATGAACTCCACGTCCCGGCCCTGCGGAAGCAGCAGGCGCGCCAGGCTCTCCAGCGCCAAGGTCAGGTCGTTCGCCCGATTGGCCGTGCAGATGCAGACCGACAGGGCGATGGTCGCAGCCGGGCCGTTCACGTCTTCCCCGTCGCTCGCGCTCATGCCGATGCCTCCGCCTGTGCCGCTTCCGGCAAAACTGATGTAGCCCCGGCAGCCGCCGGCAGTGGCCAAGACCCTTGGGCGTGATCCGCAACACTGGCGGGAGATCGGTCCGCCGGAGCCGCGATCACGCAGGGCCTGAACGCCAGATCCACGATGGCGAGACGCCGCTGCCCGACGCCGGACGGCGCCCCATCGTGGAGGCCGTCGCCATCCGAACCGCGGTGGTGCATCGCTCCGGTCATGGCGGGGATGCGGGCAGAGTCCGCCATCAGCGGCCGCGTTCCGTCTCCCGCGCGGCGCCACCATGAGGACCGACGCGGAAGGACCACCGGCAAGGCCGAATCACGCATGTGGCGCACGGTGCGTCCCTCCCTCATTGCCCGGTCGGCGCTGGCACGCCCAGCACCCGCCGCCGGGCATCGAGCAGGACCGCCGGCGTGAAGGCGAGCAGCAGCGTCGCGAGCTGCGGCACCGACACCGCATAGCGCAGCGAGCGCATCGCCAGCCGGCGCGCTGTGGTCATCTGCCGGTAATGCACCGCACCGCGGCTATGCCGCAGGCAGCTCGCGGCGAGGCGCGGCATGACCCGTTCGCGCGGCAGGGCGAACTGCTCGGCGACATCGCGCAGGCAGTCGATCTCATCCTCCGCGAAGCGTTCGATCCGACGCGACAGGCTGAGCGGGGAGGGGGCGTAGATGACGAGCTCCTCGGGGCAGTTCGCGATGGTCCAGCCGAGCCCGGTGAGGCGCAGCCACAGGTGGTAGTCCTCGCAGAGCCGGTTCCACAGGCCGCCCGCCTGTTCGAAGGCCGCCCGACGCACCAGGCTCGACGACATCGCGATCCGGTTGCTCTCCCACAGGTCGTCAAAGTCCGGTGCGGCGAGGAAGGCTGGCTGCCGCTGGCCGACGCAGCGGCAGGCCACCACGCCGACGCGGGGCGCGACGGTCTCGCGCATCTGCCGTTCGAGCTTCGTGGGCAGCCAGGCGTCATCGGCATCGAGGAAGGCCAGCCATTCGCCGGTGGCGGCCGCAGCCCCGGTGTTGCGGGCGATGCCGGGGCCCGCATTCTCCTGCCGAAGCAGGCGGACGGACTCCGGATAGTGCCGCGCGACATGTGCTGCCGTGTCGTCCGGCGATCCGTCGTCGACGACGATGACCTCATGCGGCGGGAGGGTCTGGGCGAGCGCGCTCCTGATCGCGCGGTCGATCGTGCCGAGCGCGTTGAAGGCCGGGATCACCACGGACACCCGGGACTCAGCCATGGCTCGTCGCGCCTGTCACCCGGATGGCCGCGCAAAGACCCCCCGGCCGGGGGGGCGTACTCGCCCGGCGTGTCCCGACGCGGCCCGCTGCCGTGTCACTCCTGGCCATCTGCCTCCCACCACCCTGCAACGACGATCACCGAAATACCGAAACAGGAAATAATTTGAGTAGAATTTTTCATTTCGACAAGCCAAAAATATGCGAAACGACAGACAAACATGTGGTTTCAGGATGATAGAGTTTCCTTTTGATAGTTATGAGAGGAGTCGATCTTGTCGTGTGGCGCGGCATGTCGTTGTGAACAATATTGCTATAGTTGTGTCATTGCGTGTCCCGGACGATCGACCGCCCTGTGCGGTTGCGTCCACCAAACGATCTTCGCGGTGCCGGATCTGCCTCTCCGTCAGCCATGCAGGCCTGCCGGCCCCGTCAGGGGGGATGCGCGTGATCAAGGCCCTCGCCCTCCTTGCCGTCTCCACCGCCCAGACCCGTTTTGGCGGCACACGCCTCCTGGTGGCGGGCTTCCGGGCGCCTGTCGTCGCGGCGAAGCCTGTTCCCTGGCCTGGCGCCAGCCTCGCGAGGCTGCCGGGATGAACGCTCGGTCGCATCATCGTGCGGATCCGCCCGCCCTTTCCGGAGGGACACCGGCGTGATGGCCGAACTGCGGAACCTGTTCGGCAGCCTCGCCCTGCCGCCCTTGCTGCTCGTCGCGATGGCGGTGCCGCTCGGGCTGCTCGGATGGCGTGGACGGCGGCGGGCGGCGTTGGCCGCCGCGATATCGGCGGTTCTGGTGCTGTTCCTGGCGACCCCGCTTGCCGCCGGGTTTCTCGCCTATGGTCTCGACCAGGCCACCCCTACGCCGCGCGATCCGCCGGCACCGGGCGCCATCGTCATCCTCGGCGCCGAGGTGACGCGTGGCACCTCGGGGGTGGATGTCGGCCCCCTCACGCTTGAGCGCCTGCGCGCCGGCGCCGCCCTGCATCGCCGTCTCGGCCTGCCCATCCTCGTCACCGGCGGCCCGGTGGGGCGGGACGGGCCACCGCTTGCGACACTGATGGCCGCGAGCCTCGCCGCCGATTTCGGGGTCACGGCACGCTGGATCGAACCCGCCTCGGGCGACACGCACGACAATGCCCGGCTCAGCGCCGCGCTGCTGCGCGCCGACGGCATTGCGGCGGCATGGCTCGTCACCCATGCCTGGCACATGCCTCGGGCCATGGAGACCTTCACGCGCGAGGCCTTTCCCGTCTCCCCCGCACCGGTGCGTCGCCTGGTCGCACCTGATGGCCGCCTCACCGACCTGGTGCCCAGGCCGGATCATCTTGCGATGAGCTGGTTCGCCTTGCGCGAATGGGCGGGACGCCTCGTCTATGCCCTCCGGGATGGCCGCTGATGCCGCGCCGCATGCCCGAACTCCGCCTGAGCGGCGCTGCCAGGCCGGCCTTGGCGCACGGCATGCTGCGGATGGGCCGCGATGGCGTGCCGGCGGCGGCTGCGCCACTGCTCACCGCGCCGGACGTCGAACTCGGCGACAGCCGGCTCTGGTACGAAACCGTGCTGCAGCAAGGCCTGCCCGCGCGCAGCACCGCCTGGCTCGCGCTGGTCGGGCCGATCGGGACCATGGCGGTGCCCCTTCTCGAACTGGATGGGCAGTTGCAGAGCCTGACCACGCCCCACAGCCTCGCCTGGCGGCCGCTGATCGCCGCCTGGGCCGGGCCCGAGGCGGTGGAAGCGGCCGCGGCCGAACTCGGATCCCTGTTGCGCCGCCGAAGGCCGCTGCAGCTCAAGGCCATCCGCGCGGAGGAACCCTGGCTCGACATCTTCTGCGCGGGGCTGTGGCGTGCGGGGCTGACAGTACAGCGCTTCAACAATTTCGGGACCTGCTACGAGGCGCTGCCGGCGGGCATCACCTGGCCGGACTACCTGGCGGCGCGCGCGCAGCCGCTGCGCAGCGTCCTGCTGCGCAAGCAGGCGCGCTGGGACGCCGAGACCCTGTTCGAACAACAGCAGGCGCCGGGCCCGGCGCTCGAAGGCGCTATCGCCACCTTCGAGGCCCTGCGTCTGCGGAGCTGGCGGCCGCTCGACGCGGTACCGGGTTTCATCACCGCCCTCATGCGCGTGGCGGCGGGCGCGGGGATCCTGCGTCTCGGCGTGCTGCGCCGGCGCCCCGGTGGCCAGGCGGTCGCCGTGCAGGCCTGGATCCTCTCCGGCGGTCGCGCGACGGCCATGGCCATGCTGCATGACGAGGCGGCGCGGGACCTCTCGCCCGGCACCGCCCTCACGGCGCGCATGGTCGCCGCACTGATCGAGGAAGGTGTGAGCGGCATCGACTTCGGCCGCGGCGAGGACGCCCACAAGCGCCTTTGGGCGCGCGACTGGCGACAGCGCATCGGCCTGCTGGTGGCCGACCCGCGCAATGCATCGGGCATGCTGGCGCTGGCCCGCCACGCGGCCGGGCGCGGGCGGCGGCGCCTGCTCGGCATCTTCGGACACCGCGGCACGAGAGAGAACACGCGATGAGAATCCTCTACAGCCACCGCATCCAGTCCCATGACGGGCAGGGCGTTCACCTCGAGGCGATGGTCGCCGCCTTCCGGGCCGCCGGGCATGAGGTGCTGGTCGTCGGCCCCGGCCTCTATGAAACCGCCTCGCTTGGCGGCGAGAGCCGCCTGGTCGCGCTGCTGCGGCGCCACCTGCCGGGCTTCGCGGTGGAACTGCTCGAACTCGCCTACAGCGTGCCGGCCTATTGGCGTCTGCGCCGCGCGGCGCTCAGCTTCCGCCCGGACGTCATCTATGAACGCGTGAACCTCTTCTTCCTCGCCGGCACCTGGCTGGCGCGGCGACAGGGGCTGCCGCTGCTGCTCGAGGTGAATTCGCCGCTGACGGACGAACGGGCGCGGCATGGCAATCTGCGCCTGCGCGCCCTGGCGCGGGCCTGCGAGACGCATGTCTGGCGCGCTGCCGACCGCGTCCTGCCGGTCACCCAGACGCTGGCCGAACGGCTGCTCGCCGCCGGCGTGCCGCGAGAGCGCATCACCATCGTGCCCAACGGCATCCATCTCGAGGACTTCCCCGCGCCGATGGACCCCGAGCCAGCCCCCGATGCCCCGGTCAGGCTCGGATTCGTGGGCTTCGTGCGGGACTGGCACGGGCTCGACCGGGTCGTCCGGCTCGTCGCCGAGCGGCGCGACGGGCCGCCGCTGGAACTCGTCGTGGTCGGCGACGGCCCGGCGCGCGCCGGGCTGGAACGGCTGGCGGTGGAACTCGGCGTCGCGGAACGCGTGCGCTTCACCGGCCTCGCCGCGCGGGAGGCGGTGCCGGGCCTGCTCGCCGGCTTCGACATCGCCTTGCAGCCGGCCGCGGTGGACTACGCCTCGCCGCTCAAGGTCTTCGAGTACATGGCGGCGGGGCGGGCCATCATCGCCCCCGACCAGCCCAACCTGCGCGAGGTGCTGGAACACGAGCGCACCGCCTTGCTCTTCGACCCCGGCCGGCCGGAGGCCTTCGCCGAAACCCTGCAGCGACTTATCGCCGATGCGGCGCTGCGCCGGCGCCTCGGTGCCGCGGCGCGGGCGGACATCCTGCGCCGCGACCTGACCTGGGCCGGCAATGCCCGCCGGGTGGCCGCGCTGGCCGAGGCCGAATGCAGCCGGCGCCAGCGCGACGTGGCCCCGGGCACCGTTGTCCAGGACGCCCAGCCATGATCGCCCCGTTGCTGCTGCATGTCTTCCCGAGCTTCGCGGTCGGTGGCGCGCAGGTGCGCTTCTGCGCGATCGCGAACCGCTTCGGCCCACGCTGGCGGCATGCCATCCTCGCCCTCGACGGATGCCATGACTGCGCGGCGCGGCTGGCGCCGGAGGTTCCGGTCACCCTGCTTGCTCCGCCGAGGTTGGCGGGCGGGCTGCCGGCGCGGCTCCTCGCCATCCGCCGCGCGCTGCGCGAATGGCGGCCGGATGCGCTGGTGACCAGCAACTGGGGCAGCATCGAATGGGCCATGGCCAACCTGCTGCCGCCGCACCTGCCGCATCTGCATACGGAGGACGGCTTCGGCCCCGAGGAAAGCGCAGGGCAGATCCGGCGTCGCGTGCTCACGCGGCGTCTGGTTCTGCGCGGCAGCGATGTCGTCCTGCCGTCCACCCTGCTGCTGCGGATTGCCCGCGACGAGTGGAAGCTGCCGGCACGGCGGCTGCACCACCTGGCCAACGGGCTCGATCTCGGCCGCTTCACGCCCGATGGGCCGGCCGCGCCGCTCGCGGTCGCGGGGGAGGGGCCGCTCATCGGCACCGTCGCCGCGCTGCGGCCGGAGAAGAATGTCGGCCGCCTCATCCGCGCTGCGGCGCGGCTGAAGGCCGAAGGGGTGGCGCTGCGCCTCGCCATCCTCGGCGACGGGCCGGAGCGTGCTGCGCTCGAGGCGCTGGCACAGGCGAGCGGGCTTGGCGACGCCGTCCTCTTCGCCGGGCATGTCGCCGATCCCGCCGCCGCCTATCGCGCCTTCGACATCTTCGCGCTGTCCTCCGACACCGAGCAGATGCCCTTCTCGGTGCTGGAGGCCATGGCGTCCGGCCTGCCGGTGGCGGCGACCGAGGTCGGCGACCTCCGCGCCATGCTGCCGGCCACCGGCCACGGCCTGCTCGCGGCGCGCGACGATGCCGCCCTGGCCGAGGTGCTGCGCCCGCTGCTGGTGGACGCCGCGCTGCGGGCGCGCCTTGGCGCGGCAAACCGCGCCAAGGCGGAACGCGACTACGATGAGGAGGCGATGTTCCAGGCCTTCGCCGCCTTCTACGATGCCGCCGCGCCTGGGGCTCAGCCGGTGATGAAGATGTCGTCGCGCGTCAGTGTCGGGGCGCCCGTGAGGGTTGCCACCACGACGGATGCCGTACCGCCCGACCCATCCGCATCCCAGCGCAGGATGCCGGTCGCGCCGTCGTAGAGGAACTTCGCGCCGGCCGTGGTCGCCGTGCTGCCGGTCGCGAAGGCGCTGGCCGACAAGGTGCCGGCCGGCAGCAGGTTGCCCAGCGCACCGAGCGCGAAGTCGATATGGTCCACCCCATGCGCGAAATCGGTGATGCGATCGCCGAATTCCGATGCCGCGTCGAAGTGGAACCGATCGGCGCCGGCGCCGCCTGTCAGCGTGTCCGCCCCGCCCCCGCCAATGAGCGTGTCGTTGCCGGCCATGCCGGACAGCGCGTTCGCCGCGGCGTTGCCGACCAACAGGTTGTTGTCCACGCTTCCGGTGCCGCTGATCGCACCGGTGCCGGTGAGGACAAGCACCTCGACATTCGGGCGCAGCGTGTAGCTGACGCTCGACTGCACCGTGTCGGTACCGGCGCCGGCGGATTCGATGGCCGTGTCGCCGACATTGTCCACGATATAGAGGTCGTTGCCGCCATGGCCCAGCATGCGATCCGCCCCGGTGCCGCCGTCGAGCGTGTCCGCGCCCGCGCCGACGCCGAAGAGCGTGTCGTTGCCCTCCATGCCCCGCAGCACGCTCGGACCCACATTGCCGAAGATCTGGTTGGCGAGCGCGTTGCCCGTGCCGGTCATCGCCTTCGAGCCGGAGAGAGTGAGGTCCTCGACCTCGGTCGGCAGCGTGATGGAGATGGTGCTGATGATGCGGTCCCGGCCGCCGCCGGAGACCTCGACCACGCGGTCGCCGGCGTTGTCGACCCAGTACCAGTCATCGCCGGCGCCGCCGACCATGCTGTCGGTACCGGCGCCACCGTTGATCGAATCGGCCCCGGCGTTTCCGACGATCGTGTCGTTGCCGGCCCCGCCGACCAGGAGATTGTCGCCGCCATTGCCGGTGATCGTGTTGGCGAGGCCATTGCCCGTGCCGCGGAAGTCGCCGGTGCCGGTCAGCGTCAGCCGTTCGACATTCGCACCCAGGGTGAAGGAGGAAGCAGCGAGGACCAGGTCGTCGCCCTCATTGTAGCCCTCGATCACCACGTCGCGCGGGCTGTCGACGAGGTAGACGTCGTTGCCCGTGCCGCCCAGCATGCGGTCGGTCCCGCCGCCGCCATCAAGCGTATCGTTGCCGTCGAAGCCCCAGAGGCTGTCGGTGCCGGTGCCGCCGGCGACGCTGTCATGCCCCCCATTGCCGATGAGGCGATCATCGCCCGACCCGCCGGCGAGGGTGTCATTGCCGACGCCGCCGTTGAGCGAGTCATCGCCACGGCCGCCAACCAATGAGGCGGCCGTGGCGCCGGCCGTCTTCAGCACGCCGCCGCCCGGCGGCGCGTCGATGGCGGAGATCGGGTCGCCGATGAAGGTGCTTTCGCTGGTGAAAGGCGGATTGAGCGCGAGGAGCTTCCAGTAGGCGTCCGCGGCGGCCTTGTCGCCGGTGAGCTCATAGATGCCGGCGAGGGTGGCGAGTGCGAGCTGCCCATAGCTGGTATCGGACATGCTCCAGCCCGAGCCATTCGACCAGCCGGAGGAGACCGTCTTCGCACCGATCTGCGCCCAGGTGGTGTAGGGAACGGAGCTGTTGGGGTCGTCGATCGCGATGATGTAGGCGATGCCGTCGCGCGGGTTGAAGCCGCTGGCCTCATGCGTGAAGCGGCCAACCAGGAAGTTCGCCTGCCATTTCAGGAAGGTCAGGGCATCCGCATTGCCGCGCTTGGCCGCGGCGATCGCGGTCGAGGCGAAGTAGTCCTGCTGCCAGGGCGGCAGGGCGCCCGCGGTGCCGTAATCGCCGGGCAGCCAGCCATAGGCCTCGCCCTGTTCCTTGGTCCATTGCGGGATCTGCGAGACGAGCCACGACCAGTTCGCATCGGCCGCGGCACGGAAATAGGCCTGTTCCGGACTGCCGTCGGGGCTTGCGAAGGCGGCGTTCTCGATCTCGCGCAGGCTCCAGGCCGCTATGCGCACCTGCTGCCATTGGACGACGAGGTCAGCGGCGTCCAGGCGGGCATCGGGCCAGATGGAGAGGATGGACGCCGACGCCTGCGCGTTGAGGTTGTCCAGCATCCAGCGTTCGCCGGTGAGGATGTAGGGCACGTAGGAAAGCTCTGGCTGGTGCGCCGTGTCGACGGTCCAGCCCGTGCTCCCGGAGACCTGCTGCGTCAGCCCGGTGGAGGTGCTCACCCCGGCCTTGCCGGTGCCGCCACGCGGGTCGGTCCAGAGTTCCGGGTAGGAATCGGTGTTGAGCCAGGTGCCCTTCGCAGCATTCCAGAAATGCCAGGGAATGGAGCTCGCGACTTCCGCCTGGCCCAGCGCATAGGCTGCGGCGCCCGCATCCTGGGTGACGAGCCAACCGGCATTCGCCTGCGTCACGATGCCGATATCCGGCCGCAAGCCGGTCATCGGCATATACTGGGCGATGTCATTCACCGCGAGCGGGGCATCCCAGCTCGATGCCTGCGACGCGGATTTCCAGGAGCTGACCAACGACTGGCTGACACCGAGCGAGAGATCATAGTCGGCGACCGCCCCTGTCGCCTGCAGTGCCTCGATGTCGTGGCGGATGTTCAGCCAGCCACTGGAGGGCGAGCCCAGACCCTGGCCGCCGTCGAGGCTGCCGGAGGCATAGCTCTGATGCCAGTTCTGGTACTGCGCCTGGGTCACCGTCTCATTGTCGACGATCGCGCCGTCCATGCGCACGACGGCGGTGTAGCTGGCGCTGCCGCCCGAGTTGCCCATGGCAAGGTCGTTGTTGAACTGGGCCTCGACCGAGATCTCGCCACTCTTCCAGGCGGTGACGTCGAAGATGAGACGCTGGGACCCGCCGACCGGGATCTCCACGCGCGCCTGGGTGGCGAGAGGTCCTTCCTGCCAATAGGAGGCGGTGCCCGCGGCGAGCGCGTCCTTGAGCGCGGCGATCACGTCGATCGTCTGGGTCGCCTTGCCCTGCAGAGTGAGGTCGACGGTGAAGCTGTGATCACCGAGCACGGCGGCGAGGTCGACGGCCGCGGCGGCGGTGGCCGCCGAGCGGGTGAGCACGACATCCACCTCGCCACCGGCGGCGAGTTCCGGCCGTTCGAAGGTGAGGACGGCCATCTTGATGGAGCCGTCTTCCCAGGTGGATTTCACGTCGATCTGGAGGGGCACGTTCGTCAGCCCGATCCTGGCGACGAGGCCTTGCGTGGTGGAAAGGGCTCCTTGCTCGAAGACCTGACCGAAGGTCGTCAGACCGCTGGCGAGGACGCCACTGCCGGCATTCTGCAGTTTCAGCGCGGCGACATCCGACGCGGTGAGGGCCTCGAAGGAGGGAAGCTGAATAGATCCGGACATGCTCTGTTCCACAGGTTGTTGTGCGGGGACTACCCGGGGTTGCACCTGTTGGATCAGCATTGCGCGGCCGGTCAACGCCAAATTCGCAATTGCGTTCAAATCATATATATCAAATGGCAAACAATGTTGCCATCAAGACACAGATTTCCTTCGATTTATATGAAAAATATGATGATATATCATGGATAATTACAGAATATCATTGATCTGTATTATTTGCGTTTGGCTCGCTTTAGTGGGTTTTTCTTTTGATGCGTGGAACGTGGGAAAATTTCCGAATCAATCATCGAAACAAATATGTCGGTTCTTTGGCGCACCGACCGCCTGACCTCCTGCGGCATGTGAATAGGAGGCAATGTGAATGGGGCTGCACACCAGGGATTGCGGGTGATGGCATCCGAGCAACCAATAAGTTCATCGTCCGCGGCTCGCACCGATTCGGTGCCGGCCCCTTCGCCCCGCCGCCACCATGATCTGCATGACGCCGAACGGGGCAACGCGATACGCGATTCCCGCCGATGATCCGCCCCTGACGAAGGCAACGAATGTGGCTCTTCCAGCGCGGAAGGCTTTGTTCCGTCGCCGTGCTGGGGCATGATTTCGTGCCTGGAGTATCCGGTGCAACGCTGCCCGGGAGCTTCGGGACGCCGCCCGATCTCTCCGCATGAACCGATGAAGCGGACCGAAGTATGATTGATGCCCTGGTCATCCTGTTCAGCGCCGTCATGTGCGTCGTGATCGCCTACCGGGCCATGCGCCTCGATGCGGTGCTCCCCTGGTTCGGCCCTGAGCAGGCGCCGCCGCCGCCGGACCCCGAAGACGCGCCGCCTCGCCCCGCGCAGGGATGGCGCGAACGGGCGCGGGCAGCCGGGGGACGATGAACAGGCCCCGTTGAGATGCGCGACCTTCTCCTGCTGGCCGTCTATGGCTGCTTTCTCGTGCTCGGTGCGGCAGCGCCCTTCGTGCTGGCCCTGGGCTATGTCTGGGTCGATGCCTTCCGGCCGCAGGAGGTGTCGTACGGCCTGCTGACCAGCCTGCCGGTCTCGATGATGATGGGGGCCGCCGCCGTCGGCGGCTGGTTCCTGATGGACCGGCGTCAGCCCGCGCCACCGGGGCCGATCGTGGTTCTCCTGCTGTTCTTCGCGCTCTGGTGCACGATGACGACCGCCCTCTGGGCTGCCGTGCCGACCACGGCGTGGTGGAAGTGGGACTGGGCCTTCAAGACGATGGTCTTCGCCATCTTCATTCCGCTGGCCATCCGCTCTCGTGTGCAGATCGAGGCGCTGCTCCAGGTCTATCTCTTCTCCATCGCCGCCCATTTCGTGCCCTTCGCCGGCAAGACGATCATCGCCGGCGGCGGCTATGGCCGGAACCTCGGCCTGATCGAGGGCAACAGCGGTCTCGCCGAGGGCGCCACCCTCGCAACGGCGTCCCTGCTGCTGGTGCCCATCGCGCTGTTCCTCGGCCGGCATACGCGGCTCCTGCCGCGCCGGCGCCTGACGCGGCTCCTCTATCTCGGCCTCGCCATCGCCGCGGTGGTGGCCGCCGTTGGAACCTATCAGCGGACGGCCCTGATCGGCATGGCGGTGCTCGCCGTCTTCGTCCTGTTTCAGTCACGGCGCAAATGGCTCACGGCGATCGCGATCTGCATCGGCGTGTCGGGCGTCCTCTTCCTCACGACGGATGCCTGGAACGAACGCATCTCGACCATCCGCGACTATCGCCAGGAATCCTCCGCCCTGACGCGCCTGCTCGTGTGGCAATGGACGCTCGGCTACGTGCGGGAGCATCCCTTCGGCGGCGGCTTCGGCGTGTCGGAGATCAGCCGCATCGTGCTGCCGCCGCGGCCGGAGGATGAGGGCCCCCAGACCGTGATCGGTCGCGCCTTCCACAGCATCTATTTCGAGGTTCTGGGCGAGCAGGGCTGGGTGGGCCTCGGAC
The DNA here is from genome assembly GCA_041906015.1 of Roseomonas sp. Classification (GTDB taxonomy): domain Bacteria; phylum Pseudomonadota; class Alphaproteobacteria; order Acetobacterales; family Acetobacteraceae; genus Neoroseomonas. The sequence continues at coordinate 73,029 of JAYRJZ010000003.1, forward strand.
TCTTCTTCGGCCTGGTCGGGGCGGCATTGCTGGCGCAGCAGGAGGTCATCCGGCGGGCGCGGCGCATGGCGGGATTCGAGTGGGCCGTTGACCTCGCCAAGGCGCTGCGGGCATCGCTGGCGGTCTTCCTGGCCTGCGGCGCCTTCATTGGCATCGCGTTCCAGCCGATGTTCTACTTGCTCCTCGCCGCCAGCGCAGCGTTGCTCCACCAGGTGCGGCGCTCGGCGGCGCTGATGGTGCCCGAGACGGCAGCCACGGCGCCACAACGCCGTCCGATGCCGGCGCCCTCGATCGCCGTCGTGCCGGGAGGGCAGACGGCGAGGCCCTGAGGCAGGGTACAGTCGCGCGCCCGCCTTGCGGCGAGGCGGAGCCGTTCAGCCGCGGGCGAGGGGAGTGCTCGCCTCGGTCGGGTGCAGCGGGCGCGCCGGGTTGCCGGCCACCACCGTATCGGGCGCGACATCCTTCACGACCACGGCGCCAAGCCCGACCAGCGCCCGCGCGCCGACGGCGATGCCCTGCCGCACGACCGCGCCGCTGCCGACATAGGCGCCACGGCCGATCCTGACCCCACCGCTGATGGTCGCGCGTGGCGCCATCATGGCGAAGGGGTCGAGCATGGCGTCATGCCCGATCACTACCCCCGGCCCGACCCAGGCATGCGCGCCGAGCCGCGCACGCCCGGCGACGGAGGCCCCGAAGCCCACGCAACAGCCCGGCGCCAGCGTCGCGCGCGACGACACGCCCGCGGCGGGATGCACCAATGTGGCGAAAGATGCCTGCATGAGGCCGGTGCGCGCGAGGATCGCCTCACGTGCCGCATGGCTGCGGTCGCTGCCGATGGCGAGCAGGAACTGCGCGCCTTCGAGCATGCCGCCGGGGCAGATCATGGCCGCCGCCGCAGCAAGCGAGCCGAGCACGGGGACCCCCGCGAAGCTCGGCCCTGCCGCGTCGTCGAGCACGCCGACGACCTCCCACGCCTGGCCCGCGGCATTGAGGGCGCCGACGATATCGAGGATGTCGAGCGCGTTGCCGCTGGCCCCGAGGATCGCGAGGCGCCCCGGCCCGCCGGCAGGCTTCACGCGCCGCACCTCAGGCGACCGCGCGGACCGGCGCGGCAAGCAGGTCGATCGCCGCGCGCAGCGCCGCGATCACCTGCTGCTGCTCCGCCGCCGTCATCTGCGGGTAGAGCGGCAGCAGGATGGTGTGGTCCTGCACGGCTTCCGAGACACCGAGCGGTGCGGGGACCTTGCGGTTCGCATAGGCGGGCTCGCGATGGATGCACATGATGCCGCGCCGCGTCGCGATGCCGCGGTCGAGCATTGCCTGCATCACGCCGCGCTGGTCGACCGCCTCCGGCAGGCGGATCGCGAAGGATTGCCAGTTCGTGCGCGCCCAGTTGGGTTCGAAGGGCGCATCGACCTCCGGCACCTCGCGCGCGAGAAGCCGGCGGTAGTCCTCGGCCCGTTCACGGCGAAGGCGGACGATCTCGGGCAGGCGCTTGAGCTGCTCGATCCCCACCGCCGCCTGGATGTCGGTCAGCCGGTAGTTGAAGCCGGGTTCCGGGTAGCTTTCGAAGATCACCTGCGGGCTGCCGTGGCGCACCGTGTCGGGCACCGACATCCCGTGCTGGCGCAGCAGCCGGAAGCGCGCATCGAGTGCTGCGCTGCGCGTGGTCAGCACGCCGCCGTCGCCGACCGTGATGACCTTGCGCGGATGCAGCGAGAAGCAGGCGACATCGCCGATCGGTGCGCCCACCGGCTGCCATTCGCCCTCGTAGAGGATCTCGGAGCCGAGGCCGCAGGCCGCGTCCTCGACCACGCGCAGCCCGTGCCGGCGCGCCACCGCCATGATCGCCCCCATGTCGCAGGGCATGCCGATCTGGTGCACGCAGAGGATGGCGCGGGTGCGCCGCGTGATCGCGGCCTCGAGCGCCGCGGGATCCATCGTGAAGGTATGCGGATCGACATCCACGAAGACCGGCTCGGCACCGCATTGCAGGATGACGTTGGCGCAGGCGATGAAGGTGTGGCTGACCGTGATCACCTCGTCGCCCGGCGACACGCCGACGCCGAGCAGGGCGAGATGCAGCGCCGTGGTGCAGTTCGACACGGCGACGGCATGCGGGGCGCCGACGAGGGCGGCGAAATCCGCCTCGAACTGCGCGACGCGCGGGCCCTGGGTGAGCCAGCCGGAGCGGATCACCTCGGCCGCCGCGGCCGCTTCCTCTTCGCCCACCAGGGGCTTGGTAATCGGGATCATCACGCGACCTCCCGTCTCTGCAGCTTCTCGTGACGCCACCATTCGACAAGCTCGGCCAGGCCCTGATCGAGCGGCACGCTGGCCTCGAAGCCGATCGTCTCGCGCGCCAGCGCGGTCGAGGCGAGGCGCTTCGGCACCGGGTTCACCGCGCGCTCGGCCTCGTGGATCGGCACCAGCTCGGGCCGGCCCAGCACCTGCGCCAGCAGGCGGGCGAGGTCGAGCAGCGAGGTCTCGGTCCCGCTGCCGACATTGAGCGCGATGTCCGTCGCGTCCGAGGCGGCGGCGAGGATGTTGGCGCGGGCGATGTCGCGCACATGGATCATGTCCATGGTCTGCAGCCCGTCGCCGAAGATGATCGGCGGCTGGCCGGCGGCCAGGCGATCCATCCAGCGCACCAGCACCTCGGTGTAGCGCCCGTGGATGTCCATCCGCGGGCCGTAGACGTTGAAGTAGCGCAGCGCGACGTAGTCGAGCCCGTACATGTCGTTGAAGGAGCGGCAGAGCCCCTCGCCGAACATCTTGGTCGCGCCGTAGAGCGTGCGGTTGTCGTAGCCGTGCTGGCGCTCGGTGGTCGGGAAATGATCCGCCATGCCGTAGACCGAGGCGGAGGAGGAATAGACCAGCCGCCGCACCTTGTGCCGCACGCAGGATTCCAGCAGGTCGTAGGTCGCGGTCGCCATCACCTCGAAGGCGGCGCGGGGTTCCTGCGCGCATTGCGTGATGCGCAGCGCCGCCTGGTGGAAGACGATGTCGCTGCCCTCGACCAGGCTGTCGAGCAGCCGCGCATCACGGATGTCGCCCTCGACCAGGCGCAGCCGGTTGGTGGTCAGCGCGCGGGCGACGTTCTCGCGCCGCCCGCGCACCATGTTGTCGATGACCACGACCTCGCCGCAGCCGGCGGCGAGGAGCTGGTCCACCGTCTCCGATCCGACGAACCCGGCCCCGCCCGTGACGAGGCAACGCGCCCCCTGGAGGGATGGTCCGACCACTTGCAGGTCAGGCGACGCGCTCATGACGGTCCTCCTCGGTGCGCAGCAGCGCGCCACAGATGTGTTCCTGCTGCGCTTCGGTCAGCTCGGGGTAGATGGGCAGGGAGAGCATCTCGCGCGCCAGGCGCTCGGCGACGGGGAAATCCCCTTCGCGATAGCCGAGATCCGCATAGGCGGGCTGCAGATGCACCGGGCAGGGATAGTGCAGCCCCGTGGCCACGCCGGCGGCGGCAAGGCGCTTGGCGAGTTCGTCGCGCGCCGCCGAGCGGATGGCATAGACGTGGTAGACGTGCTCAAGCCCCTCCGGCTTCGTCGGCGTGATGATCCCCGACCCGGCGAGCAGCGTGTCGTAGACCCGCGCGACGCGGCGCCGCCCTTCCGTCCAGTCGGGCAGATGGCGCAGCTTCACCTGCAGGATCGCGCCCTGGATGCCGTCCATGCGGTAGTTGAAGCCATGCCGGACATGGTTGTAGCGCCCGGCCTGGCCCCAGTCGCGCAACTGGCGGATCGCCGCGCCCAGCGCGGCGTCATCGGTGACGACCCCGCCACCTTCCCCGCACGCGCCGAGATTCTTGCCCGGATAGAAGCTGAAGCAGCCAATCGCGCCGAAGGTGCCGGCGCGGCGGCCTTCCCACTCCGCGCCATGCGCCTGGGCGGCATCCTCGATCACCGGGATGCCGTGGCGGTCCGCGACGCGCCGGATCGCATCCATGTCCGCGAGGCGGCCATGCAGATGCACCGGGATGATGGCCTTGGTGCGCGGCGTGATGGCGCGTTCGATGAGCGTCGGGTCGATGTTGAAGGTGCGCAGATCGGCATCGATCAGCACGGGCGTCGCGCCGGCGTAGCGGATGGCCGCGACAGTGGCGACGAAGGTCATCGCCGTCGTGATGACCTCGTCGCCCGGGCCGATGTCGAGCGCGAGCAGCGCCAGGTGCAGCGCCGAGGTGCCCGAATTCAGCGCGATCGCTTCGCGCGATCCGCAATAGGCGGCGAAATCCTGTTCGAAGGCCTCGACGCGCGGGCCGGAGACATAGGCGCCGCTCGCCAGTGTCTCCAGCACGACGGGTTCGAGTTCCTCACGAATGCCCGCGTATTGCGCGCGGATGTCCAGCAGGGGGATCATGACGCCTTCCTCAGTTCCGCAATTTCGACAGGGTTGCCGCGCTGGCGCAGCGACAGCATCGCCGCTTCCAGCGTCTCGACGACGCGCAGGCCGCTCTCGCCCGAGGTGATGGGCGTCTTGCCGTTCTCGACGCAGTCGACGAAGTGCTCGATCTCGGTCAGCAGCGCTTCCTTCACCGAGATCTGCGGCGCCCACATGTCGCCGGAGCGATAGGAGATGCGGCGCTCGACCACCCCGGCATCGTCGCCAACGGACACGCCGCGGTCGTAGACCTTGATCTTCTCGCTGGGCTCGAGGTCGTCCCAGACGATCATCTTCTTGCTGCCGCCGATCAGCGTCTGGCGCACCTTCACCGGCGCGAGCCAGTTGACGTTGAGATGCGCCGCCGTGCCGTTCGGATAGAACAGCGTCAGATGCGCCATGTTCTCCTGGCTGCCGCGGATGTGGCCGGAGCCGCTCGCCGAGACCGCCGAGGGCTTTTCCGCCAGCAGGAAGTCGAGGATCGACAGGTCATGCACGGCGAGGTCCCAGATCACGTTCACATCGCGCTGGAACAGGCCGAGATTCACCCGCGTGCTGTCGTAGTAGAAGATGTCGCCGAGCTCGCCGGCGCCGATCAGCTCGCCGATCTTCCGCACCGCGCCGGTGTAGACGAAGGTGTGATCCACCATCAGCGTCAGGCCGCGCCGCGCGGCCTCGTCGATCAGCAGCCGCGCCTCGGTCGAACGGTCGGTGATGGGCTTCTCGACCAGCACGTGCTTGCCCTTGCGCAGGGCAGCGAGCGCGATCTCGAAATGGCTCGAGACCGGCGTGGCGATCAGCACCGCATCCGTCTCCGGATCGTCGAGCATCTCGCGCCAGGATTCGTACATCCGCGCCGCAGGGTACCGCTTGGCGGCGCGCGCGCGCGCCGCCTCGGAGAAGTCGGCAATGGCGGTCAGCTGCGCCCCATCCGTCTCCGCCACCGAGCGTGCGAGGTTGGGACCCCAATAGCCATAGCCGATGATGCCGATGCCGATCATGCGTCCGTCTCCGTCAACGTGGGGCGCTGCCGCGCCATCTTGTCCGCAACTTGCCCGACCACGCGGGCCGGCACGCCGAGCGCCAGAGCGCCGTCTGGAATGTCCCGCGTCACCACCGCACCGGCGCCGACCATGGCGCCACGCCCGATCGTCACGCCCGCGACGATGGTGGCGTTCGACCCGATGGAGGCGCCCCGCCGCACCAGGGTGGGCACCACCGTCCAATCGGCTTCCGTTTGCAGCTCGCCGGCCTCGGTGGTCGCCCGGGGGTAGAGTTCGTTCGTGAATATCACGCCGTGGCCGATGAAGACCTCATCCTCAATCGTCACCCCTTCGCAGAGGAACGAATGCGATGAGATCTTGCAGCGGGAACCCACGTGGCTGTTCTTCTGGATTTCGACGAAAGGACCGACCTTGCTACCACCACCGATTGTGCAACCGTATAGGTTCACCAATTCAGGGTGTGTGATCCGAACATCTTCACCAAGGGACACGTTCACCAGAGGCATCTTCAGAAGCTCCTCCAACAGGCAGAACTATACAAGACCGGAACAATTAGTGCGCGATGAAACCGACCGCACAGCGCGTGACGCATCGGTGCGTGATGGGGCAGGCGGATGGCCATCTCATCCCCCCTGCAGGGCCAGGGCCGGAACGCGCGGGGCGTGTTCGACCGGCCGTCCGGCCAGCACGGCGTCGAGCCGCTGCAGCGTCACCCACCAGTCGTGGCTCGCGCGCACGGCCCGCCGCGCGGCCTCGCCCATCGCCGCATGGCGGCCGGCGAGTACCTCCTCGATCGCCGCGACGGTCCGGTCCGGACCGTCGACGACCAGCAGGTCGCGTCCGGCATGCGCCTGCACGCCCTGGAAGGCTTCGGGCGAGGCCACGACGGGGCGCGCCATCGCCATGGCTTCCAGCACCTTGTTCTGGATGCCGCGGCCGATCTGCAGCGGCGCGACGGCCAGCGCCGCATGAGCGAGGTAGGGCCGGACGTCGGGCACCGCGCCAGTCACCTGCACGCCGGGCCGGCTGGCGAGGGCGCGCACCGCCTCGCTCGGTCGCGCACCGACGATGTGGAAGACCGGCGGCGTCGCCTGGCGGCGCCGCAGCTCCGGCAGGACGTGGTCGGCGAACCAGGTCACCGCCTCGACATTGGGGCGGTAGTCCATCGTGCCGGTGAAGACGATGGCCGGCGCCGTGCCGTCATAGGGGTTCGCGCTTTCGCGATCCGGATCGAAGTAGTCGAGATCCACGCCATTCGCGACCCAGTCCACCCGTACCGCGCATTCGGGGGCGAGCTCGACGAAGTGTGCCGCCTCCTCGCGCGTGACCAGCAGCGTGCTGTCGAAGGCCGCGGCGGCGCGCCGTTCCAGGGCAAGCAGCGTCCGCGCCTCCCGCGCCCAGATCTGGCGCATCGGTGGCCGCGAGGTGGCCGCATAGGCGCGCCACTTCTCGGAATCCACATCCTGCATGTCGAGCACACGCTGCATGCCGCGCGTCTCGGGGCCCCAAAGATAGGGCGCCATCACCGCGGAATAGGCGATGACCGCGTCATAGTGTTGCGTCGCCAGCCGCTCGCGCACCCAGGCGGCAAGCCGGGCATCGTGGAACCACCCGAGGCTGATCGGCTGTCCCGGCCGCAGCGCCCGCAAGCCGCGCAAAAGGCGGTTGCGCCCAGGCACATTGCCGTGCCCGACGGCGCCGAAGCGCGCCTTCAGCGTGTCCAGATGCTGCAGATCCGCCGCATCCTCCACGAGAAAGCCGACATCCACCTCCCATTCGCGCAGGAGATGGTTGAGCATGTTCCACGCACGGATCTTCTCGCCCTTGTTCGGCGGGAAGGGAATGCGATGGGCGAGGAAGAGCAGACGTTTCGTCATGGCCGCCTTATCCCAGTCCGCGCACGAGATGCGGCCCGATCCGGTTCGCCACCGCGAGCGGCAGGCGTTTCCAGGCCGCGATCATCAGCCGGTACTTCGGGTTGTTGGGGTTGTTGTCCGGTACATGCGCGCCAGGGCCCAGCCGGTAGCAATAGGCGAGCTCCTGGGGCTCGAAGCCCCAGTTCTTCTTGAAGGCGAAGGCGCCGGTGTCGATCTTGCTGCGCCCGAAATCGAACAGCGTCGCACCGCGCTCCGCGCCCGCACGGCGCATCACTTCCCAGTACATCAGATCGTTGGCAGCGAGGCCGCGTGCCTCCCGCGTGCCGCCGCCGTAATAGGGCAGCACCTCCTCGCGGAAATGGAAGTTGAGCACGGCGGAGACCGGCCGCCCTTCATGCAACACCGTCGTCACGTCATGCGCGTCGGGGAAGGCCGCGGCGAGCGCCCGGAAATAGCGGCGCGGGAAGACGGGCGAACCAAGGTTGCGCACGCTTTCCGCATAGATGCGATGCAACCGGTCCACATCGCCGTCGGTCACCGTGGTCAGGCCGCGCTTGATCGCCTTGCGCACCTCGGCGCGCTGCTTGCGCGGGATGTTGCGCTCGAGGTCCTTGGCGTCGTCGCCGGTGATGGCGAACGGCTTGCGGAAGGTGAAATAGAGCGGCGCGCGCGTCGTCCAGCCCGGATCCGGCTCCTCGCGGCGGCGGAATTCCAGGCAGGGCACGCCGAGGCGTTCCTGCATCTCGACGGCATGGTGCTCGAGTGCGGCCGCTGCCTCCGGTGTTGCCGCGACCGCGCCGCCATAGACGCAGAAGGGGGTCGAGGCGAGCAGGTCGCCGAACAGCCGCGTCGTCATGCGCGCGAGAGGCAGCACGCCGACGATCGCGCCATCCTGCTCGGCATAGGCATAGTAGGTGCGATGGCCGAAGCTCTCGCGGATCACCCGGGCCCAAGGGCTGAGGTGGAAGAAGGTGGCCTCGCGTGTCGTGCGCACGAAGGCGTCCCAGGCCGGGGCCGATTTCTCGTCGAGGTCGCGGATGAGGATGGCCATGCCGGCTTACTCCGCCGCCGCGGCGAGTGGCCGCGCGCTGGTGCCGATCGCCTCGGCGAAGACGTCGTCCATCCGGCCCCAGGCGAAGTCGCGCAACAGCCTGGCGACGCGCAGCTCCATCGAGGCCTGCCGTGCATAGTGGCGGAAGCGCGCACGCGCCGGGGCCTCGGCCAGTCGCGGCTGCCCGGGGTCGATCTCCCAGGGATGGAAGTAGAAGACGCCGGCGCGGCCTTCCCGCGCATGCACGCGCCGCAGCGCTGTGCGGAAAACCGGGTAGGGGAGAAGGCGGAACCAGCCGCCCCCGGCGCAGGGCAGGTTGCGCCCGAAGGCGCGCAGCGTCGTCATCGGCAACTCGACGACGCCCGCGGGGTCCGGGACATGCGGGCCACGCGGCGCATCGGGCGTGCCATAGAGATCGTGACCCACCGGGAAGACCGAGCTGCTGTAGGCGTACCCTTCCTCGGCGAGGATACGATGCGCCCAGGGGGTGATGGTCGGCCCAACCGAGAAGGTCGGTGCGCGATAGCCCCGCACCGCGACGCCGGCGACATCCTCCAGTGTCCGCTTCGCGCGGCGGATATCGGCGCGGAATCGCGCCTCGCCGATCGCGTGCACCAGCTCGTGGCCCTGGCCGTGGCTCGCGATCTCATGGCCTTGCGCGGCAATGCGGCGCACCAGGGCCGGATGGCGATCGGCCACGCAGCCGAGGGTGAAGAAGGTCGCCGTGACCCCGGCTTCGGCGAAGCGGGCAAGGATGCGGTCGGTGCTCGCCTCGACGCGGCTGTCGAAATGGTCCCAGCGCTCGCGCGCGATGGTGCCGGCGAAGGCCTGCACCTGGAACCATTCCTCCACGTCCACGCTCATCGCGTTGCGGATGGGTCGTGCCGTCATCGCCGCGCATTCCTCGCCCGGTCGTCGAACAGGTCCTGCAGCCGGCGGAATACGCGCTCGCGGCGCGCGCTTTCGCGTTCGAGGTCGGCGACGCGCTCGGCGAGGTCCTCAAGGCTCCCCGCGCTCGGCGCCGACGGGTCCTGATGCGTCTCGCTGCTGCAGATCTCGCTGAGATCCTGCTCGAGCTCGAGGGCGGTCGCCTCGACCAGCTCGGGGGTCAGGACCGGGCTCTGGTCCAGCGTGCCGGCGAGCAGCACGCGCGAGCAGAGCCGGTTGATGCGGCGCGGAATGCCGTCCGAGTAGTGATGGACGAGGTCGAGCGCGCCTTCCTTCCAGGAGGGATGCCCGTTCCAGCCGACCGACGTCATCCGGTGCTGGACATAGGCATGCGTCTCCTCGCGCGTCAGCCCGCCGAGGTGATAGGCGGCGATGATGCGCTGGCGGAGCTGGTCGAGGTCGTGCCGCGCGAGCGTGCGGCGAAGCTGCGGCTGGCCCATCAGGATCACCTGGAGCAGCGCCTGCTGCCCTTCGGTGACGTTGGAGAGCATGCGCAGTTCCTCGAGCGCGCCGACCGGCAGGGCCTGCGCCTCGTCCACGATCAGGACGTGGCGCTGTCCGCGCTCGGAGATGCCTTCCCACAGCTTCGCGACGATGCCGCGCAGCAGCTCCGCCTTGTTGCCCGCTGGCGACGCGCCGAAGGCGACGGCAACCAGGCGCAGCAGGTCGTCTGCCTCCACCTGCGTCGTCATCACGCGCGCCACGGCATGGTTCTGCTGCGCGAGTTCGGCGCAGAGGCGTTCGATCAGCGTCGTCTTGCCCGCACCCACCTCACCGGTGACGACGATGAAGCCTTCATGCTGCGCGAGGCCGTAGAGCAGGTTCGCATAGGCGCGGCTGTGCACGGTGCTCGGGAAGAACAGGCGCGCATCCGGCGTCATCTGGAAGGGATGTTCGCGAAGCCCGTAATAGTCGATCTTCATCGGCGCGCCTCCCTAGAAGGCCCAGCTCAGGCCGGCCATGACCGTGGCCTGCGAGTACTCATTGGCCTGCTCGCTGGAGGTGCGGCTGTTGTAGAAGGCCTGCACGGTCGCCCGCAGACGCTCGGTGAGTTGGTGCGACACCGCCGCACCGACGAGCAGGACGTTGCTCGATGGGCTGTCGAGGTAGTCCGTCTTGCCGAGCTGCACCTGCATGGTGATCGCGGTCGAGGTCGTGATCTCATGCGTCCAGGCGATACCGCCGTAGTAGCCCGTCGATTCCGTGATCTGCGTGCCCTGCGCGGCGGAGACAGGCTCCTGTTTGAGGTAGTAGGCCGAGAGGGTGACGCTGTCGCGCGGCCAGCTGAAGGTCAGCCCCACCGACCCCAGCCGATTCCTGTACAGGCCGTTGGACGCGGGGAAGAAGGAGTTGGCGTAGAGCACCGGCGCGCCCGACTGGCTGTCCACCGGGTTGCCCAGCGCGTCGAGCGTGGTGGTGCTCAGCAGGTCCTGCGTCAGCATCGCATTGGTGGCGAGCCGCTCCGAATAGGAAGCGGTCAGGCGCGTGAAGGCGCCGAGCTGGATGCCGGCCTCGACCGAGGGTGAATCGAAGCCGGCGCGATGCCCGTAGCGCAGGACGAGGAAGCTCTCGCGCGTCGGCGTCAGGCGCAGCCCCACGTTCCAGACGGCGTCGTCGATGCGGGCCGCCTCGGTGCCGCCATAGGAGATGTTCTCGTAGCCGCCCTCGAGCAGCACGGAGATGCCCGGGGTGATCGCGTAGCGCGCTTCGATGGTGGCGAAGAAGACATGCGCGTCGTCATAGACGCCGCTGCCGCTGAACTGGGTCCCGTCCACCCGGCCCTGCAGCGCCAGGCGACCGAAATCCTCGCCGGTGCGGAGCACCGCATAGCCGCGATTGGCGGTGTAATCCTGGTCGCTGAAGAAGGGCTCGGTGGCGCTCGGCTGGAAGCCGCTGGTGCCCTGCTGCGACGAATACTGGAAGACATAGCCGACCTGCGCGGTCGCCGCGCTGCCGAACTGATGGACGAAGTACGGTGCGATCTCCAAGTTGTAGTACTGCACCTGGTCGCTGCGGCGCGCGGTCTGCGCCGTGCCGGGCACGAAGCCGCCGCCCGTGGTGCCGAGGCTCGCCGAACCGCGGATGTCGAGATAGAGCGCCCCGGGCAGCAGCTCGGCGAGGATCTGCCCATTGCCGAACTGAGTGACCGTGTTCTGGTCCGTGTAGGTGGCGTAGAGCTGGGCCGTCGGCGCGTAGTTCAGCGTGGCGCGGATGCGCGCGCTGGCCCCCTCGACGAGGATGGACGGCGTGATGAGGAAGAACGCGTCCGAACGCGCATTGTCATGCGTCTGGTAGACATTGTTCGTTGCCCCGACCATCGCTGCAATGCCAGGGACGACGTTCCAGGCCCGGCCGGTGGGTTCGGCCGGCGGCGACGGGCCGCCGAAGGGGGCGCCGAAGGCGCCGAGCCGGACCGCCGATCCGGCGGCATAGGGTTCCGACGGATCGGCGAGGGAACCGCCGCCGATCGGCGCGCCACGCGGCCCCACGGCCGCCAGGGTGGCATCCGCCGCGGTCGCCGGAGCCTCACCCGTCGTGCCCGGCACCTCCTGCGCGCCGAGCGGCGCCGCGCAGGTGAGCAGCGCCACGACGCCCAGCGCCGGTCCCTGGACCGGCCGGGCCGCGCCCGGCGGGCCGCTATGCCTGCCCAGGAGTGCCATTGCCGTCATAGCCGCTATGGGCACCGAAGGTGTTGTTGAGCGTGAGCCCCGCGCGGTTGAGGAGCAGGCGGATCTCGGGACAGGCATCGAGGACGTCGAGCGCAGCCTCGAGTTCGTTGCGCTGGGTCTTCTCGGCCAGCACCACCATCACGACCTGGCCCGCCAGGGGGGCGAGCGCGCCGGCATCGCTGGTGGCAAGCGCCGGCGGCATGTCGAGCACGATGACGTGGTCCGGCAGTTCCGTCGCGACGCGGCGCACGGCGCCCGCCAGCAACTCTCCTGGCGATGCCTCGCCAGGCACGCCGCCGAAGCCCAGGATCGAAAGCTGAGGAATCTCCGTCGGCCGAACCAGCGTGGCCGAGGCGAAGGAGGATCCTGCCGCAAGCATCCGCAGGCCCGGCTGATCGGTGATCGACAGCGCGTCGCTGAGGCTGCCCCGGCGCCCGTCGGCATCCACCAGCACCACCGGCATGCCGGCGCCTTCGGCGATCGAGGCGGCGAGATTCAGCGAAATGAAGGTCTTCCCGTCACCCGGACGTACGCTAGTGACGAGGACCACCCGCGCGCAGCGCTTGTCGTCTGGCGAAGGGCTTGGGATGCCGCGCAGCACCTGCTGCCGCACCAGCGCGATCTCCTCCGCCAGGCGGGAGCGCTTGCCGGCGCTCGGCCGCACGAGCAGCCCCGCTGCCGAGAGCGCCGCGAGGCTGATGGGCGGCGTGTTCGAGGGCGCGGCTGGCGGTGCCGGAGCCCGACGTGGCTCGGGCGGCGCGGCCAGTGGAGGGCGCGGCGGCAGCGGCGAAGCCTGAAGGCGGCGCGCCTGCTCCTGCAGCGCCTCGACGGCACGTTCGGCGAGGTGCGGCCGGCTGCTCATGCGACGATCCCCGAGAGCAGGTGGCCCCCGGCGAAGACGCCGGCGAAGACCACGAAGAGCAGAAGGACACCACCGGCGAAGGCGAGGTTGCCGAGCGCGGCGCGCGGCGGCCGAGCATCCGAGACCGCGCCGAGCACCGGCAGGCCGATCCGCCGCAGTTCGCCCACCGTGTAGAAGGAGCCGTCGAGCTGCACGAGCAGCACGGCGAGCGCGCCGCCGGCGGCGAGGGCCGCGAAGAGAACGCCGACGGCGAGCAGACGCTGGTTCGGCGCGACCGGCGCGCTGAGCACGGTCGGCGGGTCAACGAGCTCGACCTTGGTCTGCTCGGCGTTGGTACGCGCCGCATCCCCGATCTGGATGGATTCGCGGCGGGCGAGGAACTCCTCGTAGTTGCGGCGCACCACGGTGTAGTCGCGGTCGAGGCCGAGGAATTCGGCCTGCACGCCGGGTGCGCTGCGGGCCATCTCGGTCAGCCGGTTGAGCTCGGCCTCGGCGTCGCGGACCTGGCGCTCGAGCGAGGCGAGTTGCGCATCGGCATCGACGATCCGCACCATGAGCTGTTCCTGCGTCGTGGTGGGCGCCGGCGTCCCGTCGGGTGCGGCGGCGCGGGGCATGCTGCGTGCGGCGGCGAGGCGATTGCGCGCGGCGATGACGTCCGGATGCTCCTCGGTGTAGCGCAGCCGGAGCTGGCGCAAGGCGCGCTCGGCCTCGGCGACGGCCGGGTCGCCTGCGGCGCGCGCGCGGGCGGTGGGGATCTCGGCGAGTTGCCGGCGCAGCAGGTCCCGCCGGGTGGTCGCATCCTCGACCTCGCCGCGGAGCTGCTGCAGGCGGCTGCGGACCGAATCGAGACGCGAAACATTCCCATCGACGGAGAGCAGGTCGGCGTAGCGCGCCTGGAACTCGGCACGACGGCGCTCGGCCTCGCGCAACTGCTGCTCATAGGCGACGATCTGGGAGGTGATGAAGTTGCGCGCGTTCTCGATCTGCCGGCGGTCGGTGCCGGTGGCTTCCTCGATGAAGAGATTGACCACGGCCTGGACCACCTCATAGGCGAGCCGCGGATCGCGATCCCGATACTCGACGGTGAGCAGGTTACGCCCCAGCGGCGTCAGCCGGATGTCGCGCGTCAGCTGGTTGATCAGCCCTTCCTCGGTGGTCGACTCCCCCACGCGCTCGGCGAGCCTGGTGCTCGAGATCACGCGCTGCAGGTTCGGCCGGCTGAGCAGCGTGCGCTGCAGCAGCTCCACCTGGCCGACCGGTTCGGGGTCGATGGTCAGGCCGCGCAGAACAGTGCGGAGCAGCGCCTCGGGATCAGCATAGATTCGAGCATTCGCTGCGTAATACTTCGGCAATAGCTGAACCCCGCCCCAACCGAGCACGGCGACGATCCAGGCGAGGAGCAGCGCCTTCCAGCGGTGGCGCCAGGCCGCCGCGGCGTGCCGCTTCACAAGGGCGAGCTGGTGCATGGCTCAGAACCAGGCCTGGGGAATCAGCAACGTGTCGCCCGGTTGCATCGGGATGTCCTGCGACATATCGCCGGCGCGTAGAAGATCGGTCAGACGCACGCGGATGTTGTGGCGGGTGCCGTCGGTACTATTCCGCCGGACGATCTCGGCGCGATTCCCGGCCGCGTAGCGGGTCAGCCCGCGCGCATTGATCATCACGTCGAGCACCGTCATGCCCTCGCGATACGGCATGACGCGCGGTTCCGTGGCTTCGCCGATCACCCGGATCTGCGCCTCGGGCGCCCCCTGGAAGGTGCGCACCATGATGGTGACGTTGGGTTCCTGCACGTAGCGGCGCAGGCGCTGTTCGATCTCGCGCGCGAGCTGGCTCGGCGTCTGTCCGGCGGCGACGACGTCCGGCACGAGGGGGATGGACAGGCGCCCGTCAGGGCGGACGGGCAGGCCGGTGGTGCTCAGTTCCGGGGATTGGTGGACGAAGATGTCCAAGGTGTCGCCCGGCCCGATCACATAGGCCGCCGCCGAGGCGCGCGTCGCGGGCGCAGTCGCATCGGCAGCGCCGCCCGGCGGGCTGCATGCGGCGAGGGCCGCCAAGGCGGGGAGAAGGAGCGTCAGGCGGCGTAGCGGAATGGCCAGCATGGCGTGGTGCCTCAAGAAGCAGCGATCAACCGGAGCAGCGACGAAACAAGAATGTTTCGGCTTCGTTTGATGGAAGCTACGCCACTCCGGAAGAGCGAAGCAACAAGGAGATGATCATTTTTGTGAAGAGACGATCAAATTTAATTCCACAATCAATGGTTGTCTAAACCGCCACCGTTGCGTTCGGATCGCGCGCATGCACGCCATGGTGGTGAAGTTGGTTCGTACTATACTGACAGTGGATGATCTTTGGAGAAGTTTTTTATTGTACAGCCTGCCCAATTCATTTCATTCTGCCCCCGGTATTTGAAGGCGTCCGAAAAGCCGAGCGCTGAACCACTTTCTGGTCGCAGCCCGCGAGGCAACGGCCTGGGGCGGTGACGGGCGCTCCGTTCGCGTTCCGGAAGCAGGCAGTGAGAGAGCGAATGTCATCTCAATTCGAGTCATCAACACCCGGCGAGACCCTGCCTCGCATCGCCATCGAGGCCGTGGCAGGCCTCGGCGCACTGACCCTGCTGACAGCCATGGCTGCGCATATCGGGCTGCGCGCGCTGCCGCCCGAAAGTTTCGCACTTGGCCTCGGCCTCGCCTATCTCGTCTGGGGCTGTCTCGTCGGTGGGTCATCGTCGGACCGGGACGGCCGCCGTGTGCTGCGCGGCGCGGGTGCGGCGCTGGCGGCGTTGCTCGTGCTCGCGCCGCTCGGCTTCTGGCTGCCGGAGGCGATTGAGGGCGCGGGCGTCGCGCCCTTGCTCGGCGTCCTTATAGATTGCGTTGTCTTTGCCATCGCGGCGGCGGCGGCCGGCCTTGTCCTGAAGGGGGCAGCGGAGGGAGGGCCGCGGCTGGCCTTGTCCGGCGCATCCGGCGGCGGTGCGACGACGGCTGCGCCCGATGCGCCGGTCCTGCCGCGACGCGAGGCGCTGCAGACGCTGGCCGTGACGACAAACCCGGCCGGGCCTTGGCTCGGCGGGGCCGACCTCGACATCCGCGCACGCGATGACCGCGGCGACGATGTCGCGGAGATTCCCGAACACGACCTGGCCCGGCAGCGCGACGGCTGGCTGGAGCCGGAGCGCCTGCCGGATGATTGGCTCGATGGCTCCGGGGCGCGGCAGGAGGGGCGGGCGGCCGCGGCCGTGCGCCGGGCGATGGATATCGCGCTGTCCGCTGGTCTGTTGCTCGGCACCTTGCCGCTGCTCCTGCTGACCGCCATCGCCATCCGGCTCGAGACGCGCGGACCGGTCTTCTATCGGCAGGAGCGCGTCGGCCGTCATGGCCGCGTCTTCACCCTGTTCAAGTTCCGCAGCATGACCGTGGACGCTGAAGCGCCGGGCCAGGCCATTTGGGCCGTGCCGCAGGATCCGCGCGTGACGCGCGTCGGTCGCTTCATCCGCCTGACGCGCATCGACGAGGTGCCGCAGGTGCTGAACGTGCTGCGTGGCGACATGGCCTTCATCGGCCCGCGCCCTGAACGGCCCGTCTTCGTCGCGCAACTCGACCGCGTCATCCCGCGCTACGCGGACCGCGCCGCGGTCAAGCCCGGCATCACCGGCTGGGCGCAGGTGCGCTACCGCTACGGGGCCTCGGTCGAGGATTCGCGGATGAAGCTCGGCTACGATCTCTACTACATCCGCCATCGCAGCCTGGCGCTCGACCTGCGCATCCTCGCTGCCACAGTCCGCGTGGTGCTGCTGCAGGAAGGTGCGCGATGACCCGCGCGTCTTGCACCGGCCCGCGCGGCGTGGGGCGCTGAGGTGGGGCCATGGACGGCACACCGGCGACGACCATGCTGACCCAGCCCGCGAGCGGCACCCTCCGCGCCGCCGCGCCTCCGCTGAGGCTGCTCACCTTCTCCACGCTCTATCCCAATGCCGGGCAACCCAATCACGGCGTCTTCGTCGAGAACCGGCTGCGTCACCTGATCGCCAGCGGCGAAGCCGAGGCGACGGTGCTCGCGCCGATCCCCTGGTTCCCGTTCCGCTCGCCGCGCTTCGGGGCCTGGGCGCGCTACGCCGTGGCGCCGCGTCTCGAACGGCGGCATGGCATCACCGTGCTGCATCCACGCTTCGCCGCACCTCCGCGCTTCGGCCTGCTCACCGGGCCGCACGCTCTGTGGCAGGCCGCGCGCGCCGCGTTGCGACGGCTGTTGGCGGAAGGCCACCGCTTCGACGCGATCGACGGGCATTACCTCTATCCGGATGGCGTCGTGGCGGTGTGGCTCGGCCGCGAATTCGGCCTGCCCGTCGTGCTGACCGCGCGGGGATCGGACACCAGCCTGCTGCCGCTCTATCGCTGGCCGGGACGGCTGATCCGCCGCGCGATCGTCGAGGCTGATGCGCTGATCGCGGTCAGCGCCGGGCTGAAGCACGGGCTGGTGCAACTCGGCGCCCCGGCGGAGAAGGTGAGGGTCCTGCGGAACGGCGTGGATCTCACCCTGTTCCGTCCGCCCGGCGATCGCGCGGCGGCCCGCGCCGCGCTCGGGCTGTCGGGGCCGACGCTGCTGTCGGTCGGGCTGCTGATCCCGCGCAAGGGGCATCACAACATCATCGACGCGCTGCCCGGCCTGCCTGGCGTGACGCTGCTCATCGCCGGGGAGGGACCGCATCGTGCGGCGCTGGAGGCGCAGATCGCGCGCCTCGGTCTCGGTGATCGGGTGCGGCTGCTCGGTGCACTGCCCCATGCCAGGCTGCCCGCGCTCTATGGCGCAGCGGATGCTCTCGTCCTCGCCTCGGAACGCGAAGGCTGGGCGAATGTGCTGCTTGAAGCCATGGCGTGCGGCACCCCGGCCATCGCCGGCCCGGCCTGGGGCTCGCGCGAGGCGGTGAGCAGCCCGGCTGCCGGGCTCGTCATCGACCACACCACGCCCGAGGCCATCGCCGTTGCGGTACGGACGCTCTTCTCCGCGCTGCCGGAACGCGCCGCGACGCGCGCCCATGCCGAAGCCTTCGGCTGGGAGGAGACGACGCAGGGTCAGCTCGACCTGTTCCGCGAGGTGCTGGCGTGCCGGCGGTGACACCAGGGCTCGGACGGCGCTCGGCACTGATCCTGGCGGGCGTCGGTACCGTCGCGGCGGGGCGGGGGGCGCGCGCGCAGTCGGGCCGGGTGCGGGCCTGGCCCGTGCCCTGCGCGTCCGGCACGGGTGAGATCGCCGGTATCGTCCTCGAAGGACGCGGCGCGCCGGCGGGCACCGTGACGGTCTTCGGCATGACCTTCGCGCCCGGCGAGGTTCCACGCGGTGCCGGCCTGGCCGCACGGCTCGAGGCCGGTGGCGAGCTGTCGGCCCAGCTCGATGTCGTCACGCGGCATGCGGATGGCTCGGCGCGCTTCGGCGTGGTGGCGCTGGCGGCGCCGGCGCTGCGGCAGGGCGAGCCTGCCGGCGTCGTGCTGCGTCGCGCCCAGGGCAGCCTGAGGCCGCTTGATGCCGGGGCGGCGCTCGAGGGGCGCCGTGCGGTGCTGGAGGTCGGCGCCGCGGGGCGGCGCGGCTGGCAGGTCGACCTGGCCGATATGACGCGACGCGCCCTCGCGGAGGGCGGTGGCTTCTGGCAGTCGGGCCCGCTCGCCGTGCAGCGCCGCCTGGTGCGGAGCGTGCCGGCCGAGGCGGTGGGCGGCGCGACCTCCATGCGCTGCGTCGCGGATGTGACGATCCAGTCCGATGGCGTGCTGCGCGTCGATGCCTGGCTGCGCAACGACATCGCCATGCGCCCCGGCGGCGGTCCCGCCGCCTATGACGTGCGGCTGGCGCTGGACGGCCGGCCGGCCCTGGCTGCCACGGGCCTGCGGCAGCACCACTACACCGCCTGGGGGCGCAGCGTCGCGAGCCTGCCGGATGGCACGCCGGCGCCGGCACCACCGCATGTACGCCAGGACACGGAGCGGCTGAGCGCGCTCGGCGCGATCGCCCGCTACGACCTCCAGACGGGTGTGGATGAGGGCCATCTTCACGAATTCACCGCGGCGATGGCGCGGCCGGACTGGGCAGACCTGTTCTCCCCGCGCGCCATCATGCAGGACATGTTCGCCGGTGGCGCACGCCCTGACATCGGGCAGGCCACCCGGTGCCAGGCAATCTGGCTCATGACCGGCGACCCGCGGGCCGCGACCTATGCCATCGGGCAGGCCGAGGCGTCCGGAGCCATCCCCTGGCATTTCTGGGACCAGGAGGCGGGCGGCTGGCTGGATACGCGGCGCTGGCCGGAGCTCTGGACCGATTACCGCGGGCGCCGCCCGCCCACCGGGCTGCTGCAACAGGTGTCGGGCGATACGGGCTGGGCCGCCGACACGGCGCATCAGCCGGATCTCTCCTACGTGCCCTATCTGCTGACGGGGCGGCGCGCCTTCCTCGATGGCATCCAGGCCCAGGCGTCGTGGTCGGTGATGTCGCGCCCGACCAACCCCCTGTGGGGGCGTGGGACGCAGGGCGGCTTGGCCGAAGGCGTCAACCTTACCCGCGCCGCTCAGGTGCGCGGTGCCGCCTGGTCGCTTCGCCAGATCGGCAACGCCGCCTGGGCCAATCCTGCCGGCGACGCGCAACTGGCCTGGAGCGCGATGGCCGAACAGGCCAATTGGGCCTGGATCCGCAGCCGCATTCCCGCCTGGACCAGCGAGCAGGGCGAGGCGCATGGCTGGATCCGCGGCGAATACGGCACGCCGGGCGCGCTGCCGCCCTGGCAGCAGGACATGTTCGCCAGCGCCGCCGGGGCCGCCGCCCGGCGCGGCCAGGCCGATGCGCGTGCCGTCCTTGCCTGGATGGAGAACTTCCTCGCCGGACGCTTCCTCGCAGCCGGGCGCGGTTTCAATCCGCGCGACGGTTGCGCCTATCTCATCGCGATCTCGGCGCCGGAGGCCTGGGGGCGGCCCTTCACGACCTGGGCGCGCATCGCCGCCGAAACCGAGAAGCGCGGCTGGTCGAACGGGACGGGCTGGTCGCAGAGCGGGGCGAATTACGGGGCATGGGCCCTGCAGTCCCTCGCCGTGCTGATCGACGTGCTGGGCAGCGAGCCGGCACGGCGCGCCTGGACCTGGCTCGAGGCCGCCGGCGCGCCCTTTACGGCGCCGCCGGACAAGGAAGTGCAACTCGCGATCCTGCCGCGCGGCCATCCGCGCAGCCGGGTCGGGGCGCAGGCCTGCCGGGCGAACTCCCAGCAGGCGGGGCGGCGGCCATGAGGCAAGCCGACCCAGACCAGGCGTTCGGCCTGACCGGAGGTGATTGCCCGCGCCCGTCACGACGGCGGGGGCTGGCTGATGCATCGACACATGCCGCTGAAGGGAAGAAAGCATGGCCACGTTCCTCGTGACGGGCGGGTGCGGCTTTATCGGATCGCATCTGTGCAACGCCCTGCGGGCCCGCGGCGATGCCGTGCGGGTGCTCGACGACCTGTCCACCGGCCATGCCGACAACCTTGCCCCCGGAGCCGAGCTGCTGCTGGGCGACGTGGCGGATGCCGAGACCATGCGCGTCGCCATGGCCGGGATGGACGGATGCTTCCACCTGGCCGCCATCGCCTCCGTCGAACGCGGCGTGCGCGACTGGGTCGGGACGCACCGGACGAACCTTTCGGGCAGCATCGCGACCTTCGACGCGGCGCGGCGGGAAGGGGAGGCGCGGGGCGTGCCGGTGCCGGTCGTCTATGCGTCCTCCGCCGCCGTCTATGGCGATCCGCGGTGCCTGCCGGTGCGGGAGGACGAAGTGCCCCGGCCGCTATCCGCCTATGGCACGGACAAGTACGGCAGCGAGTTGCATGCGCGGGCCGGTGGCATCGTCCATGGGCTGCCCACCGCCGGCCTGCGCTTCTTCAACGTGTTCGGACCCCGGCAGGACCCGCGCTCGCCCTATTCCGGCGTCGTGTCGATCTTCTGCGGGCGGCTGTCGCGCGGGGAGGTGCTCGACATCTACGGGGATGGCGGCCAGACACGGGACTTCGTGCACGTCTCGGATGTGGTGGCGGCGCTCATCGCCGCCCAGCGTTGCGCGAGCCCGGGGGCGCCGGTCTTCAATGTCTGCACCGGCATGGGTACCAGCGTCCGCGATCTCGCCGATCTGCTGGGCCGCGTCTGGGGCGTCGAGCCGATGCTGCGCCATGGCCCGCCCCGCGCAGGCGAGATTCGCCATTCCGTGGGGTCGCGCATCACCAGCGCGGCTGCCCTCGGCCTGCGCGACGCCATGCCGATCGAGGAAGGTCTGCGCGATCTCGCGGAATGGTTCAGGAATGGTGAGCCACGGCTGCTGGAAAGCGCCGAGAGGCTATGCCTTCTAGAACACGCCCAGCCATGACAGGGATTGCAGGATCAGCGCCCACAAGGCTGCCGACATGACCAGGATCAGCGCGGCGGAGGCCGGCCAGCCGAGTCGCCGGGCGCGCTCCGGCGCCAGCGTCGTGAGACCCAAAGGCGTGTGTCTGACTTGGTCAGAAGCGCTCACGGCCATCTTGCCCCTGTTGGTTCGGCACTATCGTGAATCGAGAGCACCTAAACCTATGCGTTTATTAAGCCATGGCTCAGGGGCGCGGCAAGCGCTTTCCGCAATTGGTGGTTGCGTTCCGTAAAACTAATGATTTCGTGAATGTTCTGGTTTCGGCTCATACGTGCAGGAGGCATCGCGTCATGTGCGGCATTGCAGGTCTGTTCCACCCTTTCCGTGACGCCCTGCCGGACGGGACACAACTCCGGCGCATGAGCGATGCGCTGGCCCATCGCGGGCCGGACGGCAGCGGCGCGCATCGGGAGCCGGGCCTCGGCCTCGCGCATCGTCGGCTCGCGATCGTCGACCTCGCCGGCGGCGCCCAGCCCATGGCGACGGTGGATGAGCGCGTCTGGATCGTCTTCAACGGCGAGATCTACAACCACCTTGCGCTGCGCCGTGAACTCGAGGCGGCCGGGCACCGCTTCCAGACCCATTCGGACACTGAGGCGATCCTGCTGGCCTGGCGCGAATGGGGGGCGGATTGCCTGACGCGGCTCGACGGCATGTTCGCCTTCGCCCTGTGGGACCGCGACCGGGAGGAACTCCTGCTCGGCCGGGACAGGCTGGGGGAGAAGCCGCTCGACTATGCCTGGCTGCCCGACGGCACCCTGGCCTTCGCCTCCGAACCCGGCGCGCTGCTGACGCTGCCCGACCTGCCGCGCGGCCTCGATCCCGCGGCGGTCGACGCCTATCTCGCGCTCGGCTACGTGCCCGATCCGGCGACGATCCATGCCGCCATCCGGCGCCTGCCGCCGGCGCATGGCATGCTGCTGCGGCGCGGCCGGGCAGGGGGAGAGCCGCGGCGCTACTGGTCCCTGCCAACCATGGCCGGCCCGGCGCCGGACGATGCGCCGACCGAGCTCGCCGCGCGGCTCGACGCGGCGGTGCGCGCCCGGCTGATGGCCGATGTGCCGCTCGGCGCCTTTCTCTCGGGCGGGGTGGATTCCGCCGGCGTTGCCGCCTTCGCGGCCCGGGCCGCGGCCGGCCCTCTTGCCACCTTCACCATCGGCTTCCCGGGCGAGGGCGACGAACGGCCACAGGCTGCCGCGGTCGCTGCCCTTTACCGCACCGAACACCATGCCGAGGCCAGCAGCACGGACTACCTGGATGCCGCCGCGGACCAGGCACGCCTGTTCGGCGAGCCCTTCGGCGACCATTCCTCGGTGCCGACCCTCGCGGTGTCGCGGCTCGCGCGCCGGCACGTCACGGTGGCGCTGACCGGCGATGGCGGCGATGAAGTCTTCGCTGGCTATCGCCGCTATCGCTGGCACAGCCTGGCGGAGTCGGTCCGTCGCTGGCTGCCGCCCGGGGCGCGGCGCCGCGTCCTGGGATCGCTCGCGCGCGCCTATCCGCAGATGGCCCGGGCGCCGCGCTGGCTGCGCGCGAAGAGCACGCTGACCGAGATCAGCCTCGACAGCGCGCTCGGCTACTACCGGACGGTGTGCAAGCTGCAGGCGGAACGGCGGCGTGGCCTGCTCTCGCCGCGACTGCGGGCCGCGCTGGATGGCTATGACCCGGCCGCGCGCATCGCCGCGCTGATGGAGGAGTGCGACCCGGAGGACGGGCTGCTGCAGGCACAGTACGCCGATCTGCAGACCTATCTGCCCGGCGACATCCTGGTGAAGGTGGATCGGATGAGCATGGCCGCCTCGCTCGAGGTGCGCCCGCCATTGCTCGATCCCGCGCTCGTCAGTTGGGGGCTGGCGCTGCCGGCGGCCCTGAAGCTGAGGGAGGGGCGCGGCAAGGATGTGCTGCGCCGCGCGCTCGCGCCCTATCTGCCGGCGGAACTGCTGTCCGGACGCAAGCGTGGCTTCGCCGCGGATATCGGCGGGCAGATGCGGGTTCGCCTGCCGCAGCTTCGCGCGCGGCTGATGGGGGCGGCCATGCTCGACAGCGGCCTGTTCGATGCCACGGCGCTGGCGCGCCTGATCGACGAGCACGGGACGGGTGCCGCGGACCATGCCCAGCCGCTGTGGCAGCTGCTGACCTTCGAGGGGTTCCTGTCGGGGCGGGCACCGGAGCCGGTGATGCAGGCCCAGGCGGCGTGATGGGCAACCGGAAGGGGATCTGCCCCTCGGACCCACCCCGCCAGGCCACAGGGTGGCCTGGACCGCCGGTATTTGGTTCTGGTCAGGGAAAGTTCGCACCCTGCCGCCAGGCGCCGGAGCGGGTTTCGCGCTATTCCGCTCGTGGTGTGAGGCGCCGGGTTCAGCCCCGCGGCCTTGCGGGGTGAGATCCGGAGAGAGGCAAATCCCCTCTCCAGCGCTTCGCAGGGACGTCAGCTAAAGTTCGGCGACCCTTTTCCCTTGCCGTTCGTCGGGGCAGGAACGGGCTGCCCGGTACGCCGAACGACGCCGGCATCGACCAGCCCCTGCAGCGCCTTCTGCATGACATCGACGGAATTGGCGAAGCCTTCCACCGAGAAGATCAGCCGCTGGCGCAGCACGGCACGGGGCGTGTTGTCCGGGTTGCGCTCGGTCGGCGAGAGGCTGGTCAGGTCGACACGCACGATCGAGCCGCTCACGGTGATCTCGCCAATGCCGTCGGTGAAGAGTTCAGGATGCATGTCACTGTCCTTTCGGTGGGGTTGGGGCGCGGCGCGTCCTCACGCCGCAAGCTGCCCCTGATAGGCGACGTCGACCCAATAGTTCGTCGAATTCCACGAGCCGGTCGGGAACTGCGAGGCGCCATAGGCATAGAGGCCGTTGTTGCCGGCCGATGCCGACAGCACGCCGTTCTCCTGTGCCGTGGCGAAGTAGCCCCCGGTGGCCGAGTAGTAGCCGGTATCCGTGTGATAGGAGACGACATAGTCGGTATTCGCCGCGATCGTGACGGGCGTGGAGAAGTTCACCTGCTGCCAGCCGCTTGACGTCTCGTTGGTGAAGGTGGCGGTCGCGAGCAGCGTGCCCGTCGCCGTCCACAGGCTGCCGGTATGCGTGCCGGTGTTCTGTTCGCCCTTGTAGAAGCGGACGCCGACGACGCTGCCGTCCTCGCTCGCCTGGAAGCGCATGCCGAGCTCGATCGCGTTCGGATCGGCGACGGTGGTGACGGCAGGCACGGCGCTGGCCGAGAACAGGCTGGAGGAGGGCTGCAGCACATCGAGGGAAACGCCCGCTTCAGCCGTTCCGCCGCGGCCGTCGGCGACGCCGTAGGTAAACCCGGCCGCGCCGCTGTACCCGGTCTGCGGCGTGAAGGTGACCGTCTGCGCGAGGGCGTCGTAGGAAGCGGTGCCGCCGGTCGCGCCGGATACGCCGGTGAAGCTCAGAGAATCGCCATCCGCGTCGAGGTCGTTGGCGAGAAGCGTCGCCACCGGGATGACGATCGGGGCCCCGAAGGCCGTCGAGAAAGTGCCGTCGGCATTGGCCGTGGGTGCGGTGTTGCGCGCATCCATGACCACATCGACCCAGTAGTTGGCGCCGTTCCAGCTCTGCGTCGGGAACCCGCCGGAGCCATAGGCGAAGACACCGGTCGTGCCGGCCAGAACGCCGCTGTCATAGGGCTGCGCGAAATAGCCCGAGCTGGCCGAGTAGTAGCCCGAAGTGGTGTGGTAGGAGGCGACATAGGTCTGCCCCGCGGCGATGCGGACCGGGCTGGCGAAGTCCACCTGCTGCCAGCCGGTCGCGCTTTCGTCGGTGAAGGTCGCGCTGGCGAGCAGCGTGCCGTTCTCGGACCACAGGTTGCCGACATGGGTGCCGGTGTTCTGGGCGCCCTTGTAGAAGCGGATGCCGGTGATGAGGCCGCCCACCTCGGCCGTGAAGCGCAGTCCGAGCTCGACCGCAGAACCGTCCTGCACCGTTTCCGTGGCCGGCCTGTCGAGCGCGCCGAACAGGCTGACATGCGTGCCGGGCACAACGACGTCGATGCCGACCTGCGCATCCGACATCGCTCCGTTAGCGTCGGCGACGGTGTAGGTGAAGGATGCCGGGCCGGTGTAACCGGCATTGGGGGTGAAGGTGATCGTCCCGGCCTGGGCATCATAGACGGCCGTGCCGCCGGCCGCGGCCGAGACGCCGCTGATCGTCAGCGCATCGCCGTTCGGGTCGCGGTCATTGACGAGCAGCGAGGCCGCGGCGATCACGAGCGGTGTGCCGGCCTGCGCGATCAGGCCGCTTTCCCCCGTGACCACCGGCGCGGCATTGCCCGCGGCGAAGACCACGTCCACCCAGTAGTTCGACGCGTTGTAGCTCTGCGCCGGGAAGCCGCCGTTGCCATAGGCGTAGACACCGCTCTCGCCGGTGATCGGACCCTGGCTGTAGGAGGAGGAGAAGAAGCCCGATGTCGCAGCGTAGTAGCCGGCATCGGTGTGGTAGGAAGCGACATAGGTCTGGCCGGTGGCGAGCGTCACGGGCTGGCTGAAATTCACCTGCTGCCAGCCGCTGCTCGTCTCACCCGTGAAGGTGGCGCTGGCGAGCAGCGTGCCGTCCGCCGACCACAGCTTGGCGACATGCGTGCCGGTATTCTGGGCGCCCTTGTAGAAGCGGATGCCCATGACGCTGCCGCCTTCCGTCACCTGGAAGCGCATGCCGAGCTCGATCGCCTGGCCATCATTGACCGAGGCGACGGCCGGCACCGCGTCAACGGCGAACAGGGTGCTGGTGGGCGGCACATTCTGCACGGACAGCGACACGGACGCCTGGGACGTGCCGCCCCGCCCATCCGAGATCGTGTAGGTAAACTCGGCGGCGCCGAGATAACCGGCATCCGGCGTGAAGGTGATCCGTTTGGTCTCGGCGTCATAGACGACGGTGCCGTGCGTCGCGCCCGAGACG
Organism: Roseomonas sp.; assembly: GCA_041906015.1. Classification (GTDB taxonomy): domain Bacteria; phylum Pseudomonadota; class Alphaproteobacteria; order Acetobacterales; family Acetobacteraceae; genus Neoroseomonas. The sequence continues at coordinate 99,163 of JAYRJZ010000003.1, forward strand.
CCGGTGATCGTCAGCAGATCCCCGTTCGCGTCGGTGTCGTTGCCGAGCAGGCTGGCCGCGGCGATGACGAGTGGCGCGTTGCGCGCCACGATCAGGCCGCTGTCGTTCTGCGCGACGGGATCCACATTCGTCACGACGGCGGGTTCGAAGAGCACGTCGACCCAGTAGTTCGTGGCGTTGTAGCTCTGCGTCGGGAAGCTGCCCGAGGCCCCATAGGCATAGACCCCACCGCCTTCGGCCACCGATAGTGCCCCCGACCCGAAGGGGCCGTCGAAGAAGAGGGGTGTCGAGGAATAGAGGCCGGAGGTGGTGTGGTAGCTCGCCACATAGGTCTGGCCGACCGTGAGCGTGACGGGGCTGGAGAAGGTCACCTGCTGCCAGCCGCTCGACGTCTCGTTGGTGAAGGTCGCGGTCGCGAGCAGCGTGCCGTCGGCGCTCCACAAGTGAGCGGTGTGCACGCCGGTGTTCAGCGAGCCCTTGTAGAACTGGATGCCGGTGACGCTGCCGCTTACCGAGGCGGTGAAGCGGACGCCGAGTTCGATCGGGTTGCTGTCCGCGGTGTTGGCGAATTGCGGCGTATCGGTCGGCCCGAAGAGGCCAATGCGGTAGGGAGGCTCCTCGACCGCGACGGTCACGGTGGCCGTGGACGTGCCCCCGCGGCCATCCGTCATCGTGTAGGTGAAGCTTGCATCGCCCGTGTAGCCCTCATCGGGCGTGAAGGTGACGATCTGACGGTAGTAGTCCCATACGACGGTGCCGTTCGTCGCGCCGGAGACCGAGAGGATCGATAGCGGATCGCCATTCGCGTCCGTATCGTTGGCGAGCAGCGTCGCCGCGGCGAAGGACGTCACCACATCGCGCTCGACCGACAGGCCGCTATCCGCCACGGCCACCGGGCTCGTGTTGCCCGCCGTCGAGTTGGCGTTGAACACCACGTCCACCCAGTAGTTCATCGAGGACTGCACCGGCCCGCCGGGAAGGCTGCCGGCATCGCCGATCACGCCGTTCGGGCCGGTCTGCCAATCGCTGCGCAGCGCGGTGAGCGGCCCGCTGGTGTGCGCCTCGGCGAAGTAGGTGCCGTGGGAGGCGAGGTAGATGCCCGATGTCGTGCTGTAGGAGGCAATGTAGACCATGTTGGCCGCGATGGTGACGGGCTGGGCGAAGGTCACCTGTTGCCAGCCTGATTCCGTCTCCGCCGTGAAGGTGGCGGTGGCGAGCAGCGTCCCGTCCGCCGCCCACAGATGTGCCACATGCTCCCCGGTGTTGCGGGAGTCCTTGTAGAACATGATGGAGGAGATCGTGCCGCTCCGCTCGGAGGTGAACTTCACCCCCACCTCGGCGGGGCCGAAGACGTGCACGATGCAGATGTTGCAGCAGACGGCGACCTGGGATGGATCCCAGTCCTCCGGCAGCGGCGGGGGCGTCTCGTCCGTGGCGAAGAGACGCACCTGGCTCGCCTCGCCCACCGTCACGCTGCGCGCCGCACTGGCATAGCCCATGTTGAGGCTGTCATCGACCGAGCGCGCGAGCAGCTCGTAGGTGCCTGCGGACGGCGCCGTCCAGGTATAGGACCAGGTCCCCGCGGTGCCGTCGAAGGAGGCCGCCCACCAGGAGGTACCGCCGTCGGTCGAGACCTCCACCGCCGCGACCCGCCCGCCGACATCGGCCATGTGGCCGGTGAGCGTGACCCGGTCGCCCTCGAGCACCGTCCCGCCGACGGCATTCATCGTCGAGGTCGGGGCCGTGAAGTCGATCGACGCCGTCGCGGGCAGCAGGTCTGCCTGCAAGGTCTGCGGCTGCACGCCCATATCGGCGAAGAGATTGACCATCGCCTGCTGGACGTTCGCATCGGTCGGTGTCGATTCGAGGTCATGGTTCGAATCGAGACCCCAGGACCAGTAGACGGTGCCGGCGCCGAAGACGATCGCGCCGCTCTCCGTGCGGTACATCGTCAGGTTGTGCGTCGCGATGCCCGGCCCGACCGTGGTGCCGTAGTCGTAGAGCAGCGTATCCACCGCGATCGAGGTCTGCGACAGCCGGATCAGCCCGTCCGGCGTGAAGGAATTGTCCGGCGCGCTGTCCCATTCATAACCCAGCAGGTTCTGCACCAGCGTCGCCGTCTGGCCCGCCTGGGTCTCGGCGACCGAGGTGTTCCGCCAGAAGCGGAGCTGCGTCATCTCATAGGGGATCTCGATCGTATCGAGACGGTAGCTGTCGACGGTGAACTGCGTGCCCTGCAGCGCATTCTCGGGCGTCTGCCCGCCAAGGGCCGGATCGTAGCTGAGGTCGCGCCAGGTGCCGGTCCATTCGTCGCTCGGGTCGATCTTCCCGCCCGCCCGCGTCTCCTTGTAGGTGACCATGGTGCGGTAGTCGGTTTCGGAACCGTCGATCGAGGCTTCCCAGCGCGTCTTCCAGTACATCGCGTTGCCGCTGAGGAAGGCGAGGCTCACCCCCGCGTCGCGCGCCGCTTCCACATTCGCGCGCTGCTGCGCCGACCAGTATTCGTCATGCCCGACCGAGAGGAAGACCTTGTGGTTGAGCAGGTTCTCGCCATACCGCGCGGTATCGACGCCTGAGATATAGGTGACGTCGTACCCATTCGCCTCGAGAAAGCGCAGGGTGGAATACTCCGCGCCGAAGATGTAGTCCTGCGGCCCGGAATAGGTACCGCCATAGTCGCGCGTCGTGATCGGACGGTTGTAGCTCACGGCATAGGCGCGGCCGGGCGCGCTGTCGCCGCCCGGCCCGTTGCCGCCATAGAGGTTGGCCCCGCCCCAGCCGTTATAGGCCTGCCAGGTGCTGTCCGAGGTCTGGAAGACGATGTCCGAGGTCGAGGCGTCATTGCGCACGATGAAGGGGATCTGGTTCTCCCCGAAGGTGCCGTCCTCGCGCACCAGCTTGGCGATGTAGATGCCTGAGACGGCATCCGCCGGGATCTGCCAGGTATCGGTGACCGACCAGTTGCCGGCATCGACCAGGCCAGTGCTCGCATCGCGCAGCGGATCGGGCTGCACGATCGCCGCACCTTCGTGGTTGATGGTGCCCATCAGGCGGGCGCCGTCACCGCTATAATAGCCGAGGCGGTAGATCTCCACCCGGTAATCGGTGGAATCGGTGTTGATCTTGAAGCTGACCGTCGTGCCCAGATTGTAGCTGATATCGGTCGTGAAGCCCTCGATGTTCGTCGAACCCGGCCCCTGCAGGTCCCATACGCTCTGCGGCGTGCCCTGCTTCATGTTCTCGAGCACGATCGCGTTCGTGCTGGCGGTGCTCGCCGTCGAGGACGTGCTCATGATCGAGAAGGCCGCCGGCGCGGAAGTGGAGCCCTCCGGTGACGCGCTCTCCGTCGTCGTCACGGTGAAGGACAGGGCGGCGATGCTGCTGTAGCTGCTTGCCGGATCGGCGACCGCCTCCGTGCCCGTCGTCGCGCCGTCCATGCCGAGAACCAGGACATCGTTCTCCTGCATGCCGCTCAGCGGATCCGTCAGACCGGGGTCGTAGAGCACCGGAAGCGAGGTGGACCCGGTGGTGGTCGTCGTAGTGGACATGGTCGGTCTCCGGCGACGGGTGTCAGGGTTCGCGCAGGCTCTCGTCGAGCCCGCGCAGCAAGGGGTAGGCGAAATAGGCGAGGAGGTTGCGGCGCCCGACTTCCGCCTCGCCGACCAGCGTCATGCCGGGCATGAGGCGGATCGGCTGGGGGACGCCGCGCAGGGTGACGTTCTCCAGGGCAACGCGGCCGCGATAGGCGGTTTCGCTGCCCCCATTGGGATCGCGCTCGCGGTCGCGGGGGAAAGCGCCCTCGCTGATGGTGCGCAGATGCCCGTCGGCGCTGCCGTGTTCCTGGTAGGGGAAGGCATCGAGCTTCAGGCGCACGCGCTGCCCCACGGCGAGCCGACCGACATCCGCGGGCGGGATGGTCAGTTCCGCCTCCAACACCGCATCGAGCGGAACGAGGGTGAAGAGCGCCTCGGCTTCCCGCACCACGGAGCCGACGGAACGGGCGGCGACTTCCAGCACCACGGCATCGGTGGGCGCGGTCAGCACCACCATGTTGCGGCGCAGCTCGGCCTTGGCCAGTTCCTCGCGCGCGCCGTCCCGGTCGGCGCGGACGCGGACCAGTTCCTCGAACATCTGCTGGCGCTGATCCTCGATGAAGGCACGGCGCTCGGCCTGCACCCGCAGAACGTCCTGGGTCAGCTCGTCGAGGTTCGCCCGCAGCCTTTCCAGGCGCCCTTCGAGTTCCAGGCGGTTGTTGCGCGTCTCCAGGAGCAGCACGCGGGATCCTGTCTGAGTCGCGAGGAGTTGCGCCCGAATGCCCTCCAGTTCGCGCATCACGTCGAGCCGGACGGCCAGCACCTCCTGGTCCCGCCGGCTGGTCGCTATCGAGGCCTCGGTCGAGGCGACGCGCGCATCGAACTCGGCCAGGCGGGCACGGCGGAAGGCGGTACGCTGGGCGAAGGCGGCGGCCTGCAACCGCTCCTCGCCATCCGCCGTCGGACCAGGGGCGTAGTCGCGGCCATCCAGTTCGGCTTCCAGCCGCGCGACGAGCGCCGCGCGCGCCGAAAGCCGCACCTGCAACGAGGCGAGATCCGCCGCCGCGAAGGTCGGATCGAGCGTGGCAAGCGTCGCGCCGGCGCGCACCACGTCGCCGGGTGCGACCTGCAATGTCCGGATCACCGAGGTCTCCAGCGGCTGCACGACGAGGTTCGGCGTGGTGGTGACCAGCCGGCCGGTCGTCACCACGACACGATCCACCTCGGACAGAGCCGCCCAGCTCACCGCGGCGGTGATCAGCGCGGCGGCGGCATAGAGCACGAGCCGCGAGACGAGGCGCGGTGGCTGCTGCTCAAGCGCCACCGCCTCGGGCTGGAAGGCGCCGAAGCGTGCGGGCCGGGCCGGCATCGCCGGTGCCGGGGGGCGGGGAGGGGGCTTGCCGCCCTCGACGCTGCGGAGCTCCGGCGGGGTCATGCCACGAGCCTCATCTGCTGGTTCCACAAGGTCCGGTAGTTGGTGCAGCGCTGCAGCAGGTCGCCATGGCTGCCGATATCGACGACGCGGCCGCGTTCCAGCACCAGGATGGCGTGCGCATCGACCAGCGTGGCGAGGCGGTGGGAGACGATGATCACGGTGCGACCCTCCGCGATGCGGCGCAGGTTGCGCCGGACGATCGCCTCGCTCTCGGGGTCGAGGGCGCTCGTCGCCTCGTCGAGGATGAGAATGCGCGGCTGGGTGATCAGCGCGCGCGCGATCGCCAGGCGCTGCCGCTGGCCGCCCGAGAGGTTCTGGCCGCCTTCCTCGATCTCGGTGTCGAAGCCGCGGGGCAGGCGTTCGATGAACTCGTCGGCGCCGGCCATGCGCGCGGCCTCGGCAATCTCCTCCGGCCGGGCATCGGGGCGGGGCGCGGCGATGTTCTGGCGCACCGTGCCGCGGAAGAGGAAGTTCTCCTGCAGCACCACGCCGGTCGCATGGCGCAGATGGGCCAGGTCGAATTCGCGCACATCGTGGCCATCGATGCGCAGCACGCCTTCCTCGGCGGTGTAGAGGCCCTGGAGCAGGCGCGTCAGGGTCGACTTGCCCGATCCGCTGCGCCCGACCACGCCCAGCACGCCGCCCGCCGGGATGCGGAAGCTGACATCCTCCAGCGCCGGCGCCGCGGTGCCGGGATAGCGGAAGGTCACGCCCTCGCAGTCGATCGCGCCCGCGACGGGTGGCATGATGCCCTGGCCGCGGCCGGCGCGTTCCGGTTCGGCACCCATCACCTGGCCCAGCATGCGCACGGACATGGCGACGTCCTGGTATTCATGCGTCATGGCGACGAGCTGCAGCAGCGGCCCCGAGACGCGCCCCGCGAGCATGTTGAAGGCGACCAGGGCGCCGATGCTCATCTGCCCGTCGAAGACCAGCAGCGCGCCGAGGCCGACGATGGCGACCATCATCGTCTTCTCGAGCAGGCCGGTCATGGATTGCGCGATGGCGGAAACCTTCTCCACCTCATGCCGCATGCGCACCGCGCCGGCCGAGGACGCGTCCCAGGATTGGCGCTGGCGCGGTTCCATGGCCAGCGACTTCAGCGTGCGCATGCCATGCACGCTCTCGACCAGCAGCGCCTGGCGTTCGCCCTCGGCCCGGTGCAGCGCGGCGAGGCGCCGGCGGAACGGCCCGGACAGGCCAGCGATCACCAGCGCGGCGATCATCGCGAAGCCCAGCACGACCAGCGCCAGCTTCGCGCTGTAGAGGAAGAGGATGGGCAGGAAGACGAGCAGCGTCATGCTGTCGAGCAGCGTGAGGAACATCCGCCCCGTCAGGAATTCCCGCACGCGGGAGGCCTGTTGCAGGTGCCGCACCACCACGCCGGCCGGCATGCGTTCGAAGAAGTCGATCGGCAGGCGCAGCAGATGGGCGAAGGTGCGCGTCGCGATGCGGATATCGACACGATTCGTCGCGTAGATCAGCAGGTAGCGCCGCAGGAAAGCGAAGACCGCGTCGAAGAGCAGGGCGAGCATGACGCCCACCAGGAGCACCTGCAGCGTCGCGTAGCTGCGATGCACCAGCACCTTGTCGATCACGATCTGGAAGAAAACCGGCACGGCGAGGCCGAGCAGGCAGAGGAACAGCGCCGCCAGCGCGACCTCGCCGAACAGGCGCCGTTCGCGGAACAGCTCGGGCAGGAACCAGGCAAAGCCGAAGCGCGGTTCCTCCTGCGCCGGGGTCGCGCGCGTGACGAGCAGTGCATCGCCCTTCCAGCGCGCGCAGAACCGGTCCCGCGCGACCCGCAGCGTCTGCCCGCCCTCGGCGAGGGGATCGCGCAGCAGGATCGCCTCGCTCTCCTCACCTTCCTGGGGCGGGACGACGCCGAGGAGGACAACCCAGTTGTCGTTCTCAAGGCGCCCCATGACGGGATGGGTCGGGGGCAGAGCTTTCAGGTCGTCCCAGGCGAGGGATGCCCGTTCCAGGCGAAGACCTATTTCATGGCCCACCCGCGTCAGAAAGGCTGCCGGCTCCTCCGCCTCTCCTGGCGTGTAATCACGCTTCAGCCGTGCAACTGAAAATTGTATGCCATGATGACGTGCAACGTCCGCAAGTGTAACAAGTGATGTATCGCGTGACGTGCTCTCCATTATCGTCGCTGCTTCTTTCTCAATTGCGTATCGGATTTTACGATTTCGACTATATATTGACGCGATCGTTCGTACTGAGCAACTGATTCAATTGGAGGCGCAGAATGAAGCGTGGCGTCGGCTGTCAAGTGGGAAATGCGTCGTGCTCGTGCGGATGCGAGGGCGGACCGTGACCGGCGCGGCCCTGCCGCGTCCGCCGGTGACGGTGCTGTCGGGCTTCCTCGGCGCCGGCAAGACGACGGTCCTCAACCACTTGCTGCGCCATGCCGGGGGGCGCCGGCTTGCGGTGCTCGTCAACGACATGACGGAAACCAACATCGACGCCGCGCTGCTCGATGCCGAGGGCAGCCGGCCCCGCGGCAGCGAGGGTATGGTCGAGCTGTCCAACGGCTGCATCTGCTGCACCCTGCGCGAGGAGTTCGTCACCGAGATCGCGGCGCTCGCGCGGCGCGGCGGCTTCGATGCGCTGGTGATCGAAAGCACCGGAATCAGCGAGCCCATGCCTGTTGCCGCCGGCTTCGACCTGCCCCTTCCGGCGGGGGGCGTGCTCGGGGATGTCGCGCGGCTCGACACCATGGTGACGGTGGTCGATGCCCAGGCCTTCCTGCGCGACTATTGCAGCCGCGACCGGCTGGCCGATCGCGGTCTCGCCTCGGGCGAGGGCGACGAACGCCACATCGTCGACCTGCTGGCCGACCAGGTCGAGTTCGCCGACCTCATTCTCCTGAACAAGGCCGACCTACTCTCCGATGCCGAATTGCGTCGCTTGCGCGACCTGATCGCGGCGCTGAACCCGACAGCCGAGCTGCTGCCCTGCACCCATGGAGAGGTGCCGCCCGAGGCGCTGATCGACACCGGCCGCTTCGATCCCGCCCGGGCGCGCATGGCGGCCGGCTGGCAGCGCGCCCTGGCCGGCGAGCATGTGCCGGAAAGCGAGGAATTCGGCATCGGTTCCTTCGTCTGGCGGGCGCGCCGCCCGCTGCATCCCGCGCGGGTGGCCGCCGTGCTGCGCGCGCCCTTGCCTGGCGTGATCCGGGCGAAGGGCGTGCTGTGGCTGGCGAGCCGGCATGACTGGGCAGCCCAGTGGCACCTGGCCGGCGGCCAGCGGCGCCTGACGCCGGCCGGGCCGTGGTGGGCCGCACGACCCCGCCCGACCTGGCCGCGCAGCCCGATGTGGCAGGACTGGCTGATGGGGCAATGGCAAGACCCCTGGGGTGATCGCCGGCAGGAGATTGCCTTCATCGGCCAGGCGGTCCCGCGCAGCGCCATCGTCAAGGCCCTCGATGCCTGCCTGCTGACAGAGCATGAGATGGCGCAAGGTCCGGATTCCTGGCGCGCCATGCCGGACCCGCTGCCGCCCTGGCAGTCGCGCCCGGCCGCCTGATCGGCCGACGCGGCTTCCGCCAATCCCTCTTCGTGATGGCGTCCATCACCGCCCGGCGGTGGCGGCGGCGGCGCGGCATGACGATAGTGGCGGGAGCAGGAGACAAGCCATGAGCACCCTCGACGAAGCCGATCCGACCTGCCCGCCGCCGCCGCCGGGCCTTGAGACCGTCATCATCCCCCGCGCCCACGATGTCGGCGGATTCGAGGTGCGCCGTGCCCTGCCGGCGCGGGAGCGCCAGATGGTGGGGCCCTTCATCTTCTTCGACCAGATGGGGCCGGGCGAGTTCCTCACCGGGAAAGGTCTCGATGTGCGGCCGCATCCGCATATCGGCCTGTCCACCGTGACCTACCTGTTCGAAGGCGAGATCCTGCACCGCGACAGCCTTGGTTCCGCCCAGCCGATCCGGCCCGGCGAGCTGAACTGGATGACCGCCGGCCGCGGTATCGTGCATTCCGAACGCACCGACCCGGAAAAGCGCGACCATGCGCAGCGCATGTACGGGATCCAGTCCTGGGTGGCCCTGCCGAAATCGGCCGAGGACACCGCGCCGGCCTTCGCGCACCACGACGCCGCAGCGCTGCCCTATGTCGAGGATGGCGGGCTGTCGATGCGGCTGATCGCCGGGGAAGGGTGGGGGCTGAAGGCGCCGGCCGCCGTGTCCTCGCCGCTGTTCTACGCCGATGCCGCGCTGTTGCCCGGCGCCCGCCTGCCCTTGCCGGCGGAGCATGAGGAGCGTGGGGCCTATGTGGTGGAGGGCTCGGTCGAGGTCGCCGGCACCGTCTTCGAAGCGGGACGCATGCTGGTCTTTCGCGCCGGGGATGCGCTGGCGCTGACGGCCGGGGCGCGCGGCGCGCGGTTGCTGATGCTCGGTGGGGCCACGATGGACGGGCCGCGCTACCTGTTCTGGAATTTTGTCGCCTCGTCCCGTGAGCGGCTGGAACAGGCCAAGGCCGACTGGAAGGATGGTCGCTTCGCCAAGGTTCCGGGGGACGAGAAGGAGTTCATCCCGCTGCCGGAGAACCGGATCACGGTGCGGGCGGAGACGCGGAGCGCGTGATGGACGAGTGGCGCCGCCGTCTCGGCGAGCCTTCCGGCGTCAGGTGGCTCGCACGGGCTTCGGTGGCCAAGGCCAAGTGACGGTTTCCGGATGCCTTCCGGCCTATGCGGGCCCATCCGCGGTGCAAGGCAACGTGGGTGGATCGGCCGTCGTGGGGTAGAGGTTCGGAGGGGGGCGAACCCCTTCTCAGGGGCTCCGGGACGGCTCAGCGGGGAGGCGCATGCCACTGGCCTTCCCGTCGCAGACGAACCAGGGCATTAAAAGTCATAAAATCAATTGATTATAAACATTATCTAATCTTTGAGTTTAATTCTCGCACCCTCGCGGCGCTTGGCCTGCCGCCAGAGTTCCTCCATCGCATCGAGCGTCGAGTCAGAAGGATTTTTTCCTTCCACTTCAAGACACTGCTCAATGAATCCGAACCGGCGTTCGAACTTCCGATTCGCGCCGCGCAGGCAGTCCTCCGGGTCCAGTTCCAGCTTGCGCGCGAGGTTCGCGAGCACGAACAGCAGATCTCCCACTTCATCCTTTAATGCTGCATGATCAATTGATTGTGGGCTTTCTTTAAGCTCGGCGCGAAGTTCACCTGCCTCTTCCTCCAGCTTGTCCAGCACCGAGGCGGCGTCGGGCCAGTCGAACCCCACCCGCCCCGCGCGCCGCGTCAGCTTGGCCGCCCGGGTCAGGGCAGGCAGGCCCACCGGGATTCCGGCCAGGACCCCGTGCTCGGCCCGCGCGGCCCGCTCGGCCGCCTTCTGGACCTCCCAGGCGCCGGTCTGGCCCTCGACGGTCCGCGCCTCGGCCTCGCCGAAGACATGCGGGTGGCGACGGATCATCTTGTCCGAGATCGCCCGGGCCACGTCGGCGAAGCTGAACCAGCCGCGCTCCTCGGCCATCCGGGCGTGGTAGACGACCTGGAACAGCAGGTCGCCGAGCTCGTCCATCAGCGTCGCCGGGTCGCCCTGGGCGATGGCGTCCTCGACCTCATAGGCCTCCTCGATCGTGTAGGGGGCGATGGAGGCGAAATCCTGCACCTGGTCCCAGGGGCAGCCCGTCTCGGGGTCGCGCAGCCGGGCCATGATCTCGATCAGGTGGGCGGTGGCGGCTTCGGGCTCGGTCATGGACGGGGGATCCGGCGGAAGGTGAGGGGCCATCCTGTTCCCGCGCCGTCGTGGTCGGCGCAAGCCCCCGGTTGCGCCCCGCCGCGTCCTTTCCGAGACTGCCGCGCGATTCACCAAGGACACATAGCCCCATGCCAAAGGTCCGCGTCGTCTGTGCCCATGACTGCCCCGACATGTGCTCCCTGGTCGCCGAGGTCGATGGCGACCGGGTCGTGCGGATCCAGGGCGACCCGGACGAGGCCTATACGGCGGGCTTCGCCTGCGCGAAGGTGAATCGGGACATGGAGACGCTGCACTCCCCCGACCGGCTGCGCACGCCGCTCCGCCGCACCGGTCCCAAGGGCAGCGGCCAGTTCGCGCCGATCACCTGGGACGAGGCGCTCGACGAGATCACCACCCGCTGGAAGGACATCATCGCGACCGACGGGCCGATGGGCATCCTCGGCTACGCCTATTCCGCGCATCAGGGGCACATGAACCGGCGGCTGGTCTCGGGGCTGTTCCATGCGCTCGGCGCGACTCGGATGATGCTTGGCACGGTGTGCGACACCTGCTGCGAGACGGCCTGGGACATGACGCTCGGCCCGGTGGGCGGGACGGACCCGCAATCGGTGGTGCATTCCGACCTGGTCATCGCCTGGGGCTGCGACCTGATGGCGGTGAACGTCCATTTCTGGGCGCTGCTGGAGAAGGTCCGGAAGACGGGGGTGAAGCTCATCGTCATCGATCCGCGACGGAGCCAGACCGCGGCGCGGGCCGACATGCACCTGCCGATCCGGATCGGGACGGATGCCGCGCTCGCCTGCGGCATCGCCCATATCCTGCTGCGCGACGGGAAGATCGACCGTGAGTATGTCGCGGCGAACACGCTCGGCTTCGACCGCTGGGCGGCGGAGGTGCTGCCGGACTTCCCGCCGGCGCGCGTCGCCGAGATCACCGGCCTGCCCGTCGAGGATATCGAGACGCTCGCCGCCATGTATGGCGCGGCGAAATCCTCGCTGATCCGGCTGGGCGAGGGCATGACGCGCCTCGCCAAGGGTGGCCAGGCGCTGCGCGCGGTCGTCACGCTCCCGGCGCTGACCGGCGCCTATGGGCGGGAAGGGGGCGGGGCGCTGCTGCTCGCCGCCGCCTCGATGGATTTCCAGTTCGGGGTGGTGGCGAAGCCCTCGGGGCCGGACAGCACACGGACGGTGAACCATCTCGCCCTGGGCGAGGCGCTCGAGGAAATGCGCGACCCGCCCATCCGCGCCCTGTTCATCGCCGCGAACAACCCGGCGGTGACCAACCCGGATGTGAACCGCCTCCGCCGGGCGCTGGCGCGGGAGGATCTGTTCACCGTCGTCCACGACCCCTTCATGACCGACACGGCCCGCTACGCGGATATCGTGCTGCCGGCCGCGACCTATCTGGAGACCGAGGATTTCTATCGCTCCTACGGTTCCTACCGCATGCAGTGGGGGCCGGCGGCGGTGCCGCCGCAGCATCAGGCCATGTCGAACTTCCACCTGGCCCAGGCGCTCGGCCAGCGGATGGGGCTGAACGATCCGGTGTTCAGCATGACGCCGCGCGAGATCATGCCGCTGTTCTTCCAAGGGGCGACCGGCATCATCGCGGATGTGGACCCCGCCGCGGTCTTCGAGGGGCCGGTGAAGGTCCAGCCCCCCGCGGCGCAGGAATTCCGCACGCCGTCCGGCAAGCTCGAGATCTACTCCGAGACGCTGGCGCAACAGGGCGTCCCCCCAATGCCGATCTGGGAGCCCGATCCGGTCGAAACGGCGGATGCCGCCCGCTGGCCGCTGCGCCTGCTGACGGCGCCGGGCTATTTCCAGGCGCATACGGCCTATTCGGCGTCTCCCTTCCTGCGCAAGCGGGAGGGCGATCCCTGCGCCATCCTGCACCCGCAGGAAGCTGACCGCCGCGGCCTCGCCGAAGGCGCCAGGGTCAAGCTCTTCAACGATCGCGGCGAGGTCGGCCTGGTGCTGCGCGTCAGCGACGAGGTCCAGCCGGGGGTGGTCCTCGTCCCCGGCCAGCGTCCGGATGCCGAAGCGGTCTCCGGCACGGTGAACATGCTCTGCGACGAAAGGCGGACGGATATGGGCGAAGGCGCCTGCTACCAATCGACATTCCTGGACGTGGCGGCCTGGGAGCGCGCGGCGTGACCGACCTCGCCACCCTGACCGCCGCGGAGCAGGCGCAGCTCATCCGCGACCGCAAGGCCTCCCCGGTGGAGGTGGTGCAGGCGGTGCTCGACCGCGTCGCCGCCTGGGAACCGCGCATCAACGCCTTCGTCACCCTCGATGCCGAACGCGCCCTGATCGCCGCCCGGGCCGCCGAGGCCATGGTGATGGCGGGTGTGCCGCTCGGCCCGCTGCATGGCGTGCCCGTCACCATCAAGGATGTGCAGGCGGTGGAAGGCCTGCCGACACGGCGCGGCTCGCGCCTGTCCTCCGATGCGCCCGCCACCGCCGATGCGCCGCTGGTCGCGCGGCTGCGCGGGGCAGGGGGCATCATCCTGGGCAAGACCTGTTCGACGGAACAGGGCTGGACGGCGGTCAGCACGAACCCGCTGACCGGGCACACCCACAATCCCTGGAAGCACGGGCGCACGGCGGGCGGCTCCTCCTCCGGCGCGGCGGCGCTGGCGGGGGCGGGCTGCGGCGCCCTGCATCTCGGCACGGATGGCGCGGGGTCGATCCGCCTGCCGGCGCATTTCTGCGGCGCGGTGGGGCACAAGCCGACCTTCGGCCTGGTCCCCTATGCCCCCGTGCCGAACAACAATTCCATCTCCCATGCCGGACCGATCACGCGCAGCGTGGGCGATGCAGCGCTCATGCTGGAAGTCATGGCCGGCCTGCATCCTGCTGATCATACGACATTACCGATGCAGTTCCACGCGGCCGACATCTGGTCGCCCGACCTCAAGGGCATGAAGATCGCCTATAGCCCCGACCTCGGCCATGCCCGGGTGGATCCGGAGATCGCCGAGGCGGTCCGCGCCGCCCTGCCGGCCTTCGAGGCAGCGGGCGCGGTCATCGAGGAAGTGACCCCGCCCTGGGGTCCCAAGGGCCCGGGGCTGGAACGCGCCCTCTGGGCGGTGGCGATGTACGGCTTCATCGAAACCGACCCGGCGCGCCGCGCGCAGATGGATCCGGGCTTGGTCGCCTGCCTGGATGACTATGCGGGGTTCACCCTCTCCGATGCCATCGCCGCCCAGGCCCGCCGCATCGCCTATGCCGCCGAGGTGAACACCTGGTTCGCGGATGGCGGCTGGGATGCGCTGATCACGCCCTCGGCCTCGGTCGCGGCCTTCGAGGTCGGGCGGCAGCGTCCGGCGGATTGGCCCCAGCACCCCTGGGACTGGCTGGTCTGGGCGGAGTTCTCCTACCCCTTCGACCTGGCGCATGGCCCGGCGGTCTCGGTGCCCTGCGGCCGCACCGCGGAAGGCCTGCCGATCGGCCTGCAGATCGCCGGCAACCGCTGCGAGGACGCGAAGATGCTGCGCATCGCCGACGCCTTCCTGCGTGCCCAGCCCTTCCGGCCGGCCTACGCCAGTTGAGCACGGGTGAGGGGGCGGATGCCCCCTCGGCCGAGGCCTTCATCGCCTGCGCCCGGACCGATCCGCTGAATGCGGCGCTGCTGGATCGGCTGCCCGCCCTTGGCCTGCGGCAGGGGCACCTGACCGCGGGCTGCCTGTTCCAGGCCTGGTGGAACCGGTGCTCCGGCCGCCCGCCGGGCGAGGGCGTGAAGGATTACGACGTCTTCTACTTCGACGACCGGGACCTTTCCTGGGAGGCCGAGGACGCCGTGACGGGTGCGGGAGGCCACGGCCGACCTGCCCGCCGAGATCGAGGTGAAGAACCAGGCACGGGTGCATCTCTGGTATCCGGCGCGGTTCGGCCACGCCTATCCGGTGCTGCGGTCGGCGACGGATGGGATCGACCGCTACCTGGTGGCCTGCACCTGCATCGGGATCGACCTGGCCAGCGGCGCGCTGCACGCGCCGGATGGGCTCGGCGACCTGCATCGTGGCGTGCTGCGGCCGAACCCGTTGATGCCGGCGCCGGACCTGTTCGCCGCGAAGGCCGCCTCCTATCGCGCACGCTGGCCCTGGCTGACGGTCGCCCCGCAGCGCGGCCGGCAGACCGCATGAGGCAGACCACTCTGCCGGCCGGGGCGCGCATTGTGGCGCCGCTGGATCGGCTCGATTACCTCGATGTCCAACGCGCGGAACTGCCCTGGTCCGTCACGGCGCTCGAGGCCTGGCATCGCATGAAGTCCCAGCGGTCGCCGCTCTTCGCTTTCGCCATGCGCCTCCGCGACATCGTCGCCGGCTGGTTCGGAGTGGCGCCGATTGGCGGCCTGTCCGCGACCACCGAGGTCGACCCCAAGCCCGGCGACCGCATGGATTTCTTCACGGTCGACCACATCGACCCCGCGGTCCTCGCCCTCGTCGTGCGGGACCGGCATCTCGACACCATGACCTGCGTCTCGGTCGAGGGCAGGACCGTCTTCGTCACCGCCTCCGTCGTCACGCACAACCTGTTCGGCCGGATCTACATGCTCCCGGTGGGGCCGGCGCATCGGCTGATCGTCCGGCACTTCCTGCGCGGGATGGTCCGCGCGATGGCAACGGAACGACCCGCCGGCACGGCCCCATGAAGGGAAAGCACGCCATGGACCGCATCGAACCCGCCGCCAGCGCCTTCTGGGACGATGAGAGCCATCTGCCGGGCCATGCGATGCATCGCATCGCTTCCGGCGAGGGCTGCTGGCTGGTCGAGGAATCCGGCCGTCGGCTGTTTGACGCCGGGTCGGGCCATAGCTGCGTGAATCTCGGCTACGCGAATGAGGAACTGATTGCCGCCATGGCGGAGAGCAGCCGCCGGCTCGCCTATTGCTCGCCGGAGCACCATGCGGGGCCGGTGGGGGTGCTGGCGGATGCGCTGAACGCCCGGCTCGGCGGTGGGTATCGGGTGCGCTATGCGACCACCGGCGGCGCCGCGAACGAACTCGCCATCGAGATCGCGCGGCGCTTCTGGCGCCATCAGGGCCGGCCCGCCAAGCGCCGCGTCATCGCATTCGAGCGCGCCTATCACGGCTCGACCGGCGCGGCGAGCTTCGCCTCCGGCCCCGGCATCCTGCAATCGCCGCTGGTCGACCGCTCGGCTGAGTTCCTCCATGTCGCCGGCGCGCGCGACCCCATCGCAGGCCTGTCGCGTAGCCTTGGGGAGATACGGGATGGCATCGAGGCCGCGATCGCGGCCGCCGGGGCAGGGACCCTCGCCGCGGTGATCGTGGAACCCGTCGCCTTCGCGGGCGGCGTCGTCGTGCCGCCGCCCGGCTTCCTGGCGATGCTCTCCGAGCTCTGCCGCGCCCACGACCTGCTGCTGGTCGTCGATGAGGTGATCAACGGCTTCGGCCGCTCCGCCGCCTTCTTCGCCTTCCAGCACGAGCCCGGCGTCCGGCCGGACATCGTGACGATGGGGAAGGGGATCACCTCGGCCTATTATCCGCTCTCGGCCACGGCGGTGGATGAGCGGATCTTCGCGACCTTCCGCGTCCCCGGCCAGGCGATGAACAAGGTCATCACCATGGCCGGGCATCCGGTCGGCTGCGATGTCGCGCTGAAAGTGCTGGAGATCATGGATCGCGACGGGCTGGTCGACCGCGTCCGGCACAATGCCGAACGCCATCTGTCCGGGCTGCTGGCGCTGCGCGGCACGCCGGGCCTGCGAGACGTGCGCGGCCTGGGGCACATGTGGGGGCTGGAATTCGACAGCGAGGCGGCAGCCGAGGCGGTGGATCGACATTGCCTCGACGCCGGGATCCTGCTGCTGCGCGCGGGCCACCAGATCCGCATCAATCCGCCGCTGGTCGCGAGCGAGGAAGAACTGGCCTTCCTGGTCGCCACTCTGCGGGCGGCGATCATTGGCTGACCCGGCGGCGATCGCCTGGCGCGTCCGATGCTTCGCTTGAAGCGATCTGGCCGGAATCGCATCGGGACCATAGCCGCGCCGTGCAAGCGATACCCGCCGCCGGGACCTGCGGCCGGTCGAGCCTGGTCCCGAATCATGCGCTGACAGTCGAGGGCCTGGCCTGCGTCGTGCGGGACGGGCAGTTCCAGGCGCCGGGGCGGGACCCGGCCGGTCCCGGATCAGCCCGGCGTCAGGTTCGCCGTGCGCACCACTTCGGCATAGACAGCGGTATCGCGTTCGATGCGGGTGGCGAGCGCATCCGGCCCGCCGGCGATCACCTCCAGCCCGATATCGGACATCCGCGCACGCACTGCCGGGCGGTTGAGGGAGTCGAGCAGGGCCTTGGTCAGCGTGGCCTTCACCTCGGGCCGGCCGCCGGCTGGCATGACCACGCCGTACCAGGTGTCGGAGACGAGTTGCGGATAGCCGAGCTCCGCCATGGTCGGGAGATCGGGCAGCAGCCGGTGACGCGCCGACGCGACGATGCCGAGCGCCACGACCTTGCCGTCCCGGATCGCGGGCAGCATGTCGGAGAGATTGCCCAGCGTGTAGTCGACGCGACCGGCCAGAAGGTCCGTCAGCATGGGCGGCACGCCGCGATAGGGAACGTGCTCCGCATTCAGCCCGGCGAGCATCTTGAGCTGCTCGAGGCCCATATGCTGGCTGGTGCCCTGGCCATTGCTACCGAAGGAGAGGCCACGGCCCGACTGCCGCGCCTTGGCCAGGAAAGCCTGGAAATCCGCCGCGACTGCGGGGTGGCAGACCAGGACATGGGAAGTTTCGACGAGCAGGGCGAGCGGATCGAAATCGCTGCGCGCATCATAGGGCTTGGGCTGATGCAGCGTCGGATTCACCGTGAAGCTGTTGGCGACCATGATGATGGCCTGCCCATCGGGCGGCATCATCTTCACGGCCTGCACGGCGACCAGCGTGCCGGCGCCCGGGCGGTTTTCCACCACGATGTTCTGGCCGAGCAGCGGCCCGGCACCTTCGGCCACCATGCGGCCCACGAGGTCGAAGCCGGAACCGGGCGGAAACGGCACGACATAGCGAAGCGGGGCGGAAGGCTGCCAGGCAGCGGTGGTCTGGGCAAAGGCGGGCGACGCCAGAAGCGACGGCATGGCAAGCAGGGAACGCCGAAACACGATCAACTCCAATCAGCTGGGCGGGGTGGCCAAGGCGCGGGCCATGCCGACGCCAAGCAAGCTGCGCGCCATGCCTCAAAAAACCGCATAAGGTATATTATGGAAAATATTGGTCCGTCAGACCGGCACTTGGAACTCCGCCGCCGTCGCGAAGACCCGGTCCTTCCGCCGCCGCAGCTCCGGCCCGACCGACAATTCCGGGCGCTGGTGGCACCAGCCGAGATACGCCATGCCGCGGATCAGCAGGAACATCGGCAGCAAGGCCACAGCCGCCTCTGGCAGCGGCCGCACCGTGCGATAGCCCTCGATGCAGGCGTCGCAATACGTCATGAAGTCCGGATGCTCCTGGCAGCCGATCAACGCCGCCGCCAGGTCGTATTGGTGCCAGCCGAAGCCTGCATCGTCGAAGTCGATCACCGCCAGGCCCCGGCCCGTGACCAGCACGTTGCGCGGATGCAGGTCGGCGTGGATCAGGCTGAATTGTTGCGTATCCGCACTATACCGCAGTAGCGCCGCATGCAGCCGGTCGCGCAGGTCGAGCAGCAACGCCCGCTCGCCGCCCGACAGCAGGCCCTGGTCCCAGAATGGCCCCCAGAAGGGTTCGGGGCCCATCAGCCCGTCGGCGTCCAGCCGATGCCGCCGGAAGCCCTCGGGTGGCGTCCAGCCTGACGCCTGGTTGTGCATCGCCGCCATGATGGCGCCGAGCTGGCGGAAATGCGCCGCAGCGGTCGCCTGATCAGCGTCTCGCTGCAGCACATCGGCCAGCAATTCGCCATCGACCCAGCGCGCGAGGCCCGCCCAGCGGCGTTCCCCGCCGGCGATGCCGACTTCGACGAAGCTTGCGCCGTCACGGGTCAGCAGTGGCTCCGGCGCCGCGATGCCGGCGGCGACCAGGGCGCGCGTCCACTGGTGTTCCGAGCGCAGCGCCGGCAGGTCGTGATAACCGGGCCGGTGCAGCCGCAGCACCAGCGGCGATCCGTCCCGCGCATCGGTCACGCGGAAGGTGACGTTCTCGCTGACATGCACGAAGCGCAGCGCGGCTGGCTCGACCCCGAAGGCCGCGAGCGCTTCCCGAGCCGCCGGGGTGAAGGCCTCTGCCGCGGCGTCGTTCATGCCACGAGTTCGGCGATGGTCTCATCCCAGGCGGCCAGGAATTCGGCCGTGTCGGCGGCGGAAAACGGCAGCGGCGGGCGGATCTTCACCACATTGGCGTAGGCGCCGGCATTGCTGGTCAGGAAGCCCTTGTCCTTCAGCCGGTTGATCACGCGCTTGGCCAGATCCGCATCGGGCGTCTTGTCGGCCGGCGCGATCATCTCGACGCCGACGAACAGCCCATGGCCGCGTACATCGCCTATCGCCGCGCTCTGCCCCTTGCGCTGGGCCAGTGCCGCCTTCAGCGCCGCCCCGACAGTCGCGACATTGGCGAGGAGGTCGCGCTGCTCGATCTCGTCCAGCACCGCCATGCCGACCGCCGCCTGCAAGGGCGAGGAAGCGAAGGTGTTGAAGTAGCGGGTCTTGGCCCGGAAGGTCTCGACCAGCGCGCGGCTCGCCGCCGTGGCCGCGAGCGGCAGCCCCGCCCCCATCGGCTTGCCGGTCACCACGATGTCGGGCGTGAAGCCGGTGATCTCATAGCCCCACCAGCGGCCGGTGCGGCCATAGCCGGCCTGGACCTCATCGGCGATGACCAGGCCGCCGGCCTCGCGCACCATGGCGGCGGCGCGTGCCATGAAGCCATCGGGGATGTCCGGCAGGCCCTCATTGGCGAGGATGGAGCAGAGGATCATCGCCGCCACGCCCTCCCCCGAGGCCTTGAGATCGGCGATCGCCGCCGCGAGCTCGGCGAGGTAGGCGTCGCGCAGCGCCTGGCCGGACAGCCCTGGCGCGATGGGGCGATAGGTCTCGGGGAACGGGATCGCGCGCACCCAGGGACTGGGCGAGGGCTTGCGGCCGAGCCGCGTCAGCGCGCCCACCATCTCGCTGTTGCCGTGATAGGTCGCATCCGTACAGATCACCCCGCGCTGCCCGGTCGCAAAGCGCGC
Source organism: Roseomonas sp. (assembly GCA_041906015.1). Taxonomy (GTDB): domain Bacteria; phylum Pseudomonadota; class Alphaproteobacteria; order Acetobacterales; family Acetobacteraceae; genus Neoroseomonas. The sequence goes on from JAYRJZ010000003.1 coordinate 119,002, forward strand.
CATGCGCAACGCGACCTCATTCGCCTCGGTGCCGCTGCAGGTGAGGATGACGCTCTCGATCTGCGGGCCATGCAGCCCGGCGAGGCGTTCGCAGAACGCGATGACGGTCTCGTGGAGATAGCGGCTGTGCACGTTCAGCGTCGCCTGTTGGCGCGCCATCGCCTCCACCACCCGCGGGTTGGCGTGACCGACGCAGGGGACATTGTTGTACATGTCCACATAGCGGCGACCATCGGCGTCATAGAGATGCACGCCCTCCCCCCGCACGATGTGGAGCGGATGCTCGTAGAAGAGCGGCGCGCCCGCACCGAGTGCGCGGTCGCGGCGGGCGAGCAGGTCTGTGGTGCTGGTCATCGATCCTCCGGCCGGGCGTCGCGGCGGTCGGGCAGCCTAGGCCGGGATCCGCCGTGGGGGAACCAGCCCGTCCGCGTCGGATCAGATATCCACGGCGTCCAAAATGTCAGGCGCGGCCTTCATGGCCTCGATCAGCCTCGGGCCGACATTATACGTCTCGCGCAACGCCACCTCGACCTGCTGGCCCGGCACGGTGTGCAGCACGACGACGACGCGGCCCCGGCCGCGCCCTTCGCGGGCCAGGGCTTCCTGCACGCGTTCCACGCCCGCCTGGTCCTTCAGCCACAACTTCATGCCGCCGCCCACGCCATTCGCGGCCTTCTCCAGCCCCTCGACATCGTTGGCGGTCAGGCGCAGCGCCTCCCCCTCCATCCGCGCCTCGGCGGTGACCAGCACGGCATTGCCTTCCACCAGCAGTTCGCGGGACCGGCTCAGCACCTCGGAGAAGCAGGTCACCTCGAAGCCGCCCTGCGCGTCGGACAACCGGACCCAGGCCATGCGGCTGCCGGTCTTGGTCGTGCGTTCCTTGGAATTCACCACCGTGCCGGCAAGCTTCAGGCGTGCCGCGCCGGACCGCGCGCGATCGGCGATCTGCGCCGAACCCACCACGCCGAGGCGTTGCAAGGCCTTGCGGTAGGTGTCGAGCGGATGGGCCGACAGGTGGAAGCCCACCGCCTCGGCTTCCTCGGCCAGCTTGTCGAGCAGCGGCCAGTCCGGCACGTCGGGCAGGCGCAGCGGTTCGTTCTGCTGGGCTTCGCCGCCGAACAGGCCGATCTGGCCGGACCCGCGCTCCTCGGCATCGGCCTGGGCACGGCGCAGGATGGTTTCCGCCCCGGCCATCACCTTCGCGCGGTTCTTCTCCAGCCCTTCGAAAGCGCCCGCGCGGGCCAAGTTCTCCAGCTGCATCTTGTTCAGCAGCTTCGGATCGACGCGGCTGGCGAATTCCGCCAGCGAGGTGAAGGGCCGTCCGCCGCGCGCCTTCACCAGGTCCTTCATCGCCCCCTCGCCCACCCGCTTCACCGCCGAAAGCGCGAAGCGGATCGCCTCCTTGCCCTCGGGCGTGATCTCTACCCGGAAATCGGCGCCGGAGCGGTTGATGTCGGGTGGCAGCACTGGAATGCCGAGCCGCGCGCATTCCTGCATATGGCCCGCAAGCTTGTCAGTGTTGGACATGTCGAGCGTCATCGAGGCGGCGAGGAAGGCAACCGTGTGGTTCGCCTTCAGCCAGGCCGTCTGGTAGCTGACGAGCGCATAGGCCGCCGCGTGCGACTTGTTGAAGCCGTAGTCGGCGAAGCGCTCCATCAGGTCGAAGATCTCGGCCGCCTTGGCCGGTTCGATGCCCCGCTTTTCCGCGCCCTCGCAGAAGATGGCGCGCTGCTTGACCATCTCCTCGCGGATCTTCTTGCCCATGGCGCGGCGCAGCAGGTCGGCGCCACCCAGGCTGTATCCCGCCAGGTCCTGCGCGATCTGCATGACCTGTTCCTGGTAGACCATGATGCCGTAGGTCTCTTGCAGGATGTGCATGATCGCCGGGTGCGGCGGCTCCCAAGGCTCGCCGAGCTTGCGCGCGCAATAGGCGGGGATGTTCGCCATCGGCCCCGGGCGGTAGAGCGCCACCGCCGCGACCAGGTCCTCGAAGCGGGAGGCGCGCATCTGCCGGAGGCAGTCGCGCATCCCCTGCCCTTCGAACTGGAACACCCCGGCCGCATCGCCGCGCGCGAGCATCGAATAGGTCTTCTCGTCATCCAGCGGGATGGCGCTGATGTCGACGTGCTTGCCCTGTTCGGCGAGGATGGCGAGCGCGCGCTCGATCACCGTCAGCGTCTTGAGGCCGAGGAAGTCGAACTTCACCAGCGACGCCGCTTCCGCGTACTTCATCGAATACTGCGTGACCAGCATCGGCGATCGCGGATCGCGGTACAGCGGGACGATCTCGATCAGCGGCTTGCGCCCGATCACCACGCCCGCGGCGTGGGTGGAGGCATTGCGGTACAGCCCTTCCACCTGCCCGGCGATTTCCAGCAGCCGCGCGACCTGCTCGTCATTGTCGCGCATCTCCTGCAACCGGGGCTCGCCCTCGATCGCCTGGGACAAGGTGACGGGCTTGGCCGGGTTGAACGGGATCAGCGAGGCGATCTTGTCCACCTGGCCATAGGGCATGCCGAGCACACGCCCCACGTCGCGCACCGCGGCCTTGGCCTGCAGCTTGCCGAAGGTGATGATCTGCGCGACGCGCTCGGCGCCGTATTCGCGCACGACGTACTGGATCACCTCGTCACGCCGGTCCTGGCAGAAATCGATGTCGAAGTCGGGCATCGACACGCGCTCGGGGTTCAGGAAGCGTTCGAACAGCAGACCGAAGCGCAGCGGGTCGAGGTCGGTGATCAGCAGCGCCCAGGCCGCGACCGACCCGGCGCCCGAACCGCGGCCGGGGCCCACCGGAATGGGCGGCGTCTGCGCCTTCGCCCATTGGATGAAGTCCGCGACGATCAGGAAATAGCCCGGGAAGCCCATCTTCTCGATGACGCCGAGCTCGTAGTCCAGACGGTCACGATAGACCTGCCGCTTGGCCTCGTCGGGTGCCGGCACCAGCGCATCCAGGCGCTTCTCCAGCCCCTCGACGGCCATGGCACGTACCGTCTCGGCCTCGGTCATGCCCTCGCGAACCTTGGGGCAGATCGGCAATTCGGGCTTCTTGGATTCCGCCATGACGGCGCACATGCGCGCGATGGCGAGCGTGTTGTCGCAGGCGTCCGGCAGGTCGGCGAAAAGCGTGCGCATCATGGCCGCCGGCTTGAACCAGTGCTCGGGCGTGACGCGGCGGCGTTCGCGTTCGGCCATGGTGCGGCCCTCCGCGATGCAGAGCAGCGCGTCATGGGCTTCGTGCATCTCGCGCTTGGCGAAATAGACGTCGTTGGCCGCGACGATGGGCAGGTGCGCGGCCTTGGCGAGCGACAGCAGGCCGCTTTCGATGGCCTTTTCCTGCGCCAGCCCGTGGCGGTGCAGTTCCACGGCCAGGCGGTCGGGGAAGGCTTCGCGCAGCGCGTGCAGGATGCGCTCGGCGGCGTCGCGCCGCCCATCGCCGAGCAGCCTGGCGATCGGCCCGAGCGTGCCGCCCGTCAGCAGGAACAGCCCCTGCGCGTGCCGGCGCAGCAGATCGAGCGTGATGGCGGGCCTGCCTGAAGGGTCGTCGCGCAGATAGCCCGAGGAGGACAGCTTCTGGAGGTTCTCCAGCCCCGCCGCGTCCATGGCCAGTGCGACCAGCGGATCGGGATTCTGCCGGGCAATGTCCGGCCGGTCGGGATCGGCCTCCGCCCGCGTCAGAAAGAGCTGGCAGCCCATGATCGGCTGCACGCCCTTCTTCGCGCAATACTCGGAGAATTCCAGCGCGCCGAACATGTTGGCGCTGTCGGTCAGCGCCACCGCCGGCATGCCGTTCTCGGCGGCGAGCGCCGGGAGCTTGTCGGCGCGGATCGCGCCCTCACTCAGCGAATAGGCGGAATGGACGTGGAGGTGGATGAAGGAGTCGCTCACACCAGCAGGGTAGCGCAGCGCGTCGCGCTAGGCATCATGGCGCGGGCCGCCGCATCGGTCGTTGGCCGTCCTGATGAGCCCGATGGTTCCGCTGGCGGGAACCGGAGGGGCGCCGCCCCTCCGGACCACCCCGCCAGGCCACAGTGTGGCCTGGACCGCCGGCACTTGGCGCTGGGCGCAAAGGCCATGTTACCCCTGCCGAGGATCTGCCCTGCGCAGGAGCGGGTCCCGGTGCGCAATTCCGACCGTCATGCGAGGCGCCAAGTATTGGTTTGCAACGGCCTTTCGGCCGATGCGGGCTCCCATTCGCGTTGCAAGGCAACGTGAATGGGTACGCGTGCCGGGGTGGCTTGGAGGGGCAGCGCCCCTCCGCGTTCAACCATGTTGCCCGGCACCCTTCACCGCATTGGCCGTGGCCGCGACGGTGATGCCGCCCGCAGCATCGGTCGGGAAGCCCCGGCCGACCCGTTCCTTCATCGCCGCCACCTGCGGCCGGGGCAATCCGGCCAGCACCGCGCCGGTCGTCGGCCCGCGCAGGCACGTCGCCCAATAGGCATCGAAGCTCGGGAAATGGCGGTTGACGGTGATGGAGCGCAGCTCGACCTCGCGTAGCCCGGCATCGGTCCACAGCGCCTGAATCGCCTCGCGCCGCGACGCCCCGACCGAGGGCGGCAGCGGCGCCGGCGTTCCGTTCGCCCGCATCTCCGCATGCACGGCTTCGACGGGGAATCCCCCGCCCAATATGTCCCAGGCATAGGCGCAGACGAGCCCGCCCGGGGCGACGACCCGCACCATCTCCGCGACGCCTCGGGCAGGCTCGGGGACGAAGAAGAGCACGAGGGCCATCATCGCCGCATCGAGGCTGCCATCGGCGAAGGGCAGGTTCATTGCACTGCCCTGCTGCAGCCGGACCGGACGCCCTGCCAGCCGGCGGCGCGCATAGTCGAGCTGCTCGGGCGAGGGATCGATGCCCTCGACGATGGCCGGCGCGCAGCGGTCGAGAAGCAGGGCTGTCGAAGCGCCATTGCCGCAGCCGATATCGGCCCATCGCAAGCCGGGTCGCGGCGCCAGCCAATCGAGGAACACCTCGCCGGCCAGCCGGCTCCAGACGCCCATGAATTCCTCATAGGCAGCGCCGTCGTTGAAGACGATGGGGGGGCCGGGCATGGCCACCATCCTGATCGAGGCCGTGGCTCCATAATGCCAGATCACCGCACCCGTGATCCAGTGACCTCGCGGCAAGCCAGGGCAGCCGTCAGGTCGCCGCCACCTCCGCGGCCGCGAAGGCCGCCCGGGAAGCACGGATGGCCTGCTGGTTCGCTACCGCCCAGGCCGCGAGCGGCTCCAGCGCGACCTGCAGCGAGGTGCCGCGGGCGGTGAGCGCATAGGTCACCTGCGGCGGCCGCCCATCCGTCACCCGCCGCGTGACCAGCCCGTCCCGTTCGAGTTGCCGCAGCGTGACGGCCAGCATGCGCTGGGAGATGCCCTCGACCACGCGCTTCAGGGCGTTGAAGCGGCAGGGACCTTTGTGGAGCTCCGCGATCACCAGTGCCGACCAGGCATCCCCGACGCGGTCCAGCACGTCGCGGATGGGGCAATTATGGTTGACGAGGCGCGGAGCGGACATGCGGTTCCCCCAGGATAACCATGTGACGTGGAAATGGCTCTACCGGAACCAGGTTACTATCCGTAATTGGGGCGCCTGACACCTACCCGGCAAGGAGCACGGCCCATGAACATCCTGGTCATCGGCGCGAGCGGCATGATCGGCAGCCGCATCGTGACGGAGGCGCTGTCGCGCGGCCACGCGGTCACCGCCGCCGCCCGCAACCCCGCCAAGATCGCCCCCCGCCCCGGCCTGACGCCGCTGGCGCTGGAGGTCACCGACATCGCGGCGCTGTCCGCCGCCGCGGCGAAAGCGGATGTGGTGATCGGGGCTGTCAGCCCGCGCAGCACGGGCAATGCGCAAGCCGAGGCCATGGCCTATGCCGAGGCGCTGATCGCGGGCCTCGGCGGCAAGCGCCTGGTGCTGGTGGGCGGCGCGGGGTCGCTGAACCTGCCTGATGGCAGCCCGGTCGCCGATCATGTGCCGGAGGCCTACAGCGCCGAGGCGAAGGGCATGCGCGCCGCCTTCGAGCGCATCGCGGCGAGCGGCATCGACTTCACCGTGCTCGCCCCGGCGGGCATGATCGCGCCGGGCGAGCGGACCGGCACCTTCCGTCTTGGCGGCCGGACGTTGCTGGCGGACGCCAAGGGCGAAAGCCGCATCAGCGCCGAGGACTACGCCGTGGCGCTGCTCGACGAGGTGGAGCGCCCGGCGCATCGCGGCCAGATCTTCACCCTGGCTTACTGACGGTGAGCGCTTCCCGTCGCCAGCGGCGGCGGGAAGCGGCGCAGGAACGCTTCCGCGCGCGGCATGGCATCGTGCCGGCATCCGCGCCCGGTGCTCGGCTAGCGCATTTCCGGTGAACTCGCGTTCACCTCCAAAGCTCTAGAATCTTGTTTTTGCGAGCATCTTCACCTGCCCGGATGAGTTCATCCGGACAGGATCTGCTCTAGGCCGGCACGACCGCGCCATCCCGCAGCGTCACGATGCGGTCCATCCGCCGCGCCAGCTCCGGATTATGGGTTGCGACCAAGGCCGCGACGCCCTGCCCCCGCACCTGATCCAGCAACTCATGGAACACCGTGTCGGAGGTCCCGACATCGAGGTTCCCGGTCGGCTCATCGGCCAGCAGGATACGCGGGCGGTTCGCGAGGGCCCGCGCGATCGCCACGCGCTGCTGCTCGCCGCCCGAGAGCTTGCCGGGGGGATGATCCTCCCGCCCCGCCAGGCCGAACAATGCGAGCAGCTCCCGCGCCCGATCCCGCGCCGCCCGCCGCGCCACGCCGGCGGCGAGCTGCGGCAGGACGACGTTCTCCTCCGCCGTGAATTCCGGCAGCAGGTGATGGAACTGGTAGACGAAGCCGATCGTGTCGCGGCGGATCGCGGTGCGCGCGTCGTCGGACAGCGTGCCCGCCGCACGGCCCTCGACGAAGACCTCCCCGCCATCGGGCCGTTCGAGTAGCCCGGCGAGATGCAGCAGTGTGGATTTCCCGGTGCCCGAGGGCGCGACCAGGGCCACGATCTCGCCCGTGGCGAGCGCCAGGTCGGCCCCGCGCAGGACCGGCAATTCGCCCGCCCCGGATTTGTAGCGGCGCTCGACGGCGGCGAGGCGCAGCGGCGGTTCACTCATGGCGCAGCGCCTCCACGGGATCGAGCCGCGCCGCGCGCCAACTCGGGAACAGGGTTGCCAGCAGGGAGAGCAGCAGGCCCAGGCCCACGACCTGCGCCACCTCCCACGGATTCACCACGGCGGGGATCCGCGTCAGGAAATAGATCTCGGGGTCGAAGACCGTCGCGCCCGTCGCGGCCATCAGCCCCTGGCGGATGTGTTCGAGATTGGCGGCAACCAGCAGCCCCAGGCCCAGCCCCGCCAACGTCCCGATCCCGCCGATCGCCGCCCCGCAGAGCAGGAAGATGCGCATCACCGCCCCCCTGCCCGCCCCCATGGTGCGCAGGATCGCGATGTCGCGCCCCTTGTCCTTCACCAGCATCACCAGCGAGGAGATGATGTTGAAGGCGGCGACCAGGATGATCAGTGCGAGGATCAGGAACATCACGTTCCGCTGCACCTCGACGATCTGGAAGAAGCCGCTGTTGGCGCGTTGCCAGTCGAGGATACCGACCGGCCGCCCGGCCAGCGCGGCGCGGATCGCGCCCGCCGTGGCCCAGGCCTCGTCGGGGTCGCGCAGATGAATCTCGATCTGGCTGATCGCGCCGGGGCTGCGGAAGAAGACCTGCGCGGCGCCAAGCGGCATGTAGACGAAGCCCGCATCGTAATCCTGCAGCCCGACCTCGAAGAGCGCCACGACACGATAGGCCTTGAGCCGCGGCACCGTGCCGAAGACCGTCACGCGCCCTTCGGGCGAGACCAGCGTGATACGGTCCCCCACCCGGACATCGAGCTTGCGCGCGAGGCCGACGCCGATCGCGATGGCATCGTCGCCGCCGAAATCGGCGAGGCTGCCGGCGCGAATATTGTCGGCGATGATGCCGCGCGCGCGCATATCCTCGGGTGCGATGCCGCGGACCAGCGCCCCGGCGGAAGCGCCCTCATCGGTAGTGATCAGCACCTGCCCTTCCAGCGTCGGCACCGCCTGGGTCACGTCCGGCAGGGCGCGGATGCGCGCGGCGGCCTCGGCATAGTCGCGGAAGGGCCCCTCATTCATCACCACGCCGAGATGCCCGTTCAGCCCCAGGATGCGCCCCAGCAGTTCCTGTCGGAAGCCGCCCATGACGGAGAGCACGACGATCAGTGTCGCCACGCCGAGCGCGATGCCGGCCAGCGAGAAGCCCGCGATGAGGGAGACCGCGCGCTCGCCCTTGCGCGCGCGCAGGTAGCGCCCGGCGACGGCCCGTTCGAAGGCCCCGAAGATCGCGGCCTTAGCCATGGCGCAGCGCCTCGGCCGGGTCGATGCGCGCGGCGCGCCAGCTTGGCCAGATCGTCGCCAGCAGCGACAGGCCGAGGCCAAGTGCGAGGATGATCCCGATCTCCTTGGGGTCCACCACCGATGGCAGGCCGATCAGGAAGCGCAGTTCGGCGCCGAACAGCCCGGTGCTTTCCAGCCACAGCAGGAAGCGGCGCAGCGCGTCGAAATTCGCCGCGATGCCAAGGCCGAGCGCGAAGCCGAGCAAGGTCCCCCCACAACCGATCGTCGCGCCGCAGAGCAGGAAGATGCGCAGGATCGCCCCCCGCTTCGCGCCCATGGTGCGCAGGATGGCGATGTCCGTTCCCTTGTCCTTCACCAGCATGGTCAGGGAGGAGATGATGTTGAAGGCCGCGACCAGGATGATGAGGGTCAGGATCACGAACATCACGTTCCGCTCCACCAGCATCGCCGCATAGATGGAGGAATTGGTCCGCTGCCAATCCGCGACGCGCAGCGGCTGGCCGGCCAGGGTGCCGCGGATCGCGGCGGCGAGCGGCGCGATGTTGGACGGGTCGGTGGCCATCACCTCGATCTCGCTGACCGCATCGCCAAGGTTGAACAGCGATTGCGCGGTGGCGAGCGGGACGAAGACGGTGCGGCTGTCCACTTCTGGCATACCGACATTGAAGGTTGCGACGACGCGCAGCGCGCGCTGGCGCGGCGCGGCGGTGAAGTCCCCGCCGCGGGCCTGGGGCAGCATCACGGTCATCATGTCGCCCGGGCGCAGGCGGAGCCGGGCCGCCAGGCGATCGCCCACCACGGCCGTGTCCTCCCCCTCCTCACCGAATTCCTCGACGCTGCCGAGGCGTAGACCGCGATCGAGCACCGGGCGGCTGCGCAGCGCCTCCGGCGGAATGCCGCGCAACTGCGCGGCCGCCGCGCCGCCCGCCTGGGTGGAGAGCAACACCTGCCCATCGACCATGGGCGTGGCCTGGGCCACCCCAGGAAGACCGGCGATGCGCGCGATGATCGCCTCATGCCCATCCAGGCTGCGCCCGTGTTCGGGCTGCACGGTCAGATGCCCGTTCAACCCGATGATCCGCGTCATCAGGTCCTGGCGGAAGCCGTTCATCACCGAGGTCACGATGATCAGTGTCGCCACCCCGAGCATGATGCCGAGCAGCGAGAAGATCGCCGTGACCGAGACGAAGCGCTCACCCTTGCGCGCCCGCAGGTAGCGGAAGGCGACCGCGCGCTCGAAGGCGTTGAACATCCCGCCCCGTCAGGCCCCGCGGATCTTCGCGACCGCGTCCTCGAGGCTGAGCTCCTGGCGTTCGCCAGTGGCGCGGCGCTTCAGTTCCACGCGGCCGGCGGCCGCGCCGCGCGGGCCGATGATGGCCTGCCACGGGAAGCCCATCAGGTCGGCATCGGCGAATTTCTCGCCAGCACGCGCGGAACGGTCGTCATAGACCGCATCGTCGCCGAGCGCGGCATAGAGCTGCTCGCACAGCGCATCGGTCGCCGCGTCGCCGGGGCGGAGGTTGAGGATCGCGGCGGCCCAGGGGGCGACCGGATCGGGCCACTTGATGCCGGCCTCGTCGTGGTTTGCCTCGATCAGCGCGGCAACCAGGCGCGAGACGCCGATGCCGTAGGAGCCCATCTCGGGCGTCACCGGCGTACCGTCCGCCCCGGCGACGGTCAGGCCGAGCGGCGCGGAATACTTCGTGCCGAAGAAGAAGATGTGGCCGACCTCGATGCCCCTTCCCTCGCGGCGGCGTTCGGCCGGTACGGCATCCCAGGCGGAAGCGTCGTGCATTTCGTCGGTCGCGGCGTAGTTGGCCGTCACGCGCTTGAAGAAGGCCTTCAGCCCGTCCACGTCGTCGGTCGAGACATCCGCCTTCGCCCAGTCCGTCGTCTCATAGGCCGCATCGTAGAAGACGCCGCTCTCGCCGGTCTCGGCGAGGATGATGAACTCGTGGGACAGCTCGCCGCCGATCGGGCCGGTATCGGCGCGCATCGGCACCGCGGTCAGCCCCATGCGCTGGAAGGTGCGCAGATAGGCGAGGAACATCTGGCGGTAGGAGTGTTCGCCGCCGGTCTTGTCGAGGTCGAAGGAATAGGCGTCCTTCATGAGGAATTCGCGGCCGCGCATGACGCCGAAGCGCGGGCGCACCTCGTCACGGAACTTCCATTGGATGTGATAGAGGTTGCGCGGCAGGTCCCGGTACGACTTCGCATAGGTCTTGAAGATGTCGGTGACCACTTCCTCGTTGGTCGGGCCGAACAGCATCTCGCGCTCATGCCGGTCGGTGATGCGCAGCATCTCCTTGCCGTAATCGTCGTAGCGGCCGGATTCCTTCCACAGATCGGCCGACTGGATGGTCGGCATCAGGATCTCCTGCGCGCCGGCGCGGTCCTGTTCCTCGCGCACGATCTGCTCGACCTTGCGCAGGACGCGCAGCCCGGCCGGCAGCCAGGCATAGATGCCCGCCGCGGTCTGGCGGATCAGCCCGGCACGCAGCATGAGGCGATGGGAGGCGATCTGCGCCTCGGCGGGGGTTTCCTTGAGCGTCGGCAGGAAGGCGCGGGAGAGGCGCAAGACAGGATCCTTTGCGGTAGTCGTCGGCGGGGGAACCTAAAGGCGGCGAGGCCACACCGGAAGGGGCCTGGCACGAGACGTCCATCTGCCGGAAACTCGCAAGAATGCTGCGATCGCGAAGAAGAAAACGACAGAAAAATACACAAAATGAATGAGAAGTCTTGCTTTCCACTTGCGGTTGGGCGTTCCGCTCTGTAGAAAAAAGAAAGGGCCGCGCCCCAAAGGTCGCGGCCCTAGTTTAGGGAGGAAACGCCAGTCACACGGCAGGAAGAGAACCAATCTCTTCCTGAGACAAAGAATGGCCCGCAGAGGCCCTGGCGACAACGAAAAATACCGCAGCGC
>JAYRJZ010000103.1:0-18900 GCA_041906015.1 Roseomonas sp.
GGGCCGACGGGCGGCATGCCCTCCATCGGCATGAGGTTGATGTTGCAGCCGAAGATCACGACCGGGATGCCGGCGGCCTCGCCCGCGATGGGCGGCCCGAACAGCAGGTCCGAGCACAGCAGCGCATCGGCCGGCGCGCGGCGCAGCTCGGCCGCCGTGTCGGCGGCATAGGCGGCGGCCTGGCCGACCATGATGGTGTCCAGCCCGCACAGCAGGCTGGCGCCGGGCTCGGCCGAGGCCCAGTCCCGGATGGGGTCGGTCTCGGCCCGCCGGTCGGGGCGGTTCGGCGCCGTGGTCCAGGGCCGGAAGGTCGCGCCGGCGGCCTCCATCTCGGGGCCCAGCACGGCGTCGCCGAGCGCGCGCACCGTGTGGCCCCGCGCCCGGAGGCGCCGGATCATGCCAAGCACGGGCGGGATATTGCCGCCGCCTTCGAAGGTGGTGAGGAGGAAATCAGCCATCGTCGTTGCTCCGGGCCGCCAGGATAGCGGCGATGAGGGCGGCGATGGCCGCCTCTGTTTCGATCCGGCTGCGTCCGAAATCGCGGCGGAGCAGCTTCCAGCTGTAGACGTCGGTGGCGACGATCAGCCGGTCGGTGAGCGCCGCGCGTTCCGCGGGCGGATAGGACGCGATCGGGCCGGCGAAGGCCTCCCCGATCCAGGCGCGATGCTGGCGGCGGCCATAGTCCAGGAAGGCGGACAGGCCCGGATGCCGGCCTTCCAGCGCCAGCAGACGGATGATCATGTCGCCGCTCGTCTCGTAGTCCGCGCCAACGGCCCGGGCGACGGCGATGGCGGCAGGCCCGGGCGCCAGCGTGCGGCGGGTAAGCACCCCTTCGCGCATCCAGTCGACGACGGCGTCCAGCAGCCCCTCCTTGCCGCCGAACAGGCGGATGACGGTCTGGCGGGTGGTGCCGGCGGCGGCGGCGAGCTCGTCCAGGGTGATCTCGTCCAGCCAGCGCTCGGCCAACGCCTCGGCGAAGGCGGTGACGATGCGGCGGCGGGTCTCCTCGGTCGCGGCGGCGCGGGCGACCTGGCGGTAGGGGCGGGATTGGGTGTCGGCGGACATTCGCGTTACGATCTGTTATTCGAATAACTAATCGTTATTCGAAATTGGCCCGCCTTCGCAATCAGAAAATGCGGCCCGTCTTGCGCATCGCGGCCGCGCGGTGAGGATGCGCACAACGCAGTGCGCAAACCCTTGGAGTCCCGCCATGTCCGTGACCGGCCTGCCGCCCTATGACGACGCCAACATCTTCGCCCGCATCCTGCGCGGGGAGATCCCGTGCAAGAAGGTGCATGAGGACGAGCACGCCCTCGCCTTCCACGACATCAACCCGCAGACGCCGGTGCATGTGCTGGTGATCCCGAAGGGGCACTACGTCTCCATCGCCGATTTCGGCGCGAAGGCGTCCGACGCCGAGCTCATCGGCTTCTGGCGCGCCGTGTCGAAGGTCGCGAAGGAGCTGGGGCTCGAAGTGAAGGGCTATCGCGCGCTGACCAACATGGGGGCGGATGGCGGGCAGGAAGTGCCGCATTTCCACGTCCACCTCTTCGGCGGGCGGCATATCGGCCGCATGGTCCCGAAGGCGGAAGGCTAAAGCCGTTCCCGTTCGCCCTGGCTCACGGCACCGCCCGCGGGGCCGCGTGCCAAGTGATGGCTTCCATTGGCGGGGCGAGGCCTGGAGAGGGGCGGCGCCCCTCTCTCCAGCCGCCTTGCGCGCCTAAACCGTCGGCGCCCGTCGGAACCCCGGCGCGTCCGGCGGGTCCGTGAATTCCTCGGTGATGGTATCGATGCGCGCGGCCGGCGGCCCCTGTCGACAGGCCGACAGCAGGGCCTGCACCGCACCTTCCTCGCCCGAGACCAGCGCCTCGACCGTGTCGTCGCGACGGTTGCGCACCCAGCCATGCACGCCCAGGCGCGTCGCCTCCCGTACCATCCAGTCGCGATAGCCGACGCCCTGGACCCGCCCGGCGATGACGACGCGCCGCGCCGTCACGTCCGCACCAGCGCGAGGAAGCGTTCGGCGAGTGCGATATCCGCCGCGGCGCGGGCGCGGCGGTCCGCCGCCACGGCATCCGTGCCCCAGCGTTCTTCCTGGTGCGTCTCGTCCAGCACGGCGAGGCGATGCGCCTCCTCCGCCGCGAGCCGCCCGGCCGAAAGGGCGAGCCCCAGCACGAGGCTGCCCAATGCCGGCACGGCGAGGCCGAGCGCGGCCAGCTCCTCGACACCATGCGCCGCGACGGCTTGGCGCAGCGCGGCGAGGCTCGCCGCGGGCTGCGCCACCGGCATCAGCCCGGCGGTGATCGTCAGCGGGGCGCCGTGCGTCTCCGCCGCCCAATCCAGCAGGGGCTGCCATTCCCGCGCCTGGCGTTCGGCAAGCTGCGGGTCCTCGGCGCGGTAGCAGAGCAGATCCGTCTCGGCATATTTCGCGAGGCCGGCGACCATGGCCGAGGGATCCGCCGCGACGCGGTCCTGGGCCGTGCCGAGAAGGCGCGTCAGCGGCACGGCCTCCAGCGTCATCTCGCCGCCCTTTTCCCCGCCGGCATCCTGCCATTCGGCGGCGATGGCCTCGGCGAGCGGGGCAGAGGCGGTGGCGAGCGGCGCGCCGCCCGGCAGGCGGAGCGGACGGCCGTCGAGCAGGACGGCATGGCCGCCCTCGGGGCGCGGGACGGCGACGGCATGGGACCAGAAGCGCTTCATCGGCGCTTCTCTAGCGCGGTTGCGGGCGGCAGCGGAGGGGGGCTTGTCGATGACGGCTGCGGGCCCCTCTCCCATCCCGCGCCCGGCGCGATCAGAACCGCGGCACCAGCATCCCGCCATCGATCGGGAAGGAATGTCCCGTCGAATAGGGCATCGCGCCCGAGGCCAGCGTGGCCACCGCATTGCCGATGTCCTCCGCCTCGCCCCAGCGGCGGATCAGCGTCAGCCCCGCCTCGATCTGCGCGCCGTAGCTGTCCCACACCGCGCGCGTCATGTCGGTGCGGATCACGCCCGGCTGGATGTCATAGGTATTGATGCCATGCGGGCCGAGCCGCATCGCGAACAGCTTCGCCAGCATCGTCACGCCCGCCTTGGAGACGCAGTATTCGGCCCGGTTCAGCGACGCCATCACCGAATTCACCGAGGAGATGAAGACGAGCGAGCGATGCCCGCGCGCCGGCGCGCCCGGCGCGATCATCCGCTTGGCCACCGCCTGGCTGAGGAAGAAGGCCCCGCGCGTATTCACGTCCAGCAGCCGGTCCCAGGAATCGGGCGTCGTCTCCAGCATGTCCTGGCGCTGCGCGACCTGCACGCCCGCGATGTTCGCCAGGCATTCGAGCCCGCCGCCGGCGTCCCAGGCGGCGTCGAGCAGCGCGCCATGCGCCGTGACGTCGCCGACATCGGAACGGATGAAGGTGAAGTGCCCGCCCGCCGCCTCGACCGCCGCGCGCGTTTCCTCCGCCCCCTCATCGGAGATGTCGGCGCCCACGATGTCGAATCCCTTGGCGGCCAGGGCCGCGCAACTGGCGCGCCCGATGCCGCGCCGCGCGCCGGTGACGAGTGCCGCTGGCTTCATCCGATCCCCCCTTGCGCAACGTCCGCGACGGGGGATTCAACATAAGGCCCGCTCCACCCTCGGGCGGAGCGGGCCTGCGACCGTTGACCGGCGCCGTTTCCTGGACGTTGCCCCGAACTGAGCAACGTCATGACACAATTTGCGAGGCCTCCGGGTCAACGGGGTAGGTGTGCGGTGCAGCAAGGCAGGGATGCGATGCGGATCCTGGTGGTGAATTCCAACACAACCCCCGCGGTGACGGAGCGAATCGCTTCTGCCGCAAGGGTTGCGGCGTCTCCGGGCACGGTTGTTGAAGCCGTTTCCGCCCCCTTCGGCCTGCCGCTGATTGTCACCCGCGCCGACTGGCTGGCGGCGGGACCGGCGACTCTCGCGGCATTGTCATCACATCGGGGCCGATACGATGCGGCGGTGATCGCCTGCTTCGGCGATCCGGGCCTCGATGCGGCGAAGGAACTGCTCGACGTGCCGGTGCTCGGCATCAGCGAGGCCGCCTTTCATGCCGCCTCGATGCTCGGGCGGCGCTTTGGCGTGGTTTCCTTCACCGCCGCGCTGCGGCCGATGTTCGAGGATTGCCTGGCCCATCACGGCCTCGCATCGCGTTGCGCGGGGTTCCGGATGGGGCCGGCCTTCTCGGGCGACCCCGGCACGGTGGCGGAGGAGCGGCTCGACCTGCTGGCGACGCTTTGCACCGAAAGCGTCGAACAGGACGGCGCGGAAGCGATCATCCTCGCCGGCGGGCCGCTCGCCGGCATTGCGCCGCTGTTGCAGCCACGCATCGCCGTGCCGCTGATCGACGGCACCCAGGCCGCGGTGCGCCTGGCGGAAGCCATGATCGGGCTGATGCCGCGGCACCCGCGCCGCCACCGCGCGCGCCAATTGAGCGGCTTCGGGCCGGACGTCACCGCGCTGTATGCGGGAGGGTCATGACGGGCGCGGGTGGCGACGGCAACGCCGCCTCCGCGCGCCGCATACGCCGGGCGAAGGCGGGGTACTCGTTGCGCCCATCGCCGGGGATACGTGCCGGGACAGGCGCCGAGACCCGCCCCGCACCAAAGTCCCCGGACCAGGGTGCCCGACATCCTGGCGCGGTGAGGCGCAGCGCCCGTCTCCCATCCCCGCGCCAATCACCGTCTTGCCAAGCCGGCCGTGCTGCGGGATGCGGTGGCTATGTCTTCCGCGAGCCCTCGTCGCGTCGCCCCGGCTGCCGCCCGCAACCGTGATCCCATCCTCGCCGTGCTGCGGGGCGTCCTGCCGGCCTCGGGCCTGGTCCTGGAGGTCGCCAGCGGTTCCGGCGAGCACGTCGTCCATTTCGCCGCCGCCCTGCCCGGCCTCACCTTCCAGCCGAGCGACCCCGATCCCGGCGCACGCGCCAGCATCGATGCCTGGGCCGCCGAGGCCGGCCTCGACACGATCCGCCCCGCTGTCGCGCTCGACGCCGCGGCGCCGGGCTGGCCGGTCGCGGCAGCGGATGCGGTCCTCTGCATCAACATGGTCCACATCGCGCCCTGGGCGGCCACGGAGGGGCTGATGCGCGGGGCCGCCGCCATCCTGCCGCCGGGGGCGCCGCTGGTCCTCTATGGCCCCTATCGCCGGGATGGCGCCCATACCGCCCCGTCCAACGCGGCCTTCGACGCCGATCTGCGCGCCCGCAACCCAGCCTGGGGTATCAGGGACCTCGAAGCCGTCGCCGAGCTGGCCGCCGCGCAGGGCTTCGGCACGCCGGCGGTGACGCCGATGCCGGCCAACAACCTCACCCTCGTCTTTCGGCGGGGCTGAGCGCGGCGCCTGAAGCAGGCGTGATCGCGGCCGGCCGTCGGATGGGAGAAATCCATCCCCCGCTTCGGCCCCGCGACCGCATGCCATGGTGCATGGGTAAACACAGCGGGAACAGCGGCACCCATCCGCCGCATGGCGACCGCCGGGCCGATCGCCGCCGATCCGGCATGCGCCGTTGCCGGCCTGCCTTGACCCCGCCACACCCCCTTGCGATACGCCGCTTCGTCCCGGATGCCCCGGGCCCAGCCCGCCGGGGCTTCCTGCCGGCGAAATCCCCGCGACAAGAGGCCGAACCAAGCCATGCGCGATACCGGCGAATACCTTTTCACGTCCGAATCCGTCTCGGAAGGCCATCCCGACAAGGTGGCGGACCGCATTTCGGACACGGTGCTGGACGCCTTCCTGACCGCCGACCCCTATTCCCGCGTGGCCTGTGAAACCCTGGTGACGACCAATCGCGTGGTGCTCGCCGGCGAAGTCCGCGGCCCGGGCACGGTGACGCCGGAATACCTGATGCACCTGGCGCGCCTCGCGATCCATGACATCGGGTATGAGCAGGACGGCTTCCACTGGCAGACGGCGGATATCGCCTGCTACCTGCATGCCCAGTCCGCCCATATCGCGCAGGGCGTGGATGCCGCCGGCAACAAGGACGAAGGCGCCGGCGACCAGGGCATCATGTTCGGCTATGCCTGCACCGAGACGCCGGACCTCATGCCCGCGCCGCTCTACTACGCGCACGGCATCCTGCATCGCGTCAGCGAGCTGCGCCGCATCAAGGACAAGTCGGTCGCCGGCCTGCTGCCCGACGCCAAGTCCCAGGTCACGCTGAAGTATGTGGACGGCAAGCCGGTCGGTGCGACCTCGGTCGTCGTCTCGACGCAGCACGAGGACGGCATGGAGCAGGCCGAGATCAAGGCCCTGCTGCGTCCCATCGTCGAATCCACCCTGCCCAAGGGCTGGATGTGCCCGGACGCCGAGTTCTACGTGAACCCGACCGGCAAGTTCGTCATTGGCGGCCCGGACGGCGATTGCGGCCTCACCGGCCGCAAGATCATCGTGGACACCTATGGCGGCGCGGCCCCGCATGGCGGCGGTGCCTTCTCGGGCAAGGACCCGACCAAGGTGGACCGCTCGGCCGCCTATGCCGCGCGCTATGTCGCGAAGAACGTCGTTGCCGCGGGCCTGGCCGACAAGTGCACCATCCAGGTGTCCTACGCGATCGGCGTGTCCAAGCCGCTCTCGGTCTATTTCGACCTGCACGGCACGGGCAAGGACGTGGATGAGGTGAAGCTCGCCAAGGTCGTCGACGGGCTGGTGAACCTTTCGCCGCGCGGCATCCGCGAGCATCTGCACCTCAACCGCCCGATCTATGTCCCGACCTCGGCCTATGGCCATTTCGGCCGCACGCCGGATGCCGAGAAGGGCACCTTCACCTGGGAAAAGACCGACCTGGCCGATGAGCTGAAGCGCGCCTTCGGGCGCTGACGGGCCCGGGGCGGGCCGCCATGCCCGCCCCACCCCAGACCGGGACGCGATGGCAGCATGGGCGAGCCCGCACACCGATGACCCACCAGATTCTGCCTGAAGGCATTCCCGACCGCCTCTATGGCCGCCGCCGCGGGCACCCGCTGCGGCCGCGCCAGGAAAGGCTGCTCGACCTCGCCCTGCCGCGCTTCCGGCTGACGGCCGCCGAGGCCGCCTGCCCGCGCGTGATCTTCCCCGGCGCCGAGGCGCTGTGGCTCGAGGTCGGCTTCGGCGGCGGGGAGCATGCGCTGGCCCTGGCCGCGGCGAACCCGACCGTCGGCCTCATCGCCTCCGAGGTCTTCGAGAATGGGCTGTGCTCCCTGCTGACGCGCATCGTGCCGGAAGGGGAGGAAGCCAGCGCGCCCGTGCCCGACCGGCTGCGCCTGTGGCCCGAGGATGCGCGGCACCTGGTCGCGCTGCTGCCCGACGCGTCGCTCGACCGACTCTACCTGATGTTCCCCGACCCCTGGCCGAAGGCGCGCCATGCCAAGCGGCGCTTCGTCCATGCGGCGATGCTGCCGCTCGTCGCGCGCGTGCTGCGTCCCGGCGCGCAATGGCGCATCGCGAGCGACCATCCGGTCTACCAGGCCTGTGTCGAGGAGGTCTTCGCCGACCAGCCGCACTTCACCCGGCGCGACCTGTCGATCGGCGAGCGCCCGTCAGGCTGGCACCCCACACGCTACGAGGCCAAGGCGATCCGCGAGGGGCGCGTGCCGCACTACTGGACCTTCGAGCGGAACTGAGCACCGGCGCTTTGCGCGCGGCGCCGCGGGCGCGATAGCCTTTCCGCGACGCGAAGCCGAAGGGGGATGGGTCGCATGGAACTGGGCGGAAATGCCGCACTCGTCACGGGCGCCGGCTCCGGCCTCGGCGCCGCGACGGCGGAGGCGCTGGCCGCCGCCGGCATGCAGGTCGTCGCGATGGACCTCAACGCCGGGGGCCTCGCTGCCCTGGCCGAACGCTGCGAGGCGACCCCGGTCGCCGGCGACGTCACCAGCGAGGCCGATGTCCTGACGGCGCTCGAGGCTGCATCCGGCCTCGGCCCGCTGCGTCTCGTGGTGAACTGCGCCGGCATCGCGCCCGCCGCGCGCGTGGTGGGCCGCAACGGCGCCCATGACCTCTCGCTGTTCGAGCGCGCGCTGCGGGTGAACCTGCTCGGCACCTTCAACGTGTTGCGGCTGGCGGCGCAGCGCATGCAGGCACTCGACCCCACCGCGCCCGACGGGGAGCGCGGCGTCATCGTCAACACCGCCTCCATCGCCGGGGAGGATGGGCAGATCGGCCAATGCGCCTATGCCGCGTCGAAGGCCGGGGTGATGGGGCTGACGCTGCCGGCGGCCCGCGAACTGGCGAAGACCGGCATCCGCGTCGTCACCATCGCACCCGGCCTGTTCGAGACGCCGATGCTCGCCGGCCTGCCCGAGGCCGCGCAGGCTGCGATCCGTGCGCTGCCGCCCTTCCCCGCGCGGCTCGGACTGCCGGAGGAATTCGCGCGGATGGTGCTGGCCATCTGCGCGAACCCGCTGCTGAACGGCACGACGATCCGTCTCGATTCCGCGCTGCGCCTGCCGCCGTGACGGCGCCCCTCCGGTTTCGCCGCCTTGCGCGCCTGTCGCCGCCCCGGCATGCTGCGCCGCATCACGCGCCAGGGACGCATACGGCTTCACGCAGCGGAGAACCCCGCCTTGCATCGCCGTGACCTTTTCGCGGGCGCCGCCGCGCTCGCCGCCGCGCCCTTCGCGCCTGCCGTCGCCCAGCCCGCCCCCGCCGGCACGCTGCGCATCGGCATGACGGCGGGCGACATCCCGCTGACTACCGGGCAGCCGAGCCAGGGTGCCGAAGGCCTGCGCTTCGTCGGCATCAACATCTACGATCCGCTGATCGCCTGGGACCTGTCGAAATCCGACCGCGCCGCCACGCTGCGGCCGGGGCTTGCCGAACGCTGGGCGGTGGACGATGCGACGAAGAAGGTCTGGACCTTCAACCTGCGCGATGGCGTGCGCTTCCATGACGGCAGCGCCTTCGACGCCAATGCGGTGGCCTGGAACCTCGCCAAGCTGATCGACCGCGACGCGCCGCATTTCGACCGGCTGCAGGCCGCGCAGGCGGGGCTCTACACCGCCAACATCGCGCGCTGGCGCGTGAAGGACGCGCGGACCATCGAGATCGAGACCAAGTCGGTCGATGCGATCTTCCCCTACAACATGGCGAACGTCTTCTACTCCTCGCCCGCGCGCTATGCCGAGCTGGGGAACAACTGGGACCGCGTTGCCGAACGACCTTCGGGCACCGGCCCCTACATGGTCGATCGCTTCGTGCCGCGGGAGCGGCTGGAGGCGGTGCGCAACCCGAACTACTGGGACCCCACCCGGGCGCCGAAGCATGAACGGCTGGTGCTGATCCCGATCCCGGATGCGCTGACGCGCGTCTCGGCGCTGCTGTCCAGCCAGGTGGATTTCGTCGAGGCACCGCCGCCGGATGCCGCGTCGCGCATCCGCGCTGCCGGGCACAACGTGGTCACCAACGCCTATCCGCATATCTGGTGCCACCACCTGTCCTTCACGTCGGACAGCCCGTTCCGTGACCTGCGCGTGCGCCAGGCGGCGAACATGGCGATCGACCGGGCGGCGATGGTCGCGATGCTGGGCGGCATGGCCCTGCCGGCCAAGGGCATGGTCAATGAAGGCCATCCCTGGTTCGGCCGGCCGACCGTGGACCTCTCCTACGACCCCGACCGCGCGAAGCGGCTGTTGGCCGAGGCCGGCTTCGGTCCGCGCAACCCGGTGAAGACGAAGTTCATCATTTCGCCGTCCGGCTCGGGGCAGATGCAGCCGCTGCCGATGAACGAACTGATCCAGCAGAACTACCGCGATGTCGGCATCGAGCTGGAATTCGAGGTAATGGACTGGGAGGCGCTGCGCACCCGCCGCCGCTCCGGCGCCGCCGCGCCGGAGAATCGCGGCCTGCACGGCATCAACAATTCCTGGGCGTTCTGGGACCCGGATATCGGGCTGCTCGGCCCGGCGCAGAGCGCGGCCGCCGGCGGTTCGGGCTTCAACTGGGGCGGCTACAGCGACGCGAAGGCGGATGAGCTGTGCCTCAAGGCCCGCCAGACCTTCGACACCGCAGCGCAGGACGCGGTGCTGGCCGAGCTGCATGGCCATCTGGTGGACCAGGCGATGTGGATCTGGGTGGTGCACGACGTGAACCCGCGCGGCCTGTCGAAGCGCCTGTCGGGCTTCGTCCAGGCGCAATCCTGGATGCAGGATGTGACGCCGATCCGGGTGGGGTGATGCCGACGGGGTGAGGGCGGCCGCGCCCCCGCCCCGGCCGCCTCATCGGCCCAGCATCAGCCGCAGCGTCGGGCGGCCGCGCCAGTGATGCGCGACCGCCGTGCCCCCATGGCCGAGGGCCAGGATCACCAGCGTCCAGGCCAGGGCGCGATGGATGGCCCGGAGCAGCCCGTAGGCCGCCTCATCCGGCGGCAGCAGGTGCGGCACCGGGATGATCAGGAACAGCGTCGTCTCGATCTGTCCCGGCGCCGTGCTGGCGGTCAGGTATCCCAGCACAGGCACCACGATCAGCAGCGCATAGAGCGCCGCATGCGCGACCGCGGCGGCGCGGCGCTGCCAGGCGGGAATGCCGGCATCCTCGGGCGGGCGGCCACGACAGGCGCGCAGCGCCAGGCGCCACAGCACGAGCGGGGGCACCAGCAGCCCGAGCGTCTTGTGCGCCTGGTAGGCGAGGATCTTCGCCAGGATCTGGCTGAGCGGCAGGGCGACCATCACCAGCCCGACCCCGAAGGCCGCGAAGACCAGTCCCGCGACGATCCAGTGCAGCCGGCGCTGTCCCCGGCTCCAGCCTTCAGGTGAGGAGGAGGCGGACACGGACGCTGAGCCGGATCGTGTCGGAGATCGAGGCCCCATCTGACACCATGCCGTATTCCGACCGCTTCATATCCCCCGTGGCGGAGAACTCGGCCACATCGCCCCCCGCGGCGGCGTCCCGCTGGCGGCCGAGCAGCCGTGCCTCCATGCGGTAGGGTCGCGTGACGCCGCGGACGGTCAGCTCCCCGGCCAGGGTGAACCGCTCCAGGCTGCCTTCCCCCGTGGCGGTGCCGGCGAACCGCGCCTCGGGATATCTTTCGACATCGAAGAAGGCGGGGGAGCGGAGCAGATCGACGGCGCCCGGATAGGCGATCTCGATCGCCGAGGTGCGGACCGTGGCCGCGACCTGGGCGGTGAGCGGTCGGTCGGGATCGATCAGCAGCTCGGCGTTGAAGTCGTCGAAGGTGCCGGTGGAGCTGAGGATGCCGAGATGCCGGGCGGTGAACTGCAGCGTGCCGTTCTTCTGGTCGAAGCTGTAGCGCTTTCGCGTCGCGGCAGCGGCCGGGGTCGCGGCGAGGGCGGCGAGGCCGCCGACGAGGAGACGGCGGCCGATCGGGGCCTGCATGACGTGGGACATGGTCGAGGACCCTCCTGCCTCCGGAATGGGATCGGTGATGCGCTGCCGCAAGGACGCTTGCATAGCCTTCATCGAAGGCCCATAACCCGTCCAGACATTCCATCCGTTCCACGGGGGGTGGCCTTGCAAGGGGCCGCCTTTTTTGTTGCTTGAGCGATACCGCCGAAGACCTGCCCCGGCATGAGGGGCTCGAAGCCCGCATTGCCGACGCCATCCTGCCGACGCTCGGCCATCTGGGCTACGAGCTCGTTCGCGTGCAGGTGTCGGGCAAGGAGACGCCGACCGTGCAGGTCATGGCCGACCGGGCCGATGGCGCCGTCTTCACCGTCGACGATTGCGAGGCGATCAGCCATGCCATCGGTGCCGTGCTGGACGTGGCCGACCCGATCAAGTCCGAATGGACGCTGGAAGTCTCCTCGGCCGGGATCGACCGGCCGCTGACCCGGGCCAAGGACTGGAACCGCTTCGCCGGGCATGTCGCGACGCTGGAACTCGCCATCCCGCAGGATGGGCGCAAGCGCTTCCGCGGCATCGCGCTCGGTGCCGATGCGGATGTCGCGCGGATGAAGCTGGAGGACGGGACCGAGGTCGCCTTCCGCCGCGACAACATCCGCAAGGCCAAGCTGGTCCTGACCGACGAATTGATCGCCGCCACCGCGGCACCCCAGACGCCCAACTGAGAGGATAGGCAATATGGCCATGGACGTTGCCATCGCCCGCCCCGAATTGCTCCAGGTTGCCGACGCCGTCGCACGAGAGAAGATGATCGAGCGCGATGAGGTGCTCGAGGCGATGGAGCAGGCCATCCAGAAGGCCGGTCGCGCCAAGTATGGGCACGAGAAGGACATCCGCGCGGTCATCGACCGCAAGTCCGGCGAGGTCCGCCTGTCCCGCTGGACCGAGGTGGTCGAGGCCGAGCCGGTCGAGAACGAGGCGACCCAGATCCCGCTGCGCATCGCCCAGAAGATCAAGCCGGGCATCGCGGTGGGCGAATTCATCGTCGATCCGCTGCCGCCGATCGATTTCGGCCGCATCGCCGCGCAGACCGCCAAGCAGGTGATCGTCCAGCGCGTGCGCGAGGTCGAGCGCGGCAAGCAGTTCAACGAATACAAGGACCGCGTCGGCGAGATCATCAACGGCATCGTCAAGCGCACCGAATACGGGAACCTGATGGTCGATCTCGGCCGCGCGGAAGCCCTCCTGCGGAGGGACGAGACCATCCCGCGCGAGGCCTTCCGCAACGGCGACCGCGTCCGCGCCTACATCTA
Organism: Roseomonas sp.; assembly: GCA_041906015.1. Lineage (GTDB taxonomy): Bacteria > Pseudomonadota > Alphaproteobacteria > Acetobacterales > Acetobacteraceae > Neoroseomonas. Next base: position 12,592 of record JAYRJZ010000103.1, read on the forward strand.
CGACGTGCGCGAGGAGCCGCGCGGGCCGCAGATCTTCCTCTCGCGCACCCATCCGGGCTTCCTCGCGAAGCTGTTCGCGCAGGAAGTGCCGGAAATCTACGACGGCATCATCGAGATCAAGGCGGTCGCCCGCGACCCCGGGTCCCGCGCCAAGATGGCCGTCATCTCGCGCGATAGCTCGATCGACCCGGTCGGTGCCTGCGTCGGCATGCGCGGATCGCGCGTGCAGGCGGTGGTGGCGGAACTCCAGGGCGAGAAGATCGACATCATCCCCTGGTCGCCCGATTTCGCGACCTTCATCGTGAACGCCCTCGCGCCCGCGGAAGTCAGCAAGGTCGTGCTCGACGAGGACGGCAAGCGCTGCGAGGTGGTGGTCCCCGACGACCAGCTCTCGCTAGCCATCGGCCGCCGCGGCCAGAATGTGCGCCTTGCATCGCAGCTGACCCGCTACGATATCGACATCCTGACCGAGGCCGAGGAAAGCGAGCGTCGGCAGGAGGAATTCCGCAAGCGCACCGGCCTCTTCGTCGAGGCGCTGGACGTCGATGACGTGATCGCCGGCCTGCTGGTGCAGGAAGGCTTCGGCACCATCGAGGACGTCGTCCAGGTCGAGGACGAGGAACTCGCCGGCATCGAGGGCTTCGACGAGAACGTGGCCGTGGAGCTCAAGCGCCGCGCCCAGACGTTCATCGACAAGCGCGATAACGAGCTGGACGACAAGCGCCGCGAGATGGGCGTGGACGACGTGCTGGCCGAGATCGGCGGCTTCTCGCCGCAGATGATGGTCACGCTGGGCGAGAAGGGCGTGAAGTCGCTCGAGGATCTGGCCGACCTCGCCGGTGACGAGCTGGTCGAGGTCCTGGGCACCGATGTGCTCGACGAGGAGACGGCCAACGCCATCATCATGGAGGCGCGCCGCCGCGCCGGCTGGCTCGGCGAGGCGGAAGAGGGCGCGGCCGACGGTGACGGCAACGAGTGAGGACGATGCCCCGGTGGAGGATGAGCCCGAAAAGGGCCCCCTTCGCCGCTGCATCGTAACGCGTGAGGTCCAGCCGAAGGAGCGGATGATCCGTTTCGTGCTGGGTCCGGCACGCGAAATCGTTCCTGACCTGACAGGAAAACTGCCGGGTCGGGGAATGTGGTTGAGCGCGCGAGGCGATGTGCTAGAAACCGCGCTGAGCCGCGGGGCCTTCAATCGGGCCGCGCGTGGGCAGGTGACACTTCCCTCCGACCTTCGCGCGCGGATCGAGGACGGTCTTCGCGGTCGTGTCCGCGACCTTCTGGGCTTGGCCCGGCGGGCGGGACAGACCGTTTCGGGCTGGCAGGTGGCGCGTGAATGGCTTCAGGCCGGGCGCGCGGGGCTGCTGGTTCAGGCGGCGGATGGCAGCCCGGCGGAGCGCGCGCGCTTCGGCGGACGGGACCTTCCTTCCGTCACGCCGTTGAGCGCGGCGGAACTAGGTGGGGTTTTCGGGCGCGACCACGCCGTTCATGTCGTGGTTGCGCCGGGCCGGCTGGCAGATGCCATCCGGGTCGAGGCGGAGAGGCTGGCGGGGTTCGCCAGCGCGACGCCGGGTAATGAGTAGGGGTCGCGACCTTCGTGGCGGCCTTCGTGTTTCTTTGAGGATCGGGTTCGGATCGGCGGATGAGCGACCAGAACGAGCAGGACGCGGGCAAGAGCAGGCTGAGCCTTCGGCCCGGCGGACGGCTTGAACTCGGCAAGACGGTGGATGCCGGCAGCGTGCGGCAATCCTTCAGCCATGGCCGCAGCAAGACGGTGCAGGTCGAGGTTGTGAAGAAGCGCACCGCCGCGCCACCGCCCAAGCCGGGTGTGGCCGGGCCCGCGCCACGCGGATCCGGGTCGGGCGGTTCGCAGCCCTCGCGCCAGGGGTCTTCCTCCGGCGGCGGGTCGCGTCCCGCCGCGCCGGGTCGTCCGTTGACCCAGGCCGAGATTGCCCTGCGCCAGCGCGTGCTGGAGGAGAACCGGCGCCTCGAGGCCCAGCGTCAGCGCGAGGAGCGCGAGCGCCAGGCCCTCATGGTGCGTTCGGCCGCCGAGGAAGCCGCCCGCAAGGCGGAAGAAGAACGCCGCGCCGCCGAGGAAGCCGCCGTCAGGGCGGAAGAGGAGCGCCGCGCCGCCGAGGAGGCCGCCGCCCGCGCCAAGGTCGAGGAAGAGGCCCGCAAGGCTGCTCCCTCTGCCCGGCCTGCCGCGCCGGCGCCTGCCGTCGCGCGTCCTGCGCCGCGGCCGGCGGGTGCCCCCGCCGCGCCGGCGGCCCGCAAGCCGGACGGTGAATCGCCCGCCGCGCGGCTGACGCTGAAGGCGCGTTCGCCCGGCGAGGAAGAGGATGAGCGCCGCCCCGCGGTGCGTCGCCCCGGTGGGCCGCCGAGCGGCCCTGGCCGCCGACCCATGCCGGTGCCGGTCAAGAAGGCCGCGCCGTCCACCGACCGCCGCCGCGAAGGCCGCATCGACGTTCAGGCCGCGATCGAGGGCGAGGATGAGCGCACGCGCTCCATCGCCTCGCTCCGCCGTGCCCGCGACCGCGAGCGGCGGCAGCAGGAGCTCGCCCGCCTGCGCTCGGGCGCCGAGCGCGTGGTGCGCGACGTCGTCGTGCCCGAGACGATCACTGTCCAGGAACTCGCCAACCGCATGGCCGCCCGTGGCGGCGAGGTGGTGAAGGCGCTGTTCCGCATGGGCGTGATGGCGACGCTGACCCAGTCCATCGACGCCGACACGGCGGAACTGGTGGTCCAGGAATTCGGCCATCGCGTGAAGCGCGTGTCGGAATCCGACGTTGAGATCGGCCTGGAAGGCGGGGAGGACATCGACACCGACCTCCAGCCGCGCCCGCCGGTCGTGACCATCATGGGCCATGTCGATCACGGCAAGACCTCGCTGCTTGACGCCCTGCGCAAGACCGATGTGGTCGCGCATGAAGCGGGCGGCATCACCCAGCATATCGGCGCCTACCAGATCACGGTGCCGGACGGGTCGAAGGTCACCTTCATCGACACGCCGGGCCACGAGGCCTTCACCGCCATGCGCGCGCGTGGTGCCTCCGTGACCGACATGGTGGTGCTGGTGGTGGCGGCCGATGATGGCGTCATGCCGCAGACGGTGGAGGCGATCCGCCACGCCAAGGCGGCGGGCGTGCCGATCATTGTTGCCGTCAACAAGATCGACAAGCCCGGCGTGAAGCCCGAGCGCGTGAAGCAGGAACTGCTGCAGCACGAGATCGTGGTGGAATCCCTCGGCGGCGACACGCAGGAGATCGAGGTCTCCGCGACGCAGCGCATCAACCTCGACAAGCTGCTGGAAGCGATCTCGCTGCAGGCCGAGGTGCTGGACCTCAAGGCGAACCCGAACCGCCAGGCGGAAGGCACGGTGATCGAATCCAAGCTCGATCGCGGCCGCGGCCCGGTGGCGACCGTGCTGGTCCAGAAGGGTACGCTGCACCAGGGCGACATCGTCGTGGCCGGCGCCGAATGGGGCCGCGTGCGTGCGATGCTCGACGACAAGGGCCGCCAGCTGAAGGACGCCCCGCCGTCGCTGCCGGTGGAAATCCTTGGCCTGTCGGGCGTGCCCGCGGCCGGCGAGAACTTCATCGCGGTGGAGAACGAGGCCCGCGCCCGCGAGGTCTCCGAATTTCGTCAGCGCCGGGCGCGCGAGAAGGCCAATGCGGCCGCCGGCGCGCGCGGCAGCCTGAACGACATGTTGGCGCGCATCCAGGCGGGCGAGCAGAAGGAAGTCGCCGTCGTCGTGAAGGCCGACGTGCAGGGTTCCGCCGAAGCGATCGGCGTCACCCTGGGCAAGCTCGGCAACGATGAGGTGAAGGTCCGCGTGCTGCATTCGGCGGTCGGTCAGATCACCGAATCGGACATCCAGCTCGCCAAGGCCTCGGATGCCGTGATCGTCGCCTTCAACGTCCGCGCGACGTCGCAGGCGCGCGACCTCGCGGCGAAGGAAGGCGTGGATATCCGCTACTACTCGATCATCTACGAAGTCGCGGACGACATCGAGAAGCTCTACAAGGGCAAGCTTGCCCCGGTGCAGCGCGAGAAGTTCCTCGGCTATGCGCAGATCCTGCAGGTCTTCGAGGTCAAGAAGATCGGCAAGATCGCGGGCTGCCGCGTGACGGAAGGCGTGGTGAAGCGCGGCGCCGGCGTCCGCCTGCTGCGCGACGGCGTGGTGATCCACCAGGGCGAGCTGTCGACGCTGAAGCGCTTCAAGGACGATGTGCGCGAGGTGAACAACGGCCTCGAATGCGGCATGTCCTTCGCGAATTACGACGACATCCGCGTGGGCGATCAGATCGAGTGCTACGAGGTGGAGACCGTCGCGGCGGCCTGACCAGAGGGGGCCTCGCCCCCTCCGGACCTCCCCCACCAAAGGCCGAAAGGCCTCTGGACACCTTGAATTGGCGCCGGGCGCGTAGTGTGCCCGGCGTTTCTTCTGTGGCCCTGGCGCCCGGCGCCAAGTATTGGTTTGCAAAGGCCTTTCGGCCTTTGCCGGGGTGGTGCGGAGGGGCAGGGCCCCTCCGTGTCCGACCGCCGAGGATAAAGAGATGAAGCACGACAAATCCGGCGCCCCTTCCCAGCGCATGCTCCGCGTCGCCGAGGAGGTCCGCCACGCCCTTTCGGCGGTCTTCACGCGCGAGGAATTCCGCGACCCCGAGCTCCATGGCGTTCATGTGACGGTCACCGAAGTCCGCGCCTCCCCTGATCTCAAGCACATGACGGCGTTCGTCTCGGCGCTTGGCCGCGACCTGACCGACGCGCAGCTTGCCGCGCTGAAGCGTGTCTCGCCCTTCCTGCGGCGGGAGGTGGCGCATGCCGTGCGGCTGAAATTCGCCCCGGACCTGCATTTCCAGCGCGACACCGCGCTGAACTACGCCATGCACATCAATGAGGTGCTGCACCGCCCCGAGGTGCAGCGCGACCTGGACCACAAGCCCGAGACCGAAGAATGACCGATACCCCGCCCGACGAGGCGCCGCAGATCCGTGTCATCGCCATGCCCGCCGATGCCAACCCGGCGGGCGACATCTTCGGTGGCTGGCTGATGGCGCATATGGACCAGGCCGGGGCGACCATCGCCTTCCGCACTGCGCGTGGCCGCGTCGCGACGGTCGCGGTGGAGGCGATGAAGTTCCATCTGCCCGTCCGTGTCGGCGATGAGGTGAGCCTCTACGGCAAGTTGCTCGGCATCGGCCGGACCTCGATCCGCGTCCATGTCGAAGCCTGGCGTCGCGACCGTGGTTTCGAGGAAGCCGCGCGTGTGACGGAGGCGACCTTCACCTTCGTGGCGCTGGACGAGGCTGGCAAGCCGCGCGCCGTGGCGCGCTGAGGGTCAGGAAGCGCAGCTGAACACCTGGATCACGACCATGACCCAGCCGAGCGCCGCCGGGGCGACGTACCCCAGCAATGCGACGGGCGAGACGAGGATCGTGCCCCACAGCGCGCCCATCCAGGATTCCCCGATCAGCCCGCCCCCGAAGGCGCCGAAGCCGAGCACCGTTACGGCGATCAGGATACGGCCCCATGCGGGGTATTCCTGGTCTTCCTCGTCCATCCGCGCTCTCTCGCTCTGACCCCGCCGAGCCTCGCGCCACCGGCACCGATTACGCTACGGAACGTTTCATGGCCCAGCACCGTCAACGCCATCGCAAGCCCAAGGGCCGTCCGCTCGACGGTTGGCTGATCATCGACAAGCCGACCGCCATCGGCAGCACCGATGTCGTCGCCATCTGCAAGCGGTCCTTCCAGGCCCAGAAATGCGGCCATGGCGGCACGCTCGACCCGCTGGCGACGGGCGTGCTGCCCATCGCCTTCGGTGCCGCGACCAAGACCGTGCCCTATGTGATGGACGGCACGAAGCAGTACCGCTTCACGCTGAAACTGGGCGAAGCACGGGATTCCGACGACGCCGACGGCAACGTCATCGGCACCAGCGACGTCCGCCCGACCGATGAGCAGATCCGTGCGGCGCTGCCGGCCTTCATCGGCGACATCATGCAGGTCCCGCCGATCTATTCCGCGATCAAGGTCGCCGGCGAACGCGCCTATGACCTCGCGCGCGCCGGGGAGCAGGTGGAGCTTGCCGCACGCCCCGCCCGTGTCGATCGCTTCGAGCTGATCGAGCGCCCCGATGCCGACACGGCGGTGTTCTTCGTGGAATCCGGCAAGGGCGTGTACATGCGCTCCCTCGCCCGCGACATCGCGAAAGCCTGCGGCACGGTGGGCCATATCGCAGCCCTGCGCCGGATGCGGGTCGGACCCTTCCTCGAGAAGGATGCGGTTCCGCTGGACAGCATCGCC
>JAYRJZ010000104.1:0-18875 GCA_041906015.1 Roseomonas sp.
CCCCCCCCGCCCCGGTGCCCCGCGACATTGTAGAGAGGCTGGGACTGACCTTGATGCGGAGCGCCAGGTATCGGTTTCCAAAGGCCCTGCGGCCTTTGGTGGGGTGGTCTGGAGGGGCAAGGCCCCTCCAGGGATGCGCGCCATGACCCGTTGCGGCCTCGTCGCCATCGTCGGCGCCCCCAACGCCGGCAAATCCACCCTGGTGAACCAGCTTGCCGGCACCAAGGTCACCATCGTCTCCCCCAAGCCGCAGACGACGCGCTTCCGCATCCGCGCGGTGGTGATGCATCAGGGCGCGCAGATCATCCTGGTGGACACGCCGGGCATCTTCGCCCCGCGCCGGCGGCTCGATCGCGCCATGGTCGCCGCGGCCTGGGGCGGCGCGCAGGATGCGGACCTGACGCTGCTGGTGGTCGATGCGCGGGCCGGGCTGACCGATGCCGTGCGCAAGATCGCCGAGGCCCTGGCCAAGGGCCGCGGGCCGGTCTGGCTGGCGCTGAACAAGACCGACCTGGTGCCGCCGCCACGGCTGCTGCCGCTGACCGCGGAGCTCAACGCCATCCTGCCCTTCGCCGAGACCTTCATGATCTCGGCCGAGAAGGGCGATGGGCTCGATCGCCTGCAGGGCAAGCTGGCCGAGGCCATGCCGCAGGGGCCCTACCTCTTCCCCGAGGACGAGCTCACCGACCTGCCCAACCGGATGCTGGCCGCCGAGATCGTGCGCGAGCAGATCCTGCGCCAGACGCATCAGGAAGTGCCGCACCATGCCTCGGTCGAGACCGAGCAATGGACCGAGAACGACGATGGCTCGGTCCGGGTGGACTGCACCATCTATGTCTCGCGGGCGACGCAGAAGGCGATCCTGATCGGGGACAAGGGCAGTCGCATCCGCGCCATCGGCCAGTCGGCGCGGATCGAGCTGACCAAGCTGCTCGAACGCCCCGTCCACCTGTTCCTGAACGTGAAGGAACGGGATGGCTGGGACGAGGAGCGCGCGCGGATCCGGGCGATCGGGCTCGACGACGCGGGCTGACGCCTCAGCCGCGCTTTTCCATCCGGAACAGGATCTTGTGGTCGGCCGGATAGTCGAGCGCGTCGGTCAGGCGCGGGTAATACGGGCTCTCCTTCACCGGGATGAAGTCGTTGTAGCCGAAGCGCCTGGCCGAGACGGCGAAGCCGGCGGCGGCGAAGGCGCGGGCGAAATCCTCGGGCGCGCGGTCGGGGACGGGGGTGTTGGAGGTGCGGGCGATCTCGGCGCGGAAGAGGGGCCAGAGCGGGCTTTGCGTATGGCAGCCCGTCACCGCGTAGTAGACGCCGCCATCGCGCATCGCGCCGAACATGTCGCGCGCGTGCTTCTCCATGTCGGTCAGCAGGTAGATCACCTCATAGCTGAAGGCGATGTCGATGCTGTCGGCCCAGGGGGCGAGGTCGGTCGCGACCTCGTAGTGCAGCGGCATCTCGCCGGCGGCGGCGCGGGCCGCGGCGATGGACTCCGTCGCGATATCGATGCCGAGGCCGCGGCGGAAGGGACGCATCGCGTAGAGAAGCCGCAGGAAGCCGCCGCGGTTGCAGCCGAAATCGAGTACCGTCCGGGTGGTGAAGTCGCGTTCGGGAATGGTCTCGATGAAATGCCGCCACATCGGCGTGTGGCCCTGGCCCATCGCGGCCTCGCGCGCAGGGTCGGTGTACCAGGTGGCATAGGTGGGCACGGGGGAATCCATGAGGGGTCTTCCGATCCTGCGAGGCGTTCGCAATTGATCACGGCAGCCTTGCCGCGCCAAGTGGATAGCTGAGATGGAATGGTCTGCGCCTGCGATCGTGGTGGATGTGCGGCCCTATGGCGAGGGCTCGGCCATCGTCACGCTGCTCACCGAGGAGCAAGGCCGCCATGCCGGGCTGGCCAAGGGCGGGGCCTCCCGCGCCCAGGCGGGGCTGTGGCTGCCGGGGAACCTCATCGAGGCGCGCTGGGTCGCGCGGCTGTCGGACCAGCTCGGCGCGCTGAGCGGGGAGATGGTGCATCCGGCGGCCGCGCTGGCGATGGATGATCCGCTGGCGCTGGCGCTGCTGGCATCGTGCTGCGCCATCGCGGCGGATGCGCTGCCGGAGCGCGAGGCGCATCCGCGGGCCTTCCGTGGGCTGGTCTCGGTGATCGGGCATCTCGCCGGCGGGGCGGAGGGGGTGATGGCCGACGCGATCCGCTGGGAAGCGCTGGTGCTGACCGAACTCGGCTATGGGCTGGACCTGGCCGCCTGCGCGGTGACGGGGGCGATCGGGGGGCTGACGCATGTCTCCCCGCGCACCGGGCGCGCGGTGTCGGGGGAGGCCGCCGCGCCCTATCTCGACCGGCTGCTGCCGCTGCCGGCCTTCCTGCTGGACGATGCCGACCCCGGCACGCCCGCCGATTGGGATGCCGGGCTGCGCCTGACCGGGCATTTCCTGGAACGCGACGCCTTCGGCGCGCGCCATCGGCCGGTGCCGGAAGCGCGGCACCGGCTGGCGGATCGGGTGGCGGCGCTGGCCGCATCCGTGTAAGCCCGTCCTGACGAGAACGAAGCACGAATCCCATGCCTGACGACATCAAGGACCTGCCCGAGGGCGGGGCGACGCGCGAGACGAAGCTCGCCGATGCGCTGTCCGAGCGCTATCTCGCCTACGCCCTGTCCACCATCACCGCGCGGTCGCTGCCGGATGTGCGCGACGGGCTGAAGCCCGTGCATCGCCGGCTGCTCTGGGCGATGCATCAGCTCCGGCTCGACCCCGCCTCGGGCTTCAAGAAATGCGCCCGCATCGTCGGCGACGTGATGGGCAAGTACCATCCGCATGGCGACAGCGCGATCTATGACGCGATGGTGCGCCTCGCGCAGGAATTCGCCGCGCGCTACCCGCTCGTCGAGGGCCAGGGCAATTTCGGCAATATCGACGGCGATAACGCCGCGGCCATGCGCTACACCGAGGCGCGGCTGACCGAGGTCGCCCAGGCGATGCTGGAAGGCATCGAGGAGAATGCGGTCGATTTCCGCGCCACCTATGACGGCGAGGAACGCGAGCCGATCGTCCTGCCGGCCGCCTTCCCGAACCTGCTGGCCAATGGCGCCGCGGGCATCGCGGTAGGCATGGCGACCTCCATCCCGCCGCACAATGCAGGTGAGCTGTGCGATGCGGCGCTGGCGCAGCTCGAGGAATTCCACCGGCGCAAGCTGACGCGCGAGGCGCTGAACGCCGACGCGCGCGCCGCCTTCTTCGAGGCCAGCCTGCCGTTGATGCTGGACGTGATGTCCGGTCCGGATTTCCCGACCGGCGGCGTGCTGGTGGAATCGAAGGAGTCCATCCGCGACGCCTATCTCACCGGCCGCGGCGGTTTCCGTGTGCGCGCGAAATGGGAACGCGAGGCGCTGAAGAACGGCACCTGGCAGATCGTCGTCACCGAGATCCCCTACCAGGTCCAGAAGGCCAAGCTGATCGAACAGATCGCGCAACTGCTGGAGGAGAAGAAGCTCCCGCTGCTGGGCGATGTGCGCGACGAGAGCACCGATGTCGTGCGCCTGGTTCTGGAACCCAAATCCCGCACCGTGGACGACAAGGTGCTGATGGAGACGCTGTTCCGCGCCACCGCGCTGGAGTCCCGCTTCCCGCTCAACATGAACGTGCTGGACGCCGAACGCACGCCGCGCGTGATGGGCCTGCCGGAAGTGCTGTGGTCATGGCTCGACCATCGCCATGTCGTGCTGGTGCGGCGGACGGAACATCGGCTTGCCGCGATCGCGCGGCGGCTCGAGATCCTCGACGGCTATCTGATCGCCTATCTCAACCTCGATGAGGTGATCCGCATCATCCGCAGCGAGGACGAGCCCAAGCCGGTGCTGATGGCGACCTTCTCGCTGACCGACCTGCAGGCGGAATCCATCCTCAACATGCGCCTGCGCTCCTTGCGCAAGCTCGAGGAGATGGAGATCCGCCGCGAGCACAAGAAGCTCAGCGCGGAGCAGAAGAAGCTGCAGGGGCTGATGGGGTCCGAGACGAAGCGCTGGTCCGCCATCGCCGAGGAGATCGCCGCGACGCGCGCGAAGTTCGGCGACGGCGCGCTGGGCAAGCGGCGCACCGAACACGGCCGCACCTTGCCCGCCGTGCTGGTGGATGAGACGGCCTTCGTCGAGAAGGAGAACATCACCGTCATCCTCTCCGAGAAAGGCTGGATCCGCGCGCAGAAGGGGCACATCCCCCTCGATGGCGAGATCCGCTTCAAGGAGGGCGACGGTCTGTTCGCCGCGATGCATGCGGAGACGACCGACCGCATCGTCGTCTTCGCCACCAACGGCAAGGCCTACACCATCAAGGCCGACACCATCCCGCGCGGGCGCGGGGACGGCCAGCCCGTGCGCCTGATGATCGACCTGACCAACGAGGACGCGGTCGTGACCATGTTCGTGCATGAGGACGGCAAGCGCTTCCTCGTCGCGGCATCGGACGGCAAGGGCTTCGTGGTGAAGGGCGAGGACCTGCTGGCCGAGAAGCGCACCGGCAAGCAGGTGCTCAACGTCGACGGCGCGACCGAGGCGGCGATCTGCACCCCGGTCGAGGGCGATACCGTCGCGGTGATCGGCGACAACCGGAAGCTGCTGGTCTTCCCGCTGGAACAGGTGCCGGAGATGACCCGCGGGCGCGGCGTGCAACTGCAGGCCTATCGCGATGGCGGCCTGTCGGATGCGAAGGTCTTCGCCAAGGCCGAGGGGCTGTCCTGGACGCTTGGCGGCCGCACGCGCACCGAGACGGATCTGCGCCCCTGGGCCGGCAACCGCGCCGGTGCGGGCAAGGCGCCGCCGAACGGCTTCCCGAGGGCGAACCGCTTCGAGTAGCCACGGGCAGAGGGCGAGGCGGGACGCTTGATATGTCCCGATCGCCGGGATGGTGCCGCGGGAAGAACCGGAGGGGCGCTGCCCCTTCGGACCACCTCGCCACCGGGGTCCCATCGACGTTGCAGCGCAACGCCGATGGGTGCCCCTGGTGCTTGGAGCATCTGGACCGCAGGAACCTGGTGTCGGGCGGGCAGGTCACGCTTCTCCCCTCCCAGCGACCTGCGGGCACAAGGGTGGGTTTCGGCTCCGTTCCTGGCGGTGGCGCCTGGCACCGGATTGAGGTTTCCAAAGGCCCTTCGGCCTTTGGTGGAGAGAGTTCGAGAGGGGCAAGGCCCCTCTCGGTCCCACAGCGCCGATCAGTCGATCCCTGGCGCCGCCCGCAGCCCGTGGCCGGCGAAGGCGGCGGGTGCGAAGGCGGGGCTGCCGACCCCATCCCAGGGCAGCACGGGCAGGTCGGATGGCATCATCGCGCGGCCCAGGCAGGCCACCGTGTCGTCGATATCCGCGAAGGCCATGTCCACGAAGAAGGGCAGGCCCAGCACGCGCGAGGCGAGCATGTCCGTGACCGGGAGCGCATCGCGCGGAAACGCCGCATAGGCGGGCAGGGCATGCACGCCCGCACCCCACCAGGCGCGGCTCTCGATGCCCTCCCGCGCGAGCGCCGCGCGGAGCGGCTCCGCCGAGGCCGGCAGCAGCACGTTGTAGGTGGTCGAGACGACATCGCCGGGCTGGGGACCGCTGCCGATACCGATCGCGGCGAGCCGCCGCGCGTAATGCGCCTGCCGCGCCGCGAGAAGCTGGCGCGTCGTGTCCCAGTGCTCAAGCGCCGCCAGGCCGAGCGCCGCGTTGTATTCGCTGAGCTTGAAGTTGGCGCCGAGCGTCGTGCCGATCTGCCGGTCGGTGTCGTAGCCGAAATTGCTGTCCTTCAGGACAGCGTGCAGCAGCCGCTGGTCCTGCGCGATCACCCAGCCGCCTTCACCGGTGCTGACGGGCTTGGTGGCGTGAAGGCTGACGATGACGGGCGGATGCGCCCTCAGCCGCCGCAACTCGCGGGAGACGGAATCGAAGGCCGCGGCGGCATCGATGAAGACCGGCACGCCGGTCTCCTCGGCGAAGCGGGCCCAATCCTCATAGGGGATGCTGCGGCCGAAGGGGGCGACGGGGATGACCGCGGCGGCTTCGTGCAGGCGCGGATGCCGCGCCAGCCGCGCGGGGTCGAGCGCCCAGCTCTCCGCATCCACGTCGCAGAACCAGGGGGTGAAGCCCGCCCGCGCCACGGCCGCGGCGGTGGCGACGAAGGTCCAGGAGGGCAGGAGGCACAATGACCGCCCCCGCCGCGCCCCGACGGACAGCACGGAAGCGAGCGCGGCCGTCGCGCTCGACACCACCAGGCTGCCCTGGGGCGGCAGGCCGCAGGTGCGCTCGAGCGCGACGAGCAATTCGCGGTAGAGCGGGCCGAGATTGGCATAGACGCGATTGCCGTCGATGATCCGCAGGTAGGGGAGGAGCTGCTCCGCGGACGGGAGGCGTGGCCTCGCCAGCGGGATCCTTGGCGCCATCGCGTTCATGCCCGGCTCATCGCCAGGCGCTGGCGCGCCATCTCGCGCATCGGGATGGCGGGATTGCCAATCATTCGCGATGCCGGCGGGACCGATTTGAACACCACCGCGCCGGTGCCGATGACGCTGCCTTCGCCGATGACGATGGGCCGGTCGGGCGTACCGTTGGTGATGATCGCGCCGGCGCCGATGAAGCAGTCATCCTCGATGACCACGTAGCCGGAGATCGTCACGCCGGGGCAGATGGTGACGTGGTCGCCGATGGTGACGTCATGGCCCAGGCTGACCAGCGCCATGCAGCTCACATGGCGCCCGATGGTCACGTTGTGGCCGGCATTGGCGGCATGGCTGACATAGGTGCCGTCGCCGCAGCAGATGGCGGCGACCGGCGTCATCATCCGCGGCGGCAGGAAGCGCGCCCAGGGCAGGCCGTCGCGGTCCACCTTCTCGGCCACCGCGCGCTTGGCCCTGGGATCGCCCATGCTCAGCAGGATCGGCGCGGCTTCGTGCTTCCAGTCGCCATAGGGACGGATCGGCAGGCCGGTCGCCTGGTGCACCGCCTCGTTCGAGAAATCGTCGATGAAGCCGATGGGCTTCGCGTTGAAGTGCGGTGCCTCCATGACGATGGAGAGCGCCTGCCCGCGCGAGCCGTAGAGGAGGAAGGTCCTGGGATTGTCGCCCTGCCGCTCAATGGTCGGCATGGCTGCCCTCCGTGAGATGGAGGGGGTTCGGTGCGGCGATGCCGGCCGCCGCCATCGCGCGGATGGCATCCTCGCGGAAGAAGAAGCGGTCGATCTCGGCATCGAGCGCGCCCTCATTCTCGAGCCGCAGCCAGCGCCGCCAATGCCAGGCGACGTCGGGCGGCGCATCGGGATGCAGGGCGAGCACGACGCGCGCTTCCTGCAGCTTGATCCTGAACTGTTCGACCGAGCGCAGCGGGTAATGGATGATCCGCAGCACATCCTCGGCCACCGGCTCCTGCGTCGCGTTCTGGATGGTGTGGTTCCCCGGGCCCGGGTCGCCCAGCAGCGGCAGGCGCACCACCACCTTGGGGTCGACATGCAACAGGGCCATCGGCAGATCCGCCTTCATCCGGTCATCGAGATGCGCGGGCGGGCGCGAGCCGTGTCGGACGATGTGGGTGTGGGCGATCAGGCTGTCCGCGATATCGGCCCTGCGGGCCGCGATGGGCCTTGAGGAGATGGCGTTGTGGCGCGCGATGCTGCCGACATCGGCGGTGACGCTCTGCAGCGCGGCGGCCAGGTCGCCATCCTTCGGGTTGAGGAACTCGTCGGCATCCAGCAGGAAGACGTGGCTCAGATCGCCGTCGTCGCGGATGCGGTCGATCATGCGCTTGTAGTACTGGCCCTCGGCGACGTTGCGCGTCGTCGTGGTCATGATCTCGATGTCGCCGGCCTCGGCCTCCTTCCGCAGGATCTCCATGGTGTCATCCATCGAGCCGAGGTCGGTGACGACGAACTTGCGGACGCCGAGGCGACGGTGGTGGTCGATGTTGCGGGCGATGATGTCGCCCTCGTTGATCACCGCCATCACGATGGCCGCCTGAGCGTCGAGGGTCGCCGCGCGAGCGGCCGGGGCGGGCGCGGGCCTGGGTGCGGCGGCCGGTGCGGCGGCAGGAGAAATCAACTTCAGGTTGTAATCGCTACCCTTGACCCGGCAGGCGACCGTGGCGCCGGGGCGGAGCTGGAGGCCGGCGGGGATCCGGTGCTCGAAGCCCTTGTGGCCGTCGCCGATGCCGTTGGCCACCAAGTCCGGGCGGAACTGGTCGGCGCGCACGGTGGCGAGGAGGTCGCCATTGACCAGGATCTCGACCTCGAGCGGTTGGTCGGGGTGGCGCTTGTCCCAGGCCCAGCCCGAGATCACGGAGGGCGAGAGCCGGTCCACCGCGCCGTCATGGGCAGCGGGGATGCGGCCCAGGACCATGCTGCGCGCGGTGCGGGGCAGGATGACGTCGGTGCCGACGATCCGCACCGAGACGTCATGCGGGGCGTCATCGCACAGGGCTTCCGGCAGGGGCAGGCGGAAGGCATGGGCACCGGTCCCGATCCCGGCGGCTTCGAGATCCTGGCGGTACAGGGAGGCTGTGCCGGTGGCGACGACGGCGCCATCGACCACGGCCTCGATCTGAAGCGGCTGATCCGGCTGATCGTGGTTGAACGCCCAGCCTTCGAGCACGCCGCCGTTGCATCCATCGAGGTTGCTTGCAATTCTTGGTTGTGAAGTATTATTCATTGCAACCAAAATAACTCCTCTCAGGAACGCGGAATCCGATTCGAGTAGTCTTTCTGTGGACCAATAAAAAAGGACTAGCAGTCGAGTTTTCCGGGCGCAACGCGCAACGGAGACTCGAATTCGAATCGATTGCGGATGGGGAGTTCTCTGGCAGGCATTCTGTTGTGGTATTCGATCGCGCGGAAAACCGATCGTATCGGACGAAATTGGGGCTCGATGGGGCGGGATTCCCTTCGTCCTGGGTCGGTCTAAAATATTCCGTTCACGGAACAGTTAAGTGCGATTTTTGATTTGGATTGGATTCGAAATTATACTGATAATACATTGAAATCGGGCGGTTCCGTCCGGCGTCATTTCATCCGCAGGAAGGCTCTGCGCCGAACTGCTTGCCCGGAAGGCACGCCACCGGCGGCGCGCTTAGAGCAGATCCCGATCAGGTGGACTCACCTGATCGGGTGAAGCTGCTCGCGAAAACAAACGGCCAGAGGCGTTGCTCTGTGCCAGGGCGAACGGGAACGGCTCTAACGCGCGGGGCCGGCGCCCCGAGACGAAGCGGGCCGCGAACAGGCGTCGCTGCCCCGCATCGGGGGCAGCGTGCCGGCGGCGCCGGGTCCAGGGCGCCTTCCGGACGCCCTGGCTGCGGAAATGCCTCTGGCCGGCTGGTTTCGCGGGCAGCTTCACCCGACCAGGCGATGCCGCCTGATCGGGAGGATCTGCTCTAGCCGGCCCGCACCAGCACATGCCGCTTGCGCCCGGCCGAGAGCTTCGCCGCGCCGTCGTTCAGATCCGCCGCCGTGACCGTCGCGGCGACATCCGTCACCACCGCATCATTCAGCCGCAGCCCGTTCTGGGCGATCAGGCGCCGCGCCTCGCCCTTGGAGCCGGCAAGACCGGCCTGGACAGCGAGGTCGATGAAGGGGGCGGGCAGGGCGGCGGTGATGGCGGGCAGGGTGTCGGCAGCGGCCCCTTCCTCGAAGGCGCGGCGGGCGGTCTCCGCGGCGGTCTCGGCGGCCTCGCGACCATGCAGCAGCGCGGTCGCCTCGGTGGCGAGGATCTTCTTCGCCTCGTTCACCTCCGCACCCTGAAGCGCGCCGAGGCGGCGGACCTCGTCCATCGGCATCTCGGTGAAAAGGGCGAGGAAGCGGCCGACATCGGCATCCTCGGTGTTGCGCCAGAACTGCCAGTAGTCATACGGGCTGAGCCGATCCGGGTTCAGCCACACCGCGCCCGCCGCCGTCTTGCCCATCTTGGCGCCCGAGGCGGTGGTGAGCAGCGGCGTGGTCAGCACATGGGCCTGCCCGCCCTCCATGCGGCGGATCAGCTCCGCGCCCATGACGATGTTGCCCCACTGGTCCGACCCGCCCATCTGCAGCACGGCGCCGTGGCGGCGGTGCAACTCCAGGAAGTCGTAGGATTGCAGCAGCATGTAGTTGAATTCGAGGAAGGAGAGCGAGTGCTCGCGCTCCAGGCGCAGCTTCACGCTGTCCATGGTCAGCATGCGGTTGACGCTGAAGTGCCGGCCGACATCGCGCAGGAAGGGGATGTAGCGCAGTTCGTCCAGCCAGGCGGCGTTGTCCAGCATCAGCGCGCCGGCATTGAAGTCGAGCAGCGCGTCGAAGGTGCGGCGGATGCCGACCTTGTTGGCCTCGATCACCTCCTCGGTGAGAAGCTGCCGGGCCTCGTCCTTGCCCGAGGGGTCGCCGACCTTGGTGGTGCCGCCGCCGATCAGCGCGATGGGCTTGCCGCCGGTCTTCTGCAGCAGGCGCAGCAGCATGGTTGGCATCAGATGCCCGACATGCAGGCTGTCCGCCGTGCAGTCATAGCCGATATAGGCGGTGAGCCCCCCCTTCAGCAGCGCGGCATCCAGCTCGCCCTCATCCGAGGTCTGGTGGATGTAGCCGCGTTCCTTGGCGATCGTCAGGAACTCGCTCTTGGGGCCGGTCATCGTCATATCCTGTTCACGTCGGGACTTCCGCCGGAAGGGCTGGGGGGCTAGCACGTCAGCCGCATGCTGAGAACCATCGGGCTGATGAGCGGGACCTCCCTGGACGGGGTGGACGCCGCCTATCTGGAGACGGACGGGGAGACGATCGGGCGGATCGGGCCTCGGTTGACGTTGCCTTACGACCCCGCGCTGCGCCGGGCGCTGCGCGGCCTGCTGGACCGCGCCGAGAGCCTGACGGGGGATGAGCCCGACCTCCTGGACGCCATCCGGCGGCTGACCGACCGCCATGCCGAGGCGGTGGAGGCACTGGGTCTCGAGGCCGACCTGATCGGCTTCCATGGCCAGACGCTGCTGCACCGGCCGCCTGTCCCGGGACGGAATTTCGAACCCTTCACCTGGCAGGTGGGGGATGCGGTCTCGCTGGCACGGCGGACCGGGATGACGGTGGCCTATGACTTCCGCTCGGCCGATGTCGCGGCGGGCGGGCAGGGCGCGCCGCTGGTGCCGGTGTTCCACCGGGCGCTGGCCGCGCCGCTGCCCAAGCCGCTCGCCATCCTGAACCTGGGCGGGGTGGGCAATGTGACCTGGCTGGGGCCGGAGGGGGAGATGCTCGCCTTCGACACCGGCCCGGCGAATGGCCCGCTGGACGATTGGGCGCGGCAGCACACCGGCAAGGATTACGACGCGGCGGGCAAGCTGGCGCTGGCCGGGCAGGCCGATGGGGCGGTGCTGGGGCGGCTGATGGCGCATCCCTACCTGACCGCGCCGCCGCCGAAATCGCTGGATCGGCTCGACTTCGACCGGGCGCTGAAGGAGGCCGGGGCGGCCGAGCTGTCGGCGGCCGATGGTGCGGCGACGCTGTGTGCGTTCTGCGCGGTCTGCGTCGCGGCCGCGGCGCGGCTGTTCCCGGAACCGCCGCTGCAATGGCTGGTCGCCGGCGGCGGGCGGCGCAACCCGGCGATCATGAAGGCGCTCGCCGGCGCGCTGGAGGAACCGGTGCGGCCGGTGGAGGTCGCCGGCTGGGATGGGGATGCGCTGGAGGCGCAGGCCTTCGGGCTGCTGGCGGCGCGGGTGGCGCGGAAGCTGCCGATCACCTTCCCCGGGACGACCGGAGCGCCAAGGCCGCTGACGGGCGGGCGGATCGTGGGGTCGCTGCTGTAGCGATGGACGCGGACCGCATCGCCGCGACGCTCGCCTTCCTGCGGGAGGCGGAGCGGCTGAAGGACGTGCTGCGATCCGGGCGCACCAGTGGCGGGCGGCCGGAAAGCACGGCCGAGCACACATGGCGCCTGTGCCTGATGGCCATGGTCTTCGCGCGGGACCTGCCGGGGATCGACCTGTCGCGCCTGCTGCGCATCTGCATCGTGCATGATCTGGGCGAGGCGCTGTCCGGCGACGTCCCCGCCACCGACCAGACGCCCGATGATGGCCGCGCGGCACGGGAGCGTGCCGACCTCGAACGCCTCACCGCGCCGCTGCCGCCGGCGATGCGCGCCGAGATCCTGGCGCTTGCCGCTGAATACGAGGCCGGGGTGACGCCCGAAGCCCAGCTCGCCAAGGGCTTCGACAAGCTCGAGACCCTGTTGCAGCACAGCCAGGGCGCGAATGGCCCGGGCTTCGACTACGCCTTCAACCTGGATTACGGGCGGTCGCGCACCGACGCCCATCCCCTGCTCGCCGCGATCCGTGAGAGGATCGACGCGGCGACGCGTGCCCGCCTCGGGGATTCCGCGCCGCAGGAGTGAACGCATGGCCTGGTCCTTCCCCATCGGCACCGTCCGCGGCACCGTCATTCGCGTCCATGTCACTTTCTTCCTGCTGCTGGCCTGGATCGGCGCGGTGCATGCGGCGCGCGGGGGGATCGGCGACGCCGTGGCGGGCATCGCCTTCATCAGCCTGGTCTTCGCCTGCGTCGTGCTGCATGAGCTCGGCCACGCCGCGGCCGCCGCGCGCTATGGCATCGCCACGCCGGACATCACGCTGCTGCCGATCGGCGGGCTCGCCCGGCTTGACCACATCCCCGAGGAACCCTGGCGCGAGATCGCCATCGCCATTGCGGGCCCGGCGGTGAATGTTGCGATCTGTCTGGTGCTGGCGGCGGTGCTGGGGGGCATTCCCTCTGCGTCGGAGGGGCTGACCGTCGAGGACCCGCGCGCCGGCTTCCTGCCGCGGCTGTTCTGGGTGAACGCCTTCCTGGTGCTGTTCAACCTGATCCCGGCCTTCCCGATGGATGGCGGGCGCGTGCTGCGCGCCGCCCTCGCGCTTCGCATGCCGCATGCGGCGGCGACGCGCGTGGCGGCGCAGGTGGGGCAGGGGGTGGCGATCCTGCTCGGCTTCCTGGGGCTGTTCGGGGCGCCGCTGCTGATCTTCATCGCGCTGTTCGTCTGGCTCGGTGCGGCGGGGGAGAGTGCGGAGGAATCGCTGCGCAGCGCGACCCGCGGCCTGGCCGCCGAGGATGCGATGGAAACCCGCTTCGAAGCCCTGCCGAGTGACACCGATGTCGGTGCGGCCGCCGAGGCGCTGCTGCGCACCCCGCAGCAGGATTTCCCGATCGTGGACGGGCAGGGCCGGCTGATGGGGCTGCTGACGCGCGATGCCATCATCCACGCGCTGCGCGCGGGCGGGCCGGAGACGCCGGTCGCCGATGCGATGCGGGAGATCCCGCGCCTGCCGCGCCGCACGCCGCTCGATGCCGCGATGAAGGGGTTCCAGGACGCCCCGGCCATCGCGGTGGAGGATGGCGGGCGGCTGGTCGGGCTGATCACCCAGGCCAATATCGCCGACCTGGTCGCGCTGCGGGGCTGACCGGGTCGGTCAGAGACCGTCCGAGGATGCCGGCACCGGCCCGCTCCCCCACCCGGCCACCCATCCAGGATGCTGTCGTTGGGTGGCCGGGTGGGGGAGCGGGCCGGTGCCGGACCTCGGACTGCCTCAACCGGCGCAGTCCCGAACGGCCTCTCAGCGGGCCGGCGGCTCGAACAGCAACTGGCGCATGCGCCCGGGCCCCAGCGCGTGCGAGAGCTGCCGGAAGCCGCAGAAGGGGATCAGCGCGATGAAGATGCTCAGCGCCGCCAGGATGAGGCCGAGGAAGCCCCCGCCGCCGATCAGCGGAATGCTCGCCGCCACCGTCTCGCCCGCCACCATTCCGCCGATGACGTGTTCCAGCACATGGATGCCGATGAAGAGCAGGGCGAGGAAGAAGGCCTCGATGACGATCGGGTAGATCAGCGGATGCGGCACGATGCGCGAGCCGAGCCGCAGCTTCTCGACGATCACCATGACCTTGGCGAGCACCAGCGCGTTGATCAGCGCCCAACCATGGGGGGCGAAGCCAATGGAATGCTCGCGCAGCGCGATGTCCTGGTGGACCATGAAGGTGCCGAGCAGCACCCAGAAATAGAGGAAGCTGAGCAGGTAGCTGCGCAGCTCCTCCACCAGGATGTGCTTCGTCTTCTGCAGCCTGGTCGGGGGCTGATGCGCCCCGGACGGCCCGTCCTCGGCGGTGCGGATGTCATCCATGCTGTTGGCTCCTGGCGGTGCGCCGCGTGGTCGAGCCATCATAGGCGATCATGGCCGCCGATAACGAGACCGTGCGCGGGCCGCGGCGCGTCAGCCCGCTAGAGCAGATCCTGTCCGGATGAACTCATCCGGACAGGTGAAGATGCTCGCAAAAACAAGAGTCTAGAGCTTTGGAGGTGAACGCAAGTTCACCGGAAATGCGCCAGCGACGGCAGCCCCCGGCCGAGCCGGTCCAGGATCGCCGCCCCCAGCGGGTGAGGGTCCACGCAGGGCCGCCGCGGATGCACCGCCCCGATCCCCGCCCGCCGTGCGAAGAACGGCTTGCCATAGGCGGCGAAATGCTCGGCGGTACGCGGCATCATCATGAAGGTCGCGATCGGCAGCACGGCGCGGTGCAGCGCCTCCGCGCCTTCCTCGTCGCCGGCCTCCATCAGGTCCCAGATGCGGGCCTGGACGTCGGCGACATCCGGCGCCGGGATCATGCCGGCGCAGCCGATGCGGTGGGTGTCGGTCAGCTCCAGCCCCGCGAGGCCATTGAAGATGGCGAAGGCGCCTTCCGTCTCCTCGATCAGCCGCTGGACGTAGAGGATCGGTCCCTCGCCCTTCATCATGCGGAACTGCGGATGGGCGCGGTTCAGCGTGCGCAGCGCCGCGGTGGATAGCGCGACGTCCATCATGGAGGGGTTGTTCTGCGGCCCGCAGGGGATCGACACGCCTTCGGCCAGCGCGCCCATGAAGCGGATCAGCGCCGCCTCGTTCATGCCCGCGATCTGGGGCGGCTGCAGCACCAGCCACGCCGCGCCGGCGGCTTCCGCCGCGCGCGCGACCTCCAGCGCGGCGGCCACCCCCGCCTCGTTCACCGTGACGGCGACGGGCAGGCGGCCGCCGACATCCTCCAGCACCCAGTCGATGATGGTGCGGCGTTCCACCAGCGTCAGCTTGTGGAATTCCGTCACCAGGCCGAGCACCGCGATGCCATGCGCGCCGCCGCGGATGCAGGCCTCGACCTGCGCGCGCATCGCCGCGCGGTCGAGCCGTTCCCGGTCGTCGAAGAAGGCGTAGAGGATCGGCCAGACGCCGCGGAAGGGGATCATTCCTTCCACGGATGCTGGTTCCACAGCGCCTGGTAGCGCTCGCGCAGCGCGACGAGCTCGGCGCGATAGGCGTCGGGGCCGAGGAAGCGCAGCGGCAGGCTCTGCTGCACGGCGAGGCGCTGGAATTCCGGGTCGTCCACCGTGCGCTGCAGGGCGCGGGCGAGGCGCGCCATCACCTCCGGCGGCATGCCGGCCGGTGCGGCCATGCCGCGCATCGACCCTTCCACCACATCGATGCCGAGCTCCTTCAGCGTCGGCACTTCCGCGGCGACGTTCCAGCGTGTCGCGCCCATCTGCACCAGCGGGCGCAGCACGTCCTGGCGCCATTCGGCGATGCCCTCGGCCATGTTCATCACGGCGATGGGGATCGCGCGGGACAGCAGGTTCTGCTTCACCTGGGCCGAGCCCGCGAAGGGGATGTGCAGGAAGCGCGTATTGGTCGCGCGTTCGATGGCGAGGATGGCGAGATGGTCGTCCGAGCCGATGCCGGTCGTGCCATAGCCGATGGTCGCCGGCCGTTCCCGCGCGGCGGCGAGCAGCCCGGCGAAGTCCCGGATCGGGCTGTCCTTCAGCACCCAGATGCCGCCCGGATCGTCCACGATGTTCGCGATCAGTGCGAAGTCGTCGAGCTTGAAGCGCGCCTGGCGCTCGATCGGGATGGTGACGATGGTGGGCGTGTTGATGAAGCCGATCGTGTAGCCGTCGGGCCGGGCGCGGGCGAGTTCGCTGAAGCCGATCTCGCCGCCCGCGCCGGGGCGGTTCAGCACCACCACCGGCTGGCCGAGATCCTTTTCCATGAAGCGGGCGATGGTGCGCGCGGCGGTGTCGGTGCCCCCGCCGGCGGCGAAGGCGACGATCATGGTGATCTGCCGGTCGGGGCGCCACTCGGCCCCCTGGGCGCGGGCCAGGGCGGGCGCGGCGAGGGTGGCGGCGATGGCGCCGCGGCGGGTGATGGTCATCCGGACGTTTCCTCAAGGATTCCGTTGCCATCACGATGCACGGAGCCCGGGCGGGCTGGAAGGGGGCATCGCGGGGGGCATCACGGCGCGGGCATGCCGCGGCGGCCCCGCCTGGGCGCCGTTCCGCCGTGCGCATGCCGTATGATGTTTCGATTGTGATATGGATCGCGGCGCCGCCTGTCGCCGGGGCGCAGCGTCCCGTCCCGAGGTTCCCATCGCGGCGGCCGGTCCTGGTACGGGGGCCGGCCCCGGAACGCGAAAGGCCGCCGGCAATGCCGACGGCCTTTGGCAGAAACTGACGCTGCTGCGTGGTCTCAGTCGGCGGCGAGCGCCATCCGGCCGCGGTTCAGCACGCCCATCACGTGGTCCTCGGCGGCGTCGACCACCTTCTCCGTCTGGTCCGGCGTATAGACATGGCCCGCACCCGGCATCACGCGGTAGTCGATGGTGATGCCCTTCTGGGTGTTGAGCTTGTCCACCAGCTTCCGCACGGAGGGTTCCGGCACCAGCTCGTCATCCGCACCGTGGAAGATCAGCCCGTTGCAGGGGCAGGGCGCGAGGAAGCCGAAATCGTAGTGCGAGGCCGGGGCGCTGATGGAGATGAAGCCGCCCATTTCCGGCCGGCGCATCAGCACCTGCATGCCGACATAGGCGCCGAAGGAATAGCCCGCGACCCACAGCATCGACGCATTCGGGTTGACGGCCTGGAGGAAGTCGAGCCCCGAACAGGCATCCGCCACCTCGCCGATGCCGCCGTCATAGCGGCCCTGGCTACGGCCCACGCCACGGTAGTTGAAGCGCAGGACCGAGAAGCCCATCGCCTGGAACCGCTGGTAGAGGCTGTAGCTCACCCGGTTGTTCATGGTCCCGCCGTGGAGCGGGTGGGGGTGAAGGATCAGGGCCACCGGGGCATTGGGCCGCTTCGAGTGATGGTATCGTCCCTCGAGCCGGCCATCCGGCCCGGCGAACATGACCTCGGGCATATTCAGTCCAATGCGTCTCGCTGCAGGTCGCGCTGTCCCACCCGCCCACCGAGGGGCCTGGGCCGAACCGGGCGGCGACCTGCCGCAGTTTGGGGAACCCCGCTCAACCTGACGCCGGGGGGCGCGCAACCTCCAGGAAATCTCCCATATCCGCCCGAATTCTTGACTGCGCCAGTCGGAATACTTAGCGTGATACCGACGTTGGCTCGCTTTTCGGCGAACCAGCAAAATCAAGGGCCTGGGAGCAATTCCTCGGTGCCCTGGGGGAGGTTCCCGTGTCCCAGGGCGCAGTCACTATATGGGACCGCGTCGTGTTTCGCATAACAGAATCACAACAGGGCGCCCATGTGTGGAATTCGGATCAGGGTTGCGAGGGGAGCGGAGTAGGTCATGCGCTTGTCCACCCGCGGACGCTACGCCGTGATGGCCCTCGCCGAAATGGCCGCGCGCGAAGGCCGTTCGGAGGGTTGTCTCAATGGCCGCCCGGTGACGCTCACGGATATTGCGGCGGCGCAGCAATTTTCCGTTGCGTATCTTGAACAACTCTTCGGGAGGTTGCGCCGGGCCGGGCTCGTCGCCTCCGCCCGTGGACCGGGCGGCGGCTATCGCCTGGCCCGCCCGGCCGACCAGATCCCGATCGCCGAGGTGGTCGAGGCCGCCGACGAACCCATCATCGCCACGCGCTGCGAGGAAGGCGGCGCGGGCTGCCTGGGGGGCGGCACACGCTGCCTGACCCACGACCTCTGGGCCGAGCTCGGTGCCCAGATCCGCCTCTTCCTCGGCACGCTGACGCTGGCCGATGTGGTGGACGGGCGCGTCTGCGGCCGCGCCCGGCCCCCCGCCGGCCCCGAGGCCGCACAGCGCGACCCGCCATGACCACGGGCCTCTACCTCGACGCCAATGCGACGGAGCCCTTGCGCCCCGAAGCGCGGGAGGCGGTGCTCGCGGCGCTTGACCTGGTGGGCAATCCGTCCTCGGTCCATGCCGAGGGGCGCGCCGCGCGGCGGCTGCTGGAGGACGCCCGCCGGCGCGTCGCCGCGCGCTTCGGCGCCCGCCCGCAGGATGTCGTCTTCACCGCCGGCGGCACCGAGGCGAACGCCCTGGCCATCGCCGGGCTGGCCGGCGACCGCCGCATCCTGCTCGGCGCCACCGAACACCCGGCCGTACTGCGCGCCGCGCCCGATGCCGCGCTGCTGCCGGTGCTGGCGGATGGCACGATCGACCTCGCGGCGCTGGAGGCGGCACTGGCCGCCGGCCCGCCCGCCCTGGTCGGCCTGATGGCGGCCAACAACGAGACCGGCGTGCTGCACCCCATCGCCGAGGCCGCCGCGCTGTGCCGGCGCCACGGCGCGCTGCTGCATGTCGATGCCGTCCAGGCCGCCGGGCGGGTGGCGCTGCCGGACGGCGCCGACAGCCTGGCGCTGTCCGCCCACAAGCTCGGCGGACCGAAAGGGGCAGGGGCGCTGGTCCTGCGGCCGGGGCTCGACCTGCGGCCGCTGGTCGCCGGCGGCGGGCAGGAACGCGGCCGGCGCGGCGGCACCGAGCCGCTGCCCGCCATCGCCGGCTTCGCCGCGGCGGCGGAGGCCGCGGTGCCGGAGGCGCGCCTCGCCCGGCTGCGCGATGCCATCGAAGCCGGCATCGGCGCGCTGGCACCCGAAGCGCGCTTCCCCGGCGCCACCGCGCCACGCCTGCCCAATACCAGCGCCATCG
>JAYRJZ010000167.1:0-2609 GCA_041906015.1 Roseomonas sp.
CCAGATCGTGGCCGCATCGCCAAGGCCGGTGACCGACCGTCCTGCCTTGATGATCGCGCCCGCGCCGAGAAAGCCCACCCCCGTCGCCACCGCGCCGAAGGCATTGCCCCAGCCGACCTCCGGCACGCGCCGCAGCACCAGGCAGGCGAAGCCGGCCGAGGCCAGCGCGACCAGCGTGCAGGTGCGGATGCCGACCGCGCTGGTGCTGATCCCGCGCTCAACCCCGATCGCCGCGCCCGCGATGAAGGCGAGCAGGAGCACGATGGCCGTATCGGCCTCGGGCCCCAGCGCGGCGAGCCAGGCGTCGAGCGCGGTGTTCACACGTTGAACCGGAACAGCATCACGTCGCCGTCCTTCACGACGTATTCCTTGCCTTCGACGCGCATCTTCCCGGCTTCCTTGGCGCCCTGTTCGCCGCCAAGCTTCACGTAGTCGTCGTAGGCGATGGTTTCCGCCGCGATGAACCCGCGCTCGAAGTCGCCATGGATCACGCCCGCCGCCTGCGGCGCCTTCATCCCCTTGAGGATGGTCCAGGCGCGCGCTTCCTTCGGCCCCACGGTGAAGTAGGTGATCAGGCCGAGCAGCGCATATCCGGCGCGGATGATGCGATCGAGGCCCGAATCCTCCAGGCCGAGGGAGGACAGGAACTCCGCGCGATCGGCTTCGGCCATCTGGCTGATCTCGGCCTCGATGGCGGCCGAGACCACCACCGCCTGCGCGCCCTCGGCCTTCGCCTTGGCGAAGACGCGCTCGGACTGCGCATTGCCGGTCGCCGCGCTGCCTTCCTCGACATTCGCGACGTACAGCACAGGCTTGGTGGTCATGAGTTGCAGCCGTGCGGCGGCCGCCTCCTCGCCCTTCGGCACGGCGGTGCGCGCCGGCCTGCCGGCTTCGAGCGCCGCCTTGATCGGGTCGATCAGCGCCATCTGCGCGACCGCTTCCTTGTCCCCGCCGCGCGCGCGCTTCACCAGGCCCTGGGCGCGCTTCTCCAGGCTGTCCAGGTCGGCGAGCATCAGCTCCGTCTCGACCGTCTCGGCGTCGCGGATCGGATCGACGCTGCCTTCGACATGGGTGATGTCGCCATCCTCGAAGCAGCGCAGGACATGGACGATCGCATCCACCTCGCGGATGTTCGCGAGGAACTGGTTGCCGAGCCCCTCACCCTTCGACGCCCCGCGCACCAGGCCCGCGATGTCCACGAATTCCAGGCTGGTCGGCACCGTCTTCTGCGACTTGCCGACGCGCGTCAGCTCATCGAGCCGCTTGTCCGGCACCGCCACGCGGCCGACATTCGGCTCGATGGTGCAGAAGGGATAGTTCGCTGCCTGGGCCGAGGCCGTCTGCGTCAGCGCGTTGAACAGGGTCGACTTGCCGACATTGGGCAGGCCGACGATGCCGCAGTTGAAACCCATCTCAATTCCCCTTGCCGCCGGCGACGGCGGGCGCCGCCTTCTGCCAGGCGGCCGCAAATTCCTCGGCGAAGGTCTCCGCCACCATGGCGGCGGCGATACGCGCCGCGCCGTCATCCGTCACCGGCGCCAGCGCGGCCGCGCGCAGATGCCCGATCACCTCGCCCACCGAGAGCGAGCCGCGCGGCAGCCGCCCGACCGTCTCTTGCGCCGCGGTCACCGCATCGCCCGAAAAGCGCAGCAACTGCCGTGCCGTGAGCATCAGCGCGCCGGCCAACGCAGCGGCATCGCGCGTGCCGTCCCGCATCACGCGGCGATCCTCCGCCTCCGGCGTGAAGCCGTCGATCGCGAAAAGGTCGAGCGTCGTCCGCAGCCCGGCCGCGATGGCCGCCAGGCTCTCCGCTTCCCGCACCAGGGCGGAGGCGAGGATCGCCGTGCCGTTCGCGACATCCTGCGGGCCGGGGCCGGTGAAGGTGAAATCGGGCTGCTCGTCCATCAGGCCTCCTGCGTCAGCAGCGCGACGCGGGTCATGAATTCTTCGGCCTTGCCCTCGGCCAGCATGCCGGCGGCATCGGCCACGGCCTCCAGCAGCTTCGGCAACCAGGCGGCGTCCTGCTTGGCGAAATTGCCGAGCACATGGCCGATGACGGCGTCCTTGTGCCCCGGATGGCCGATCCCGAGGCGCACGCGCCAGAAATCGGGGCTGGCGAAGGCGCGGCGCATGTCGCGCAGCCCGTTATGCCCCGCGACGCCGCCGCCCTTCTTCACCCGCACCTTGCCGGGCGCGAGGTCGAGCTCGTCATGGAAGGCGGTGATCGCATCCACGGGCAGCTTGAGGAAGGATGCGGCCTGCTGCACGGCGTCGCCGGAGGCGTTCATGTAGGTCATCGGCTTCAGTGCCCAGACCTTGCGGCCGGCGATGGTGCCCTCGCTCACCTCACCCTTGAAGCGCTTGCGCCAGGGGGAGAAGCGATGACGGCGCGCGATCTCGTCCAGCGCCATGAAGCCGATGTTGTGGCGCTGCCGGGCATACTCGGTGCCCGGGTTGCCGAGGCCCACCCAGAGCAGGGGTCCATCCTGAGTGGCCATGGCCGAAAGGTCAGGGGGAGATGAACTCCCCCCGAACCCCCCTCCTTTTTCTGGTCACTTGGAGACTGACCGCCAAGGTCAGTTCCCAAAGGCCAAATAACGGTGGGGGAT
>JAYRJZ010000105.1:0-18608 GCA_041906015.1 Roseomonas sp.
GCCGGAAGGAGGTTTGCAAAGACTGCACTGGTACTTTTGCTGAAGGATTGGAGGGGCGCTGCCCCTCCAAACCACCCCGCCATCGGGGTCCCATCGACGTTGCAAAGCAACGCCGATGGGTGCCCCTGGGGCTTGGAGCCCCTGGACCGCAATCTCTTGGCGCTGAGCAGCACGTCCGTACCCCTCCCGCCAAGCGCCCGTCGTGCGCAAATGCGGGTTTCGGCACCATTCTGACGGGCGTGCCACGCGCCAAGTCGAGGTTTCCAAAGGCCTTTCGGCCTTTGGTGGGGAGAGCCCGAGAGGGGCAAGGCCCCTCTCGGTTCCACCGCGCCAGCGCGGAACGCCCTCCGCCGAACCCTACCCGCGCGCCTCAATGCGCCCCGCCGCCTCCGCCCGCCGCCGAGGGCCGCCGAACCAGAAGGATCAGCGGCAGCGCGAGCACGAAGAACACCGCCATGAGCAGCAGCGTGTCGTTGTAGGCGAGGATCAGCGCCTGCTGCTGGATCAGGTTGGACAAGCGCCGCAGCGCGGCGACGCCCGCCTGGACCTCGCCCAGCCGCGCGCTGAGCCCGGCGGTCACCGAATCCACCCAGGCCGTCGCGCCGGACCGCCCCCAGCCGGCGGATTCCATCAGGTACTGGCGGTGCGCCGCGCTGCGCTCGGTGACCACGGTGTTGATCAGCGCGAGGCCGACGGCGCCGCCCATGTTGCGCATCAGGTTGTACAGCCCCGAGGCGTTCTTGATCCGCGCCGGCGGCAGCGTGCCGAGGGCGAGCTGGTTCACCGGCACCATCGCCATCATCGTGCCCACGCCGCGCAGCGCGAGCGGGAGCATGAGCTCGGCGGAACCGGACTCGGCGGTGAGCTGCGCCGTCAGCCACAGGGCCAGGGCAAGGATGCCGAGCCCCGCCGCCAGCAGGACCCGCGTATCGAGCCGTTGCGACAGCCGCCCGACGATGGGCGCGCAGAGGAACATCGCCGCACCCGTGACGAACATCGTCTCCCCGATCTGCAGCGAGTTGTAGCCACGGATGCGCCCGAGGAAGAGCGGGATGATGTAGACCGACCCGTAGAGCGAGATGCCGACCAGGAAGGAAAACAGGCTGCCGATCGCGAAGTTGCGGTTGGCGAAGGCGTAGAGGTCGACGATCGGTTCGTCCCGCGTGAAGGCGCGGTAGAAGAACAGCGCGCCGGAGAAGGTCGCGACCATGGCGAAGGCGGCGATGGTCTCGTCCTCCAGCCAGTTCCAGCGCGGGCCTTCCTCCATCACGTATTCCAGGCTGCCCAGGAAGGCCGCCATCAGCGCGAGGCCGAGCCAGTCGAAGCGCGCGAGCAGCGAGCGGTCGCCCTTGTCGATCGCCATGGTGCGCCCGACGACGATGACGATCAGCACGCCGACCGGCACGTTGATCAGGAACAGCCAGTGCCAGGAGAAGGTTTCGGTCAGCAGCCCGCCGAGCGTCGGGCCGATGGTGGGCGCGAGCGTCGCGGTCAGCCCGATCAGCACCGACATGGTCGCCCGGCGCGGACCCTGGAACAGGATGAAGGCGGTGGCGAAGACGGTCGGGATCATCGCGCCGCCCAGGAAGCCCTGCGCGGCGCGGAAGACGATCATCAGAGGCAGCGAGGTCGCCATCGCGCAGGCCAGCGAGAAGATGGTGAAACCCGCCGCCGAGATGCAGAACAGCACCCGTGTCGACAGCAGCCGCGACAGGAAGCCCGAGAGCGGGATCATGACGATCTCCGCGATCAGGTAGGAGGTCTGGATCCAGGAGGCCTCGTCGGGGCTCGCGGCGAGGCCCGCCTGGATGTCGGCGATGGAGGCCGAGACGATCTGGATGTCCAGGATCGCCATGAACATCCCCAGCACCATCACCATGAAGCCGATGAACTGGGTGCGGCTCACCGGCGGCGGGGCTGGGGGGGCCATGGCGGGGTCAGTTCAGGCCGAGGGTCGCGGCGGCCGCGCCGATCAGCCCGCCAGGTGCGGCGGGATCGGCGCGGGTATCGACCGAGACGCGCGCCGAAAGGCCGGGGCGCAGCCGCATCGCATCCTGGTTCGGCGCGATGGCGATGCGCACCGGCACCCGCTGCACGACGCGGGTGAAGTTGCCGGTCGCGTTCTCGGGCGGCAGCAGGCTGAACTGGGCACCGGTCGCCGGGGCCAGGCTTTCGACGCGGCCATGCAGGACGGGGCCGCCGATATCGAATTCGAGCTCCACCGGCTGGCCGCGCCGCATGGCGGCGAGCTGGGTCTCCTTGAAGTTCGCGACCACCCATTGCCGTTCGGGCGGCGGCGCCACGGCGATCAGGTTCTGCCCCGGGCGCACATGGGCACCGAGCTGTGCCGATCGATTGCCCACCACCCCGTCGAAGGGCGCGCGGATGACGGTCTGGTCGAGGTTGCGCTCGGCCAGGGCGAGGGAGGCGGCAGCCTCGGCGCGCTTGCCCTCGGCCGCGGCGCATTCGGATTCCAATACCGGCAGGGCGGCGCGGGCAGCCTCGGCGGCCGCCTGGGCGGAACGGACTGCGGCCTCGGCCTTCAGCCGGTCGGCCAGCGTCCGGTCGGCATTCTCCCGGCTGCCATAGCCGGAATTGGCGAGGCTGCCGTAGCGCGTGGCGTTCTGGACGGCGCGGTCGCGCTCGGCGATGGCCTGGGCGACCTGGGCCTCGGCCTCGGCGATCTGGGCGCGCTGCTGGTCGATGCGGGCGCGGCCGGTGACGATGCCGGCCTCGGCCTGGGCGAGCGCGGCGGCGGCGGCGTCGCGGCGGGCGCGCCATTCGGTGTCGACCAGGCGGATCAGCGGCTGGCCGGCGGTGACGGCATCGTTGTCGTTCACCAGGATGGCCGCGACATCGCCCTCGATCCCCGGGCCGAGCACAGCGATGTCGCCCTGCACATAGGCATTGTCGGTGCTCTGCTGGAACCGGCCGACATGCAGCCACCAATTGCCGCCGAGCCCGGCCCCGCCCAACGCGCCGACCAGGAGGACGGGCGCGAGGCGGCGGAGGCGGCTACGGGGGGGAGGGGCATCGTTCTCGGACATCGGACTGGACCGTTCAGTTCAGTGCCGCGGGTTCTGGCGTCGACTGCGGCAGAGGTCAAGAAAAATTTGGACTGAACCGTTCAGTCTTGTTTTCGGGGATGAGGCACGGCATATAGCGGCGCATGTCCGCCAGCCTCGCCCCCGTGGAACCGACCCGCAGCCGCAAGGGCGAAGCCGTCCTTGAAGCGGCGGGGAAGCTGTTCCTCGAACACGGCTATGCCGCCGTGTCGATGGATGCGGTGGCGCGCGAAGCCGGGGTGTCGAAGGCGACGCTCTATGCGCATTTCACCAGCAAGGAGCTGCTGTTCGGCGCGGTGGTGTCGAGCCGCTGCACCCTGATGGCCGAGACGCTGGAACTCGCCGAGGTGCACGACGCGCCGCTCGACGTGGCGCTGCGGCGGGTGGGGCGGCATATCCTCGATTTCCTGCTCTCGCCCCCGGTGCTGACGGTGTTCCGCATCGCCATCGCCGAGAGCCTGCGCTTCCCCGACCTCGCCCGGGCCTACTACGCCGCCGGACCGCTCGCGGGGCATGAGCGCCTGGCCGCCTGGATGGCCGAGGAACAGCGGCGTGGGCGCCTGCGCGCCGATGCCGATCCGCGCCAGGCGGCGGAACATCTGATCGCCATGCTGCGCGGCACGGCGCTGCTGCGCGGGGTGCTCGGCATCGCGCCGGCGCCGGGCGCGGCGGAACTCGACCGGATCGTGGGGG
Organism: Roseomonas sp.; assembly: GCA_041906015.1. Taxonomy (GTDB): domain Bacteria; phylum Pseudomonadota; class Alphaproteobacteria; order Acetobacterales; family Acetobacteraceae; genus Neoroseomonas. The sequence goes on from JAYRJZ010000105.1 coordinate 3,759, forward strand.
CGGCGGCGGATGTGATCCGGCGCGCCTATGGGACGGTGGGCTGACGGGGCGCGTCCCGTCGGGCTCCCCGGGGCGCCAGGGACGCAAGGCCGGGCCGGGGCTGTCGAACCCTTGATCCCATGCCCGGCACCGTTCGCGATATCCAGGACCCTGCCGCAGAGGCATGAGTCTTGCCTACGGACGCTCCCATGGACCGAGATGATCCGCCGCGCCGGGCGGTGCTGGGCCTGCCGGCCGCGCTCGCGCCCGGTCTCGCCGCCGCGCAATCCACCCCCGAGGTGGATCTGCTGCTGGTGCTCGCCATGGATGCCTCCGGCTCCATCGACGCCGATGAGTTCCAACTGCAACGGGAAGGGCTCGCCGGCTCCCTGACCGATCCCGCGGTGATCGAGGCCGCGACCGGCGGCGCCAACCGCGCCATCGCGGTCGCGCTGGTGGAATGGGGCAGCCCGGGCGGTGCGGTGACGGCGGTGCCCTGGATGCGCCTGCACGATGCCGCCTCCGCCGCCGCCATCGCCGCGGCGATCCGCAATGCCGAGCGCTCGCCGCAATCCTACAACGCCATCGGCGATGCCATCGCCCACGCCACCGCCTTGATGGACGCCGCGCCCTTCCGCAGCGAGGACCGCGTCATCGACGTGGCCGGCGACGGGCCGGACCTGCGGTCCCTGATGCCCGTGCACGAGGCGCGCGACCGCGCGGTGGACAAGGGCATCACGGTGAATGCGCTGGCGATCGAGGTCGCGCCCGTCACACGCTTCGGCGAGCCGCTCCGCGTGCACTACGAACGCGACGTGATCGGCGGGCCTGGCGCCTTTGTCATGGTGGCGGAGACGCGAACGGATTTCGCCCGCGCCATGCGCGCGAAGCTGCTGAGGGAGATCGCATGATCGCGCGACGTGCCCTGCCGTTGCTGCTGCTCGCCGCGCCTGCGCGGGCCGACATGCCCGATTGGGTCGCGCCACTGCGCCGGGGTGGCTTCGTGCTCTACATGCGCCATGGCGTGACCGATCGCAGCCAGGTCGATACCGGCCGGCTCGGCGACCGGGCGGCGCAGCGGAACCTGTCATCCGAGGGCATGCGACTGGCCGGCCAGGTGGGCGAGGCGATCGAGCGGCTCGGCATCCCGATCGCGCTGGTGCGGTCGAGCCCGGTCTTCCGCGCCTCGGACACCGCGACGATCACGGCGCGGGGCAGGCCGGTCGATGTCACCATGGAACTCGTGGCGGATGACTACACGGCGGATATCGGCGCGGCGGTCGCGGGGCTGCGCCGCGCGCTCGCGACCCCACCCGCGCCGGGGACGAACACGTTGCTGGTGGGCCATATCCAGAAGCTCGCCATGGTGCTGGGCCGGCCGCTGGCGCAGCAGGAATTCCCCGAGAATGGCATCGCCATCGTGACGCCCGAACCCCCCGCGGGCTTCGCGCTGCAACGCATCCTGGCACCGCAGGAGATCCTGGCCGCGGGCGGTTGACCCGGCGCGGCCGCGGCGCCCAGGCTCGGCCGCCGCAGCAGGAGCGCCGCATGACCGATGAACTGATGGAGGCCGCGGTCGCGCGCGGCATCGCAAATTTCGAGGCGACCACCGGCCGCCTGCCCGACACCTTCGCCCTGCTGCTGCGGCACGCGCCGGGTGCCTTCGCCGGCTACGGCCTGCTGCGCGAGGCGGCGATGCGTGCGCCGGAGGAAGGCGGCGCGCTGGAGCTGAAGACGAAGGAACTGATCTTCGTCCTGCTCGACGTGCTGGTGGGCGCGGTGGATGGCGCGAAGGTCCATGCCGCGAACGCGCTGCGCCAGGGGCTGACCCTGCCCGAACTCGCCGAGGGCCTGGTGCAGTGCATCCTGGTCGGCGGCATCACCACCTGGAACCGCGCGGGGCGCGCGGTGATGGAACACGCCGCCGCGCTCGCCGCCGATCAGACGTAGCCCGGCCCTTCGATCGGCGGATTGGCCTTGAGGAAGGCCTCGTCGATCTCGACGCCGATGCCCGGCGTCTCGTTCGGACGGACCGTCCCGTCGGCGCCGATCGTCCAGGGCGTGCTGCCCAGTTCGTCGCGGAAGCGATTGGCCTTCGAGATGTCGGCCTCGAAATACCCGCCATTCTCGATCGCCGCGAGGAAGTGGATCGAGGCCGCCTGGTTCACCCCGGTCATCGAGGAATGCGGGTGGATCGGGATCTTGAACGCGGAAGCCATGGCCGCGATGCGCAGCGCCTCGGTGATGCCGCCGCATTTGGACAGGTCGGGCTGCCAGATGGCGATGACGCCGTCTTCCAGCACGCGGGTGAATTCGAAACGGGTGAAGTGGTTCTCGCCCGCCGCGAGCGGCGTTGCGCCATAGCCGCGCGCCTGCGCATAGAGGTGGTGGTCATGGGCGGGGAAGGGTTCTTCCAGCCAGCCGATGTCGAGCCGGTCCATCTCCGGCATCACCTGCCGCACCTGCGCGATGGAATAGCCGATATTGGCATCGGTCAGGATGGTGAGCTCCTTGCCGAAGGCATCGCGCACCGCCTGCATGCGCGCGACATCGTCGCGCACCGTATCGCCCACGCGCAGCTTCACAGCCTTGTAGCCGGCGTCGATATGCGGCGCGGCCTCGTCGATCAGCGCGGCGGGTTCCTGGTATCCGAGCGCGACACCGCCGGCATAGGCCGGCACCGCCCGCGGTCCGCCGCCGAGCAGTTTGTAGAGAGGCAGGTCCAGCGCCTTCCCCTTCGCATCCCACAGCGCCATGTCGATGCCCGACATGGCCATCGCGCAGGCCGCGCCCATGCCGTGCGATGCAAGCTGGTACTGGTAGATGCGCGCATTGATGCCGGTGGTGTCGAAGGCATTCATGCCGAGGATCAGGCCGCGCAGCGTCGTCTCGATCAGCTTGGCGATGGCGGTATGCGCGCGGCCGTGATGGCTTTCGCCCCACCCCACGATGCCGTCCTCGGTGATGACCTTCACCATCACCGCATCACGCTTCACCGCCTGGCCGATGCCGAGCCGCGGCCCGCCCTGCGGCAGGGGAAAGGAGGTCGGGAAGGCTTTGACATCCACGATCTTCATGGCTGCGTTTCCTGTTTCGTTGGGCTCAGGCTGCCAGTGGGGCACGCGGTTTGCAAACCACCCCGCGATGTCGAAACGCACAGGAGCGACCATGACGACGGATGCGCAGACCCTCATCGAGGAGGCGATCCGCCTCTGGTCGGGCGTGAGCTGCCCCAATGCCGCGGGCAAGCGCGGCCTCGAGGATTTCTGCGCGCTCATCAAGGATTTCGAGGCCCAGCGCGGCACGCTGGTCTTCGAGGACGAGCCCTCGACCTTCGAAGCCGCGCTGCGCGCCGAGGCGGAGGTGTCGAAGTGACCGACCTTGCTACGCTCTCCGTCACGGAATCCGCCGATGCCTTCGCCAAGGGCGAAGCGACCGCCGAGGCGATGGTCTCTGCCTGCCTCGCCCGCATCGACGCCTTCGACGGCAAGGTGAACAGCGTCATCCGCCTCGATCGCGATGCCGCGCTGGAAGCGGCGGCGGCGCAGGACAAGGCGCGCGCGGCGGGCGCGACGCCTGGTCCGCTCGCCGGCGTGCCAATGATGCACAAGGACATGTACTACCGCGCGGGCAAGGTGAGCACCTGCGGGTCCAAGATCCGCAAGGACTTCAAGCCGGGCGTGACCGCGACGGTGTTGCAGCGCCTGGATGCAGCGGGTGCCATCGACATGGGCACGCTGAACATGGCGGAGTTCGCGCAGAACCCGACCGGGCACAACGCGCATTTCGGCGACTGCCACAATCCGTGGAACCTGCCCTATTGCACGGGCGGGTCGTCATCCGGGTCGGGTGCCGGCGTCGCCGCGCGCTTCTTCGCCTGCGCGCTGGGGTCGGACACCGGCGGATCGATCCGCCTGCCGGCCGGCATCTGCGGCGTGACCGGCATCAAGGGCACGCAGACCCGCGTGCCACGCACGGGCGTGATGCCGCTGTCCTTCAGCATGGACAATGTCGGGCCGCTGACGCGCACCGCGCGCGATGCCGCGCGCGTGATGAGCGTGATCGCGGGCGCCGACGGCATCGACCAGACCGCCGCGCCGGAAGCCGTGCCGGACTACGAGGCCGCGCTGACCGGCGACGTGAAGGGCCTGCGCATCGCCGTGCCGCGCGAATGGTTCTTCGACGGCGCCGACGCGATCGTGGTCAAGACCTTCGAGGCGGCGCTCGCCGTTCTGAAGGCGCGCGGCGCGACGGTGGACTACGTCTCCGCCCCCTCGCTCCTGGCCGTCGGCACCTACACCGCCGTGGTCAGCCGCGTGGAAGGGGCCACCATCCACGCCAATTGGATGCGGGAACATCCGGGCGACTACGCCATTCATCTCTCGGGCCGGCTGTTCGGCGGCTATGCGATCCCGGGGCACTACTACCTGGAGGCGCTGTCGCGCCGTGGTCCGCTGCTGCGGCAATTCTGCAGGGAGGCGATGAGCGGCTACGACATCGTCGCCTCGCCCACGCTGCGCCAACGTGTGCCGACCCTCGCCGAGACCGACATCGACAAGGACCCCGAGGCGAACTGGGCGCGGCACATGGTCATCTCGGCCAATACGCGGGTGCTGAACTACCTGGCGCTGCCGACGGTCAGCGTGCCGATCGGCTTCGACGATCGCGGCCTGCCGATCGGCATGCAGCTCTCGGCGCGGCCCTTCGGGGAAGGCAGCGCGCTGAAAGTCGCCGATGCCTACCAGCGCGACACCGACTGGCACGCGCGCGTGCCGACGCTGTGACGCGTCGCCGCGGGGTCACGCGCCCCGCGGCTTCCGCCCGCCCGGATAGGGCCAGCGCGGATCGAGGAATTCCTGGATCTCCAGCACATAGCCCTCCGGATCGCGGAAGAAGGCGGAGAGCAATGTTCCGCCACCGCGCAGGGCGAGCGGCGGGTCGAAGACGACGCCCTTCGCCGCCAGCTTCTCGCAACAGGCGCGCGCATCTTCGACAAGGAAGGTCAGCATCATGCCCTTCGTGCCGCGCGGCCGTTCCGCGATGTCGCAGACGCCGAGGAAGGAACTCGGCGTCCAGCGGAAGATGCGCGCGGCGGGCTGTTCCAGTACCGGCTCCAGCTCCATCACATCGCGATAGAAGGCCGCGAGGCGCTCGATGTCGTCGGTGTAGAGGAAGGTGATGGATTGCTCGTAGGGCATCGGAGTGTCTCCGGTTCGCAGCATCGCCCGGTGCGGACGAAGGTTGGAGGGGCGCTGCCCCTCCAAACCACCCCGCCAAATGACGGATCATTTGGAAAGCCGTCTTTTGGCGTTGGGCGGAACTGGCGTTGCTGCCCGCTCAACGCGTGTCGTGCGCAAGGGCTGGCTTCGGTCCTCGTCCTGGCTGCGGTGCCGGGCGCCGGGTGCCGGCGGTCCAGGCCATACAATGGCCTGGCGGGGTGAGGTCCGGAGAGGGGCGGCGCCCCTCTCCGGTCTTCCCGTCGCACCGATGGGCCGCCGCGCTCTCACCCTGGCCTGAGCGGCGGCGCGCGGTCGAAGACCGGTGGCTGGTAGCCGGTGCCATCCCAGCGGTGCCGGCTGACCGCCGCGTTGTTGCGGCGGTCCCGCACTTCCAGGTCGGGCATGTCGTCGCGGCCCCGGCCGACCGGCACCACGACCCAGCGCCGCTGCCAACTGCTGCGCCGTCCTCGCCCGGTATCCTCGCTATGCGCGGCGGCGAGCAGGCTGCCGAAGATCGGTCGCAGCGCCGTGCCGTCCCGCAGCAGCAGGTGCAGCGCCTCGGTCGAGGTGCTGCGCCCCGTCGAGGTATAGGCGTTGCGGATCCGCACCGCGATGACCGGGCGCCCAGCGAGCGGCGCCAGCCGGTCCACATCCAGCAGGCAGGACCAGAGCGGGTCGATGGTGATGGGCTCGACCGCCACCGGGCCGGCGACGACGTCCGGTTCGCCATTCGTGCCGTCGCGCAGCAGGGCGATGCGCAGGACGCCGTCATCCGGCACGACCACGACCGACAAGCCCTCGGCTTCCGGCCCCCAGGCGCCGACGCCGGAACAGGCCATGGACGCGCCCCGGCGCCCATCCTCTGTCCCGGCGAACAGAGCGCGCGTCGCGGCCGCGTCGTCCAGCGCCCGGGCGGCCCCCGCGGGCAGCATCAGCGCGGGCAGGACGAACAGCCCGCGCCGCCGCGTCAGCCGCGCAGCGCCTTGATCTGCGCCGGATAGCCGGACGGATCCACCGCCACGTCGATCAGCACCGGCCCGGACGCCGCCGCGGCCGTCGCCATCGCTTCCGCCAGTTCCGCTTCCGTGCATGCGCTCAGCCCCACGCCGCCCATCGCGCGCATCGCCGCGGCCAGGTCGGCGCGCGGCCAGCCCAGCGCGCCATCCGGCAGGTCACGCGATTCCTTCTTGATGTCGATGAGCGATAGCGTGGCGTCGTTGAAGGCGACGACGACCAACCTCACACCCAGCACCGCCGCGGTGGCCAATTCACCGAGGCCCATCAGCAGCCCGCCATCGCCGGTGAAGGCAAGCGCGCCACGCGCCGGGTCATGCAGCGCGGCCGCGATCGCCGCCGGCAGCGCGAAGCCCATGGTGGCGAGCCCGTTCGAGATCAGCAGGTCGCCCGGCCGCTCGCATTGCCAGAAGGTGGTGGCGGGGAACATGTGCGCCCCGGCATCCACCGCGGCGCGCGGGTCGAAGCCCGCCTGGCGGCAGGCGGCCTGGACGATCTGCACCACCCGCTGCGGGCCGATGCCCGCACCGCGGCGCGGGTCGTTGGCGAGCGCCTGCAGCCATCCGTCGCGCAGCGTCGCGATGGTCGCGGCATCCCAGGCGGAGCGTGTCGCGCCTGCCGTCAGCGCCGCGAGCGCCGCCGCCACCGCGCCCGACAGCGCGGCGGCCGGCACGGCATAGGGCAGGGCGCGCGGCGCCGTCGCGACCTCGATGACCGGTACCGGCCAGCGCCAGGGCTTGGGGATGAACTCCACAGGATCGGCACCGATCATGACGATCGCATCGGCCTGGTCGAGCACCGGGCCTTCCGCCGCGCCGCAGGTGAAGATGCCGGCGAAATGCGGGTCGGCATCGGCGATGACGCCCTTGGCCTTGTAGGTGACGAGCGCCGGGCAGCCGAGCGCGGCGACCAGCGCGCGCAATTCGGGCGCGGCATCCACCGCTTCCAGCCCAGCGACCACCACCGGGCGCTTCGCGGCGGCCAGCACCCGCCGCGCCGTGGCGACGGCGGCCGCGTCGGGGGCGGGCAGGGCGGGTGGAGCGGCCGCTGCCGGCAGGGAGGCGGGCTGGCGTGCCGCGCTGCCGGACAATTCGATCAGGGCCGCTCCGCGTGGTTCGGCGAGCACGGCGTCGATCGCCCGCGTCGCCGCCTCGCCCGCCGCCATCTGGCCGACGGAAAGCTGCGCCTTGGTCACGGGAGCGAGCATCGCCGCATGGTCGAAATACTGATGCGTGGCGAAGGCCCGCTCGGCGGGCGCGAAGCCATCGGCCAGCAGCACCACGGGCGCGCGGTCGAGTGCCGCATGCGCCATGCCGTTCGCCGCATTGCCGACGCCAGGCCCCCGCGTGCACAGCGCGACGCCGGGTGTGCGGGCGAGTTCGGCCTCGGTCGCGGCCATGATCACCGCGGAGGTCTCGTGGCGCGCCAGCACGAAGTCGAGCCCCTGGGCCTTGGCCGCCGCGATCAGGTCGAGGCTCGATCCGCCCCCCGGCACGCCATAGATCCGCTGCGTGCCTGCACCGGCAAAGGCGGCCGCGATGGCGTCGGCCGCGGTGCTGGGGGTAGTCGTTTCCTCGGTCATCAATCCTGGCTCCCGCAGATGGTTGCCGGGAGGATAGGGGCGGGGCCGGCGCCTGCCCATCCCAGGGCAGGCGAAGCCCGCTTCCTGGGCAAACGCGTCACGATTGTGCGGTGGCGTCATCATCACGGGCTTGCGCGGGCCCCCTCGGCCCGGCAAGGCTGGGCACCGGAGGACTTTGCGCTGGTGACGAGGATCATTCCTGCCTTCGACGAGATGATGGCCGATGGCCAGATTCGCGGACCCTATGCGGAGATCGCCCGGTGGCTCGCGGCCACCCCCCGCGAATCGCTGGAACGACGACGACACGAGGCCGAGCTGCTGTTCAAGCGCATCGGCATCACCTTCGCCGTCTATGGCGAGGGCGGGGATCCGGAACGGCTGATCCCCTTTGACATCATCCCCCGCATCATCGCGCGGGCCGAATGGGACAACCTGTCCCGCGGGCTGCTGCAGCGGGTGAAGGCGCTGAACCTCTTCCTGCTCGATGTCTACGGCAAGCAGGAGATCGTGCAGGCCGGCAAGATCCCCGCCGCGCTGGTCAATGAGAACGAGGCCTTTCGCCCCGAGATGAAGGGCTTCGTCCCGCCGGGCGGCGTCTATACCCACATCGCCGGCATCGACGTGGTGCGGACCGGGCCGAACGATTTCTGGGTGCTGGAAGACAATTGCCGCACGCCCTCCGGCGTTTCCTACATGCTGGAGGGACGGGAGGCGATGCTGCGCCTCTTCCCGGGCCTGTTCGCGCGGCACCACATCGCCCCGGTCGGCCACTACCCCGAGGAGTTGCTGGAGACGCTGAAATCGGTCGCGCCCCCCAACTGCCCAGGCACGCCGCGCGTCGCGATCCTCACGCCCGGTTCCTTCAACAGCGCCTATTACGAGCATTGCTTCCTCGCCGACGAGATGGGCGTGGAGGTGGTCGAAGGTCCCGACCTCTTCGTGAAGGACGACATCGTCTACATGAAGACGACCACGGGCCCGCAGCGCGTGGACGTGATCTATCGCCGCATCGACGACGACTATCTCGACCCGCAGGTTTTCCGTCCCGAGAGTGTGCTCGGCGTCCCGGGCCTCATGGCGGCCTACAAGGCGGGCAATGTCGCGCTCGCCAACGCGCCCGGCGCGGGCATCGCCGACGACAAGGCGATCTATCCCTATGTGCCGGAGATGGTGCGCTTCTACCTCGGCGAGGAGCCGACGCTGTCCAACGTGCCCACCTACCTTTGCGAACGGGACGAGGACCGGGCCTATGTCCTCGACCATCTCGAGGAGCTGGTGGTGAAGCTGACCCATGGCTCGGGCGGCTACGGCATGCTGGTGGGGCCCCATTCCACCGCCGAGCAGCGCGCCGAATTCGCCGCGCGCATCAAGGCGAAGCCGGCCGAATACATCGCCCAGCCGACCCTCGCGCTGTCCACCGTGCCGACGCTGGTGGAAAAGGGCATCGCGCCGCGCCACGTCGATCTGCGTCCCTTCCTGCTCTGCGGCAAGGAGGTGCGGGTCGTCCCCGGCGGCCTGACCCGCGTCGCGCTGCGCGAGGGTTCGCTGGTGGTGAATTCCTCCCAGGGCGGCGGCACCAAGGACACCTGGGTGCTGGAAGACGATCCGGCCGACATCCTGAAACCCGAAGCCGTCACGCAGAGTCAGTCGCAATGCTGAGCCGTACCGCCGACAGCCTCTACTGGCTCGGCCGCTACATGGAGCGTGCCGGCAACAATGCCCGGGGCCTGCAGGTCGCGCTGCGCCTGACGAGCGCGACCGGCGCCGTCGCCCGGCGCGACCATGCCTGGCGCGGGCTGCTCGTCGCCTCGGGCTGCGCCGCGGGCTTCGCCGAGACGGGCGAGGCGCTGACGCCCGAGGCGGTGGTCCGATACCTCACGGCCGAACGCGCCAATCCTTCCTCCATCCTCTCCTGCATCGAGGCGGCGCGGCAGAATGCCCGCACCGTCCGCATCGCGCTGACGACCGACATGTGGGAGGCGGTGAACGAGACCTGGTCCGAAGGTCGCCGCAGCACCGAGGACACCTTCGCCCCGGACAACCTGCCGGCCTTCCTCGACTGGGTGAAGTCGCGCACCATCCTGTTCAACGGCGCCTATGCCGACACGATGCTGCGCGACGAGGCATGGAGCTTCGTGCGGCTCGGGACCATGTGCGAGCGGGCGGACAACACCGCGCGCGTGCTTGACGTGCACCATCACGCGCTGATGGGCGCGGAGGAGGGCGGCACTGTCGCCTTCGTGCAGTGGCAGGCGATCCTGCGTTCGGTCTCCGCGCTGCGTGCCTACCACTGGGTCTATCATGCGCGGCTCGACCCGCGGCGCATCGCGGAACTGCTGATCCTGCGCCCGGAACTGCCGCGCTCGGTCGTCGCCTGCTACGCGCGCATCGAGGAAACGCTGGAAGGCATCGCAACGGCCCATGGGGGGCGGCGCGGCGAATGCCATCGCCTGGCTGGCGAGATGCACGCAAGGCTGCGCTTCGGCCGCATCGACGACATCATGGATGCCGGGCTGCACAACTTCCTGACCGCGACGATCGACCGCAACCTCGAACTCGGCCGCCAGATCCAGGATTTCTATCTCCAGGCCTGAAAGGCCTGGAGATGGAGAGTCCTTGCTTGCCTCAATCGCCGGCGCCGGCATCCGCCGGCTTGGCTTTCGCGTCGTGCACGGGCGCGTTGGGGGCGGCGGGCTCCTCGGGCTTGACGCGCCGGCCCTGATCGCCGTCTTTCCGCGTCAGCGGAGGCACTCGTCATGACCTATTGCGTCGGGCTCTATCTCAACCAGGGGCTCGTGCTGCTGTCCGACACCCGCACCAATGCCGGGGTCGATCACATCTCGACCTTCTCGAAGATGCATGTCGAGGAAGTCCACGGCGAACGCATGATCGCCATGCTCTCCTCCGGCAACCTCGCCATCAGCCAGCAGGTCTGGTCGCGGCTGCAGGAAGGCATCTGGCTCGACGGCGAACGCCACACCCTGCACGACGTCCCCACCATGTTCCGCGCCGCGCAACTCGTTGGTGCCGCGGTGCGCGCGGTGTTCGAGGCCGACGGCCCCTCCCTGCGCGCCCAGGGCATCGGCTTCGACGTGGCGCTGCTGCTCGGCGGGCAGATCACCGGGCAGCCGATGCGCCTGTTCATGATCTACGCCGCCGGCAACTTCATCGAGGCCACGCCCGACACGCCCTTCCTCCAGATCGGCGAGCACAAATACGGCAAGCCCATCCTCGACCGCGTGGTCACGCCGGACACGACGCTGGTCGATGGCGTGAAGCTCGCGCTGATCAGCATGGATTCCACGCTGCGCTCGAACCTCACCGTCGGCATGCCGCTCGACCTGCTGGTGTATCGGGAGGGCGGCTGCTGCGCGACGCTGCGCAAGCGCATCACCGAGGACGAGCCCTATTTCCGCTCGGTGCGCGAAGGCTGGTCGAACAGCCTGCGCGATGCCTATCGCGCCATGCCCGTGCCGGACTGGGTGCCGGCCTGAGCGCCGGTCCGGCGCCACGCCCGGACACGCCCTTACCCCGCTGCGAAGCCCTTCAGCGCCACGCCGCGAAGGCCATTGCAGGCTGAGGCGGACAGCCGGCGGCCGGACGGCCCGATGGCGAGGGATGAGGGAGGGCGGGCCATGCGCGGTCTGGTTCTCGATGCAAGGGCGTTGCTGCGGCCGATCCCGGGGACGCGGGGCGGCGCCGGTCGCGATCTGCGGGACGATTTCGGCCTGGACGCACCGTTCCGGCGCCTGCGCTGCGCCCGCAGCGAGGCCCGGGCCGCGGAGCGCGCCGACGGCCAGTCCGGAGACCCATGGCGGCGCGGCGCCGTGCCCGGGCATTGGCACCAGGTCATCGAGGCCTCGCTCGCCTGCTTCGCGCAGAGCCGCGATTTCGACGTCGCGTGCTGGCTCGCCGAGGCCCTGGCGCGGCTGCATGGGGTCGGCGGCTTCGTCCTCGGCCTCGATGTGCTGACCGGGCTTTGCGACCGCTATTGGGCGGCCGGCTATCCGGAGGCGCTGCCGCCCGCCGAGGTCGCCGAGGGCAATGAGTGGGAGGATCGCGAATATCCGATCGTCGGGCTCTTCGGCCGCGACGGGCTCGGCAGCGCGATGCGGCCGCTCTGGCTGCGGCCGCTGTTCGAGGCCGATGGCGGGCCTGTCTGCCTGCACGATCTCTGCCGTGCGCTTGGCGTCCCGGCCTATCGCGAACTCGACCGCCCGCGCGGCCGCGCGATGGGTCCGGATGCACCCCATGGTGAGCCCGCGGCGCGCGCGGCGGTCGCGATGCTGGCGCGGGAGACGGCGATGCTGCTGCCGGCCTGCCAGGCGCTCGAGGCCCGCCTCGCGCGGCATCTCCCCCAGGCGGCGGGCACGATCATGCCCAGGGCCATGGCCTTCGCCGAGGCGGTGCAGGATGTCGCGGACATCGTGTCGGCCGGGGAGGCGCGCGGCAGCGCCTATTGCTGACGCCGGCACGCCCGGGCGCTTGTCGCTCCGGCCCGTTGCGGCCATCAATGGGCCAACGCATCGCAACGGGAGGAAACAGCATGATCCGATTTACCCGCCGCATGGCCCTGGCCACCGCCGCGACGCTCGCCGCGCCTGTCGTGCGTGCCCAGAGCAACGCCATTCGCATCGTCGTTCCCTTTGCCCCGGGCGGGTCGACCGACGCGGTGGCCCGGCTGGTCTCGCCCGGACTGACGCAGCGCCTTGGCGTGCCGGTCGTGGTGGACAATCGCGGCGGTGCGGCGGGGTCCATCGGCACCGATGCTGTCGCCAAGGCCCGCCCGGATGGCCAGACTTGGCTGCTGACCTTCGATAGCCACGCGACGCTCGCGGCGCTGCTGGGCTCGCAGCTTCCCTTCGACCCGGCGAAGGACCTCGATCCGGTGATGCTGATCGGCGGCGCGCCCTATGTGCTCGCCTGCAAGCCGGACAAGCCATATCGCGGCCTCGGCCAGGTCGTGGACGCGGCGAAGGCGCAGCCGGATGGCGTTTCCTTCGCCTCCACCGGCAATGGCACGATCGGGCACCTGACGATGGTGCTGCTGCAGAACAAGACCGGCACGCGCATGACGCATCTGCCCTATCGCAGCGGTGGCCTCGCGGTGAACGACACGGTCGCCGGGCACACCGACATGATGATCGGCTCGGCCGCCGTGGTGAACCCGCATGTGCGCGGCGGTACGCTGCGTATCTTCGCGCAGTTCGGGGCCGAGCGCCTGCCGGCCCTGTCCGACCTGCCCACGGCCGCCGAGGCCGGCTTCCAGGGCCTCGAGGCCGAGGCCTGGTGGGGCGTCTTCGCCCCGCACGGCACGCCGCGCGACGCGGTGCTGCGGATGAATGCGGCGCTGAAGGAATCGCTGCAGGACCCGCAGGTGCGCCGCACCATGGAGGAGACGCAGCAGGCGCGCCTCATCATGTCCGACCCGGACACGCTGGGCACCTTCGTGCAGCGGGAAGTGGCCAAGTGGAGCGCGGTGGTGCGCGACAACAACATCCGCGCCGATTGACCCCGAATCGGCGGCGCCGGCAGAAGCGGGCATGGCCCGCACCCTGACCTGCCATGTTCCGCCGCCGATCCGGCCTGCCGCCCGAGCTGCGTGACGCGCTGCGCGCGGCGGACCGGGCGGCGCGCGCGGTGCCGCGCCGCGGTCGCTGGCGCCGCCGCCTGGCCATGCTGCTGCCCGGGGCACTGGTGCCGTCGCTCGGGGTCATCCTGGGTTGGCTGGTCCTGCAGGACCGCTTCCGCGAAGCGCCGGCGCCCCACCGCATCGAGATGCCACGGCCCACGCCGGACGTTCCGCCGGCGAATCCTGCCCGCGCGGCGCTGCCTCGGGTGATCTATGGCGGCGGCACGGAGGCGCCGTCGCGCGGCTCCGCCGCCTTCGCGGTGCGCGCCGCGGTGGTCGATGGCGACACCATCGCGCATGGCGGCGAGCGCCTCCGGCTGAGCGGCATCGACGCGCCCGAGATGGGCCAGCTTTGCGAGCGCAGCGGCGGTGGCGGGTACCATTGCGGGGAACAGGCACGCGCCGCGCTGGGGCGCATCCTCGGCGGCGGGACGCTGAGCTGCGAGGTGCTCGACACCGACCGCTATCAGCGGCGCGTGGTGCGCTGCGTGAACGCCGAGGGCCAGGACATCGCCGCGGCCATGGTCGCCGCCGGCTGGGCCATGGCCTACCGGCGCTACTCCATGGACTACGTGCCGCAGGAGAATGAGGCGCGGGCGCATCGCCGCGGCATCTGGGCCGGGCGTGTCGAACCGCCCTGGGACTGGCGCCAACGCCAGGGATATTGAGGCCCGTCGCGAAGGCGGTACGTTCCGGAATCGCACATTACCCCGATTTCAATCCCCCTCGGGTTGACGCTGTGACCTGGGGCACGGTCTATGGCCCCAGGCTTCACAACAGGGAGAATCCCCCCGCATGCGCAAGACGCGCCTATCCCGAGTCATGTCCATCGTCGCCGGGTTGGGTGCGGCCTGTGTCGCCGCCATTGCGGTCGCGCCCCGGGCCGCCTCGGCCGGGGCTTGCGACGGTATCCTGCCGGTCGCCGGCGAATACTCCTCGGGCTTCGGCTATCGTGGGCGCGGCTTCCATCCGGGGGTGGACATCCGCGCGCCCTATGGCGCGCCGATCCAGGCGGCGCGCGCGGGGCGCGTCGTCTATGCCGGGCGCTACTACGCCTATGGCCTCATCGTCGACATCGAGCATGTGGATGGAACGGTCGCGCGCTATGCGCATCTGTCGCGCATCGCGCCCGGCGTGGTGCCGGGGGCGATGATCGGGCCGAATGGCGCGATCGGTGCGGTCGGGCGTACGGGGCGGACCACCGGGGCGCATCTGCACATCGAACTGCGCGTCGCCGGCCGGCCGGTCAATCCGTGGCCCTGGCTGACCCAGACCGCCTGCCTCGAAGACCGCCAGGTCGCCGAGGCGCCGCGCTGAGGCTCAGAGCCCGCTCCAGAATGCGCCATCCGGCGCATTCTGGATGCCGGCACCGGCCCGCACCCCCGCCCGGCCTCCCATTCCAGGATACTGACGTGGGTGGCCGG
>JAYRJZ010000004.1:0-126166 GCA_041906015.1 Roseomonas sp.
GGTGGCCGCGGGCGGCGCGGCACCCGGCCGCTGTGGCGGCGGCAGGCTGCCGGCCCCGCCAAGGGTGGATTGCGCGGCGGCCGGCACGGCACCAAGCAGCAGGAGCGCAACGAATCCGGGGCGGTACACGGTCGTCATCCTCCCTCTGTCCCCTCCCGGGCGTGACCGGGTCAAGCGCCGCGCCGGGCGACTGCGGCGATCCGCTCCGGAAAAACGCGATCCGGAAGGGCTTTCTTCATACCCCCTGCGCGACTTTTTCGCCCCAGCGGCGCCAGGCGCCGGATTCGCGGTGGCAGGAGGCCCCAGATGACCACGATGCCGTCCGTCGAGGCGCTGAGCTCGGCGCGTGCAACCCTCTCCGCGGCCGAGGCCGGCGCCCCGGCGGCCCTCGCCTTCGATTTCAACGAGGCCTGCACGGTCCTCATCGGCTGGCGCCGACAGGAAGCCGTGCTGCGAATGCTGACCGCGACGCGGGCCGTCATCGGCGGCGTTGCCGGGCTCCGGGCCGGGGATTGCCTGCGCCTGGCTCTGCATCGCGGCACGACGATCGTGCGGGAATGCCGGGTGGTCGGGACCTCGCTGCACGGCGTCGAGCTGGAGCATTTCGACGCCGGGATGCTGGCGGCGTCAGGCTGACAGGACCGGGGAGGCCGCTGGCCGCGGATCGAGGCCCCAGCCCGCCCCGCGCCCTACAGGCTCACGATCTGCCCGTCGCCCACCGCCGCAAGGAAGGAGGCGATGCCGGCCACCTCCACGCCTGGTGCCAAGGCGAGGCCCGCGAGCCCTTCCGCCTTCAGCCCGGCTTCGCAGACGATGCGCCGCACGCCAAGCTCGGCACAGGCTTCGAGGAGCGTCGCGACACCCGCCACGCCGTTCGCCGTGACCTGCGCCTCGCGCGGGTCGGCCAACAGTGGGCACGGCTCGGCCAGCAGCAGGCAGCCCTGGTTGGTCGCGAACAGGGTGACATCCCGCCCCAGCGCCGCCGCGCCGGCCGCGACGACCAGCGCATAATGCCCGCGCGCATGGCCACCGGATTCGAGCAGGATGCCCAGGGATCGCGTCATGCCAGCACCACCGTCCCGCGCCCGGACAGCAGGGGCTGCCCGTCCCCGCTGACCGTGAAGCCATAGATGAAGCCACGGCTTTCGCGCGCCAGCGCCGTCGCGGCGATGTGCAGCGGCCCCGCAACCGTGTCCAGCCGCTCGGCGGCCAGGCTCACCCCGGACAGCCCGGCGAGGAAGCCCATCCCCTGCGCCGCGCCGTCGGTCAGCGCGCCATGCAGGGCCATGGCCTGCAGCGCATATTCGAGCCCGCAGATGGCGGGCAGCATCCCGCCGCGCCACAGCGGGTTGCCCGCATCGCGATGGCTGCTCGCAAGGCAGGCGATGCCCTCGGCGCCACAGGATTCCACGCGGTCCAGCAGACACATCGCGCCCTGGTGCGGCACCAGCCGGGCGATGGCCCCGCGGCTCGCCGGCAGGGCGGTCATGGCGCGACGCTGACGTCGAGCCCCGCCGCCTCCGGCAGGGCGAACCGCAGCGCAGCCGCGCGCCGGGCAGCGAGCGCGGCAAGCAGCGGCAAGCCGCGCGCCACGGGATTGCCCGCGCGCAGCGCCGCCAGCGACGCCGGCAGGGCCGGTTCTGTGGCCACGGCCCCGGCGCCATAGGCGACGGACAGGCTCCCCAGCGCCCCCTCCCCCGGCACGAGCACCAGCGCCATGGCGCAGGAGTCCGCCCCGGGGCGCAGCGCGGTCAGGGGTGGCGGCAGCGGCACGTCATGCGCCACGAACAGCACCGGAGCCCGCCGCGCCGCGACCTGCGCCACCGCCAGCATCAGCCCGGTCGCGAAGACGAAATCATGCCCACCAAGGCTCACCGAGGGCCGTCCCGACCCGGCCGCGATTCCCCAATAGCCTGCGGCGGCGTTGTGCACCGAGTTGTGGAACTGCGTCGGCGAGATCGCCCCGTCCGGGGCGTGCAGCGCATCGAGGATCGAGACGATCACCTGCGCCTCGCCATTGGAGCTGGCGAAGACGGAATCGAGGGATTCCGGGGTGAGGCCGCTCTCCTGCACGGCCTCGGCCGCGACGGCCAGCGCCAGGCGCACCGAAGGCCCGGTGCGGCGTCGCTCGGTGGCCGGCAGCAGGGCGGGCACGGGCGGCACGAACGGGCCGGGTTCATGGGCCGCCGTGCCGGCGAGGACCGGCGCGGATGCCGCCCAACCCGCCAATCCGGGTCCGAGCAGGCCGACCCCGGCGATCCCCGCCCGCGCGGTCACGGCAAGCGCCCGATCACCAGGGCGCAGTTGCTGCCGCCGAAGCCGAAGGAATTGGACAGGACCCGATCGACCCGCGCGGCGCGGTTCTCCACCACCACGCCGGAGGCGAAGCCGGGATCGACCGCCGCCACGCCGAGGCAGCCGGGGATCAGCCCCTCCTCGACGCAGATCGCGCTGATCACCGCTTCCAGCGCACCCGAGGCGCCGAGCGTGTGCCCGGTCCAGCCCTTGGTCGAGGAACAGGGCACCGCGTCGCCGAAGACACGGGCGATGGCGCGGTCCTCCATGGCGTCGTTGGCGCGCGTGCCGGTTCCATGCATGTTCACGTAGTCGATCGCCTCGGGCGCCAGGCCGGCCTCAGCCAGCGCGGCCTCGATCGCGGCCAATGCGCCGAGGCCTTCGGGGTGCGGGCTCGACATGTGGTGGCCATCGGCCGAGGCACCGGCACCCAACAGGCCCATCCGCCCCGCATCCGAGGGCCCGGCGCGTTCGATCAGCGCGAAGGCCGCGGCCTCCCCGATCGAGATGCCGTCCCGATCCGCCGCGCAGGGCCGCGTCGGGCCACCGCGCGCGAGCAGTTCCAGCGAGGCGAAGCCATGCAGTGTCAGCCCGCACAGCGTATCCGCCCCCCCCACCACCGCCGCATCGGCCAACCCCGCCGCGATCAGCGTCGCCGCGTCGAGGAAGGAACGCGCCCCGGAGGTGCAGGCGGTCGAAATGGACACGCAGGGTCCGTCCAGCCCCAACCGAGCCCGTAGGTAGCGTGGCAGCGCGTGCAGGTCGTGGGTGCGGGCGAAGTCGTAGGGCGGCAACGCGCCATCCGCGCCGCGTCGCGCCCAGGCGCGTTCCGTCGCCTCGATGCCGGAGGTCGAGGTCCCCAGCACCACGGCGATGCGCGCCGGGCCGTACTGCGTCCGCGCCCGTTCGACCGCCGCGACGAAGCCATCCTGCCGCAGGGCAAGCTCGGCAAGCCGCGTGTTGCGGCAGGCAAAGGCCGCAAGGCCCTCGGGCGGGTCGATCGCCTCGGCTTCCGGCACGCGGCCGATCCAGATATCCGCCGGCATCCCCGGTAGGTCGCAGGGCCGCAGACCGCCGTGCCGCGTCCGCAGCGCGTCACGCATCGCCGCCAGCCCCACCCCCATGGCGCTGGCTGCCGTCACGGCGGTGATGCGCAGCGGCGTCATACCCCCTCGCGCCGCGGCGCCATGGCGCAGGCGAGCAGGAAGGCACTGGCGACGCCGATGCAGACGGTCAGCCCCGTGGCATGCAGTACCGGCGTGCGGCACAGGGCGAGCAATCCGAAGGTGAGCAGCGTGGTGACCATGCAGGTGATGACGGCGCCGAGCGCCCGCGCGGCGTCCTCGACATCCTCCCGGCCGGTCCGGGAGACGAAGAGGGCATAGTCCATGCCCACACCCGCCAGCAAGAGCGCCGAGGTCAGGTGGAAGATGGTGATCGCCTCCCCCAGCGCATGCAGGATGGCGAAGGTCAGCAGCAGCGCGCCGATGAGCGAGAAGGCGATGCGCAGCCCCCCCGCGATACCGCGCCCGGCGCCGAGCAGGGCCAGCACCAGCAGGCCCCCCACCGCGCCCCAGCGCAACGCCGTGCCGATGCCCTGATCGAGCAGCGCCTCGGTCTCGGCCTTGATGTCCACCAGCAGCAGGCCGGGGATGCCGGTGGCGGCCTGCCGCAGTGCCGCGAGGTCATGAACGCCCTGGGGCAGCATCAGGGCGCGCCAGCCATCGCCTTCCTGCCGCAGCAGCGGGGAAAGGCGGGCAGCCAGCGTCGGAAGCCCGCCGAGATCGGCAGGCGTCAGGGGCGGCAGGCGGCGCGCCTCGGCCACGCCTTCCAGGAAGGAGGCGAAGGCCGTCGCGCGGAAGGGCAGGCCGGCCCGCGCGGCACCGACCCGCCCGGCGAGGGTCGCTTCGTCCGGCAGCGCCGCGACACGCGCCCGTTGCGTCGCCGTGCTGGGCAGGTAGCGCGCGGGTTGGTCCAGCGCGGTCACGGTGCCCGAGGCCAGCAGCGCCGCGGCCGCCGTCTCGGCGGCTCGCAGGGCGTCTTCCGCCGTCGCGCCGGTGACGGAGAGCAGCACCCGCACATCCGGCGCGCCGATCTGGGCCCGCAACTCCTCATCCAGCGCGCGCACGGGCGCCGGCACCGGGCTCAGATCGGCGAGATCGCCCGACAGGCGCGGCCCGCCCGCGAGGGCCAGGCCAAGCACGACGGCGGCCAGGCCGAGCAGCACGGGCATCCGTCGCATCGGCAGGCGGAGCAGCGCGCGCGCGGCCCGTTCCGGCAGCGGGCGGACGGGCAGGCCCTCCGCCGGCAGCAGCGCCGGCAACAGGAAACGCGTGGTCAGCGCCGCCCCCGCCAGGCCCATCGCCGCGAAGAGCCCGAGCTGCGCCAGCCCCGGAAAGCCCGAGGCCAGCATCGGCACCATCCCCGCCACCGCCGCGGCCACCGCCAGGCGCAGTGTCGGCCAGATGCGCCGGGCGGTCTGGCGCAGGGATTCACCGGGCGCGCGGTTCGTCACCAGCAGGATTGGATAATCGTCGCAGACGCCGAGCATCGTCATGCCGAAGCCCAGCGCCGCCCCATGCACATGGCCGAAGGCGAGGTCCACCACGACCAGCCCCGCCAGCGTGCCGGCCGCGAGCGGCACCGCCACCACGGCCAGCATCATCGGCGAGCGATACCGCCAGAACAGGAAGGCCGCGACCAGCAGGAAGGACAGCGTCGAGACCAGCTTCACATCGGCCCGCACCGCGAGCGCTGCCTCCGCCGCAAAGACGCCGGGCCCCGAGAGCAGCAGACGCGCGCCGGGTGGCGGGCCGGCGGCGGCGAAGGCGGCGCGGAAGGCGTCGGCCGCACGCGCCTGCGCGAGCGCATCGAGGCCCGCGGCCCGGGTCTGCGCCAGGATCAGCGCGCGCGGGCCAGGCGCCATCCAGACGCCGTTCTCCGTCGCGATGCGCGCCTCGGAGGACCAGTCGCGCAGCATGGCGAGAAACGCCCCGGTCGGATCGGCGAAGCCGAAGCGCCGCAGCAGGGGTTCGGCCGACGACCGCAGGCCGTCGAGCAGGCGTACGAAATCATCCCGCAGCGCGGCTTCGGTGAAGCCCCCGGGCGCCGATGCCGACGACAGCGCATAGCGATGCGCGAAAAGCAGCCGCGCCTCCGCATCGTCGATGTGCGGCGCGCCGTTGGCGACCAGGGCAAAGTCGCCCGTCGCCTGCAGCGCTGTCGTCATGGTCCGGGACAGGCGGGCGAGTTCGGATGCCGGCGCACCCTCGAGACCGGCGATGAGCAGCCGCGTCGCCGCTCCCTCGCGCAATTCGCGCAGCAGCAGCGTCGCCTCGGGGGAGCGCGTGTCAGGCAGGAAATCCGTGATGTCGGTGGTCAGCGTGACGGCGCGCAGCACCAGCGGGAAAGCGGCGCTGAGGACGGCAAGGACGAGCAGCAGCGGGATGAAGCGGCGCATGGGGACTATCGGTGCGATGCGCGCGCGCCATAACGCAGGGGCCCGGCGACGTGGGCGCGAGGATATGGCCACGATGAGCCGGGGAAGGGCTTTGCCCCTCCCCGGACCCCTCCCCACCAAAGGCCGAAAGGCCTTTGGAAACCAATACTTGGCACCTGGCCGGCAGGTTGCTCGCGGCGACGAAGCCGGCATCGCGCAGATGGCGTCGAGCACCACGCCCGCGCGGCCAGGGCAGACTGGACGCAGTGCAGAGCGCCAGGTGACGGTTTGCAAAGGCCTCGGGCCTTTGCTGGGGTGAGGTCGGGAGAGGGGCAAAGCCCCTCTCCGGTCGCGACCGCCACCATCATCGCACCGGCGTCACGACCATGCGGCTGTTCCCGTCCCGGCCCTGCCGTTCCACCACCAGCACCGTTCCGCCTTCGCCTTCGATGGCAATGCGTTGAACCGCGGCCAGGACACGGGTGGAAAGTGGCGTCAGCACCAGGCGCCAGCGCGTGAGGTCACCCGAAAAGGCAATGTCGTAGTAACGGCGCAGTGTCGCCGCATCGCCGGCCAGGGTCGCGCGGATCGCCTCCACCAACGGGCGGATTTCCGGCGCGGTGTCGAGGGAGAGTTCCTGGTGCTGATCGCGCGTTTCCAGCAACAGGCGATCGCCATCGACCAGCAGGCGTTCCTCGAACGGTTCGATGGTGCGCTTCTCGAGCCGTTGCGGCGCCTGCCAGATGAGCATGCCGCGCGAGGCCAGCGGGCGTTCGAGCTCGGGAAGGTCCTTTTCCTCAACGAAGGTGGCGCGGCTCTCGCGCACCGCGGCGAGGGCGGCCATCACCGGGGCCATCGCGTCCTGCGCATGGGCGATAACGGGCAGCAGAAGGGTGGCGAGGAAGAAGCGACGCGTCACGGAGAGTCCTGCCAGAAATCGTAGAAGTTGAACCAATTGTAGGGATGCGCGCGGCAGATCTCGCCCAGCCGCTCGGCATAGAGCCCGAGCCAGGAACGCAGTGCCTCGGCCCGCGTTGCGCGGGGCAGGTCGATGACCTCCGCCAGCGGTTCGAAGCGCAGCAGGTAGCGGCGCGGGCCGAGCCAGAGGCCGAAACCCAGCACCACGGGCGCCTTCAGGATCGCGGCCAGCGTCATCGGCCCGCCGGGGAAAGGCGCCTCGGCGCCGAGGAAAGGCACGGAAATCATGCGTTCGCTGCGCGGCGCCCGGTCGGCTAGCAGGCCGACGACGCCGCCGCGCTCGATCACCTCCTGCGTGGCGAGCATCGCTTCGGGCCGGCCGAGGTGGATCACCGCTTCCGCGCGGCCCGGGTCGAGGCTGTCGAACAGTGCATCGGCCGCGCCGCCGGGGGCGGCGTGCATCAGCATGCGGACCTCGACCGGCGCATCGGTGGCGGTGACGGCGCGCAGGGCCTCGAAGGAGCCCATATGCGCGCCGAGCATCACCACGCCCCGCCCGGCCACGGCGGCGTCGCGCAGCAGGTCGAGGCCCTCGATGGTGACCTTATAGCCCGCGGTACGGCCGGACAGCAGGAAGACCCGGTCGAGCAGGGTGGACGCGAAGCAGAAATAGAGCCGCCAGAGGTCCCGCCAGGTGGCCCCCCGCCCCAGCGCGCGCGTCAGGTACCGCCGCACCGCGCGCTTCTGCCCGGCAGGGGAGGTGGTGAGGAAGAACAGGGTGATCGGGTAGAGCAGCGCCTGCCCGACATGCCAGCCGAGGCCGAGCGCGATGCGCGCCATCAGCCGCAGCGCCGTGCCGCCGCCGCGCTCGGGCACGCGGGTCCAGGCCGCGGCTTCGGTCATGGACCGAACCGGCACTCGCCGCTGGCCACGGGCTTTCCGGCAACGGTGCAGACGAAGCCGACGCGCGTCGGATCAAGACGCGTCAGCGCAAGATCGACGGTCTCGCCCGGCAAGACCGGCGCAGCGAATTTCGCTCGCGGCAAGGCGGTGACCGCGGGGAGGCCGAAGGCCTCGCGCGCCGCGGCGATGACCTGATCGAGCAGCACCACGCCAGGCACGATCGGCCGGCCCGGGAAATGCCCAGGCAGGGCGGGGTGGTCCGGGCCGATGGCGAAGGCCGTGTCGTGGCGGGTCGTCACCGGGCGGCTTCAGCACGCCCGGGGGGCGCGCGGCAAGTGCTCAGGCAGACAGGTCGGCCGCCAGGTGGAACAAACAGTCCCCCCGTTTGGTCCGCGCGGGGATGCGCTTGCACATGACGATCCCGGCGGCCTTGAAGGCGAGTTCGGCGGGCGGAAGCCAGGGCGTCTCGGGGAAGTGGATGCGGGCCGCCGGGGTGCCGGGCATGACCGTATCGCCCAGTTCAACCAGGGGTTCGAAGACGCCGTTCTCCGGGGCGTAGATGTACATCTCGGGGCCCCGCACATCGAGGAAGCGGGTCGGCACAGGCGGTTCGACCCAATGTTCCTTCCCCAGGATGCCGAGATGAACCAGCAGGTTGCGCAGGCCGCGCTCGGCAATGGCGAGACCCGAGGCGTTCACGGCCCCCGCGCCCCCGAGTTCAGTCCCGAGGGCGATGGCGCCGCGCCGATCCGCACCGGAGCCCAGCGTCTGATCCCCGCCCTGCCCCTGCGCGCCGCCCTGGATATAGGTGTAGGGCGCGCCAAAGGCCCGCAGCGCGGCGAGTTGCTTCTGGTACAGCGCCGGATCGCCGGACTGCTTGGCGAGCGCGGTCGGGATGTAGTTCAGCGACGATCCGCCCGAATGCAGGTCGATGACGAGATCGGCGAGCGGGATCAGTTCGCTGTCGATGAAATGCGCGATCTGACGCGTAACGGTGCCGTCCGGATCGCCGGGGAACACGCGATTCATGTTCACGTCGTCGATCGGCGAGACGCGCCGGCCCGCCAGCGCGGCCGGGAAATTCGCCATCGGCAGCAGGATGACGCGGCCACGGATCATCTCCGGCTGCAGCCACTTGATCAGGTTGGTGACCGCAATCTGGCCCTCGTACTCGTCGCCATGATTGCCCGAGGAGAAGAAGGCCGTCGGGCCGTCCCCGTTCTTCACCACCACGATCGGGATCGGGATGAAGCCGTAGGCGGAATCATGCGTGGAGTGGAACAGGCGGATGAAGCCCGTCTGCTTCCCGTCCTTGGTGAAATCGACCTCGGGGACGAGGCGGGACTTGGCCATGGCGTTCCTCAACTGGTCAGGTGGCAGGCGACCTGGTGGCCGGCCGCCGCATCGCGCAGTTCCGGCGCGCTTTCGCGGCAGACGGGCATGACATGCGGGCAGCGCGTGTGAAACCGGCAACCCGAGGGCGGGTTCAGCGCGGAGGGGATGTCGCCCACGATGCGCTGCCGCTTGCCGCGCGACCGCTGCGCGGGGTGCTGCGCCGGCACCGCGGCGATCAGCCCCTGGGTGTAGGGATGCAGCGGCGCAGCGTAGATGGTCTTCTTCTCCGCGACCTCCACCACTTTGCCGAGATACATCACCGCGACGCGGTCGGAGATATGGCGCACGACGGAGAGATCGTGCGCGATGAAGAGGTAGGTCAGCCCCATCTCCCGCTGCAGGTCCTGCAGCAGGTTCACGATTTGCGCCTGGACGGAGACGTCGAGGGCGGAGACCGCCTCGTCGCAGACGATCAGGCGCGGATGCAGCACCAGCGCGCGGGCAATGCCGATGCGCTGGCGCTGGCCGCCGGAGAATTCATGCGGGAAGCGATCGAGCGCGCGGACCGGCAGACCGACTTTCTCCAGCATGGCCGTGACCTTGGCGCGGGTCTCCGCGCCCGGGCGGGCGCCGTGGATCAGCAGCGGCTCGGCGATGATGTCCTCGACCGACATGCGCGGATTGAGCGCGCCATAGGGGTCCTGGAAGATGATCTGCATGGAACGACGGAAGGAACGCATCTCCATGCGCCCGACACGGGTGATGTCGTTGCCGTCAAAGGCGATGACGCCGGCGGTCGGTTCGATCAGCCGCAGCAGAAGACGGCCGAGCGTCGATTTGCCGCAGCCGGATTCGCCGACCAGGCCAAGCGTCTCCCCGGCATTGATGGTGAAGGAGACGTCATCCACGGCCTTCAGCAACGTCGCCTTGCGCAGGCCGAAGAAGCCGCCGCCGCCGACCTCGAATTGCTTGGACAGCCCGGTCGCTTCGATCAGCGAGGCGGTCATGCGAGTTCCCTCGCGCGGAAGCAGGCGGCGGTGTGAGCGGGTTCCAGCGATTCAAGCACCGGGATGGATGCCGAGCAGGCGGGCAGTGCATGAGCACAGCGCGGCCCGAAGCGACAGCCGGGCGGCCGGCGTGCCGGCTCCGGCAGCGTGCCGGGAATGGCGACCAGCCGCGGCTTGTCCTCGGTCAGCGAGGGGATGCAGTCGAGCAGCCCCCGCGTATAGGGATGCATCGGGTGGTCGAAGATGGTCTCGACCGGCGCTTCCTCGATGACGCGGCCGGCATACATGACCATCACGCGATCGGCCGTCTCTGCGATCACGCCCATATTGTGGGTGATGATCATGATGGCCATGCCGAATTCGTCACGCAGGTCCATCAGCAGGTCGAGAATCTGCGCCTGGATCGTCACGTCGAGCGCGGTGGTGGGCTCGTCCGCGATCAGCAGCTTCGGGTTGCAGGCGAGCGCCATCGCGATCATCACGCGCTGGCGCTGCCCGCCGGACATCTGGTGCGGATAGTCGTCAAGCCGCGTCGAGGCCGAGGGGATCCCCACCTTGTCCAGCATGTCGATCGCCCGCTTGCGCAGATCGGATTGCGACAGGCGCTCATGGGCCGCGATCGTCTCCATGATCTGGTCGCCGATGGAGAAGACCGGGTTCAGCGAGGTCATCGGCTCCTGGAAGATCATGGAGATACCGGGGCCGCGGATGCGCCGCATGTCGCGGTCCGGCATCCGGGTCAGGTCCTGGCCGTTGAAGATGACCTCCCCGGCGGCGACGCGCGCCGGCGGCCTCGGCAGCAGGTCCATGATGGTCAGCGCCGTGACCGACTTGCCGGACCCGGATTCGCCGACGATGCCGAGGATCTCGCCTTCCTTCAGGGTGAAGGTGACATCCTCGATGGCATTCACCTCGCCACGACCGGTCATGAAGGCGGTGGTGAGACCGCGGACCTCGAGAAGATTCACTGCTGGATCCTGAGTCGTGGGTCGAGCACGTCGCGCAGCCCGTCGCCGAGAAGGTTGAGACCCATCACCGTGATCATCAGCATCACGCCGGGGATGGTGATGATCCAGGGGGCCTCGCGCAGGAAGTCGCGGCCCTCCGCCATGATGTTCCCCCAGGTGGGCGTGGGCGGCACCGCGCCGACGCCGAGGAAGGAGAGCGTCGCTTCCGACAGCACCGCATAGGCGAACAGGAAGGAGAGCTGGACGATCATCGGCGCCATGGCGTTGGGCAGGATGTGACGCCGCAGGATGCGCCAATGCCCCGCGCCGGCGGCGACCGCGGCCTGCACATATTCCATTTCCCGCAGCACGATCACGGAGGAGCGCACGATGCGCGCCGTGCGCGGGATGTAGACGATGGACAGCGCCAGGATGACGTTCAGCGTGGATGGCCCCAGCACGGCCGTCACCGCGATGGCGAGCAGGATGGCCGGGAAGGCCATCAGCGCGTCGTTCACCCGCATCAGCGCGTTGTCGAGCTTGCGGAAATACCCCGCCGCCGCGCCGATCAGCGTGCCGAAGACCGCGTTCAGCGCGACGACGGAGGCGCCGATGATCATCGAGAGCTGCGCCCCCCAGACAGTGCGCGACCAGAGCGAGCGGCCGAAATTGTCGGTACCGAAGACCCAGGTCTCGCTCGGGGGCAGGAACTTGTTGCGCATGGACAGGCGCTGCGGGTCGATATCGGTGATCCAGGGCGCGGCGATGCCGATGATCGCGATCACGCCGAACAGCAGCAGCCCCGTCACGAACAGCTTGTGATGGAACAGCCGGCGCAGCGCGAGGCGCGCCGGATGTTCGCGCTTCAGCGCAATGCCTTCGGCTTCCTCGCTACTCATAGCGCACCCGCGGATCGAGCACCGCGTAGAGAACATCGACGGTGATGTTCACCAGCACGAGGAAGGTCGTCACCAGCAGCAGGCCTCCTTGCACCATCGGATAGTCGCGGTTCAGCACCGCCTGGGTCAGCAATTGTCCCATGCCGGGGATGGAGAACAGCGCTTCGGTCACCACCGCGCCCGACAGCAGGAGCGAGATGATGATGCCGACCACCGTGACGATCGGGATCAGCGCATTGGACAGCGCATGCTTCAGCACCACCTTGCGCTGCGGCAGCCCCTTCGCGCGCGCGGTACGGATGTAGTCCTGGCGCAGCACTTCCAGCATGGACGACCGCGTGATGCGGGCGAGCAGCCCTGCCTGCAGCAGCGCCAGCGAGAAGGCCGGCATGGCGAGGCTCTTGAGCCAGCCGAACGGATCGTCGCTGAACGGCACGTAGCCGCCGGACGGCAGCCAGCCGAGATGCACGGCGAACAGGATGATCATCAGCAGGCCGAGGAAGAAGTTCGGTACGCTGATCCCGATCATCGCGAACATCATCGCCGCCTGGTCAAGCCAGGAATTCTGCCGCAGGGCGGCGATGATGCCGCTCGCGATGCCGATCAGCAGGGTGAAGACCAGGGCATAGAGCGACAGCCCGATGGTCACCGGCAGCCGTTCCATCGTGGCGGCGAAGACGCCCTTGCCCAGCAGCAGCGACCGCCCGAGATCACCTCGCGCCAGCCCCTCGTAGTAATGCAGCAACTGCATCCAGATTGGCTGGTCGAGGCCGAGATCCTGGCGGAGTTGCTCGATCTGCGCCGGCGTGGCCGAAATGCCGGCGATCGCGGCCGCCGGATCGCCGGGGATCAGCCGCATCAGCCCGAAGGTGATGAGGCTGACGATGACGAGGACCGGGATCGCGCTCAGGACGCGCCCGGCCGCGACGCGGACCACGCGACTACCGCTGGATCCATACGTTGGAGAAGCGCGGGATCCTGAAGGGCACGTAGCCCTGCACGTTGGACCGCACCGCCTGCACCTTGGTCAGCGCCCCGAAGGGGTAGGCATAGGCGCGTTCCAGCACCAGGCGCTGCATGTCGGCGAAGGCCTGCTGCCGTGCCTCGGGCGCGCGTTCATTGTTCATGCGGTTCCAGGCGGCGAGCACATCCGGAT
Organism: Roseomonas sp.; assembly: GCA_041906015.1. Classification (GTDB taxonomy): domain Bacteria; phylum Pseudomonadota; class Alphaproteobacteria; order Acetobacterales; family Acetobacteraceae; genus Neoroseomonas. Next base: position 12,900 of record JAYRJZ010000004.1, read on the forward strand.
CGTCCTTGTCGTCGCGCGGGCGGTAATTGGCACCGGGCGCGACCAGGAACTGCATCGTCGCCAGCGCGCCGAGCGCCGGCTGCGTGCCCCAGCCCGAATGGAAGAAGTGCCATTCATTGCTGTTCACGCGCTGGGACATCTGCACCGAGGTCGGCCAGTCCACCACGCGGAGATTGGCGTTGATGCCGACCGCGCGAAGCTGCTGCTGCATGACCAGCGCCGCATTGTACATCGGCGGATAGTCGCGGTTGGTCAGGATGGTGATCGGCTCGCCGCGATACCCGGATTCCCGCAGCAGCGCGCGGGCGCGGGCCGGATCGTTGATGTTGTAGGTTTCGCGCCCCGCATCGGTGAAGCTCGGCTGGTTCGGATACTGGAAGCCGACATTCAGGCGGTAATTGCCATCGGTCGCCGCATCCATGATGTCTTCCATGCCCATCGCGGCCTGCACCGCACGACGGAAGGCGAGGTTGTCGGTGGGCGGGTGTGCCGTATTGGGCAGTGCGATCTGGATCCACCAGTTCTGCAGCGGCAGGATGGTGATGGCGCTGTTGCGGCGGAGGCTGTCGAGCGAACGCGTCGGCACGTCCTCGACCGCCTGCAGCTCGCCGGTCTCAAGGCCGGCGACACGGGCGGAGGCCTCGGTCACGATGCGGAAGGTGACAGTGTCCACGCAGGCGACGCGATAGCCGCCGAAGCCGGTGCGCTGCTCAAAGGATGTATTCGGCTTGTAGCCGTCATAACGCCCGAGCCGCGCATGGCTGCCGGGGACGAATTCCAGCAGCCGGAAGGGTCCGGTGCCGACGGTGCGGAGCTGCTGCCGCTCGTCATTCTCGTGTTCCGACGGAATGACCACGATCGGCACGGAGAAGCTGGACAGCGCCTCGATGAAGGTGGGCTGCACCTGCTTCATGCGGATGATGAAGGTCTGCGGGTCCGGCGCTTCCCAGCCGGCCACGTTGTCCAGCGTCGAACGCTGCAACCCGATGCGGTTGTAGCGGTTGAAGGACGCGACGACGTCGGCGGACGTCAGAGGCTTGCCGTTGTGGAAGGTGATGCCCTGCCGCACCTTGAAGGTGTAGGTCAGCCCGTCGCCGGACTCCTCCATGCTCTCGGCGAGTTCGAGGATGGGGCGGTTGTTCTCGTCCCGCGTCATCAGCGATTCGTAGATGTTCATCGCGATGTTGCGGGTGGAGATGGTGCTGGACGTCATCTGGTCCAGCGAATTCACGTTGGCTTCCTGGCCGAAGACGATGTCGCCCCCGCGCTGCGGACAGGTGAACGGCGCTGCCTGCGCCGCGACGGGCAGGCCGAGGCCCGCCGCCAGGATCGAGAACGCAATGCGAGAGCGCTTCATGAGCACCATCCCCCAGAAATGCGTGACCCACCCGTATTTTCCGGAAGCGTCCGATGCGTCGGGCGATGTGTCAACGGGTCATGACATGAAGCGGCGCAGCACATTCTCCATGATTCGGCTCACCGGGCCCTGGAATTCCCCATCCTGCCACAGACTGCCGCACCAGGTGATCGATCCGGTGGCAAAGACCGCACCGCCGCCGGGGGTGTCGAAGTACACGATCTCGGCGCGCTTCAGCGCATCGGGACTTTCGCCGGTCACCGTCTTGACGTGCGACAACAACTCCTCCGGCACGGTGACGAAGGACGCCGGCGGATCCTCGGATCGCGCGAGGATCGCCGTGCCTTCGGGTGTGCCGAGCGCGGGATCGGCGCGGTCCAGTTCGAAGCCTGCCGCGCCGCCACCGGACAGGCCATAGTCGCCGAAGGTCTCGCCCGCCACGCCCTCGAAGATCCAGGCGTGCCGCGGGTCGCGCGCTTCCGGCAGCAGGCGGTAATGCGTGCCTTCGAACAGGCCCTGGCCGGAGAAGCCGACACCTGCCAGCATCTGTGGCGGCCGCCTGTTGCGCCGCCACAGCCCGCCATAGGCCCCGTCCGTCTGGTGGTAGTATTCACCCGGTTCGGCTGCCCAGGCGCGGATGCCACCCTCGGCACGACGCAGTTCCAGCATGCCCGGCAGCGTCTGCGTCACCGCGATGCGCCAGTAGAAGCCATTGCCGCCGAGATACATCAGCCGCCCCGTCCCGCGCGTATAGTCGCGCAGCGCATCGAGCGTGCGGAGCGTGTGGTATTCGGGATGCGAACCCGTCATCACCACGCGATAGGGCTTCAGCAGGTCGAGCCCTTCCTCGTGCAGGTCCTCGTCCGTGATGACGTCGAAGTCGATGCCCTTCGCCTCCAGCCAGGCGAGGATATGCGTATCCGCGGGATAGTGCCGCAGCCCCGATCCCCGCGCGTCGTTGAAGGTGAGGAATCCCGGCCGCATGGTCAGGATAGGCCGCAGGCGGGAGGAGAAGGACACCCCGCTGCCATCCGGATGCAAGTTGTAGGTGGAGCCCGCATAGATCGGGAAGTCGTCCGGATTGTGCGGATAGGCGCCCCAGGCCGCGACACGCGCCTTGTAGGCCGCATCGGCATTGCCGCGCTGGTGGTTGGCATAGGCCTGGTAGGTGAAGGTCGAGGCGAGGAAGGCCACCGGCGCGCGCGCCTCGCCCTTGGGCGGCAGGACGTAGAGCGGCAGCCAGTCCTCGCCTTCCGCACAGGTCAGGTGCAGCGCATAGGCGCCGGAAGGCATGTCCGCCGGGACGTCGAAAGCGAAATCCGCCCGCCAGCCGCAATCGCCGAGATCGTCGGCGTGGAAATGGATCGCGGCGTAGTCTTCCGGCGCATGCCGCCAGCACATCTCGCGCCCCGACCAGCGGGCGCCGACCATCGCCCGCGTCGGGATGTTCACCAGATACCCGTCGCACTGCTGCTCCCCGACATCGAGGATGCGCTGCGTCGGCATGTCGCGGCAGAAATCCCAGCCGGCGATCGGGTCCAGCGCGGCCAGCGTCGCCTCGGGGTGGGGGAAGCTGTCGCGATAGCCTTCCAGCAGCGCGGGGTCCTCGACCTTCGCCGTCAGGTGGCGCTCACCCCTCGTATCCGCGGCAATGGTCAGCCGTCCGCCGCCGCCCGGCAGATGCAACCTCGGCACGACCGTGGTCGCGACCACCTCCGCGCCCCCATCCAGCGGCACGAACCCGACCGCGACGCGCCCGGTGCCCGGATCGGCCGAACACCACAGCCGATGCCAGGCCCGCAGCGCGACCGCGCGCTCGGTCGCGACCGCCGCGTCGCCGATGCGCGCGACCACCCCTTCCGGCGAAACGCAGAGCGCGACATTGCCTTCCGCCATCACCACCGCCTCGGCGCGTGGCAGCACGTCGAACCGCACCAGCGCGGTCCAGGTCAGCGGCCCCGTCTCACGCTGCGGCGCACGCAGCACCACCGCATGCGATCCGATGCGGATCGGCTGGTGCCGCCCCGCGAAGGTCACGTCGAAGCGATGCGACAGATCCTCGAAGCGCAGCCCGGGTCCGTCCGGATTGGGATCGCCGGAGATCACCCGCACCAGCCGCGCCCTCGCCTCGCCACCCGCCTTCACGCTGACAAAGGCGGTGAAGCGCTCGCCGGGCCGATGCGAGAAGCGGTCGAGATAGCCGGTGATGGGCAGTTCCGGGGGCGACGACATGCAGAACTCCAGCGCAGGGCGATCGCGGCGAAGCCTCCGCCCCACGCTGCGGCGCGTCAATCCGTGGCTGGCGGGCACGGCGCGATCGTGCCAGCCTTTGCCTCCGTCACGCCCGTGCCGGAGGTCCCGCCATGTCGAACGTCGTCCGCAACCTCACCGACAGCCGCGCCGAGGAACGCGAATGGGCGCTGCGCTGCGACATGGCGGCCGTCTTCCGCATCGGCGCCCGCCTCGGCTGGAACGAGCATATCGGCAACCACAATTCGCTGATGCTGCCCGACAGCGAGGAGCCGCTCTTCCTCATCAACCCGCGCGGCTTCCTGTTCCAGGAACTGCGCGCCTCCGACCTCATCGTCTGCAACCTCGACGGCAAGGTGATCCGCGGCACGGGGGAACTGCGCAAGGTCGCCTTCCACATCCATTGCCGCATCCATCTGGCGAACCCCGACGCGACCTGCGTCATCCACGTCCATCCGCGCTGGCTGACGGCGCTGTCGATGATCGAGGACGCGGAATTCCCACTGTCGCACCACAACTCGCTGCTGCTGAACGACCGCGTGGTCTATGATGCGTCGGGCGATGCCCCGGTGCATTCCAACGAGGAAGGCGACCGCATCGCCCGGCTGATGGGCGACAAGACCATCATGGTCATGCGCGGTCACGGCGTCACGGTGGTTGGTCCCACCATCCACGACGCCTTCGACGAGACCTACATGGCCGAGCGCACGACGATGTATCAGATGACGGCCATGCAGACCGGGCGGAAGCTGCACACGCTGCCGGATTCGGCGCGCCGCAAGCACGCTGGCCCCTGGGGCGAGAAGCTCGACGCCCGGCTGCATCTCGATGCCTGGCGCCGCGTGCTCGACCGGGAAGAGCCGGACTACAGGACCTGATGCCGCCGGCTCATTTTCCTGAACTGTGAAACCGAGAGGGGCGTCGCCCCTCTCGGGCTCTCCCCACCCAAGGCCGAAGGGCCTTTGGAAACCGATACTTGGTGCCGGGCACTCCTGTCGGAATCGACGACAAGACCCGCTCTTGCGCAGGACGCGCGCCGGGGGGGGGCTGGAAGGCCTGTCATGCACGGCACCAAAAGACGGCTTTCCAAATGATCCATCATTTGGCGGGGTGGTTTGGAGGGGCGGCGCCCCTCCAATTCCAACCGCGCCGGTCGTTCTCGGGCCGCTGGTATCAGGCGCGCTGGTTCCGCAGCGCCTCGGCCTGTTCGTAGAAGCGCTTCTCCCAGGCCTTCTGGTTGTCGATGCCCTCGCGGATGAAGGGCGTGAAGACCGCGAGGTTCAGCAGCATCCAGTTGACCAGCCGGGCGGGGAAGTCCAGCGGCTTCACGAAGTCGACGAACAGCACCACGCGCGTCCTGTCCGTGTGGTTCCACGCCTCGTGCTCATAGGCGTCGTCGAAGATCAGCGCCTTGCCTTCCTGCCAGTGGCAGATCTCGTTCTCGACGCGGATGGCAAGCTTGCCCGGCTCCGCTTCCGGCACGATCAGCCCCAGATGCAGGCGCAGCACGCCGTTGTAGGGCCCGCGATGCGCCGGCAGGTGCTTGCCCGGCTCGAAGATCGAGAACATCGCCGTCTTCAGCCCCGGGATGCGCTGCACGATGCGCCAGGTGTTCGGGCATTGGGCGATGTTGCGCTCGGAGGAGGCGCCATAGCCCGTGAGGAAGAAGGTCTTCCAGGCGCTGTCCGTGCTGATCGTCTTCACGTCGGAAGACAGTTCATGGAAGCTCGGCAGGTCCTGCTGGCGCTGCAGCAGCGGGTCGAGTTCGGCCCGGATCAGGTGCCAGTCCTTCTCGATCTCCCGCGCCCAGGGGAAGGTGGCGTTGTCATAAACCGGCGGGTTGCCGACCTTCGAATGGCGCAGGTTCAGCCGCTCCGCCCAGGCCACCACCGCCATGAAGAAGCGGGTGACGAGGCTCGGGCGTTCCATCGGCGCGACGCCCGCCGTGCCGAATGTCTGTTGCGGGGGTGCGTCGGCGGGTCGGGTCGCGGTCATCAGGTCTTCGGTCACGCCGTCGGTCTCCCTTTGCGGGTCGTAGAGTCGTCAGCCTATGATGCAAATCAGTCGCATTCGCAAATACGAAACACGCCGGCCCACACTGCCGGGAATGCCACGGGACCGCTACCTCCTATCGCCGCCAGGCCAATGCCGCGATGGCGTTGCGCGATACCTTCCCCACCGCGTCGCGCGGCAGGGCCGGCAGCATCACCACCGGCCGCGGCAGGAAGGCCGGTTCCACCTGCTCGCGCAGCGCGGCGATGACGGCCTCCGCGCTCAGCCCCGGCGCCACCACCGCGGCCGCCAGCCTGGCCCGGGGATTCGCATCGAGGTCGTCCGGCGCGATGAAGACCCCGTCCTCCACCCCCATGATGCCCGTCAGGATGCGGGTCAGCCCCGCCAGCGAAGCCCGCTTGCCCGCCACCTTCACCATGTCGGCGAGCCGCCCTTCCAACCGGAAGCGCCCCTCCCCCGCCCAGACCAGCCGGTCCGACAGCGGCACGGGGGCGGGCAAGCCGGGCACCGCGACGCTCGCGGCGTCCTCGGTGATGGTGAAGTCCATGCCGGGATAGGGCATCCAGCCCGGCCCCTCCAGCGTCCGGCGGGAGGCGATGGAACCCGCCTCGGTCGCGCCATAGATCTCGCGCACCGGCGCGCCCCAGGCAGCCTCCGCCTCGGCCGCCAGCGCATCCGACAGCGGCGCGGTGGCGGAGACGATGCCCGCCAGCGCCGGCAGCTCGACCCCACTGCGCAGCAGGGCGCGCAGTTGCAGGGGCGTCGTGACGAGCAGCCGCGGCGCCGGCAGGCCCGCCAGCGCCGCCGCGATATCCGTGGGATAGAAGACATCCCCCGCATGCCCGGCGCCGCCACCCTGGAGCGGCAGCATCACGGTCGTCTCGAAGCCGTACATGTGCTGCGCCGGTACGGTGCCGACGATGCTGGTGCCGCCCGTCACGCCGAAGGTTTCGGCCGCGCCCCACGCCCCGGCGACCAACGCGCCCCATGGCTTCGCATGGGGCCGCGGTTCCCCCGTGCTGCCGGAGGTGAAGGCGATGGCCCCGATGAAATCGGCCAGGATCAACGGATTGGTGACAAGGCCGCCCGCAGCTACCTCGGGGCGCACCACGGGCAGGGGAAGCGCGACATCGATCTCGGACAGCGCATACCGCGCCCCATGCCCGCGCGCGATCTCGACCAGGCGGTGCGGGGTACGATCGGCGGACAACAGCGTGACATGCCCGCGCGACAGCGCCGCGGCGAAGCCCAGCAGCGCCAGATACCGATCAGCGCAGAAATTCAGCACCGGGCCATCCGCCGGCAGCCGGTCGGCCAGTGCCGCCACCTCGGCGAGGAAGCGCGCCGTCGTCACCGGGGCCGCGCCGCGGTGGAAGATCACCTCCTCCATTCCGCGCGCGGTCAGCGGCAGCATGGCCATCAGGTGGTCCGATGCGCCTCGATATGAGCGGCGAGCGCGCGCAGGGAGGCAAAGATGCGGTGGTTCCGCTCATCATCGGAACGAAGCTGGAAGCCATACCGGCGCGATACGGCGAGCGCGATCTCGAGCGCGTCGATCGAATCGAGGCCGAGACCTTCACCGAACAGCGGCGCCTCCGGATCAATGGACTCCGGCGGGGTCTCAAGGTGCAGCGCCTCGACAATGAGGCGTGCCACCTCGGCTTCGAAGAAGAGGGTGGTCGTCAAACTCGGGCTCCCGCCGCGCGTCACAATGCCTCCCCGGAACCTCCCCCTGGCATTTTGGCCTTGACGGGGATAGGTCCGCCGACGATCGCAGCCGCCATGCCAACCCGTTCCGGAACCTTCACTTATCAATGCGAAAGCGGCCGAACAAGGGCGGCGGCACGCGCCGCGCGCTGCTTTGCCGCGCTGCCCGCCCTCTTCACCTTCACCGTGGATGTGGAGGCCCATGCCGGCGGAGCGGGGCCGACGGGACCCACACGCGGCCTGCTCGACCTGCTGGAGGCCGGTGGCTCGCGCGGAACCTTCTTCATCCTGGACGCCGTGGCCCGCAGCGAACCCGATCTGGTGCGGGAAATCGCCGGGCGGGGCCATGAGGTCGCCTCCCATGGCCATGCGCACCGCCCGCTGGCCGAGGAGAGCCCGGCCAGCTTCCGCGCCGGCCTGGCCACGGCGCGGGACCGGCTGGCCGACCTGACCGGCGCCGCGCCGCTGGGCTTCCGGGCACCATACTTTTCCCTGACCGCGCAGGCAGCCTGGGCGCCGGTGGTGCTGGCGGAACTCGGCTTCGCCTATTCTTCCTCCCTGCTGCCGGCCTGGAACCCGCTGGCAGGCTGGCCCGGGGCCCCGCGACGGCCCTTCCGCTGGCCCTCGGGGGTACTGGAACTGCCGGTGCCGCTCGGCCGGATCGGGCCGCTCGCCGTGCCGTTCCTGGGCGGCATGTATCTGCGCTGGCTGCCGCCCTGGCGGCTCTGCCGGCTGGCACGGGACTGGGCGCGGGACGGCACGGGGCTGTGGTCCTATTGCCATCCCTACGACCTCGATACGGCTGAGGGGCTGGTGCGGCGGCCCGATACGGGGCTGCTCGGCAGCCTGATGCTGTGGCTGAACCGGCGCACCGCCCTGCCACGGCTCGAAGGGCTGCTGGAAGGGCGGCGATCCGTGCCCTTCGCGGCGCGGCTGCCGGAACTCGCGACCGGCGCAGCGGTGTGGGGGGACGGCTGAGGCTGCGGCGGACACGATGTCGCGGTCGGCCAAAGACGGGCTTGGCGCTACCCCGCCGGCAGCCGCACCACGAACCGCGCCCCCAGCACCTTCCCTGCCGCGTCGCGCATGTTCTCGGCCGAGATCTGCCCGCGCAGCCCTTCCACGATCTGTTTGCTGATCGACAGGCCCAGCCCCGAATGCTGCCCGAAGCGTTCCCCGCTCGGTCGTTCGGAATAGAAGCGTTCGAAGATGCTTTCGAGCTTCTGTTCGGGGATGCCCGGCCCTTGGTCCTCGATGGCGACTTCCACCATGCTGCCGATCGAGCGAGCCTTCACCCGCACCGTGCCGCCCGCGGGGCTGAAGGACAGCGCATTGCCCAGCAGGTTCCGGAAGACCTGCACGATGCGGCCTTCCACTCCGCGCACCACCAGCGGACCTGGTGGCGCTTCCAGGGCCACGCGGGGGTCGTCGTCACCTTTGCGCGTCGCGTCGTGCAACTCGGCAAGCGCGGAGAGGATCGGCGCGATGTCCACCGGCGTGGAGATGGTGCGCGACAGCTCGGCGTCGACGCGGGAGGAATCGCTGATGTCGGCGATCAGCCGGTCCATCCGCACCGCATCCTCGGCGATGATCGCCAGCAGGCGGTTGCGGCTGTCCGGATTCTCGACGCGGCGCAGGGTTTCCAGCGCACTGCGCACGGAGGTCAGCGGGTTGCGCAGCTCATGCGCCACATCGGCGGCGAAGCGTTCATTGGCGTCGATGCGGGCCCACAGGGCACGGGCGGAATTCTGCAGGTCGCGCGCCAGCGTGCCGATCTCGTCATTGCGGGCGAGCAGCGGCTCGGGGACGGATTCCTCGCGCCCCTCGCCCTCACGGATGCGCTGGGTTGCGCGGGCCAGGTCCAGCATCGGCGTCGCGATGGTGCGGGAGAGGTAGAAGGACAGCATCACCGTCAGCACCAGCGCCGTGCCAAACAGCAGCAGCACCGAGGCCCGGATCTGGAACAGGCGCTGGTCGACCTCGCGCGCTTCCTTGGTCAGCAGCACGATGCCGACGGACTGGTTGCCGCGCCGGGCCGGTTCGGCGACGGACACCAGCAACCGGCCATCGCCCGTGCGCCGGATATAGGGGCGCACCCCGCCTTCCAGGGCCAGGCGCAACTCCTCGCGGCGGTCGGGGCCGAGATCGGGCTGCCAATCGAAATCCGGGGCCTCGGGCCCCACACTGACGGCAACGCCGCCGGTGCCGCCCGAAACGCGCAGCGGCCCAGGCAGGATGGTAACCAGCTGATCATAGATCCCGGCGACCGCGGAGCTCAGCGCCCCGCGCGGTTCGGGCGGCGGCAGGGGTTCGGTGACGACGGCCCCCCCGGTGCCTTCCCGGACCCGGCTGTCGGCAACCAGCAGGCCGGTATTGTCGAACAGCCGCGCCTGGGTGTTGGGGGAGGGTTCGACGAGGCGCCGCAGCAGCGGGCGGGCGAGTTCAGGCACCAGCACGGCGCGGTCGCCCTCGATGCGCACCGCGGCCTCGGCGATGCCGCCGGCATAGATGCGCGCCTGGGTGCGCAGCGCCTCGACCTCCGCCGCCAGCAACCCGTTCTGGTACTGGTCGAGGTACAGCAGCGAGGCTGCGAGCAGCGCCGGGGGAACCGCGTTGACCAGCAGGATGCGGCGCAACAGCGGGGAGAAACGCCGGCGCGCACGACGCGGCGCCGCCTTGCTGATGGCGGGGGCGGCCGGGCGGGGAAGGCTGGCGCTGTCGTCGGGCACGGGGAGAACCTAGCGCGCGCGCGCCGCGGCGTCGCGGGATTGTCGGGCAGGGAGAGGATCGGGCCTGCCGGTCATCCTGCGTCGCCCGGGGCGCGCGTCGGAACCGTGACCCCTCCCGGATGGCTCAGGCTTCCTTGTACCGATATCCGATCCCGTACAGTGTCTCGATCTGATCGAATTCCGTATCCGTCTGGCGGAACTTCTTGCGGATGCGTTTGACATGGCTGTCGATGGTACGGTCATCGACGTAGATGTTCTCGCCATAAGCCGCGTCGATCAGCTGGTCGCGGTTCTTCACCATCCCCGGCCGCACGGCGAGCGCCTTGACCAGCAGGAACTCGGTGACCGTGAGCTGCACCTGCTTCCCCCGCCAGACGCAGGTGTGCTTGGTCTCGTCCAGCACCAGGTCGCCACGGGCGATGACGCCGCCTGGGGGGGCGCCCGACCCTTCCGCGCGCGAGGCCTCATTGCGGCGCAGCAGGGCGCGGATGCGTTCCAGCAGCAGGCGCTGGCTGAAGGGCTTGGTGATGTAGTCGTCCGCGCCGAGGCGCAGGCCCATCAGCTCGTCCACCTCCTCGTCCTTGGACGTCAGGAAGACCACCGGCATGTTGGACCGCTGGCGCAGGCGCTGCAGCAGCTCCATCCCGTCCATGCGGGGCATCTTGATGTCGAGCACGGCGAGGTCCGCCGGCTTGGACAGCAGCCCCTGCAGGGCGCTTTCCCCGTCGGTGAAGGTGCGGACGGAATAGCCCTCCGCCTCCAGCGTCATCTGCACGCTGGTAAGGATGTTGCGGTCGTCGTCCACGAGGGCGATGGTCTGGGCCATAGTCTCTTCCGGGTCTCCGGCATCCTGATGGGGCCGCGGTTGCGCGGCGGCTGTCCGAACGTCACTCTTGCGCGCGATTGTGGCATGAGCCGGGCCGGAACGAGACATGGCATCTGCAGAAGGGATTCGCGAGGCCGTCGCGCTGATTCGCGGCGCCAATTCGGCGAGTCTGGCGACATCCGCGCAGGGGCAGCCCTTCGCCAGCCTGGTCACGCCGGCCGCCGCGCCGGACCTGTCGCCGCTGCTGTGGCTGTCCACCCTATCGGCCCATACGCGGCAGCTGGTCGCGGATCCGCGCTGCGCCTTGATGTTCACCGGCAAGGCCGAGGGGCCGAACCCGCAGACCGCACCGCGCGTGACCGTCACGGGCCTGGCCGAGCGCGTGCCCGATGAGGAGGTTGCGCCGCTCAAGGCCCGCTGGCTGGCCCGGCACCCCTACGCCGCGCTCTACGCGGATTTCGCGGATTTCGGCCTGTGGCGAATGCGGATCGGCGCCGCGCTGCATGTCGGCGGTTTCGCCCGGGCCGAACGCATCAAGGCCTCCGAGCTGGCGCCGGACCCGGCGGCCGTCGCCGCCATCCAGGCCACCGAGGCCGGGATCGTCGCGCATATGAATGCCGACCATGCCGATGCGGTGGCCGCCATCGCGCAAGGACTGCTGGGGGCCGGGCCGGGCGCCTGGCGGATGGTCGCCGTGGATGTGGACGGCGTTGACATCTCTGACAGTAACCAAACGGTTCGTCTTGCATTCTTAACACCGGTAAGCGATTCCGGTGGTGTTCGCGCGGCCCTCATCCGCGCGGCGCGGGAGGGACGGGCACGGCTCCAGGGCTGAGGAACGGCGGTATTCCGCCGCAATTCTGCCGTTCATGGGGCTGAAACCGTGCCGTCACCGTCCAAGACGTGACCTGCCAGGAGATGTGGCCCCCTATGTCGTCCCAGAACCCCGCGCTTGCCGGCACCGGCGTCACCCCCAGCGGGGAAGTGCATCCGAACCTGACCGCGCCGTCCCTGGTTGCCCATGCGCTGCGCCGCGGGGAAGGCCGGCTGTCCGCCGATGGCGCCTTCATCGCCGTGACGGGCCAGCACACCGGCCGCTCGCCGCAGGACAAGTTTGTCGTGGATGAGCCCGCGACGCGCGAGGCGGTGTGGTGGGGCAAGGTCAACCAGCCCCTCCCGGCCGAGAAATTCGCCGCCCTGCTCGCCAAGGTGCGCGTCTGGCTGGGCCAGAAGCCCGAGCTGTTCACCCAGGACCTCAATGCCGGCGCCGATCCCGCCCACCGCATCGGCGTCCGCCTGGTCACGCCGAATGCCTGGCACGCGATGTTCGCGCGCAACATGTTCATCCGCCCGGCCAAGGCCGACCTGCCCGGCTTCACGCCGGACTGGACGATCCTGCACGCGCCGGAATTCGAAGCTGATCCCGGCGAGGATGGGTGCCGCACCGGCACGGTGATCGCCCTGTCGCTCGAGACGCGGACCATCGTGATCGCCGGCACGAGCTATGCCGGCGAGATCAAGAAATCCATCTTCACCGTGATGAACTGGCTGCTGCCGGCGCGCGGCGTGCTGCCGATGCATTGCAGCGCCAATGTCGGCGGCAAGGGCGACGTCGCGCTGTTCTTCGGCCTGTCGGGCACGGGCAAGACAACGCTGTCCTCCGACCCCGAGCGCGCGCTGATCGGCGACGACGAACACGGCTGGTCGGATACCGGCGTCTTCAACTTCGAAGGCGGCTGCTACGCCAAGGTCATCAAGCTGTCGCAGGAAGCCGAGCCGCAGATCTGGGCCGCCTCCCACCGCTTCGGCACCGTGCTCGAGAACGTGGTCGCCGATGCCGATGGCGTGGTGGACCTCGACGACAACGCGCTGACCGAGAATACGCGCTCCTGCTACCCGATCCACTACATCCCGAACACGGTGGAGAAAGGCACGGCGGGGCTGCCCAAGAACGTCGTGATGCTGACCGCGGACGCCTTCGGCGTCCTGCCGCCGATCAGCAAGCTGTCGGCCGCCCAGGCGATGTACCACTTCCTCTCGGGCTACACGGCGCGCGTCGCCGGCACGGAAAAGGGCCTGGGGAAGGAACCGCAGGCGACCTTCTCCACCTGCTTCGGCGCGCCCTTCCTGCCGCGGCATCCGGAAGTCTATGGCCGGATGCTCGCCGAGCTGATCGCGAAGCACGGGGCGGATTGCTGGCTGGTCAACACCGGCTGGTCGGGCGGCGCCTACGGCACCGGCTCGCGCATGCCGATCAAGGTGACGCGCGGGCTGCTGCGCGCTGCGCTGGACGGGTCGCTGGCGAAGGTCGAGTTCGTCACGGATCCCTTCTTCGGGCTGTCCGTGCCGAAGGCGGTGCCGGGCATTCCGACCGAGCTGCTGAACCCCCGCGACGCCTGGGCCGACAAGGCGGCCTATGACCGCACCGCCACCCAGCTCGTCGGGCTGTTCGAGAAGAACTTCGCAACCTTCGCCGGCGCCGTGGGCGACGACGTGAAGGCCGTGGCGATCCGCGCGGCGGCCTGAACGGGGCCGCGCGGTTCAGGCGCCGGAGGGGGTCCGGCGCCTGAGGCGCGAGGATCTGGCACTGGCGGCCGGGGAAGGGCTTTGCCCCTCCCCGGACCCTACCCCACCAAAGGCCACAGGGCCTTTGGAAACCGATACCTGGCGTTGGGCGAAGGGCGCGCGCCGAAACGCCCAAAGTGGCGTCGCGCCCGATGCCCGGTCCTGCCAGCCATCGGGCCCCACGCAACAGCCATCATATCGTCCGGACAGCGGTCCCCAGCAGCAGATCAGGGTTTCCAAAGGCCCTGTGGCCTTTGGTGGGGTGAGGCCTGGAGAGGGGCAAAGCCCCTCTCCAGTTCCATCAATGCCGATACCGGGCGCACTGCGCCTCTCGGCCGGTCAGCGTTCCTGGAACCCGCTCGGCGTCAGTGCGAAGCGCCGCAGGTCGATCCCCTGCCACTGCGCCACGGCGTTCGCCACCTCGGTGCGATAGGCGATCACCTGCGGCCCGCCGCCCGCATTGTGCAGGTCCTGGTTCCGCGCCGCGATGGCGATGGCGTGGAAGGCCAGGGTTTCCGCGGTCGCCTGGCGTTCGCCTTCGCTCAGCCGCGCCATCGCCGGGTTGGCCGCGAGCATCTGCCGCGCCTGGCCGCGCACGGCGGCGATGCCGGCCGGCTGGGCGAGTGCATCGCCGCCGGTCGCGACCTCCCAGGCGATCAGGTAGAAGGCGGCGACCACGTCCGACAGGTCACGCGGATCATAGCCGTGCTGGATGAGGAGGTTGTCGAATTCCTGCCAGGGCCGGCCGGCGTCCACCGTGGCGCGCAGCGCATCCGGGTTCGGACTGGTCGGCAGGGCCGACGCCAGCACTTGCTGGCGAACGCGGGCGGAAATGGACGAGTCCGGCGTGAAGGCGGTGGGGCTGCGCAGTGCGGCGGGCTGCCCGGTTGCGCCGGCCGCGACCGGCTTGCTGGTCGGCAGTGCGCCGGGCCGGGTCGGCTGCGCCGCGGCGGCGGCCGGCTTCACGGGAAGCGCATTGGATGGCGGCGTGACGGGCACCGAGGCGGGGGCCGGGTTGGCCGGCGCCACCGTCGCGCCGGTGGCGGCGGGAAAGAGCCGCAGGCCGGCGCCGATCGCGGCCGTACCATCGGCGCCGACACTGCCGAAGGGCATCACGGCGGGCCGGCTGTCGGCCGGGTTCTGGCCCTTCTGGGCTAGGGCGAATTCCGGCGCGGCCATCAGCCCGATCAGAGCGGCGGCGGCGGTCAGAAGGCGTCGAGACATGCTGCGCATTCCTGCCGAAACATCCGTGTCCCGACAAGGATCGGCCCGCCGCGCTGCGGTTTCAAGCCTGATACGACACAGGCTGTGAAGCGTTTCGGGCCGGCCGGCACGACCGGCCCGACACGGTGTGATCCCGCTTACTCGAAGCGGGCCACCTCGTCGAAGGACAGGCGAGGCAGCCGTTCCATGACACCGGCCGGATCGCCATAGCCGAGGTTGATCAGGAAGTTCGACTTCCAGCGCGTGCCGGCGAAGAACAGCTCATCCACCTTGGCGTTGTTGAAGCCGCTCATCGGCCCGGTATCGAGGCCGACCGCACGTGCCGCCATGATCAGATAGGCGCCCTGCAGCGAGCCGTTGCGGAAGGCGGTCTGCTCGGCGAAGGAGGGGCTGGAGGTGAACCAGTTCTTCGCATCCGGCGCATGGGGGAAGAGCTGCGGCAGCTTCTCGTAGAACTCGATGTCATGGGCGACGATGACGGTGACCGGCGCGGTCATCGTCTTCTCCATGTTGCCCGAGGACAGCGCCTCCTTCAGCTTCGCCTTGCCTTCCGGCGTGCGCACGAAAACGTAGCGGCCCGGTTCGGCATTGGCGCTGGTCGGACCCATCTTCAGCAGGTCGTAGAGTTCGTGGATCTTCGAATCCGGCACCGGCTTGTCGAGCCACTTGTTCTGCGTCCGTGCGGCAAGGAACAACTGGTCGAGGGCGGCGGCGTCGATCGTCTCGTGGGCCATGTCGGAATCCTGGATGGGGAATGCGCGATGGCACCGCATATGCCCGCGCGCCGCAACCCCACCAGGGGTCGCGGCTGATGGCGGCGATCAGCGTCGTGAATAAGGGTGAGGCCGTTACGCCTCGACCTGCTCCACCGCGACGACCTCCGGCACGTAGTGGCGCAGCATGTTCTCCACCCCGTGCTTCAGCGTCGCGCGGGAGGAGGGGCAGCCCGAACAGGCCCCCTGCATGTGCAACCGGACGATACCCTCGCGGAAGCCGCGGAAGACGATGTCGCCGCCATCGCCGGCCACCGCCGGACGGACGCGGGTGTCGAGCAGTTCCTTGATCTGCGCGACCACTTCCTCATCGGCCGGGTCGTAGTCGGCGCCGTGCTCGCCTTCCGCCTCACCATCTTCGAGGACAGGCAGGCCGGAGAGGTAATGTTCCATGATCGCGCCGAGCACGCGCGGGCGCAGCAGCGTCCAATCCGCGTCGTTGGTCTTGGTCACGGTGACGAAGTCACCGCCGAGGAAGACGCGCGCCACCTCGCCCACCTGGAAGACGCGCTCGGCGAGCGGCGAGCGCCCGGCCGCATCCTCGGCCGCGGTGAAATCCGCCGTGCCGCGATCGCCGAGCACATCGCGCCCGGGCAGGAACTTCAGCGTTGCGGGGTTGGGGGTGGCTTCGGTTTCGATGAACATGGCGGTCTTCCGCGAATGGCGTCGATTCCCGACCTATGTGGTCCGGAATGCCGCATGACGCAACCGTTCCGCCTCGAAATGGCGTTTTCCTGTCGCGCCGGCCGGAACCGGAGAGGGGTCTCCCCCTCTCCCATCCCGTGCCGCATCAGGTCGTTGAAGGCCGCTCGCCCTCACCGCCAGGCCGGATCGCCCATGTTCACCGTGTTCGGCGAGGTGACGGCCCCGCCCACCGCGCCGAGCGCGCCGCCGATCAGCGCACCGGTGCCGGCATTGCCCGAGAAGGACCCGACCGCCGCCCCTGCGCCGGCGCCGAGCAGGCCACCCGAGACGGCCCGTTCCCCGGGCGAGGTGCCGCAGGCGGCCAGGCCGAGTCCGGCAAGCAGGGCCAGCGTGGCAGGAATCTTGCGGTTCATGATGGCTTCTCCTCTGTGCAATCCGCTGCGTGAGGCGAGGCGCCCGATCAGATCAGGTGGAAGACGTTGAGCAGGATGATCACCACGATGGGCACACCCAGCAGGTAGAGAATGATCGAACGCATGGTCCCGGCCTCCGGTTCCAGGCCGCGCCATGCGGCCGTCTGCCCATGGAACGCGTCGGGTCGCGGATTGGTTGCGAAGGCTGCTCAGCGCAGCAGCACGGGCAGCAGGGCGTCGAGCCGCAGGATGCCTTCTTCGGTCGCCCGCAACCGACCCTGCGGGGTCCAGGCCAGGTAGTCCTCATCGATCAGCGCGGCGAGCATGGCCGGATCGATGGCGGCGGCGAAGGGGACGCCCGAACGCGCCTCGATGCGTACCGGGTCGATGCCTTCCGCAAGGCGCAGCCCCATCAGCAGCGCCTCCCGCGCACGTTCGGCGGGGGCGAGCTGTTCCTCTTCGACCGTCCCATGGCCGTTGCGCTCGACGCGCGCGGCCCATTCCTCCGGCGCGCGGTGGCGGCGCGTCGCGACCATGACACCGTCGCGCAGCACACGCTGATGCGCGCCCGCCCCGATGCCGAGATAGTCGCCATAGCGCCAATAGGCGAGGTTGTGCCGGCTCTCCGCCCCAGGCTTTGCGTAGTTGCTGACCTCATAGGCAGCGAGGCCGAAGCGCGCGGCTTCCTCGGCGGTGGCGAGATACAGCCGCGCGGCGTCGTCGCCTTCCGGCAGCGCGAAGGCCCCGCGCGCATGCAGCGTCGCGAACTGTGTCCCCGGTTCGATGGTGAGCTGGTAGAGCGAGAGATGATCCGCCGCCAAGGCCAGCGCGCGGCGCAGCTCGGCCCGCCAGGCCGCTTCCGCCTGGCCGGGCCGGGCATAGATCAGGTCGAAGGACAGGCGCGGAAAGATCGCCCGCGCATCCTCCAGCGCCGCGATGGCCTGGGCGGTGTCGTGACGGCGGCCGAGGAAGCGCAGCGCCTCCTCCTCCAGCGACTGCACGCCGAGGCTCGCACGATTCACCCCCGCCTCGCGGAAGGCGCGCAGCTTCGCGGCCTCCACGCTGGTCGGGTTGGCTTCGAGGGTGATCTCGATCTCCGGCACCGCGTCAAACAGGGCCCGCGCATCCTCGATCAGCGCCGCGACGGTGTCGGGCGCCATGAGCGAGGGCGTGCCGCCACCGAAGAAGATGCTGGCGAGCGGCCGGCGCCCGATGCGCGCGGCCTCATGCGCCAGTTCCCGCCGCAGCGCGGCGCGGAATCGGGCCTCGTCCACACGGTCCCGCACATGCGAGTTGAAGTCGCAATACGGGCATTTCGCCGCGCAGAAGGGCCAATGGATGTAGAGGGCGAGGGGCTCGGTCACGCCGCGCATATGGCGTGCCGCGCCGCCCGTGTCGAACTATGCCCGGTCAGGGGCTTCGCCGAAGCGGTATCCGACCCCCGGCTCGGTCCGGATCAGATGCGCCGCCGCACCGAGCTTCTGGCGGAGATGACCGACATAGACGCGCAGATACTGCGCATCCTCGAGATGCGCCGGCCCCCAGACGGCAGCCAGCAACTGGCGCTGCGTCACGACACGCCCCTGCCCGCCGCGCATCAGCGCCACCAGCAGATCCCATTCGCGTGGCGTGAGCTTCAGCGGTTCCCCGCCTGAAAGCCGCGCCGTGCGGGTGCCGAGATCGACTTCCAGCGGCCCGGCGCGCAGCACCGCATCCGGCGGTTCCGCCCCCGCGGCGCCGACCCTGCGGAGCAGCGCGCGCAGCCGCGCCAGCAATTCCCCCAGGGCAAAGGGCTTTTCGACGTAGTCATCCGCGCCGGCGTCCAGTGCCGCGACCTTCTCCGTCTCCTGCTCCCGCGCGGAGAGGATCACGATCGGCGCCGCGGTGAAGGCGCGCAGGCGTGGGATGATGCGCTGCCCGTCGATGTCCGGCAGGCCGAGATCCAGCAGGATCAGCGCCGGGGATCGCTCGGCGGCCAGGCGCAGGCCGGCCGCCGCGGTCTCCGCCCGGATCGGCACGAAGCCCGCCGCTTCGAGGGCGGGGCCAAGAAAACGATGGATCTGCGGCTCGTCGTCGATGACGAGGATGCGTGGCGGCGACAGCTCGTTCATCCGCGAGGGAACCTGATGGTGATGCGCGTGCCGCGCGCGGCGGCGATCGGGCTCTCCGCCGCGATGCGCCCGCCCATCGCCTGGGTCAGGCCGCGGCAGATCGCCAGGCCCAGGCCGCTGCCGGCGGCGACGCGGTCGGTGCGCATCGCGCGGAAGAAGGGATCGAAGACGCGGTGCAGATCCTCACGCGCGATGCCCGGGCCGTCATCCTCGACCGCGATCGCGACCTCGGCCCCTTCCTGCCAGGCGCGCACCGAGACGTGTCCTGCAGGACCCGAGAACTTCAGGGCATTGTCGAGCAGATTCGCCAGGACCTGGTCCAGCAGCACCGGATCGAGGCGGTTCGCCACGAGCGCCGGGCCGAGATCGAGCGCGATGGCCCGCCCTTGCGCCCGTCCTGCGCGGGTGGCGGCCGTGTCAATCGCCTCGGCGAGGTCCACCACCTCCTGCTTCGGCCGCAACTGACGGCTTTCGATGCGCACGATGTCGAGGATGTTCGCGATCCAGCGCGACAGGCGCTCCGCTTCTTCCTCCGCCGTCGCGAGCAGGTCGGCCCGCACCGCCTCGTCGAGCTGCGGCCCCGCGCTGCGCAGCGTGGCGATGGCACCGCGCACGGAGGTCAGCGGCGTCTTCAGATCGTGGCCGAGCGAGGTGAGCAGGGCGGTGCGCAGCGCCTCGGCCTCGGCTCGCGCCTCGCCCCGCGCGCGTTCCTCCATCAACTCCGCGCGTTCGAGCGCGATCGCCGCCTGGTCGAGCAGCGCGCCCAGGGCGCGGTCGGTCTCGCCGTCGAGTTCCGTGGCGAGGCGCAACCCGAGCAGCCCGGCGACGCCATGCGCCGTGCGCATCGGGCGGAACTGCCAGCCGGCCGAGGGCAGCGTATCCGTGCCGCGGCCCGCCGGGCGGCCATTCGCCATCGCCCAGCGCGCGGCGGCCATGGAGGCCTCATCGGGTTCGGCATCGGTCGGCACGGCGGCGCGCAACACGGGCTCCGGGGCGGTCTCACCCGGCGCCGGCGGCAGCGGCAGCAGGACACCGACGGCACCGCCGACCAGGCGCGCTGCCTCATCCGCCGCCGCCTGGACGATGTCGCCCTTGTCACCGGGCGCGCCGAGCCGCCGGCTGAACTCGACCAGGCGCCGCAGCCCGGCGATGCGCGCGCGGGAAGCGCGGACCGAACGCCCGAGCCCTCCCGTGGTTCCGGCCAGCAGCAGGGCGACGAGAATGAAGACGACGGCGCCGACCACGTCCTGCGGCCCGGCGATGGTGAAGGTGTAGCGCGGCGGCAGGAACAGGTAGTTCCAGGCCAGGAAGGACAGGGCGGCGGCGAGCGCCGCCCGGGCAGGCCCGAAGCCGACCGCCGCCGCGACGATCGGCACGAGATAGATCATGCCGAGCGCGCCTTCCGGCACCTCCCCGTCAAGGGTCGCCGCGATCATGGTGCTGCCGGCGACGAGGAGGAGCGTTGCGACCCACCCCGCCCAGCGCGCCAGACCGATGGGCGCCCGCTCCTTCGGCCGCGCCGTGCCGACCGGCCCGGGGACGAGATGCAGGGTGAAGTCCGTCGCGCGGCGCAACAGGATCGCCGAGAGCGTCCGGCCTGCCAGGCGCCGCCAGAATCCCTGCCGCCCGCGGCCGATGACGAGATGGGTCGCATTGTGCCGCCGCGCTTCCCGCAGGATGGCATCGGGAAGATCGGCCGCGACGATGACCTCGGTCGTCGCACCGAGCCGTTCGGCGAGTTGCAGAGCCGGCCCAGGATCGGCGCCGCCCATCGCGGCCGGCGGCTCCACGTGGAGCGCGACCAGGGGTGCCTTCAACGCGTCGGCGATGCGTCGTGCCGCGCGGACCACGGTGTCGGCCGCCGCATCGGCGCCGATCAGCACCATCACCCGGTCGCCCGAGGGCCAGGGCCCTTCGATCGCCTTGGCCCGCATGTAACCGGTGACATCGGCGTCGACGCGCTCGGCGGTGCGGCGCAGCGCCATCTCGCGCAACGCCGCCAGGTTGCCTTCGCGGAAGAAGCCGCGCAGCGCCCGCTGTGCCTGATCGGGGCGGTAGATGCGGCCCTGCCGCATGCGCTCGATGAGCTCAGCGGGCGGGATGTCCACCAGCTCGACGGCATCGGCCTCGGCGATGACGTGGTCGGGCACGGTCTCCGCGACGCGCACGCCGGTGATGCGCGCAACGGCGTCCGAGAGGCTTTCGAGATGCTGGACGTTCATCGTCGTCCAGACCTCGATGCCGGCCTCGCGCAGTTCCTCCACATCCTGCCATCGCTTGGGGTGGCGGCTGCCGGGGACGTTGGTGTGGGCCAGCTCATCCAGCAGCAGGATCGTCGGGCGGCGAGCGAGGGCGGCGTCGATGTCGAATTCCTCGATCACCTGCCCCCGATAGGCGAGGCGCGCGCGCGGCAGCACGGGAAGCCCATCGATCGCCGCTTGGGTTTCCGCCCGGCCGTGCGTTTCGACGATGCCGATCAGGATATCGGCGCCGCCCGCATGCCGGCGATGCGCCTCGGCCAACATCTCGAAGGTCTTGCCGACGCCCGGCGCCGCGCCAAGAAAAACCTTCAGCCGACCGCGCCCTTCCCGGCGCGCAAGCGCCAGAAGAGCATCCGGATCGGGGCGGGCGGGCTCCTCGGCCATAGCGTCAAGGATAGCACGCGCGCCGCGCCGCCGCCTGCGCGGTTGCCACGACGAACAGGCCACGCGTGGCGGGGATCCGGCGAGCGGTGGGCATCATCTCCTGCGCCGGCAACCAGGGGGCGCAGGGGAAACCGTGCCGACGCGCGGCGCCTCATGCCGCATCGGCGCGTAAAGCCGCCATGCGTGATCGCGGTGCGGTGCGTAAAGGACACGTAAAGGGTCGTGACGCGCGGGGCGGAAGGAGGGGGGGGGGGGGGCCCCCCCCCCCCCCCCCCCCCCCCCAGGCCGAAAGGCCTTTGGAAACCTCCACCTGGCGCTGTGCGCTGCTACCGGAATGACCGCCGCGGCCCGCTCCTGCGCACGACAGGCGCCTGGAGGAAGCAGCTCTGAAAAGACGCCCAGCGCCAAGTCCTGGCGGGGAGATGCGGAGAGGCAGAGTCCTCTCCGATTGTTCGCCGGCAGAACCATCGAAGCAGTGGGGATGGCCTTGTGCCGGGCAGAAAGGACATTTCGGAGATCGGCGCATGTCCGGGGTCCGGCGCCTGGATGGCAATCAGGGCGTGGAGCACGGGAGCCTGTCCCGATCCTCCGACTGCCCTCCGCGCACGACACCAACTCAAGGTGTCCAGAGGCCTTTCGGCCTTTGGCGGGGAGGGTCCCCCCCCCCCCCCCCCTCCTTCCGCCCCGCGCGTCGCGACCCTTTACGTGTCCTTTACGCGCCGCACCGCGATCCCGCATGGCGGCTTTGCGCGACAGGGGCCTAGTGACCCGGCGGACCTGATCCAGGAACCGCCATGATCGACATCCTGCTCCTTGGCATTGGCCTCGGCGGCTTCGCACTGCTGGCGCTCTACGCCATCGGCTGCGAGCGCGTGTGACCGCCGTGGCCGAGCTCATCCTCGCCGGCGCGGTCGCGGCCGGCCTCCTCCTCTACCTGCTGTGGGCGCTGCTGCGCCCCGAGGATCTCTGACACCATGACATGGACAGGCTGGGCGCAGATCGCGCTCGTCCTCGCCGCGGTGATCGCTGCTGCGATCCCGCTCGGGCGCTACATCGCCGCCATCGCGGCGGGGCGCGTCACCTTCCTCGCGCCCATCGAGCGCGCGATCTACGCCGTCGCGGGCATTGATCCGACGAAAGGCATGGGCTGGCGCGGCTACACGCTCGCCATGCTCGCGGCCAATGCGATGGGCTTCCTGCTGCTCTATGCGCTGCTGCGCTTCCAGGGTTCGTTGCCGCTGAACCCGCAGGGGTTCGACGGACTGACCCCTTGGCTCGCCTTCAACACGGCGGTCAGCTTCGTCACCAACACCAACTGGCAGGCCTATGGCGGCGAGGTGGCGATGTCCTACCTCAGCCAGATGGCCGGGCTGACGGTGCAGAACTTCCTCTCGGCCGCGACGGGCATCGCGCTGGCGCTGGCCATGTGCCGCGCCTTCGCCTCCGGCGGGCTGAAGGCGCTGGGGAATTTCTGGGCGGATTTCACGCGCATCACGCTGTACCTGCTGCTGCCGCTCGCCGTGCTGCTGGGTCTCGCCTTCGTCGCGATGGGCATGCCGCAGACACTGGCGCCCTACGTCGAGGCCACGACGCTGGAAGGGGTGACGCAGACCATTCCGCTCGGCCCCGCCGCCTTCCAGATCGCGATCAAGCATCTGGGCACGAATGGCGGCGGCTTCTTCGGCGTGAACTCGACGCATCCGTTCGAGGGCCCCTCGGCGCTCGCCATCGCGCTGCAGATCTGGGCGCAACAGGTGATCCCCTTCGCCCTCGCGCTCACCTTCGGCCACATGGTTGGGGATGTGCGGCAGGGGCGCGCGCTGCTCGCCGTCATGCTCGGCTACGTGCTGGTCGCCACGGCGCTGATCTATGGCGCGGAGGCTGCAGGCAATCCGCTGCACATCGCCGCCGGGCTCGACGCGGCCCAGGGCAACATGGAGGGCAAGGAGATCCGCTTCGGCCAGGCGCTGGTGGCGCTGTTCACGGCCACCACGACGGGCGCCTCCTGCGGCGCGGTGAATGCGATGTTCGACAGCTTCACCCCGCTGGGCGGTGCGGTGCCGCTCTTCCTGATCCAGCTCGGCGAGGTCCTGCCGGGCGGCGTGGGATCGGGCCTCTACGGCATGCTGGTCTTCGCGCTGCTCGCCGTCTTCGTCGCTGGGCTGATGGTCGGACGGACGCCGGAATATCTCGGCAAGAAAGTGCAGGCCAGGGAGGTGAAGCTCGCCATGCTCGCCGTGCTGGTGCTGCCGGCGGCGATCCTCGGCTTCACCGCGGTCTCGCTCGTGCTGCCCGCCGCCGTGGCCTCGATCCAGGAACAGGGGCCGCATGGGCTGACGGAGATGCTCTATGCCTTTTCCTCCGCGGCGGGGAACAATGGCTCGGCCTTCGGTGGGCTGACGGCGGATACGCCGTGGCTCGACACCACGCTCGGCATCGCGATGCTGCTCGGCCGCTTCGCCTATGCCGTGCCCGTCATGGCCATCGCCGGCAGCCTCGCCGCCAAGCCCAAGCTGGCAGAATCGAGCGGGACCTTCCCGACGCATGGGCCGCTCTTCGCCGGGCTCCTGGCCGGCGTGATCCTGATCCTCGGGGGGCTGCAATTCATGCCTGCCCTCGCCCTCGGTCCGATCGCCGAGCATGTCGTGCTCGCCATCGGCAAGACCTTCTGAGGCCTCATCCCATGGACGCCTTCACTCCCACCCACCAGGGCGACGCGCGGCGCGGCAGCCGCGCCGCGGCGCTGCTCGACCGGGCATTGCTGTCCCGCGCGACGCTCGATGCCGTTCGTAAGCTCGATCCGCGCCACCTGGTGCGCAACCCGGTCATCTTCGTCACGGAGGTGGTGGCCCTTCTGGTCACTCTGCTCGCCCTGCGCGCGATCGGCCTCGGCCAGGCCTTCGGCTTCCAGGCCAGCATCGCCGCCTGGCTCTGGGCAACGGTGCTCTTCGCCACCTTTGCCGAGGCCGTCGCCGAAGGCCGCGGCCGCGCCCAGGCCGACAGCC
Organism: Roseomonas sp.; assembly: GCA_041906015.1. Lineage (GTDB taxonomy): Bacteria > Pseudomonadota > Alphaproteobacteria > Acetobacterales > Acetobacteraceae > Neoroseomonas. The sequence continues at coordinate 37,163 of JAYRJZ010000004.1, forward strand.
TTCGCCGCACCCGCACCGAGGCGCGCGCCAAGCTGCTGGTCCGCCCGGACGACCTCACCCTGTGGCAGCCGCGCGCCGCGACGGAACTGCGTGTCGGCGACGTTGTGCTGGTCGAGGCAGGCGACCTGATCCCCTCCGACGGCGACGTCATCCAGGGCATCGCCAGCGTGAACGAGGCCGCGGTGACCGGCGAATCCGCGCCCGTCATCCGCGAGAGCGGCGGTGACCGCAGCGCGGTGACCGGCGGCACGCTCGTCGTCTCCGACTGGATCGTGGTGCGCATCACCGCCGCGCCAGGCTCCACCTTCCTCGACCGCATGATCGCGCTGGTCGAAGGCGCCTCGCGACAGAAGACGCCGAACGAGATCGCGCTCGACATCCTGCTTGCCGGCATGACGATCATCTTCCTGATCGCGGTGGCGACGCTGGTCGGGCTCACCGCCTGGAGCGGCCAGCCGCCCTCGGTCGCCGTGCTCGCCGCCCTGCTCGTCACGCTGATACCGACGACGATCGGCGGGCTGCTCTCGGCCATCGGCATCGCGGGCATGGACCGGCTGGTGCGCTTCAACGTACTGGCCACCTCGGGCCGCGCGGTGGAAGCGGCGGGCGATGTGGATGTTCTGCTGCTCGACAAGACCGGCACGATCACGCTGGGCAATCGCCAGGCGGCCGCCTTCCTGCCCGCGCCGGGCGTGATGGAACGCGACCTGGCCGAGGCTGCCATGCTCGCCTCGCTGGCCGACGAGACGCCGGAGGGCCGGTCGGTGCTCGCCTTCACCCGCGATCGCTATGGCATCGCTGCGCCGGCGCTGCCGGAGGGCGCGACGGTCATCCCCTTCACGGCGCAGACGCGCATCTCGGGCGTCGACCTGCCGCAGGGCGAGACGGTCATACCCTTCACGGCGCACACGCGCATCTCGGGCGTCGACCTGCCGCAGGGACGGTTCCGCAAAGGCGCCGTGGACGCGATGTTGAAGGGCCTCGGCGGTGAGGCGCCGGCGGCCTTCCGCGATGCCGTCGACCGGATTGCGCGCACCGGCGGCACACCGCTCGCCGTCTCGCAGGACGGCCGCCTGCTCGGCGCCATTGAGCTCAAGGACATCGTCAAGACCGGCATGCGCGCCCGCTTCGACGAACTGCGGAAGATGGGCATCCGCACGGTCATGGTGACCGGCGACAATCGCCTGACCGCCGCGGCGATCGCGGTGGAGGCCGGCGTGGACGACTTCATCGCCGAGGCGACGCCGGAGGACAAGCTCGCCTATATCCGCAAGGCGCAGGCCGAGGGCCGCCTGGTGGCGATGGCCGGCGACGGCACCAACGACGCGCCGGCGCTCGCTCAGGCCGATGTCGGGCTTGCCATGCAGACCGGCACGCAGGCCGCGCGCGAGGCCGGCAATATGGTCGATCTCGACAGCGATCCGACCAAGCTGATCGAGGTGGTGGAGATCGGCAAGCAGTTGCTGATCACGCGCGGCGCGCTGACCACCTTCTCCATCGCCAATGACGTCGCGAAGTACTTCGCCATCCTGCCGGCGATCTTCGTGGCGAGCTATCCGGAGCTGCAGGCGCTCAACGTCATGCATCTGGCGAGCCCGGAAAGCGCCATCCTCTCCGCGGTGATCTTCAACGCGCTGATCATCGTGGCATTGGTGCCGCTCGCGCTGCGCGGCGTGCGCTACGTGCCGATCGGCGCCGCGGCGCTGCTGCGGCGGAACCTGCTGATCTATGGCCTGGGCGGCATCCTCGCCCCCTTCGCCGGGATCAAGCTGATCGACATGCTCCTCGTCCTGATGGGGATCGCCTGACCATGAACGCCATCCTTCGCCCCGCGGTCGCGACCGTGAGTGTCTTCACCCTGCTGCTGGGCCTGGCCGCGCCGCTCGCGATGACCGGCATCGCCGGGGCCGTCTTCCCCCGGCAGGCCGGCGGCAGCCTGATCGCGCGCGACGGGCGCGTGATCGGCTCGGCGCTCATCGGCCAGAATTTCGAGGCCCCGCGCTACTTCCAGCCGCGGCCCTCCGCGACAACGGAGGCGGATCCGGACGTGGCGGGCGCGACCCGCCCCGCGCCATACAACGCCGCCGCCTCGGCCGCATCGCAGCTCGGCCCGACCTCGGCGGCACTGCTCGACGCCGTGAAGGCGCGCATCGCGGCGCTCGGCGGCGGCCCGGTGCCGGCCGATGCGGCGACGGCCTCCGCCTCCGGTCTCGATCCGCATGTCAGCGTCGAGAACGCGGTGCGCCAGATCCCGCGTGTCGCCCAGGCGCGCGGCCTGCCGGAATCGCGCGTCGCCGCCTTGCTGAACCAGCACGTTGAAGGCCCCGAACTCGGCCTGCTCGGCGAGCGCAGGGTGAATGTGCTGGAACTCAACCTGGCGCTCGACGCCTTGCACTGAGACCGGGGGCGGGGGCGGTCAGGCCCCCACCTCGCCGACCACGCGGCTGCGCACGCGCAGCGAGTCGCCGGGGAGATAAGCGAGCGGGATGTCTTCCATCTCGACGAGCTTCAGGCTGCCGGGCCGTGCGCCGGCCCGCAGCGCACTTGCCTCGGCGCGCTGCCGTGCCGCCGCCAGCGCCTGGTCCCGCGTCATGCCGGAGAAGATCTGATCGATCTCGCCGCTCACCTGCGCGATCGCGGCACCCAGGGCATTGGCCACACCGGCATGCGGTACGCGAATCACCTCCGAGATACCGGGCAGCTCATCCGGCACGAGGAAGGCGCCGCCGCCCACGGCGATGAGCGGCACGGCGCGCGCATCGCTCTTCATGCGGTCCACCGCATCGGCAAGCATCGCCCGCATGCGCGCCAACGCCGCCCCGACGAAGCCACGGTCCAGCGCGGCCACGCGGCCGCGGTCGCCAAGGTCGATCAGCCCCGCCGCGACGGCGATATCGGTGCAGGTGAGCGAGGCGCCGCCGAAGACGCGCGCCTCCTCCGTCAGCCGGAAGCCGAGGCTGCGCGGGCCGATCCGCGAGGGATCGGACGGATCGACCAGCGTGCCACCGCCCAGGCCGATAGAGAGCAGGTCGGGCATGCGGAACAGGGTGCGCACGCCGCCGACTTCCACGGCGTTGTTCGCCTCGCGCGGGAAGCCGCGCACGAGGCTGCCGACATCGGCGGTGGTGCCGCCGACATCGACCACCAGCGCATCCTCCAGCCCCGAGAGGAAGGCCGCGCCGCGCAGCGAATTGGTCGGGCCTGAGGCGAAGGATCGCACCGGGAAGGCCGCGGCTTCCTCGGCCGAGACCACCGTGCCGTCATTCTGCGTGATGAAAAGCGGCGCGGCGATGCCGGCCTGCGCCAGTGCCTCGAGGAAGGCGGCGACGGTGCGCCGCGCCATGCCGATCAAGGAAGCGTTGAGCAGCGTGACATTCTCCCGCGCCAACAGCCCAATGCGGCCGAGTTCGCTCGACAGCGTGACGGCGAGATGCGGCGCTTCCTCCAGCAGGATGTCGCGCGCCTCGACTTCCTGGTCAGCATTCAGGGGGGAGAAGACCGCCGAGACGCCGACCGCCGGCACGCCAGATTCCGCTATCTGGCGCGCCGCAGCCCGCATCCCCGCGCGGTCGAAGGGAACCAGCGGGCGGCCATCCACCTCATAGCCGCCACGGATCTGATGCACCGGCCCCTGCGCCAGCGCGCGCAGGTCGGTGGGCCAGTCGACGAAGGGCGGCAGCGTCGCCGCGGCGGGCAGGCCGATGCGCAGTGCCGCCACGCGGTCCATGTCGCGCCGCTGCACCACGGCGTTGGTGAAGTGCGTCGTGCCGATCATCACGGCGCCGATCGCCTCGCGCGGGACCGCCGCTTCAGCCAGCAGCGCCCGCAGCGAGGCGAGGATGCCGGAGGTGACATCGCCCGTGGTCGGGCGCTTCACCGCATGCCGGACCTGGCCGGCCTCGATCAGCACCGCATCCGTGTTGGTGCCGCCGACATCGATGCCGATGCGCGTCATGCCACGGCCTCCGCGAAGAGGCTGTGGAAGTCGAGCTCATAGCCGAAGGCGCGCGGGCCGACATGGCGCAGGCCCTTCTCGCTCGTCAGGATGGCCGGGGCAGGCAGCGCGATGACCGTCACGCGCTGGCCGTATCGCACCGTCTCCGTCCCCAGCGCCTCGCCCGAGGCGGTGTCGAGCAGGCAGATCAGGTCCGGCACGGTCGCGCGCACCGCGTCATCCTGCCAGGCGACGACGAATTCGTTCTGGAAGGCGATGCGCATGCGCTTACCGGCATCCTCGTCGAGGCCTTCCATCTCGATCGTGCCGCGCAGCCAGCCTTCGGTGGTTCGTCGCAGCACATCGGTGATCTTGCCGCGGAACAGCACCAGGCCTCGCTCGGCCTCCACCACCGCGGCGACCGGGTCGGCATGCGCGGCGCGGGCGGCGAGCACGGTGCGGCCGATGCGCAGCGCCTGGGTGACGGTGTGCAGACAGCTCGCCGTCTTCGCTTCGGCACCGGTCCGCGGCGCCTTGCAGGTGGCGGCGGTGGAGCCGAGCACGGCGCACATCCGCCGCGTCATGCGCTCCATCCAGCTCCAATCCTCGGCTTCGGCGAAGAAGATGCGGTTGCGGCGGATATCGACCATCGTCCAGGGATAGGGGCGCAGGTCACAGATCGCGAAGGTGGTCATGTCAGCCTGCGGGAAGGCACGCCCCATCGCATCGCAATCGACGATGGGCAGGTCGAGCAGCATGCCGGCGAGGATCGCCTGGAACCCGTTGTTGCCGCCGATCTCCCACAGCATGATCGCGTCGAAGCGGCGGCCGACATGCTCCTCCATCATCGTCACGGTGCTCGCCAGCACCGGCCCGTCGATCAGCCGTTCCTGCTTGACCAGCGGCGCGCCCATCTGCCCGACCACCGCGACATGCGCGTCATCGGGCAGGGACAGCGGATCGACGATGCGCGCACGGCGCCCATCCGCGAGGTGCTGCCGTGCCTCGAGCAGTGCGAAATACGGATCACCGCCCCCACCCGTACCGAGAATCCAGGCGCCGATGGCCAGGGCATCGAGATCCTCGGCGGTGAGGTCGTAGGGCGCATTCGGCATCAGGCGATCCAAGGCGGCTGTGGCACATCAGTCTATCCGCCGCCGCCGCGTCGAACAGCCCGTCTGTCACTCCGCGGCCTGCGCTCCCGTCATCTGCCAAGCGACCAGCCGCGCATAGGCGCCGCCGCGCGCGAGCAGTTCCGCATGCGGCCCCGATTCCACCACGCGGCCAGCCTGCATCACCAGGATCATGTCGGCATCGCGGATGGTCGAGAGTCGATGCGCGATCACCAGCACGGTGCGGTCGCGCATCAGGTCGGACAGCGCGGCGCGCACCTGCGCCTCACTGATCGCGTCGAGATGCGATGTCGCCTCATCGAGCACCAGCACCGGCGCGTCCTTGAGGAAGGCGCGCGCGATGGCGATGCGCTGGCGCTGCCCGCCCGAAAGCTGCACGCCGCGTTCACCGACGCGCGTGCTCAACCCATCCGGCAGGCCGGCGACGAAATCGCCAAGCGCAGCGCGCCGGATCGCGAGATCCAGCGCCGCGGCATCGGCCTCGGGCCGGGCCAGGCGAATATTCGCTTCCAACGTGTCGTTGAACAGGTAGGTGTCCTGCGCGACCAGCGCGACGCGCCGGCGCAGCCCGTCGAGCCTCAGCCGCCGCAACTCGATCCCATCCAGCGTCACGCGCCCCTGCTGCGGGTCCCAGATGCGCAGCAGCAGGCCGGCCACGGTGGATTTCCCGGCACCCGAGGGTCCCACCAGCGCCACTGTCCTGCCCGCCGGCACGGCGAAGTCGATTCCGTCCAGCGCCGGCTGCGCACGGCCGGGATAGGTGAAGCGCACCGCATCGAAGCCGATCGCCGAGCCGCCCTGCGGCGCAGCGGGATCCAGTTCGCCCTCCGTGATCTCGGGCACTTCGCGCTCCACCACGCGCAGGCGGCGCGTGGAAGCCATGGTGTCCGCGAGCTGCCGCCCGACCTGCGCGATCTCGGAAACCGGCAGGAAGGCCGCGACGGAGAGCAGCGTCAACAGCGGCAGCAGCGCCGGATCGAGCACACCGCGCGCGGCGAGCGCCGCACCCGTCGCCGCCACGGCGATGCCGCCCAGCCCCGTCGCCACATCGAGCAGTGCCGCCGCGCGTGACTGGTCGTCGAGCAGCGCCAGGCGTCGTTCCTGATAGGCCTCGACATGCCCCGCGAAGGCCGCCTTGCGGGCCGGCAGGGCACGGAAGGCAAGCAGGTCCGCGAGACCTTGGATGGTCTCCGTCACATGCGATCCCAGCACGCCGAGCGCGCTGCGCGCCTGCGCCCCCAGCCGGTCGATCCGCCCGCGGCCAGCCAGCGGCTGCAGCCCGGCATAGAGCAGGAAGGGCAGCAGCACGGCAGCGAGCGGCCAGGCGACGAAGGCCAGCACCAGCAGCACGGCGGAGGGCACCAGCAGCGCCACCGCCGCCGGCGCGACGGTGTGCGCGTAGAAATACTCGACGGTCTCCACATCCGTGGTGGCGAGCGTCACCAGGTCACCCGCCCGCCGCCGCTGGAGATAGGCCGGGCCCAGCGCATCCAGCCGTTCGAACAACGCGATGCGCATTTCCGCCAGCAGGCGATAGGCCATGTCGTGCGCCAGCCAGGATTCCAGCCAATGCGCCGCCCCCGCAAGCGGGGCCGCGATCAGCAGCGCGACGGACAGCGCGAACGTCGGCGCGCCCTCCTTCACCGCCGCGACCAGCAGCGCGCCCAGCATGCCGACGCCGATGAAGGTGGCGACGCGCAGGATGCCGAGCAGCACCGTCATCGCCAGCTTGCCGCGCCAGGGCACGATGTAGCGAAGCAGGCTCGCCAGCGTCTCGCGCCAGCCGATGGCGGCGGCCTCGGCGGCAAGGTCGCGTGGGGTCGGGCCCGGGGCTTCTTCCGCCGTCGCCGTCGGCGAGGCGCTGACCACCCGCTCGGGCACCACACCGCCGCGCTCCGCAGCCTGGTCGCCCATCAGGCGGTGATAGGTACCGCCCTGGCGCATCAGCTCCGCATGGGTGCCGGTTTCCACCACGCGGCCCTGGTCCAGCACGAGGATGCGGTCCGACCCGATCACGCTCGACAGGCGATGCGCGAGGATGAGGGTGGTGCGGCCCTTCATCAGCCGGTCGAGCGCCTGCTGGATGAGGGCTTCGTTCTCGGCATCGACGGCCGAGAGCGCCTCGTCCAACACCAGGATCGGTGCATTGCGCAGCAAGGCGCGCGCGATGGCGATGCGCTGGCGCTGGCCGCCCGAGAGATGCACACCACGCTCCCCGATGGCGGCGTCGTAGCCGCCAGGGAGGGACATGATGAAGTCATGTGCATTCGCGGCGCGGGCGGCGGCCTCGATCTCCTCGCGCGTCGCCTCGGGCCGGCCGAGGCGGAGATTCTCGGCAACCGTCCCGTGGAACAGCGCGCTGTCCTGCGCGACGATGGCAATCTGGGCGGCGATGCTCGCCGGATCGATGTCGCGCAGATCCTGCCCGGCGATGCGGATGCTGCCCGATTGCGGGTCGTGTTGACGCAACAGCAGCCGCAGGATCGAGGATTTGCCCGCGCCGCTCGGCCCGACGATGCCGATGCGCTCGCCCCCCGCGATGGCGAAGTCGAGTCCGTCATGCGCGACGCGCCGCCCGCCCGGATAGGCGAAGCGCACCTGCTGGTATTCGATCGCCGGCGCGCGGCCCGGGTCGAGGTGCAGCGCCGCGCCGCCCGATGCGATCTCCGGCGTCGCATCCAGCAATTGCCGGATGCCGAAGGAGGCCGACTGCCCCACCATGCCCTGGTGCAGCACCGACCGCAGGTCGCGCAACGGGCGGAAGATCTCCGTCCCGGCCATCAGCACGATGAGCAGCGCTTCCATGCTCATCTGGCCCGTGCCCACGCGATGCGCGCCGAGGATCAGCGCGGCCGCCGCGCCCAGCCCCATGCCGAAATCGGTGATGCCGCGCGTCAACACGCCGAGGGCCAGCACCCAGAAGGTGCTCTGGTAGAGCGCCCGCGCCTTGGCGGCGAGCTGCGCGCCATAGGATCGCGATTGCCCGAAGGCCTGCAGTGTCGGCAGGCCCTGCACGGCATCGAGGAACTCGCCGCCAAAGGCCTTGAAGGCCTTCTGGCGTTCCAGCGCGGCGCGGCGGTCCCAGCGATGCACCAGCAGCGGCAGCACCAGCGTGACCAGCGCCGCGGCCAGCAGCACCAGCGCCACCGGCACGTCCCAGAAGGCGATGAAGGCGAAGATGGCGATCGGCGCGCAGACGGCGATGGCAAGCTGTGGCAGGTATTGTCCGAAGAAGGTCTGGAGCTGCTCCACGCCATCGACCATCGACAGCATCACGCCGCCGCTGCGTTCCCCGGCGAACCAGGCGGGGCCAAGCGCGGCGATGCGGTCGAACAGCATGGTGCGCAGCCTGGTCTGTACCAGGGCCGCCGTGCGGTTCGCCTGCCTCGCCCGGCGCTGGTCGAGCCAGCCCCGCGACAGCACCGCCGCCATGGCCGCGACGAGGGCCGGCGCGGCTTCGGCGAGTCCCCCGCCGGCGAAGACCTGCGCGAGGGCAATGCCGAGGAAGGCGAAGCGCGCGATGCCCGCGGCCAGCGCCAGCAGGCCGAGCAATACGCCCGCCGCCATCGACAGCCGCAACCCCGCCGTCAGGCGCCAAAGTTCGAGGTCGAAATACATGCCGCGCCCTTCCCCTCCTCGCGCCGACGGATGGACCGGCGGCGAATGAGCAGATGCAGCATCCCCCGCCGGTCCCGCGCCGGCAAGCGCGCTCCGGCGGTCTCAATCGGAATCGAGAAAGGCCGGCCGGGCCTCCGGATTCCAGGCGATGCCCGCTTCGGCGAGCGTCCGGGCGAGCATCTCGACATCAAGGCGGCAGTAGCGTGCCAGCAGCCGCACATAGACACCCACGAAATCCGGGCCATGCCCCGCGCCAGCGCCATCGGCGGTGCTGGTCATGGCATGGGCGACCTCATGCAGCAGGACCCAGCTCGGCAGTGTCTCCGGTGCCTCGATGGCCAGGCGGCTGCCCGTGGCGAGCGTGACCCGCGTCGCCCTGCGCGGCCGCAGGCGGGGCGGCCAGGACAGCCCTTCCTGCGCCCAGACGTGATCCACGATCGCCTGCATCTGCGCGAAGGGCACCACCGAACGGTCGAGCGGCGCGACGACCCGGTTCTCCCAGGCATAGACCCGCTCGTCCCGCGCGCTGGTCACCGCGACCGGCCGGGCAGCGACGGCGTTCCGGCGCCGCCGCGCACCGGCCGTTGCAGGTTCACGCGGCCACCGGCTTCCACCCCCTGGCGGTAAGCCGTGCCATCGCGCACGGTGCGGGTGGTGTAGCTGGTGCGCAGGCGGATCCCGAGGTCGCGGAACCCCTCGGCGATCAGGCGTTCCTTCACCAGCACCAGCGCGGTGCCGGCCGAGGTCGGCACCCGGGCGGCCTGCTCGGCGGCGCGGCGATGCGCCGCGAGTTCCTCGATGCGCGTCGACACACGCTCGGCGAAGCCGTAGCGGAAGCTGCGCAGCCGGTTCTGCGGCGTCGCGCGGCTGCGCAGGTAGGCCGGGCTGGCGCGGTAGATGGATTCCTCATGGTCCACCGCACTCGCTACGAGATGCAGCAGGTACTCCGCCATCAGCACATCCGGTTCCAGCCCGTAGAAGACGAAGTTCTGCCGCCCGACCATCCAGCCCTTGGTCTCGGTCAGCTCGATCACGGACAGGAAGATCGCCGACAGCGCCTGCAGACGCGGGCCGGAGAAGATGACCTCGCGCTGGATGCAGGTCTCCTCGCGCAGCTCCACCTCGGACATGGTCAGGCCGTAGACTTCCAGCAGTTCGCCGACCTTCTGCGCGGCCGCCAGCGCCTCGGCTTCCGAGCAGCCGCGATCGACCGTGCGCGCCGCGAGCGCGCGGATGCGCATCTTCACCTTCTCGAGTTCGGTCTGCTGGCTCACTCCGCCTCTCCGTGTCGCACCGCCCAAGCTGGCCTTGGCAGGAGATTGCGCAAGGGCGCAGCCGCCGGGATCAGGGCAGCACGATGCGCATGGGCTGCGGGGCGGGGCAGATGAGGTTGGGCAGGAAGCCGGCGGCATCGCCATCCGCCTGCACCGGGATGTCCGCACCGTCCAGGGCGATCTGGCCCGCCCGCAGGATCTCCACACCCCGCATGCGCGGCAGCAGGCCGAGCGGCAGCGCCGCGCCATAGCGCATCGCCGCGACCACGCCGGCATCGCGGAACAGCGCCACATGGAACCCCTCCGCGCGGGGATCCGCCCCGGGCGCGAGGAGGAAGCGCCCCGCATAGAGCCGGCCCTTGGTCACGATGACGCTCGCCACCTGCTCGACGCGGTCCCCGATCGACACCCGGATGGGAGCAAAGGGATAGCGCGGCATCTCCCGCATGGTCTGCCAGACATAGGCGCCCTTGCCGATCGCGCGCTTCAGCCGGCCGGGCAGGTTGTGCACCACGGCCGCGTCGAAGCCCGCGCCCAGCATCTGCACGAACAGCAGTTCCCGCCCATCGGGATACCGCGCGATGCCCGGATGCAACAGGGTCGTCCGCCCCATCGCCAGCACCGCGGCGGCCTGCGCCGGCGCACGCGGAATGCCGAGTTCCAGCGCCAGCACATTCGCCGTACCGAGCGGCAGCACACCGAGCGCGGACTCCGATCCAGCCAGCCCGGCCGCGACCTCGGCAATGGTGCCGTCGCCCCCGGCGGCGACCACGATACGCACGCCGTCTTCTGCGGCACGGCGGGCAAGCGCCGTCGCGTGGCCGCGATGTGTCGTTTCGGCCACCTCGGGTCGTTGGCCGATGCCACGCATCAGGTCGAGCGCGGCGAACAGCCGCCGGCGGCGGCGCGCCCCGGCGGCGGGATTGAAGACGATCAGCATGCGCGTCGGCATGAGGCAGGGCTTCTGGCAGCGCGATGGTGACGATACGGCGTCGTGTCGATGACCACAGCATGACATGGCGCCAGCAGGATGCATGCTTCATCCAAGATTCACGCTTGATGCCGCCCCGGCACGGTATCGGCCCGCGCAACTGCAGCCTGTCGCCGGACCCCAGCACGACCCGAATCGGCGACGCCTCGGAGATCGTGACGGATGCATGACGCCAGCCCGCGACGCCGCTACCGCAGCATCTTCCTCTCGGACGCGCATATGGGCACGCGCGGCTGCCGCAGCGATTTCCTCAAGGACTTCCTCAAGAAGGTCGAGTGCGAGCGCCTCTATCTCGTCGGCGACATCGTCGATGGCTGGCGCCTGCGGAAATCCTGGTACTGGGACGCCGACCACGATGAGGTGATCCGCCTGATCCTCCGCATGGCGCGCCACGGCACCGAGGTGATCTACATCCCCGGCAACCATGACGAGATGTTCCGCGACTGGCTCGGCCTCGAGATCGCCGGGGTGAAGCTGGTGCGCGAAGCCGAACACACCGCCGCCGACGGCCGCCGCTTCCTCGTCATCCATGGCGACGAATTCGACGGCGTGATCCGCTACGCCAAGCTGCTCGCCCATCTCGGCGACTGGGCCTATGACTGGGCACTGACGCTGAACCGTTGGTTCAACGCCGCACGGCGCCGGCTCGGCTATCCCTACTGGTCGCTGTCGCAATGGCTGAAGCGCCAGGTGAAGGAAGCGGTCAAGGCGATCGACCGCTTCGAAAGCGCGCTCGCCACCGAAGCGAAGCGCCGCGGTCTGGACGGCGTGATCTGCGGCCACATCCACCATGCCGAGATGCGCATGGTGCAGGGCGTGCTGTACATGAACGACGGCGATTGGGTGGAATCCTGCACCGCGCTGGTCGAGCACGCCGATGGCCGCTTCGAGCTGGTGGACTGGGTGCAGGAGAACCGCCTCTCCTTCGCCCGTCCCCCGCGCCGTGCCGCCGTTCCGGCAGGCTGATCCATGGACGGTGCCAACGCGGCGCAGGCCGCGGACAGCCTCGGCGCGCATGCCGCGCCGCTGCGCATCCTGGTGATCTCCGATGCCTGGTTCCCGCAGGTGAACGGCGTGGTGCGCACGCTCTCCATCGTGGTGGAGCATCTGCGCAACGCCGGCGACACGGTGCACGTGATCGGCCCGGACCAGTTCGCCAACATTCCCATGCCGGGCTACGCGGAAATCCGGCTGGCGATCGCACCGCGGCGAAGGCTCGCGCAGCTCGCCGATGCCTTCGCGCCGGATGCGGTGCATATCGCGACCGAAGGCCCGCTCGGCTGGGCGATGCGCGCGATCTGCCGCAAGCGCGGCTGGCCCTTCACCACCGCCTTCCACACGCGCTTCCCGGAATACCTGCATGCGCGCACGCGCATCCCGCTGGCCTGGTCCTGGGCGGTGATGCGGCATTTCCATGAAGCCGGCGCCGGCACCTTCGCCGCGACGGCGTCACTGCGCGAGGAGCTCGCACGCCGCGGCTTCACCAAGATCCGCGCCTGGACGCGCGGGGTGGACCTGGCGCGCTTCCGCCCCGAACCGCGCGAACCGTGGGATGGTCTGAAACGCCCGATCTTCCTCTATGCCGGTCGCGTCGCGGTGGAGAAGAACATCGAGGCCTTCCTGGCCCTCGACCTGCCCGGCACCAAGGTGGTCGTCGGCGAAGGTCCGGCGCGCGAAGGGCTGATGCGCCGCTTCCCGAATGCGCATTTCACCGGTTATCGCGACAATGGCGTGCTGGCGCGATCCTATGCCGGCGCGGATGTCTTCGTCTTCCCGTCCCGCACCGACACCTTCGGGCTGGTGCTGCTGGAAGCACTCGCCTCCGGCACGCCCGTCGCCGCCTTCCCGGTGACGGGCCCGCGCGACGTGATCACCGATCCGCGCATCGGCGCGTTGGACGAAGACCTGCGCGCCGCTTGTCTGAAGGCATTGGACGCCGACCGCTCCGCCTGCCGCGCGCATGCGGAAGGCTGGTCCTGGGAGGCCTGCGCGGCACAGTTCCGCGCGGCGTTGGTGCCCGTGCCGGGGCGGGCCCTGGCGGTGTGACGCGAAGGGAGGGGCTTGCCCCTCCTCGCCAGAGGCCTTGGGCCTTCCTGATGACCCCGATGCTTGCGCTGTCGCCGTTGGAGGGGCGCCGCCCCTCCAAACCACCCCGCCAAAGGCCGAAAGGCCTTTGGAAACCTCGACTTGGCGCCATGCGCCTCGGACAGAATGGCGCCGAGACCCGCTCTTGCGCACGGAGGGCGCCTGGCGGGAGCCACGAAGCTGTTGCGCTGGGTACCAAAAGATTGCGTTCCAAGTGCTCCAAGCACTTGGCGGGGTGGTCCGGAGGGGCGGCGCCCCTCCGGCTTCTTAGGAAGGCCCAAGGCCCTTGTTCGGGGAGGGCAGAGCCCTTCCCCGATCCGCCATCGCCACGATCTTCGCCCCGACGGAGCGGCGGGTCCCCGGCTACAGCCGCACCAGGTGGTTGTCCCACCGCAGCCGCCCCAACCAAGCCGCCCCGAGATCCGCCGGCGCCGCGGAAGTCCCCACCAGCGCCACCCGCCCGAGCCCGGACGTCACGACGAACCCTTCCGGCGTCGCCGCGATCCCGCAGCCATCGGGCATGGCGAACTCGGCCATGACATGGCGGCTGCGGGCGTCGATCAGCACGCCCTTGCCGCCGCGCGGACTGGTCACGGCAATGACCTCGCCGCCCTGCCCGGCGGTCGCGCTGCCGGTGTAGTGGTCGAGACCCCGCCACAGCGCATCGGGTGCGTCCAACGACATGATGCCCTCGCTCGTCGTCGCCGCGATGAGGGCAGGCCGTTCGAAGCGCGGCCCCTCATGCTGCATGGCGACGAACAGTGCGCCGCTCGCGTCCAGGGCCAGGTGGCGTAGCGACAGCGCATTATCCTCGCCGTCCAGGGCGCGGCGCGACAACCGTGCGCCGCTCGCGGCATCGAGCAGCGTCACGTCGCTGTCGAAGCTTTCGAGGTCGAGCCGCGCGCGCGGCAGGGACGGATCGGTGCGGATGCCGCCATTGGCGACCCACAGCGCACGGCCATCGGGTGTCAGGCGGATGTCGTGGGGGTCGGCGCCGCCGGTCGGGAATTCGCCGATGCGCGCGAAGCCGCGCGTCGCCGCATAGACGCCGACGACGCCATCGCCAGCATCGTCGAGCTCAGTCGCATAGAGCAGGTCGCCATCGGCGGAGAAGCAGCCATGCCCGCAGAACCAGCGCCCCGTGGCGCGCGGCAGCGTCTCGCCCACCCGCCCGGTCGCGGGGTGCAGCAATTGCGCGAAGCTGCCGGGGCGGCGGGCGAACAGCACCGCGACGCCGCCATCGGGTGACACCGCCGCGCCATGCCCGCGCGCCGGCAACGCCACGTCGAAGCGCGGCGAGCCATCGAGCCCGAAGGCCACGGCACGCCAGCGCCCTTCGGCGTCCGCCGCCGCCGAGAGATAGGCCGGCGTTGCAGCCACCGCCGGCACGGCGGCGGCGAAACCGATCAGGCCGAAGACAGCCCGGCGTCCGAAGCGTGCCATCAATCGCCATCCATCGAGTTGAAACCCACCGGAAGGTCGAGCGCCGCCGCGACGCGATCGGCAATGAGCCGCCGCAGCGGGCCAAGCAGTCGTAGCAGTTCCTCGACCGGCGCACGGTTCTGGGTCACCGCGACTTCCAGCGAGGGCGTGATACGGGAAGCGGCGGCCTCCGCCTCGGCGAAGCCGTTCGTGACCTCGCGCGCCAAGGCGGCATGGGCGCCGGTCAGCATGGGGGCAAAACCGACCTCCCAATAGTTCCGCTGCGCGGCGAGGGAAGCCCGCACCAGGGCCAGGGATTCGCCACTGCGCCAGGCCTCGGCGCGGCGGGGGAAGGCCTCGCGCGCCGAGGGGCCGAGCGGGCGCGCGACCTCGCGCTCAGCGAGGAATTCCAGCCCGCCCACCAGGTTCTTGAACAGCACCATCATACCATCCTGCGGGATGCGGTAGCCGCCGGTCGGCGTGCCCTCCAGGATGGGGCCGTAGCTCTGCCACTCGGTCCGCATGGCGCTGCCCATGGTGGCGAGATTCACCCCGATGGCCGCGAGCAGCACGCGGCGGAAGGGCTGGTCCGGCGCGGCCAGGCGCGGCGACTCATCGCCGAACAGCAGGCGTTCGGCCGCCGGCAGCCCCTGCGCGGCGACGCGGCCGCGCTGGAAGGCCTCGGGCGTGATCTGGTCGGGATTGGCGGCGCGCAGCAGCTCGCCCATCTCGCGGCCGATGCTGTTGCGCGTGTCGGGAAAGAAGAAGATGCGCAGCCCGCGATCGAAATCGTCGAGCGGCCCGAAGCGCAGATGCCGGATGCGCTGGAAGGCGAGCGCCGTCGCCACCCAGGCGGCGCGCGCGGGCTCGGGCGGGATGGGAGTCGCTGTCGCGCGGGCGAAGCCCTGCGCGGCGGCGGCGAAGGCATCGAAGCCGGGGATGATGTGCTGCGCCGTGACGCGGCGAATCGCCTCCCGCAGCGTCGCATCGGAAGGCTGCGCGCGCGCCACCGCCGGCGCGGCGAGCAGGAGGGCGCAAAGGGCTCGGCGTGTCGTCATCACAGGCTGTCCAGGAATGCGAGCAGCGCGGCGCGGTCGGTGGGCGACAGGGCAACCACGCGGTCGCGCGCCGCCTGTGCCTCGCCACCATGCCACAGGATGGCCTCGAGCGCATTCCGCGCGCGCCCGTCATGCAGCATCTGCGTATGGCCACTGACGACGCGCGTGAAGCCCAGGCCCCAGAGCGGCGGCGTGCGCCATTCGCGGCCGTTCGCCGCCCCTTCGGCACGGTCGTCGGCAAGACCATCGCCCATGTCGTGCAGCAGCAGGTCGGTATAGGGCCAGATGCGCTGGCCGGAATGCTCCGGCCGGCCTTCTATCTGGCCCGTGGTGAAGGACGGCCGGTGGCAGGAGGAACAGCCGACCTCGCGGAAGATCGCGCGGCCGCGCAGCACCTCCGGCGTCGGGGCGGCACGCGCGGGCACGCCGAGGTTGCGCGCGTAGAAGGCCGTCAGGGTGAAGAGCCGCGGTTCGACTTCCGGATCGCCGCCATCGGGGGCCTCGCGGCACACCGCCTGGCCTTCGGTGCACTCGCCCCAGCCTTCCGGATGGAGCGTGGTGGACAGGCCCATATCGGCGCGGAAGGCGTCGGCGATCTGGTCTTCCATGGTCGGCGCCAGCGCCTTCCAGCCGAAGCGGCCGAGCATGGTGCGCCCGCCATGGAAGTTGCTCGGCACATAGGCCGGGCGGCCCCGGATGCCGTCGCCATTGCGGTCATCCGGATCGGCGCCGGCGACGATCTCCGCCTCGGGGATCGCTTCCAGCAGGCCGAGCCCGATCATCGGCGGCGCAATGCGCGCGGACAGGCGCAGCCCCGGCATGGGGTCGCCATAGCCCCAGGAATCAATGCGCCAATGCGGGCGGCGCAGATGCGCGACTTCCCCGCCGGCGAGTTGCACTTCCTCCTCCGTCCAGTCGGGGTGCACGCGGCCTTCCGCCGGATGGCCCTGGATGCCGAAGGTCTGCAACTGCCCGCCATAGACCGGGTCGGGCGACCCATCCGCCGCGCCGATGCGCACGAGGAGCGACGAGGCCGCCTCGCCCGCTTCCGGCGGCCGGCCGCGCCCGTCGCGCAGATGGCAGGACTGGCATCCACGCGCGTTATAGAGCGGACCGAGCCCGTCCGAACTGGTCGTCGAGGAGGGCGAGGACACCCACAGCTTGCGGAACACGCCGTCGCCGACGCGAAAATCGAGCTGCCGGTCGAAGGGCAGCGTGGCCGAATTCTGCGAGAAGGCGCGCGCATCACGGGATACGCGCACGGTCGCCGCACCGGCCGGCATCAGCTCGGACGGGTCGGGCCCGTCCTGCGCCGCCAGGGCGCCGGCGCAAAGCACGGCACCCGACAGCAGCATGAGGCGGCGCATCGCCTCAGCGCCGCTGAACCGCCGCGGGATTGTCGAGGCTTTCGGAGCCCTCGAAGGTCGCGCGCAGGCGCAGCGCGGCCATGATGCGCTCGATCGTGCGCGTCTGTTCCAGCAGCTTGTCGATCGCCGCCTGGACCAGCGCGTTGCCCTCGGTGTTGCCCTCGCCAATCATCTGGTCATAGGCCTCGACCGTCTCGGCGCGCGCCTTGATGGCCTGGAAGGCCGCGACGGTCGCATCGAGCCGTTGGCGCATCTCGCGGTCCAGAGCGGGCACGGCATGGCGCACGAAGTCCGACAGCGACGGCCCGCGCACGACGCTGCCATCGGCACGCCGGTATTCGCCGACATAGACGTTGCGGATGCCGACCACGTCGTAGAAGTGGCTGTTGTGCGTGTTGTCGGAGAAGCAGTCATGCTCCTCCTCCGGATCATGCAGCATGAGGCCGAGCTTCATACGCTCCCCGGCAAGCTCGCCATAGGAGAGGCTGCCCATACCGGTGAAGATCGCGGTCAGCCCGGCATCCGGGCCGCGCGCGGTCAGCGCGCGCCGCGCCGCGCCGTTCGGCGCCCAGTTGGCGGCCATGGTCTCGAGCTCATGCACCAGCATGGCGGTGACGGTGGTCAGGTAGGCCGCGCGGCGATCCTGGTTGCCGCCCGTCCCGCCCTCACCCCGCACATAGTCGGTATAGGGCCGGTTGCCCGCGCCAGGCCCGGTGCCGTTGAGGTCCTGGCCCCAGAGCAGGAATTCGATCGCGTGGTACCCGATGGTGACATTCGCCTCGACGCCGCCGACCTCATGCAGGCGCGTCAGCACCTCGGGCGTGATGGTGGTGACGTCGATGGTCTCGCCCGCATGGGTGATCTCGCGCGAGGCGATGATGTTCGCGGTGAAGAGTGGGTTCTCGTCGCTGGTGTCGCCGTAGCGCTCGGTATCGACATAGTCGATCAGCCCTTCGTCGAGCGGCCAGCCATTCACATGGCCTTCCCATTCATCGACGATGGGGTTCCCGAAGCGGAAGACCTCGGTCTGCATATAGGCAGGGCGGGAGGCGATCCAGGCGCGCCGGGCGGCGGCCATGGTCTCTTCGGAAGGCGCCTCGACCAGCCGCGCCACGGCCTGCTGCAACGCCTTCGCGCCGGCGAGGGCATCGGCATAGCCGGCGGCGGCGATGTCGGCATAGGTGGACAGGACGGCACGCTTCGCCGGCTGGGCCTGGGCAAAGGCCGGGGTCGCCACGCTGACCAGGGCGGTCGCCAGCAGGACACGACGGGTGGTCAAGACGCAAACTCCTGGATGCCGAGCCGATGGGCCCGGCACATTAGCGCTAATGACACGCAGTCGCAAATTTACCGGCCGGTCCAGGCAATCCCCTCACCCACGCTGAAGGACAGGGTGCTGACGTAGCGGATGCGGGCATAGGCGCCGTCGCCTTCGCCACCGGCGCGTTCCTCCGTGTGGATCGTCTCGGCGACATAGCGGCCGGCCCAGGGGGTCTCGACGGTCACGCGGCCTTCGGCATCGGTGCGCAGGCGGCGCTCCCAGCGCGGCGGGGCCACGATCGTCACCTCCGCACGCGGCAGCGGCTGGCCGCGGAACAGCAGGGTGAAGGTGTTGCCGCCGGCGGCGACGGGAACGAGTTCGAGGTCCATCACGCCGCGCGTTTCCGTGCGGCCTTCGCGGGCGAGGAAGATCGCCTTGGTCCGCCCGGCCTCCGGCCGCCCGAAGGGGGCGATGCTGTCATCGGTCAGCCGCGCATCGGTGGCGCCGGCCGGGAGGGTGAAGTCCAGGCTGTCCGCCTGGCGCGTGACCGGCAGCGTCGCAGCGGGATCATTGGTGAAGGCGCGGGGCGCGGCAATGCGGTCGAGGTAGCTGCCGGCGCGCTCGCGGACATTCTCCACGGGCTCGCCGAAATAGGCGCGGACCGTCTGGCCATCGCGTTCGAGCCAGACCTGGTGCGCCGCGGCAGGCAGCGCGATCAGCAGCGCAAGCGCACCGAAAGCGGCGCGACGAATGGACATGGCGTTCTCCTTCATCTCGTTGGGGGATCAGATCCAGGCGGCCAGCAGGCCGCATGCGGGCAGGACAGGCGCCAGCCACAGGACCAGGCGTGGCCGCCAGGGCAGCAGCAGGACGATGGGCGCGGCAGCGAGGGTGAGCAGCCCGCACCACGCCGCCGGCCCGAAGGACCACCCCCAGCCGGTGATGGTCGCCGGGAAGGACAGCGCCAGCAGCACCCAGCCCGCGATCTGCAGCAACAGGCGCCGGCGTGGCGGCACGCGGCGGGTGCCGAACACCTCGCCATGGTGGCGCTCCATGGACAGGCACAGTGCGGCGAAGCCGGCGAAGGCCAGGGCAAAGGCCAGCATGGTCATTCCGCGGCCACCGTCTGCGCCGCGCCACGCCGGCGTACCGGCGCCGCATCGCGTTGCCCGACCAGCCAGGCGCAACAGCCGAGCAACCCCGCGAAGGCCAGGCAGGCGAGGTCGATCCCGGCCAGTTCCCAGCGCCCGGCCGGAAGCGTCATGCCGAGATGACTATGCGTCGTCAGCGCATTGACCACGGGCACGGCAACCAGCAGCGCCGTGCCGGCCCAAAGCTGTTCCTGCCAGGCGCGGCGATGGCTGCGCAGCAGCGGATGCAGCAGGAAGACCAGCCAGGCGATGAAGAAGCTGTAGACTTCCCAGTTCATGCGGTCCGCCAGGTCCACCGGCAGCAGCCGGTTGGCGAGGAGGTAGACCGCCATCGCCCCCGGCAGCCCGGCGATGGTGCCGACATTGAGGATCTCGACGAGGCGCGTGCCCGCCCCGGCGCCCGCCTTCTGCCGCCGCTTCACGGCCCAGAGGATGGTGCCGGTCGCGACCATCGCGCTGCCCATCAGCGCGGAGAGGAAGAACAGCGCGCGCATCACCCCGCCGCCGAAGCGGCCCAGATGCAACCCATACATCACGCCGCGCGTGGCATCGGCCGCTCCTTCGGGTTCGCGCGTCGCGATCACCGCGCCGGTGACGCCGCTGAAGGTCACGGTGCGGCGGCTGACCGAGAGCCGGTCGCTGTCCTGCTGCTGGACGCTGATGGTCGCGGTCGAATCACCGGGGTTGGTGACGAGCATCCGTCCGATCTCGCCCCCGCCCCAATGCGCCTTCGCCTGGGCGATCAGCGGACCGATCGGCGTGAGCGGCGCCGCCTCGCCGCTGCGCGGGATGCGTTCGTCGATGCCGAACACGGCGGCGGTGTAGGCGGCGCGGTTGCCCTCGAAATTGGTGAGGATCGGCCAGGGCATGGTCAGCGCGATCAGCGTGATCAGCCCCGTATAGGTGATCATCAGGTGATAGGGCAGCGCGAGGGTGGCGAGCACCGCATGCCCATCCAGCCAGGAACGCTGCCCCTTGCGCGGGCGGAAGGTGAAGAAGTCCGCGAAGATGCGCCGGTGCGTCACGACGCCGCTGACGATCGCGACCAGCATGAACATGGCGCAGAAGCTGACAATCCAGCGCGCGATCGGGATCGGCAGGCCGAAGAGCTGGAAGTGGAAGGCATAGAAGAAATCGCCCCCCGCCGTCGCACGCGCACCGAGGTCGTGACCCGTGCGCGGATCGAGCCTCGCCTGCTGGAAGCCGCGGCGGGTGGCGCGCGGTCCCTCCTCGCGCCAGAACACGTCGGCCACCGGGTTGCGCTCGCTGGGCATCAACACGATCCAGCTCGGCGCATCCGGCGCGCGGCGCTGCATCTCGGCGACGATCACCTCGGCCGCGCGCGGGCCGGCCGCGGTGTCGTGCAGTTCGGGGCGCATCCACAGCGAGATCTCCGGCCTGTAGTAGCTGACCGTGCCGGTGAGGAAGACCGCGAAGAGCACCCAGCCGACGACGAGGCCGCTCCAGGTGTGCAGCCAGGCCATGGATTGGCGGAATCCGTTCTTCATGCCACGAGCCCGAGCAGGAGGAACATCGCCCCGAAGAAGGCAGCGGCGACGACAAGCCCGATCCAGGCGCGCAGCGCGGTCGGGACGGCGAAGACCCAGATCACCGCGGCGGTGTGGATGGCGTAGCCCGCCATCATCCCGGTCAGCGCACCTTCGACGCGCCCGCCAAGCCGCGCCAGCGCGATGGAAGCGAGTGCCGCCACCGCATAGCCGCCGGAGATGGCGGCCACGCAGCGGGAGACGATGCCGCCAATGCGGCGTGCCTCCGCAGAGTTCCAGGCCAGCGCCATGTCACCAGGTATAGGCGAGGGTCGCGTAGACGGTGCGCCCCGCGCCGTAGCCGCAACTCGCACTCGCGCCGTAGCCCGAGCAGGAATCGATGTAGCGTGTATTGCCGATGTTGGTGCCGTTGAGCTGGAGGCGCCAGTTCTCCCAGGTCACGCTCGCCATGGCGTCATACAGCGTATAGGAGGGCGTGGAAGCGATGGCGCCGTCGACGTTGTTCGCCAGCGTATTGCCCTGGTAGCGCACGCCGCCACCCAGCATCAGCGCGATCGTGTCGGTGATGCGGAAGGTGTAGTCCGTCCACAGCGAGGCCTGGTGGTTCGGCGTCACCACCGGGCGGTTGCCCTGGGTGCCGTTGTTCGCGCTCGTAACCTCGGGCTCCTGGTAGGTATAGGCGGCGATCACGCGCCATTCGTCGGTCAGCGCAATATTCGCCTCGACTTCGACGCCCTGGTTGCGGACCTCGCCGGTCTGGACGCTGTAGTTGGTGTGCTGCAGGTCCGTGGTCAGCACGTTCTGCTGCGTCAGGTCGAACAGCGCAATCGAGGCGAAGCTGCGATGGCCCGGCGGCTGGTACTTCACGCCGACTTCCCACTGCGTGCCGGTCGTCGGTTCGAAGTTGCTGCCGTAGTAGTCGGTGCCCGCCGTCGGCAGGAAGGAGGTGGAGTAGCTGATATAGGGCGAGACGCCGAACTCGAAGGAATAGAGCAGGCCCACGCGCCCCGTGAAGGCGGAGTCGTTCAGCGAGGTCGTCGCCTCGTTGAAGGTGTTGCGCGTATCCTGCCACGACCAGTCATAGCGGCCCGTCAGCGTGACGTAGACGCGGTCCCAGCGCATCTGGTCCTGCACATAGGTGCCGAGCTGGCTCTGCGTCTGGTTGGTGCTGGTGGTGATGGCCGGCAGCGGCACGAAGGAGCCGTAGACCGGATTGAACAGGTTGATCGACGGCCCGACCGCCGAGCCCGAGCGGTTCTGCACGAGCTGCCAGCGATAATCGACGCCGCCGAGCAGCGTGTGTTCCACCGGCCCGGTCATCGCGCGATACTCGACGTTGTTGTCGAAGGTGACCGCGTTGGTGATCGGCTCCGCACGATAGGCGATGCGGCCCGAGGTGTTGCCCGTCAGGACGTACGGATAGATCGAGCGATAGTCGATCTGATAGTACATGTAGCGGAAGCTCGACCGGATCAGCCAATCCTCCGCCGGCCGGACGGACAGCAGGTAGCCCGCCGTCATCTGGTTGCGCGTGAAGCGATCGAAGTTGGGCTCGCCCGTATTGCGGCTGATCGGGATGCGGCCATAGGCGCTGTGGTCGAGCGTGCCCGAACGCGGCAGGAACTGCGCAGATGACCCGGCGTCGTCATACATGTAGCTGCCGAGCACGGTGAGATCGACCTGGTCGTTCGGCCGCCAGCGGAAGGACGGCGCGATGTAGACGCGGTCGTTGGTGACGTCGTCGATCGAGGTATCGGCGTTGCGCCACAGGCCAACGAAGCGCCACAGCAGCGAATTGTCCTCGGTCAGCGAACCGCCGACATCGCCCATCGCCTGCAGCCGGTTGTAAGTGCCGACCTGCACGCCGAGCGTGTTCTGCATGCCCACCTGCGGCGTGCGACTGATGGCGTTCACGATGCCGCCGATATTGGTCTGACCATAGAGCGCGGAGGCCGAGCCGCGCAGCACCTCGATGCGTTCCATGCCCCAGGGTTCGATGCGCGCGCTGTTGAAGCCCGTGAAGGATGGCAGGCGCATGCCATCGAGGAAGACGTCGCCGGCGAAGCCGCGGATCTGGAAATACTCGCCGCGCGCGTCGTCGCCATACTGTTCGAAATTGACGCCGGGCGTGTAGCGCAGGGCGGAGGACAGGTTCCACCCATTCATCACGTCCATCCGCTCGCGCGTGATGACGGAGATGGATTGCGGCGTGTCGACAATGGGCGTGTCGGTGCGCGTGGCCGTGGCGCTGCGTGTCGCCACCATGCCCTGGGCAGGGCCGCGCGCGGACTCACCTTCGATGCGCACCTCGGGCAGCGTGGCGGTGCCGGGATCCTCGGCCGTCTGCGCTCGGGCCGCCATCGCACTGGCCATGAGAGCGGCAACTGGCAGCCACGCAGCCCGAATCGGAACGCGCGCGCCCCGCATCCTGTTACGCATCGACAAGATCCCCTAATGACCGGCAACCCGGCACCGACTCGCAATTGCGACTCATTCGCATACATGCTGTTACACGGCAAGCTGCTTCGCCGCGCGCATCACGCAATGCACGACGAGACGGGTGCGCCGTCGCCGCGTGGGCTCATGGGGGCGTTCGCGGCGCCGCCGGCAGCCGCGCTCAGCAAGCCATGATCACGGGGCGGCGAGAGGAAGGACGGGGTGCCGAAAGGCTGGCCGGCATGCGCGCGAGACAGGCCGCACGATACGTGCGGCGGCGAATCAGCGTCGCCGCGCTATCGCCTGCTGCAGGCCCACGACCTCGGCCGAGGCGGTCGGTTGCCGCGCCATGGCGCCGATGCGGCCCAGCACGACATCAAAGTCGTAAGGCTTGCTGATCAGATCGAAGCCACCGGCCCCGCCGTGCTTGTCCAGCGCTTCCGCCGCATAGCCGGACGCCAGCAGGACGCCGATGCCCGGCCGCAGCTTGCGGGCCTCGCGCGCCAGGTCGACACCGCTCATCCCGCCGGGCATCACCACGTCCGAGAAGAGGACATCGGCTGGCACGCCTTCCTTCAGCAATTGCAGCGCCGTCGGCCCGTCGGGCGCGGCAAGGACGGAGAAGCCCGCATCCGTCAGCATCTCCACCGCCACGCCGCGCACGGCGGGCTCATCCTCGACCACCAGCACGGAGACGCCGGCGCCCGAGACCGGCGCGGCCGAAGCCGCGGCAGTCGCGGCGGCGGCGGCGCGATTGGCCGCAGCCTCGATCTCCGAGCCCAGCGGCAGGTAGAGCGTGACGATGGTGCCGCGCCGCAGCGCCGACTGGATGGCGACATGCCCCCCGATCTGGCGCATGAAGCCGAAGACCTGCGAGAGGCCGAGACCCGTGCCCTGCCCGTCCTTCTTCGTGGTGAAGAAGGGTTCGAAGGCGCGGTCGCGCACATCGGAGGGCATGCCATCGCCAGTGTCGCGCACCTCGATCGCGACATAGGGGCCGGGCTGCGCCTCGGTGTTGCCGGCCAGCGCCTGTTCCTGCAGCCAGGCGCGCCTGGTGACGATGCGGATCGTGCCGCCACGCGGCATCGCATCCCGCGCATTGATGGCGAGGTTGAGCAGCGCCGCTTCGAGCTGCGCGGCATCCGCGCGGCAGGGCGGCAGGCGCTGGTCCAGCGACAGGTCGAGCGTGACGGATTCGTCGAGCGCGCGGCGCAGCAGCGGCCGGAAGTCCCGCACCAGCGCATTCGCATCGACGGTGGCGAGCACCAGCGGCTGGCGCCGTGCGAAAGCGAGCAGGCTGGCATTCAGCCGTGCCCCGCGATCCACCGCCGCCGCCGCCGCGCCGAGCAGCCGCCGGGCGCGCTCATCCTTATGCGGGCCGAGGTGGCGCTCCAGCGCCCGCACCGTGCCGAGGATGGCGGTGAGCAGGTTGTTGAAGTCGTGTGCGACGCCACCCGTCAGCCGGCCGAGGCCTTCCATCCGCTGGGCTGCGCGCAACCCATCCTCGGCGGCCTCGCGACGCGTGATCTCGGCCCGGAGGTCGGCGGCATTCGCCTCCAGCCGCGCCATCGTCTCCTCGTCGCGCCGCATGCGCCGCCGGCCGCTCAGGGCGAGCAGCGCCAGCAGCAGCCCGGCCACGAAGCAGACGATGACGGACAGCGCGAGCGACAAGAACGCGGCACGCTTCTCGACCTCGGCCGGCACCGTGTAGACGATGCGCAACGGCAGGCTGCCGAGCTCGCGCCAGAACAGGAGCTGCGGCTCCCCGTCGCGGAACGGGTCCGCCGTAATGGGCCGGGCGCGGACGCGGGGATCGCTGAAGGCGCGCCGCAAGGGATCGCTGGGGCCGAGCGACGCGGGCATGGCGGATGCGGCATCCTGGCGCAGCAGGATGGTCCCGTCGTCGCGCACCAGGGCCAGACGCGCGCCGTCATGGCTGCCGACCTGCCCCCAGGCGTCGAAGAAGGCCTGGGCATGCAACGTCGCCAGCACGGCGCCGTCGAAGGGCCGCCCTTCGACGGCGCGGCCGCGGCCGATCAGGACGCCGCCATCGCGCGGGTCGGGCTCGATGCTGATCTGGCGCTGGCCCTCCCGCGCCACGCGCAGCGCATCCAGGCTGCCGGCATCGGGGTTGGCGGGCGGCCCCGTGCTGCTGGTCACCGCGATCCGCCCATCGGGGCGGACCAGCGCGAGGGCCGCGACCACGTCGCCCTGAGCGGCCTCGATGCGGCGCAGTTCGGCCTGGACAGCGGGCTTGCGTGCCTGGATCTGCGACCAGCTCAGGCCACTGACCGCATCCTCCGCGCGATCAAGGGCGAGGACGCCGTTGTCGAGGATGCGCAGCGCCTGTTCGCGGGCGAGCTGCGTCGCCATGGCCGCCTGGTTCTCGAAGGTCGCGCCCCGCCTTTCGGCATCATTGCGGACGAGGATGATGAAGAGCAGGGCCGGCAGAATGATCGCCGCGACCAAAACGACACTGGGTCGCGTCGAACGCTCCCCCAGCCGTGTCGTGTTGGGTCGGTTCATCACGCAGCGTGTTCCCTGGCTTCCGCACGGCCCTGTGCCATGACGCGCGTGACCGCGCGGTCCCCCGCCCCCGCGGGAAATATGGCACGAAACTCTCTCAATATCAGGTGAAGGCGGACCCTATTCCGCCGGTGCACCGCTGAGCAAGCGCCTGTGCCGCAACCGCCACTCCTGGCCCAGCGCCATCACAACCGTTACGAGCATGAAGGCGGTCGTGACCGTAAAAATCAGGCCTGGCCTGCCGCTGTCCAACAACCAGCCGAAGAGTGGTGGCGCCGCCATCCCGCCCAGGTTGAGGCCCGTCGACACGATTCCGAAGGCGGCCCCGGCCTGGCCGGGTGGCGCCGCGGCACGCACAAGCATGTCCCGGGACGGCATGATCATCCCGGAGAGAAACCCGGCCGCCGCCATGACCGGCACCAGGGCCAGCCCAGGCAATCCGCCATGCCCGCCCAGGATCACCAGCACTGCCGCCGCGCCGAAGCCGGCAGCCGCCACCAGCCCATGGCTGCGCGTGCGATCCGCGATCGCCCCGCCGCACAGGACCCCGATCGCGCTCGCGAACAGGAAGGCCGTCAGCGCCGCATTGGCCAGAGCCAGCGAGAGCCCTTGCCCGTCCACCCAGGCAGCGACGGCGAAGCCCTGGATGCCACTGTTGAAGACGGCAAGGGTGAGGAAGAAGGCTGCCATGGCGAGCACCGCCGGTGAGAGCACCGAACGGGGCACTCCCGCCGCGGCGGCGGGCCGCGCTGCCGGCCGCGGCGCGATCTCGGTCGCGCGCGAGAGCATCAGCGGCAGCGCCGCGACCGGCCCCAGCAATCCCGCGGCGACCAGGGCCGCGCCGGTGCCGAGCCAGGCGGCGACGCCCAGCATGAAGGCCGGCGCGACCGCGCTGCCGAGGAAGCCGGCGAAGGTGTGGATCGAGAAGGCGCGGCCGACCCGTTCCTCGGCCATCGTCGCACCGAGGATGGCATAGTCCGCCGGATGGTAGACGCTGTTGGCGAGCCCGGCCATCACCGCCGCCACGATCAGCCAGGCGTAGGAGCCGGCCAGCCCGGCAAGCACGAAGGCGATGCCACCGAGCCACAACGCCGCGACCAGCATGCGCCGTGGCCCCGCGCGATCCACCACGAAGCCCATCGGGGCCTGGGTCAGGGCCGAGACGATGTTGAATGCCGTCAGCACCAGGCCGAGCTCGACATAGCCGACCTGCAGCATGTCCCGCAGCAGCGGGAAGAGCGGCGCCAGCGTCAGGATGTGGACATGGCTGACGAAATGCGCGCCGCAGATCTGGAACAGCGTCGCCCGTTCCGGCGCCGTCCAGCCGGCGGCCATGTCAGTGGGCCTCGGCCCAGGAAGCGCCGGTGCCGACCTCGACCGCGAGCGGCACGCGCAGGCGCGCGACGGACTCCATGATGTCCTTCACCAGGGCGGATGTCGCAGCGACCTCGGCCTCGGGCACCTCGAAGACCAGTTCGTCATGCACTTGCAGCAGCATGCGCGCGGACAGGCCCGCCTGCCTGAGGGCGCGCGGCAGGCGGACCATGGCGCGCTTGATGATCTCGGCGGCACCACCCTGGAAGGGGGCATTGATGGCGGCGCGCTCGGCGCCGGCGCGGCGCACGGGATCCTTCGCCGCGATGTCCGGGAGCCAGAGCTTGCGGCCGAAGGGCGTGCGGACGAAGCCATGGGTGCGGGCTTCCTCCTTGCACCGTTCCATCTCCTGCCGGATGCCGGGGTATTGCGCGAAATAGGCCTCGATGATCGTGCGGCCTTCCGCCGGCGGTATGCCGAGGCGCGAGGCGAGGCCGAAGGCCGACATGCCGTAGATGATGCCGAAATTGATGGTCTTGGCGCGGCGCCGCGCCTCCTTGTCCACCTTGCCGGGCTCGAGGTGGAAGATTTCCGCCGCGGTGCGCGCATGGATGTCCTCCCCATGCGCGAAGGCCTCGCGCAGGGTCGGCACATCGGCGAGATGCGCGAGCAGCCGCAGCTCGATCTGGCTGTAGTCGGCCGAGAGAATGACGTTGCCCGGCTCGGCGACGAAGGCACGGCGGATGCGCAAGCCTTCTTCCGAGCGCACCGGGATGTTCTGCAGGTTCGGGTCGTTGGAGGACAGCCGCCCTGTGGAGGTGCCCGCCATGCCGTAGGAGGTGTGCACGCGCCGGTCCACCGGGTCGATCTGCGCGGCGAGCGCCTCGACATAGGTCGATTTCAGCTTCGCAAGCTGCCGCCAGTCGAGCACCCGCGCGGCGAGATCGACGCCCTGCGCCGACAGATCCTCCAGCACCGAAGCATCGGTGGAATAGGCGCCGGTCTTGCCCTTGCGCCCGCCGGACAGCTTCATCTCGTCGAACAGGATCTCGCCGAGTTGCTTAGGTGATCCGACGTTGAACTCGCGCCCGGCGAGCTTGTGGATCTCCTTCTCCAGCACCGCGAGGCGGGTCGCGAAATCCTCCCCGATGCGGGCCAGCTCCGCGCCGTCCACCTTGATGCCGGCGGCTTCCATGTCGCGCAGCACGCCCACCATGCGGCGTTCGACCTGCTCATAGAGGGCGAGGGCCTTCTCCTCGAGCAGCCGCGGCTTCAGCAGCAGCCACAGGCGCAGCGTGACGTCGGCATCCTCGGCGGCATAGGCGGTCGCCTTGTCGAGCGCCACCTGGCCGAAGGGGATGCGCGCCTTGCCTGTGCCGGTGACCGCATCGAACTTGATCGGCGCATGGTTGAGATGGAGGACGGACAGCTCGTCCATCCCCTGCCCATGCTTCCCCGCCGTCATGGCGTAGGAGATCATCATCGTGTCGTCGATCGGGCCGATGGCGGTGAAGCCGCCATTCTCCTCCCGTGCGAAGACTTCCAGATCGTACTTGGCGTGCTGGAACACCTTCAGCACGGTGGGGTCTTCCAACAGCGGTCGCAGCAGGGCGAAGGCGCGTTCGGGGGCGATCTGCTCCGGCGCGGGGCCGGAGAGCATGTCCGCCTGCCCGCCGTGGCGGAGCGGCACGTAGCAGGCCTTGCCCGGCGCATGGGCAAGGGAAAAGCCCACCATCTGCGCGCGCCGCGCATCGAGGCTGTCGGTCTCGGTGTCGATGCCGATCACGCCAGCCGCCTGGCAGGCCGCGATCCAGCGGGACAGCGCGTCCTCGGTCGTGACGGTCTCGTAGTTGTCGAAGGGGACGCTCACATCCGGCGCGGCGGGGCCGGGCGCGGGGGCGTGTTTCAGCGCGTGGTGGGCTCCACCATTGCGGCGGCCGGGCTCGGCGCCCTCGCTCAGCTTGCCCAGACGAGCGAGCAGCGAGCGGAAGCCCATGGCGCGCAGGAAATGCTCGAGCTTGTGGTCGGCAGGCGGCTTCGCCACGAAGTCGCTGATCGGTTCGGGCAGCGGCGCATCGGCATCCAGCGTGACCAGCCGCTTCGAGATGCGCGCCTTCTCGGCATTCTCGATCAGCGCCTCGCGCCGCTTGGGCTGCTTGATCTTCCCGGCGTTCGCGAGAAGCGTCTCGAGGTCGCCATACTCGGTGATGAGTTGCGCCGCGGTCTTGATGCCGATGCCTGGCACGCCCGGCACATTGTCGGTGGAATCGCCGGCGAGCGACTGCACCTCCACGACCTTGTCCGGGGTGACGCCGAACTTCTCCAGCACCTCCGGTTCGCGGATCGGCTTCTGCTTGATCGGGTCGAGCAGTTGGACGCCCGGCCGGACCAGCTGCATCAGGTCCTTGTCCGAGGAGACGATGGTCACCTGCCCCGCCCCTTCGGCGAGGAACGCCTTGGCATAGGCGGCGATCAGGTCGTCCGCCTCGAAGCCTTCCTGCTGCACCTTGGCCACGCCGAGCGCATCCGTCGCATCGCGGATCAGCGCGAATTGCGGGATCAGGTCCTCGGGCGGATCGGGGCGATGCGCCTTGTAGTCGGGGTAGATCTCGTTGCGGAAATTCAGCCGCGCCGCGTCGAAGACCACGGCGATGTGGCTCGCCGCGTGCCGGGTGAGGAACTGGGACAGCATGGTGGTGAAGCCGTAGACGGCATTCACCGGCACGCCCTCCGGGTTCGTCATGGGCGGCAGCGCGTGATAGGCACGGAAAATGTAGCCCGAGCCATCCACCAGGATCAGGTGCCGCTCACCCGGCCTCACCTCGGGCAGCGCTTCCGAGGCGGCGGCCGCCTCGGTCATCGCGGCACCCCGAGGCCGGCCGGCCTCGGGGGCGCGGGATTCATCAGTGGCCATGGTCCTCGCCTGCGCCCTCGGCGAGGACGTAGGTGATGGAGCAGTAAGGGCAAGTGACCTCGCGATCGGTGATGGTCAGCCAGATGCGCGGATGGCCGAGCGCACCGGAGACATCGCCGTCGCAGGCGACCTTGCGGGCATGCACCTCGACACGCTGCTCGGGCGTCACGCCCTCCACAGGGTGGGGGGCATATCCGGTCATCAGGGAGTCGCGCATGACTGGCCTCGTTGGTTCGCGCACAGCATAGGCGGGACGGCGCCGGGCGACCAGAGAGGGGGGAGCGTCGGGTGAACGCGCGGCCCGCTGTGGCGGCAAAGGCGGATGGAGAGGGGCGCGGCCTTTCTCAGAGCCTCGGAGACCGTTCGATAAGGTCCGTTTGAAAGGTCCGGAACCGGCCCGGCATCCCGCGGGACGTGCATGAAATGGCTTCAGTCGATGCTTTGGTGCATGATTGATGCCGAAGCACTGAATAGTTGCGCTGCACCATGTTTCTATACGCGAGGTTGAATTTAGCCTCCGAGCGAAAAAATTGACACAGAATGGAAGACACCGACCCTCGGAGCCGTCTAATCTTTCCGCTCCCGGTCCGGACTGTCAGCCATGCAAGAACAAAACACAGCGCCCCGCTTCGTGGACGATTACCTGCTTTCTCTGCTCGCGCGGGCCTCGCATGTCGTCTCGGCCGAATTCCACGACCGGCTGCGCGCGCGCGGCATCTCGGTCCCGGTCTGGCGTGTTCTCGCCACGCTGTCCGGCGGGCCTGAGACGGTGACCATGCTCGCGGAAGCATGCCTGCTGCAGCAACCGACCATGACCAAGGTGCTCGACCGCATGGAGCGCGACGGGCTGGTGACCCGGCAGCAGGATGCGCGGGACCGGCGCCTGGTGCGCGTCCACCTGTCGGCGAAGGGGGAAACGCTGCTCAACGACCTGCTCGCCGCGGCGCGGGCGCATGAGGCGGAAGTGCTCACGCGCCACCCGGATGCCGCCGCGATCAAGGACCTGCTGCGCGCGCTGATCGCCCGGCAAGGCCGGCGATCGCGGCACCGGCCATAGGCCAGGCGTGCCGCCGCCATACGTCCTGGGACGCATCGCGTTGATCCTCGCAGCCGTCGCGGCGGTGGTGCAGGCGGTGGTCGCGATCACGCGTTGACCGGCCGCCACGGCGCGGCCAGCTTCAGCGCCGCATCGTCGCGGGGGGAATCGGCATGAAGGTCGGCGTCATCGGTCTGGGCAGCATGGGCATGGGCGCGGCGCTGAGCCTGTTGCGCGCCGGGCATGACGTGACCGGCTGCGACATGCGGGAGGCGGCGCGGGCGGAATTCGCTGCCGCCGGCGGCAGCGTCGCCGCCACGGCATCCGACCTGCCCCAGGGCATCGAGGCCCTGGTCGTGCTGGTGGTCAACGCCGCGCAGACGGAAGCCGCGTTGTTCGGCGACGATGGCGCCGTGCCGCGCCTCGTGCCAGGCGCCGTGATCGTCAGCTCCGCCACCATGGGGCCGGACGCGGCGCGCGACCTGGCGGCGAAGGCCGCGGAGCGCCAGCTTCTCTTCCTCGATGCCCCCGTCTCGGGCGGGGCGGTCAAGGCACGGGCGGGCGAGATGACCGTCATGGCCTCGGGCAGCGCCGCCGCCTTCGGCGCGGCCGAGCCGGTGCTCGGCGCCATCGCGGCCAAGGTCTGGCACCTTGGCGAGGAGCCGGGGATCGGCGCCACGGTGAAGGTGGTGCACCAGCTCCTCGCCGGCGTGCACATCGCCGTGGCGGCGGAAGCCATGGCGCTCGGCATCCGCGCCGGAGCCGATCCGCGGCAGCTCTACGACGTCGTCACCAGCGCGGCCGGCAATTCCTGGATGTTCGAGAACCGCATGGCCCGCGTGCTGACCGGCGACGATGCGCCGCGCAGTGCGGTGGACATCTTCGTGAAGGATCTCGGCCTGGTCACCGACATGGCGCGGGGGCTCAACTTTCCCGTGCCGCTGGCATCGCAGGCGCAGCAGCTCTTCACCGCGGCACGGGCCATGGGACAGGGGGGCAAGGATGATGGCTTCGTCATCCGCGTCTGGCAGGCGCTGACCGGCATCACGCTGCCCGGCCCGGCGCCTACAGACGCCGATCCCTGAGGTCGTCCTCCGCCGCCTGACGACGGGCCCGTGCGGCATCGCGCCAGCGGAGCGGTGCGAGACGGGCGGTGATCGCGAGGCCCCCGACGAGCAGCACTGCCAGCGCCAGCGCGGCGAGAAGGTTGATGGCGGCGCCCAGGCCGCCACCCCAGCGACCTTCATGCAGCAGGCGCGGCCAGTTCGTCGGAAAGCGCTGTTGCGCCGCGGGGCCGATGCGGTCGCGGAGAAGCCCGCCGTCATCGTCGCGCCGTTCGACCAGGGAGGCGCCCCAATCCTCCCGGATCGCTTCGACCTGACGCAGGTCATGCGCCGCCGCGATGCGCGCAAGGTTGTCCGCATGCGGCATGACCGGACCTGGCAGATACGGCGGCCGCGCGGGCCGCCAGAGACCCTGGGACAAGGCGAACCCAGTCAGCGGTGGGGCGAGCAGCAGCGGCAGCAGCACCCAGCCCAGGCGGCGATGCGCGCGATGCGCCCCAGCCCAGGGACGCCCCGCGAGTAGGCCCAGCAGCAGTATCGCGACCAGCGCCGTGCTGGTCAGCCCGACCAGCCAGCCAAGGTCGAGCAGCAGGGTCGTATGGACGGCGCGCGCGCCGTCCAGAATACGCGCCATGCGGCTCTTCGGCACCGGCTGCCCGCTGGCGAGGTCGATGAAGACCCTGTCCCCGAAGCTCACCGTGCCGTCATAGCCGCGGATGATCATGTCCCATGGCGCCACCAGGGGACCGACGCGCTCGATCGCCGCTCGCAGCCTGGCCTCGGTCACCAGGCCCTCCGGCGTTGACGCCTTCAGCAACGGTTCCACCGACAGCACGAGGCCCGAGAGGATGATCAGCACCAATGGCAGGGCAAAGAGCAGGCTGAGCCAACGATGCAGATGGGTCGAGAGAGTGGCGATCACGGCGGCATCCCACGAAGAAGGCGCCCGCACCGGGACGGACAGGCCCTGTCGTCCGTAACGCCCGGCCAGACCTCGCGCGATGAATGCGGATCACACGGCGCGGATAGCGGCCACCAAGCTCGCGTGCAGGGTGAAGTGCTTCGGCGCCCTCACAGGGCGGTGCGCGGTGACGGCCGCCCTGCCTAGGCAGGCAGATGGACGGCTAGCCACAACGTATCCGCGTCGGTCTCCTCCACGCGGTGGCGGCAGCCAGCCGGCAACAGGCACCAATCCCCCGGTCGCAGCGCCCGCGTGGCGCCATCCGCGAAGGCGAGCGTCGCCGCACCGGCGACGAGCAGCACGAATTCAGGCCAGGGCTGGTCATACCAGTCGCCGTCGCGCACCAGACGCGACGCGATACGTTCGACCCGCGCCGTGCCAAAGACGGCGAGGGTGGTGAAGGTCTCGGTGCCCGCTGCCTCAGGCAGGGGGCCGTCACGCAGGGCGCCGAAGGACGGCCCGCCCGTCACGTCGCCGGGCGCCGCGCCAAGGCGAGGCCCAGGCCCAGCGCGATCATCGCGCCTCCCGAAGCCTCCCGCAGGCGGCGGACCAGTTGGGGCCGCGTGGCGGCACTGCCGCGAATGCCGCCCGCTGCGAAGGCCACCACGATGTCGGCAAGGGTGTTGAGCGCCACCGACACGAAGCCCAGCACGATGAATTGCAGCGCCACGAAGCCCTGCGTCGGATCCACGAATTGCGGCACGAAGGCAAGGAAGAAGGCGGCGGTCTTGGGGTTCAGCGCCTCCACCGCCACGCCTTCGCGGAAGGCACGGCGTGGACCGACCGGCGGTGCCGCACCGCCGTCCAGATACGCCGTGGCGTCGCGGCGCGCGGCCTGGATGGTGCGTAGGCCGATCCAGACGAGATAGGCTGCGCCGACCAGCTTCAACACGGCGAAAAGCTCCGCGCTGGCAAGCACGATGGCGGAAATGCCGAGGCTGCCGGCCAGCACATGCACCATGCCGCCAAGGCCGGTGCCGAAGCTGGAGGCGATGCCTTCCGCGCGGCCGCCCGCCAGGCTGCGCGCGGCGACGTAGAAGATGCCCGGCCCCGGCGTGACAGCGAGCAGCAGTGCGGCCGCGACATAAAGGGCGAGCTGGGAGAGATCGAGCATGGTGGCAGCCTATCGCCCGGGATGTGCCGCGTCAGCCCGCCAGCGCTGCCTCCACTGCGGCGGCGACCTGGAACAGCCGCGCATCGCCCAGATGCGCCCCGGTCAGCATCAGCCCGACCGGCGCCTCGCCTTCCGTCTGGCAGGGCAGGCTGATGGAGCAGCGATCGAGGAAATTCCCCACGCTGGTGTTGCGCAGCAGCAGCATGTTGATGCGGTTGTACTCGGCTTCGTCGGCCACCTCGGCGATGGCGGGCGGGACCAGCGGCACGGTGGGGCAGATCACCGCGTCGAAGGGCGCGGTGCGCGGCGCGACGGCCGCGACGATGCGTGCCCGTGCCGCAACGAGGTTCACGTAGTCCGCCGCCGACATCGCTTCCCCGCGCCGGATGCGCTTGAGGATGCGCGGATCGTAGCGATCCGCACCCTCGGCGATCAGCCGATGATGCCAGGCCCAGGCCTCGCTGGCCGCGAAGCCGCCCGTGGCATTCGCCGCCGGGATCTGCTCCAGCTCCGGCAGGTCGAATTCGATCACCTGGGCGCCGGCTGCCGACAGCCGCGTGAGCGTCCGGCCGAAGACCGCGGCGACCGTGCCGTCCATGCTGTCGGTCAGGAAGGTGCCGCGCGGCAGGCCGAGGCGCAGGCCTTTCATCGGCAGCGGCTTCGGCGCGACGGGATCTTCCTCGCCCGCCATGATCGCATCGACGATGGCGCAATCCGCCACGCTGCGCGCCAGCGGCCCGGCGGAATCGAGCGAGGCGGCCAGTGGCAGGATGCCGGTGATGGGCACGCGCTTGGCCGTCGGCTTCCACCCCACCACGCCGCACAGCGCGGCGGGGATGCGGCAGGACCCGCCCGTATCGGTGCCGAGCCCCGCGAAGCCCATCCCATCCGCCACCGCGACACCGGCCCCCGCCGAGGACCCCCCCGGCAAGCGCCCGGTCGCCCGGTCCCAGGGGCTTTTCGGCGTGCCGTAATGCGGGTTCACGCCAAGACCGGAGAAGGCGAACTCGGTCATGTTGGTGCGGCCCAGGATGACGAAGCCCGCGCGGATCAGGCGCTGGACGGTGGGCGCGGTCACCTTGGCCGCCGGTGCGCCGTTCAGCACGACCGATCCGGCCTTCGTGGTGACCCCGGCCTCGTCATAGAGGTCCTTGATGCTGATCGGGATGCCGGCATAGGCGGATGGCGCACGCCCCGCCCCGCGCAGCGCGTCCATCGCGGCGGCGGCGGCCCGCGCCGTCGCGGCATGCACGGCGGTGAAGGCGCGCGCCCCCTCCCCGGCCGGATCGGCGATACGGGCGAGCGCCGCCTCGGTCAGCGCGGCGGCGGTGGTGTGCCCGGCGGCCAGCGCGGCGGCAGCTTCGACGATGGTCCTCATCCGGGCGCGTTCCCCTTCCTCTCGATGCGGCGCATCTTTGGTCCCGGCCGGCGCGCGCGGCAAGCGCAGCCCGGCTCGGAAGGAATTGGCGTGCGTCCGCCTCGCCACGCGCGTAACCTTTTCCAGTTGGCCTGCGCATGAGCAGAATATCCCCCTCTCATCGGAGGAGCCGCCATGTTCGATCTCGATCGCTTCATCGTTGATTGCCGCGACGCCATCGCCCAGGACAGCAGCCACAAGGCAGTGCGCGAGGTCGTCGCCCGGGCCGTGACCGACCATGCCGGCGTCACCCGCGCCCTGGGCGAACCAACCCGCGCCGGGCTCATCCCGATCTACCGGTCCCCGGAGCTGACCATCCTCAACCTGGTCTGGGGGCCCTACATGACGCTGCAGCCGCATGACCACCGGATGTGGGCCTGCATCGGCATCTATGGCGGGCGGGAGGACAACATCTTCTGGCGCCGCATCGCCGAAGGCGACGGCCATCACATCGAGGCCGCGGGGGCGAAGGCGATCGGCACCGGGGATTGCACGGTGCTGGGGAAGGACATCATCCATTCCGTCACCAACCCGATCCCGCGCCTGACGGGCGCGTTGCACGTCTATGGCGGCGACTTCTTCGCCGCGCATCGCAGCGAGTGGGACCCCGAAACGCTGGCGGAAGGGCCCTATGACTCGGCCAAGGTGATCCAGCGCTTCGAGGAATCGAACGCGATGATGGCGCGCGGCCACTGAGGGCGCGGCGGAGAGGAGCGCCGCCCCTCTCCCCACCTCACCCCGCCAGGCCACCGTGTAGCCCGGACCACCGACACCTGGTGCCGGACGCGAAGCGCCCGTCGTCCCCTCGCGGCGTGTATCCCGACCGCGTTGCAGCGCGCCAAGTCGAGGTTTCCAAAGGCCTTTCGGCCTTTGGCGGGGTGGTTTGGAGGGGCAGCGCCCCCCCCAATTCCACAGCGGACAATGAAGGCCGGCCACGAAGGCTCACCGGCCCCCGCCACGCGTCACGCCAGCGCCGACAACGCCCGTGCCGCCACAGTCATCGCCGCCAGCTCCCGTGCCGCCGCCGCTTCCCGCACCAGCGCCGCGGCGGCTTCGGCCCGCCCCGCCTCCGGTGCGCCGCCTGCCAGCCGCTGCGCCGCGAGCCGCATCTGGCTCGCCCCCACTTCCTCGGCCAACGCCGCCTTCGCGCGGGGCCCGAAGGCGCCGGGCGCCGGCGTTGCCGCGATGCCGGCACGCAGCGCATCGAGTGCGAAGGCCTCGCCGATGGTTGCCCAGGCGGCTGCGGCCGCCGCCGCATCCACCCCGGCCTGTGCGGCGAGCCGCACCACGGACGGTGCGGCGGCCAGGCGCGGCGCGGCGGCAGCCAGTGCGGCGGCATCGGACGGCAGGTCCTTTGGCAGCTCGGCCACGCTGCTTGCCGCCGCGGCCAGCGCGGCGATGCCGGGCCGCAATGTCGCCAACGCCTCCTCCAGCGGCTGCTCCGGCGCGCTCAGCAATTGCTGCGCCGCCGCCTCCTGCAGCCGCCGGAGCGACAGCAGCGCGGATAGCCGTGTCTCGGCCGGCGCGGCGGCGGCATCGAGCGCATCGCAGGCCGCTTCGAGCCGGAAGGCCTCCGAGGCCAGCAGCGCCGCACGCCCCGCCGCGACCGGCGCCGCCGCCATGGTCAGGCGTGCCAGCGCCGCGCAGCCCAGGCGGTTCGCAACCGCATTGGCCAGGATCGTCGCCACCAGGTCGCGCCGCAGGCGATGACGCTCGATGAAACGCGCATAGGCATCGCGCAGCGGGTGCGGGAAATAGGCGACCAGCGCCGGCAGCAGCGCCGGATCGTCGGGCAGGGCAGAGGCCTCGATCTCCTCGGTCAGCCACAGCTTCGCGAAGGGCAGCAGCGCGGCGATCTCGGGCCGCGTCAGCGCATCACCCGCGCCGATGCGCCGGGCCATCGCCGCCGCATCCGGCAGGCCGGCCACGGCGCGGTCGAGCAGCCCGGCATGCTCGAGCTTCTCCATCAGCGCGGCCTGGGCGGCGAGGTCGTCGGCGCCACCCATCTGTTCAAGCGTCACGGCGAGCGACTGCATGTTGTTGTCGCGCAGGACCAGGTGCGCGACCTCGTCGGTCATGGCGCGCAGCAGCTCGTCGCGGTTCCGCCGCGTCAGCACGCCCTCGGCTTCCGCATCGGCGAGCAGGACCTTGATGTTCACCTCATGGTCCGAGGTTGAGACGCCCGCTGAATTGTCCAGCGCATCGGTGTTGATGCGGATGCCCTGGCGCGCGATCTCGATGCGGCCAGCCTGGGTGACGCCGAGATTGGCCCCCTCGCCCACCACCTTCGCGCGGATCTCGTGCCCGTTCACCCGGATCGCGTCATTCGCGCGATCGCCGGCCTCGGCCTGGCTCTCGGTGGCGGCCTTCACATAGGTGCCGATGCCGCCGAAATACAGCAGATCGACCGGCATGCGCAGGATGGCCTGCATGATGGCGGCGGGGTCGGCGCGTTCGTCCTCGATCCCGAGCAACGCGCGCGCGCGCGGCGAGAGCGGCAGCGTCTTGGCGTTACGCGGGAAGACGCCGCCGCCCTCGCTGATCAGCCGCGCATCGTAATCGGCCCAGGATGACCGCGGCAGGGCGAACAGCCGTGCGCGTTCGTCATAGGACGCCGCCGGATCGGGATCGGGGTCGATGAAGATATGGCGATGGTCGAAGGCGGCGAGCAGCTTCGTCTGCTTCGACACCAGCAAACCATTGCCGAAGACGTCGCCCGACATGTCGCCGACGCCGACCATGGTGAAGGGTGCGTCCTGTACCGAACGGCCCAGCGTCTCCTGGAAGTGCCGGTCGATCATCACCCAGGCGCCGCGCGCGGTGATGCCCATGCCCTTGTGGTCGTATCCCGCCGACCCGCCCGAGGCGAAGGCATCGCCCAGCCAGAAGCCGTATTCGGCCGAAAGCCCGTTGGCGATGTCGGAGAAGGTGGCGGTGCCCTTGTCGGCCGCCGCGACGATGTAGGGGTCATCACCGTCGCGCCGCACGATGTCGGGCGGCGTCGTCACCTGCGTGCCTGCGTAGTTATCGGTGAGGTCCAGCATGCCGCGGACCAGCATCTTGTAGCAGGCCACGCCCTCGGCCTGGAATGCCTCGCGATCGGTCGCCGGCGGCGGGTGCTTCAGCACGAAGCCGCCCTTCGCGCCGGTCGGCACGATGATGACGTTCTTCAGCCGCTGCGCCTTCATCAGGCCCAGGATCTCGGTGCGGAAGTCCTCCCGGCGGTCGGACCAGCGGATGCCGCCGCGCGCGACCGGGCCGGCGCGCAGATGGCAGCCTTCCATGCGCACCGCATGGACGAAGATCTCGCGCCACGGGCGCGGCGCCGGCATCTCGCCGGCCGCGGCGCTGTCGAGCTTGAAGGCCAGGTAGTCCTTCCCCTGGAAGAAGTTGGTGCGCAGCATCGCATCGAGCGTCACGCGCAGGCGCGACAGGATACGGTCCTCATCGGGGTTCTGGATGCCGTCGAGCAGCGCGGCCCAGGCCGCTTCCGCCGGCGCCGTGTCGCGATCCGTCGCCGCCGGATCGAAGCGGCGATGGAAGATATCGATCAGCAGGCGCGCCGCCTCGGGCTGCGCGGCCAGCGCCGTCTCCACGGAAGCCTGCGCGAAGGGGAAGCCGACCTGCTTGGCCCAGCGGAACATTGCCCGCAGCAGCCAGCATTCGCGCCAGTCCAGGCCGGCCCGCAGCACCAGCCGGTTGAAGCCATCCGCCTCCGCCGCGCCGTCGAGCAGCGCACCCAGCGCGCCCAGGATCTCGTCGAAGCGATCCTCCGGGCAATCCGCGCCGGCGTCGAGGCGATAGACATGCAGCACCACGGGCGACGCATCGGCCGGATGCAGGTGATAGGGCTGTTCCTCGATCGCGCGCAGGTCGAGGCTTTCGAACAGCGGCAACGCATCGGCGAGCGGCAGCGGCCCGCCGGGATTGACCAGGCGCAGCGTCAGCGAGCGTGGCCCGGCGCCGGGTGCGCGCAGCAGCGCCGCGCGCGGCCTGCCGGTGGCGAGCGATTCCTCGGCGAGCAGGATGTCGGCCACGCCCTGCACCGCGCTTGCCATGTCGCGATAGGCGGCGGGGAAGGCCTCGCGCCAGCGGGCGAGCCGGGCCGCGGCCTCCGCCTCGCCCTCCGCCGCGACGAAGGCCTCGGCCAGGCGTTCGCCGAAGCCCCGGGCGGCCTGGGCGATGGCCGTCTCGAGCACCGCGACGTCGATGTCGGGCACCGCGCCCGGCTTGGTCGCGATGATGTAGTGCACGCGCGCGAGCGGCGCGTCGCCGAGCGCGATGTAGAAGGCCGACAGTCGGCCACCGAAGGCGCGCGCGATCATCTGCCCCACGCGCTCGCGCAGCCTGGTGTCGAAGGTGTCGCGCGGCAGCCAGGCGATGGCGGAGACAAAGCGTTCGAAGGGATCGCGGCGCAGCACCAGCGCGGCGTGCGGTCGGATGGCCAGGTCGAGCGCGCGGCGCGCGCCGTCCAGGATCACCGCCTCGGGCGCCTGGAACAGCTCGTCGCGGGGCCAGGTGTCGAGGATGTTGCGCAGCGCGCGCCCGTCATGGCTGTCGGCATCGAGGCCGGCGAGCGCCAGCACATGCTCCACCTTCTGCCGCAGCAGCGGGATCGAGCGCGGATTGCGGTTGTAGGCCGCCGCGGCGAAGAGGCCGAGAAAAAGCCGCCCGCCCACCACGCGCCCCTGACCGTCATAGATGCGCGTCGCCACCACATCGGCATGCTGGGGGCGATGCACCGTCGAGCGCATGTTCGCCTTGGCGACGGTGACCGGCGTCGGATGCGATAGCGCCTCCACCACCGCGGGCGGGATGGCGGACAGATCCCGCAGCGCATCGAAGACCGGCAGCGCAGGATCGGCGAGCAGGCCGAGATTCTCCTCGGGGACGATGCGCAGCGCGCCGTCCTCGCCGCGCGCGAAGCGGCGATGCCCGATCAGCACGAAATTGTCCTCGGCGAGCCAGCGCAGGAAGGCGGTGGCCTCCTCGGCGTCGGCACCGCCGGGGGTGGCGACTTCCGTCTCGGCCTCCCTCAGCAGGTGCAGCATGGCCGGAAAGGCGGTAGTCGCGGCGCGCACATCCGTAAGCGCGCGCGCGATTGCCCGTTCCAGCGCCGCCAGCGGCTCGGCCGGCCGGCCCGACAGGCCCGACAGCACCGGGCCAACGGCGCCGAGGGTGACGCGCATCATGCTCTCGCGCCGTCCCTCGGCGGGTTCGATCGCGGTCAGCCGCCCCTGCGCGTCACGTGCCACGCGCAGCACCGGATGCAGCAGGGATGCGACCGCCCGACCATGCAGCGCGAGGGCGGCCAGCACCGAATCGACCAGGAAGGGCATGTCGTCGGTGACGATCTCGGCAACCGGGCGAGCACCGGCCCCG
The DNA here is from genome assembly GCA_041906015.1 of Roseomonas sp. Taxonomy (GTDB): domain Bacteria; phylum Pseudomonadota; class Alphaproteobacteria; order Acetobacterales; family Acetobacteraceae; genus Neoroseomonas. The sequence goes on from JAYRJZ010000004.1 coordinate 78,129, forward strand.
GGGCCCGCGGACAGGACGCGGACCTTGGCAGCGCCCGGCTTCCGCTCGGCCGCGAAGGCGTAGAGGCTGGCTGCCGCGGCGGCGAGGCTCTCGGGTGGCGCGGCGGCGAGTTCGTTCGTGGGCACCGCCGCATGCAGGGCCCGCAGCAGCAGCGCCGCGTCGGGCGGCAACCCCGGGGCCAGGGCGGCCAGCGCCTCGGTCGCGGCGCGCAGCACCTCCTCCCGCATGGTGTCGGGCAGGCTGCGCGAATCATCCGCCATGGCTGGTCCTCCGTTTCGTTCCCCCAGGGGCCGCGACCCTGCCCCCGGGTTACCCGCCGCGTCCAGTGGACGCTGACGTCGCATTGTGATCCAGGCTAGAGTTGGGATCATGACGATGTCTTTGCAGGACCTCCTCGCCCCGATCACCCCGGAGCGGTTCTTCGCCGAGTTCCATGACCGGCAGCCGCTGCACATCGAGGGCCATCCGGCGCGCTTCGCCGATGTGCTCGACTGGGCGGGGATCAACCGCCTGCTCGACATGACCCATATCTGGACCCAGACGAGCCTGAAGCTGGTGCTTGATTCCGTCACCGTCCCGGCGGAGCAGTACAGCGCGAAGGCGACTTCCCGCGACGGGGCACAGGTGCTCCAGCCCGTCGCGGCGAAGATGCAGGAATGGGTCGCGCGCGGCGCCTCGGTCGTGATGAACGACGTGGACAGCCTCACCCCGGGCCTCGCCGGCGTCTCCGCCGCGCTGGAAGGCGCGGGGCTGGGGAAGGCGCAGGCGAATGTCTACATCTCCTTCCAGCAGCACAAGGCGTTCCATTCGCACTACGACACCCACGACGTCTGGGCGGTGCAGGTGGAAGGGGAGAAGACCTGGAACATCTGGGAAGGGCGCGCGGACTACCCCATCCCGCACCCGATATTTCGCGGCCAGAAACAGGACCACCACGACCGCGCCAAGGGCAAGCTGCTGCGCCAGATCGTGGTGAAGAAGGGCGACCTGCTCTACCTGCCGCGCGGCTGGTATCACGACGCGCTGGCCGAGGCGCCGAACTCCGTCCACATCGCCTATGGCGTGCATGCGCCGCTCGGGATGGATGTGCTGAACATCCTGCAGGAGCGCGCGCTCTACGACAGCGCCTTCCGCGCGCCGCTGCCGCGCCAGGACGGGTCGGCCGCGGCGAAGTTCGCCCTGTCGCAGACCTTGGCCTCGCTCGGCGCCCGGCTGTCGGAGCTCGCCAAGGACCCGAAGGTGCTCGAGGTGCTGGAAGGCTTCATCCGCGACTACCGCTTCCAGCGTGGGGGATACGACCTGCTTGCCGCGCGCGGCGTGGCGTCGGCGGCGGCGATCCCGTCCGCGCCATCCGGGCCGCGCTTTCGCGTCGCGGAACCCGGCGCGAAACCCGTTCGCCGTGGCAACGAGTTCGGGCTGAAGGCCAACAGCGGCGTGATCCCGCTTAGCTACGCCGAGGTGGAGGCCTGCGCCTGGGTCCTCGCCAGACCGATGGTGACCGAGGCGGAACTGCGCAGTGCGCAGCCCGCGATCGACGCCGCCGGGTTGATCGGGCGACTGAAGCAGGCCGGGGTGCTGGCAGGCGCATGAGCAGGGCCGGACCGGTCAGAGCGGGCGCCGCGCCCGAGAGCCGGACAGTCGGGACGCTTCCCCGGCCCATGGGCGCCAGGATCGCGCAGCGGAGAGGGGCTTTCCCCCCTCCGGATCTCCCCCCGGCAAAGGCCGAAAGACCTTTGCAAACCTCGATCTGGCGCCGTGCGCCGCTGGCAGACGAATGCTGAAATCCACTCCTGCGCACAGCGCGCGCTCATGGGGCGCATCCCATTCGTCCCGCGCGGCACCAGGTGACGGTTTCCAAAGGCCTTGGGCCTTTGGTGGGGTGGCTTGGAGGGGCAAAGCCCCTCCGCTCTTCCTCGCCCTGGCCCTCCTGCTCCCCGCCCCTGCCCGGGCCGAGCCGCCCACCTTCAACTGCGTCGGCGCCGAGCAGTTCGAGGACGATGTCTTCTCCGTCCCCTTCGCCCGCAATTCCGCGCGGCTCAGCGACGCCACCCGCACGCCGCTCGATTCGGTAATGGAACTGCTGACCGCCAACCCCGCCCGCGTCGCCTGCATCCTGGGTCACGCCGGCCAGGAGGGTGGCGCGACCACCTCCATCCGCCTCGCGGCCGAGCGCGCACGCGCGGTCAGCCAAGCACTCGTGGCGCGAGGCGTGGCGCCCGAACGGCTGCGCGCCGAGGCCCGCAGCGCCCATTTCAGCCCGCGCGTGCGGGCGGACATGCCGCCCTCGCGCACCGTGACCGTGGTGGTGCTCCCGGCGCCGTAGCCACAGCGCCCTGAAGCGCATGCTTTTTTCCGGCGACCGTGTCCTCGCTGCGCTTGCGGAGGGTGCAGCGCAACCGTCATCCTGACCGATGTCGTGATGCCTGGATGACCCCCTTCATGCGCCTGCCTTTCCTGGCGATGGTTGCCTGTCTTGCCCTCGCCCCTGTCCTGGCCCTGGCGCAGCCGGCCCCGCGCAACACCGCCCCGGCCCCGGCGCGCGATCGCGAAGCCACCATCACCAACCAATCCGGGCAAACCCTGCGGGAACTCTATGCCGCCCCGCCGGGCGCGGCGGAATTCGGGCCCGACCTGCTGGGCGCGGACACGGTGCCGGATCGCGGCACCTTCCGCGCGCGCATCGCCGGCGCGGCCTGCGACCTCGAATTCCGGGGGGTTTTCCAGGACGGCACCGAGGAACGGCGGCGGCAGAATATCTGCCAGAACCGCCGCGTGCAGTTCGGCGACCCGTCCATCCCGCTGCGCGAGGTGACAGTGCGCAACGAGACCGATGCCATCCTGCTGCAGGTCTTCGCGGCACCGCCGAACGCGCCGGGGCGCGGACCGGACAGGCTGGGCGACAATGTCATCCCCGCTGGGCGCGAATCGCGTGTCCGCCTGGGCCGCACGCGGGACTGCATCTTCGACGTCGTCGCGATCTTCGAGGATGGCGAGGAGGAGACGCGCCCGGCCGTGAATCTGTGCCGCGACTCGCGCGTGACCTTCGGCGACCCCAACGCGCCGCGGCGCGAGGCCCGTCTCACCAATGCGGCGGATCGCGCCATCCGGGAATTCTATGCCTCGACGCGCGCGCCGTTGGCCTGGGGCCCGGACCGGCTGGGCAGCGACCTGCTGGCCCCGGGCAACAGCTTCACCCTGCGCCTGCGCGGCGCCGCCTGCCTGTGGGATCTGCGCGCGGTCTATGAGGACGAGGCGGAGGAAGTGAAGCAGGGCGTCGATCTGTGCCGCACGCGGGAGATCGCCTTCGACGGCTCCGGCGCGCCCCGCCCGCCGGAACGCCGCGTCACCCTGGTCAACCGCCACGGCGCGATGATCCAGGAGGTCTACATCTCCGGCAGTTCGGAGGAGGATTGGGGGCCCGATCGCCTCGGCGAGGAGGTGCTGCCGCGCGGCCAGCGGATGGAGGTCGCCGCCCGGTTGCGCGACTGCGAAGCCGATCTGCGCATCGTCTTCGAGGATCGCCGTGCCGCCGAGGAACGCGCCGCGATCAATCTGTGCGAAACGCCGCTCATCGTGCTGCGCCCGGGCTGGACGCTCGCGGAACGGCTCGACGAAGGCGAGACCCAGGACACTGGCCCGCGCCCCGGCAGCGTCCGCCTGCGCAATGGCAGCGACACGCCGATCGCTGAACTCTACGCCTATCCCGCCGGGGCCGAACGTGGGCCCGACCGGCTTGGCCGCACCGTGCTCGGGGTGGGGGAGACGCTGGATTTCGCCCCGCCGGAAGGCGTCGGGTGCCTCGCCGAACTCGCGGTGGTGTTCCGCGACGGGCGGGAGATCCTGTTGACCGGGCTCGACCTCTGCGCCGGCGAGGAGTTGGTCCTGCAATGAAGCGCCTGCTGCTGGCGTCGCTGCTGCTGGTGGCGACGCCGGCCCTGGCCCAGGGCTTGCCGGGCGGCATTCCTGCATCGTTGCGCGGAAGCTGGGCCCGCGGGTCCTGCGCGGCGCCGGAAGCCCTGCTGCACGTCACGGCCCGCAGCGTGGTGCGGCTGCCGGCCGATGGGCCGGCTCGCCTGGTCCGCTTCCGCACGGTGGGCGAGCGGTCAGGATGGACGCTCGGGACCGGATCGGGCGCCGAGGCGCCGCGGGTGATGCTGCGGCCCGACGGCGACGCGCTCGACCTGGCCGAACCGGATGCGAAGCTGCGCGACGACCATCTGCCCGGCCCCACGCCAGTCACGCGCTGGCGGCGCTGCGAAGCCGGCCCCCCCGGCCAGGCGATGCTGCATGGCGAAGGGCTGGCCTTCCTCGGCGCGGCCGAGCGGCTGGAAGCGGCCTGCCAGGCGGGGTCCATGCGGGCCTGCCTCGACGGGCTGGTGGCCGAGGCCGATGTGTCGGGCGACGGCAAGCTGAGCGTGGCGGAGCTGGCCCGGTTGCTGCGCGGCGCCGCCTGGGCGGTGGCCGCAGAGGACGGCGCGGCGCCGGAAGGCCTCGCCGTCGCCGCGGGGCTTGGCAGCGCGGCGGCGCTGGCCGCGGCGCGGCTGATCGTCTCCAGCCTCGACTACGATGGGGATGGCGTGCTCTCCCCGGCCGAGCTGGGCCAGGATCGGTTGGCCTTTCCCCCGGGCACGGGCAGCGCGGCCGGGCAACCCGGCACGATCGAGGCCCTGGCCGAAGGCGCAGGCCTGCTGCGCAACCTGATCGAAAGGCTGGCAACGGAATAGGCCCGGGCCGGCGCGGCGATCATGCGCGCGGTGCTTATCGGCGCGGTGAAACCGGGACGGGCAAAGCCCTTCCGCCGCCTGGTGCCTGCCCGCGAAGGTGGTTGGATCTCCGACGAACGTCGCGGATCACCAAGCCACGCACGACAATGGCGAGAGCAGATCCCGATCAGGTGGAATCACCTGGTCGGGTGACGATGCGTGCGAAGACAACGTCTCCAGCGCCGCCATATCATCGCGCCCATGGCGAGGTGCCCCGCCGAATGGGCCCCTATTGCCCGTTGCTGTTCCGCTCGATCGACCCGATCGGCCGTAGCGAATCAGCCCAGACGCCTTCCAGCCCGTGCCGGTACCCGTAGTCGAACAGCGCCCGCATATAGGCCGTCTCGAAGGGTTCCGATCGGGGCATGTCGAAATCCGGCCCGATATAGGCGAGGCGGAAGTTCACCCCATCGCGCTGCGTGGTCAGGTAGATGCGGGTGATGTCGTTCACGGCGCTGAAGTGCAGCAGCGTGGAGGCGGAGCGCGAGGCGATGCCGAAGATCGACCGGTTGGTCGCTGCCCATTCCGTGTCGAGCCGCCCGTTGCGCACGACCCAGGCGGTGCGCTCGCGCGGCGGGCGCCGGTTCGGGGCCCGCTCGCGCAGCGTCAAGGTCGGCGGGTAGAGGAACATCTGGATCGACGCCCCTCCATCGACGTGCATTTCCTGATAGGCGCGGTCGGCGTGGTCCACATCCACCAGCACCGGCGGGAAGGCGCCGGGGATCGAGGCGGAAGCGAGCAGGATCCGACGGAACAGTTCGAGTGCCTCCGAATGCCCGCTCGCCGCGATGGCACCGATGTTCCACAGCACCGGCCGGCCGAGATCGAGGTTGGTGGTGCCGATCAGCAGCAGGCGGCCGCGCCCGTATTCGGCGGCGATCGCCTCCAGCATGGCCTGGTTCACATGCCGTTCGATCAGGCGGTAGAGCGGCGAGGTATCGGCCAGCGCCTCCCCGAACAGCACGGCGCGCAGCATGTTGCCCATGCGCAGCACGTCATGCGGAGCGACCTCGGTGAAGACCTCGCGCAGTTGCGGGTCGTAATCGGAACCGAGGAAGGCAAAGGGGGCGATCAGTGCGCCGGCCGAAATGCCGGTCACGACATCGAAGGAAGGGCGCCGACCGGATGCGGTCCAGCCCACCAGCAGCCCCGCCCCGAAGGCGCCGTTGTCGCCGCCGCCGGACAGGGCAAGGAAGTTGCGCGCCGGCAAGGGCTGGCGCGGTCCGGCGACCTGCGTCTGCCGGGCGCGGAGCTGCTCGATCTCGCGTATCAGCGGCGCCGTGTCGGAATCGGGCCAGAACCGCGCATTGTCGATGCCGATGATGGGCAGGGTCTGCGTCGCGGCGAGCGGCGGCGGGTCGAGCCGGTTGATGGTCCCGCACCCGGTGAGCGTGACAAGCGCGAGCAGCAACCCGGCGAACAGGCGCCGCCAGGGCGGTGTCGGCACGGCGGTTCCCCCCGTCATTTGCCCGACAGCAGCGCCGCGAACCAGCGGCTGCCCTCGAAGCGTTCGCAGATGGTCAGCGCGGCGATCAGCGCCGGCACGCCGATGAAGGCTCCGGGGATGCCCCAGAGAAAGGCGCCGACGAAAACCGCGACCAGCACCATGAAGGCCGAGATGGCCAGACGCGACCCGGCGAGCCGCGGCTCGATGTAGCTGCCCGAGAGGAACTGGATGATCTGCAGGCAGGCGAAGACGGTGATCGCCGATTGCCACGACCCGAATTGCAGGATGGCGAAGACCGTCGGGAACAGCGTGGCGAGGAAGGAGCCGATGAAGGGGATGTAGTTCAGCACGAAGGCAATCACGCCCCATTCGACCGCAAGCTCGAGGCCCATCGCATAGGCGAAGACGCCGACCGCGATGCCGGTCAGCACGGACATCACCGTGCGCACCGCCATGTAGGTGCGCAGCTTCGACCCCGTCTCGCACAGCGCATCGAGCACGCGTTCCGCCGTCCCACCCATGCCGCGCAGGCGCCGCGCGGCACCCCCGGTCTCGAGCAGGCCGAGGATCATGTAGACCAGCGTGATCGCGACGAAGGTCAGCAGCCCCTGGAACTGGCCCAGCATCCCCTGCGCCAGGCGCACCAGCGACCGCGCATTGACATGCTCGGCGAGGATGGGCGCGATCTCGACGCCCTGCTGTGCGGCCCAGTCCAGCTTGCGCTGGTACATCTCCTGCAGCATGGCGGCATTGGCGATCACCCAGCCGCCGACGCGCCCGAAGCCCCAGGCGGCGAGCAGCAGCATCACCGCCACCACGGCAAGGGTGACGAGCAGCGTCACGACCATTGCCGCGGCCCCGCCCATGATCGGTTCAAGCCCCCGCTGCAACGGCCAGGCCAGCGCGATGAGGAACAGCGCGAAAGCGATGGGCGCAAGGACCGATTCCGCGAGCGACAGCGCGGCGGCGAGCAGGATCGCGGTGGTGATGCCGGCAAGTGTGCGGAGCGCGTTGTCCTTGATCATACCATTCCAGGCCTGGGGTCGAGAGGTTGCATGCAGCCTCCATGCCGGCGAAGCATGACGCAAGGGCTGCACGGAGTTGTCATGATCGGGTTCGCTTATCGCAGCCTGAAACGCGCCGCACTGGGCGTGGCCGGGCTGATCCTGCTTATCGCCGTGTTCCGCGCCTGGGATGTGCAGAGCGGCCCGCCGCTTGGCCCGTGGCACGAATTCGTCCCGCCGGAGCTCTCCGTCGCGCAGATGGACGCGGCCGATTGGCGCGGCTGGATCGCGGCCGAGGACGCCGCCTTCGCTGCGGCGCGCAGCGCCGTGACCGATCGACTCGCGCCCGAGGACCGCATTCCGGCGAATCGCTGGTTCGCCGAGAGCCCGGTGAACCCGGCGCGCTTTGCGCGGGACTGGAACCGCTCCTTCATCCTCGAACCCGCGGGCCCCCCGGTGGGTGCGGCCGTCTTCCTGCATGGGCTGACCGACGCGCCCTACAGCCTGCGCCATCTGGCCGAGGCGTATCGCGCGGCCGGCTTCCTCGCCATCGGCATGCGCATGCCGGGCCATGGCATCGTGCCGGGAGGGCTGACCGACGCGGTCTGGGAGGACTGGATGGCCGCGACGCGCCTCGCCGTGCGGACGGCGCGGGCGCGCGTGCCCTCGGGGCCGCTGCACCTGGTGGGGTATTCCAATGGCGGGGCGCTGGCGCTCAAGCACGCGCTGGACGCCATCGAGGATCCGCGCCTGCCGCAGGCCAACCGGGTCGTGCTGCTCTCGCCCATGGTCGGGGTCACCGCCTTCGCGCGCTTCGCGGGGCTCGCCGGCCTGCCCGCCTTCCTGCCGCGCTTCGCCAAGGCCGCCTGGCTCGACATCCTGCCGGAGTTCAACCCGTTCAAGTTCAATTCCTTCCCGGTCAACGCCGCGCGCCAGACGCATCGCCTGACCGCCGCGCTGCAAGGGCAGCTCGACAGCCTGGCCCAGGCCGGGCGACTCGGTGGCCTGCCGCCGGTGCTGACCTTCCAGTCGGTGGTGGATGCGACCGTTTCGACCCCGGCGGTGCTCTCGCGCCTCTATGCAGTGCTGCCCGGGAATGGCAGCGAAGTGGTGCTGTTCGACCTCAATCGCAGCATGAAGTTCGGCCCGCTCTTCGCCGCCGGGGCCGATGCGGCGCTGGGGCGCATCCTGCCGCCCGCCCCGCGGCGCTTCGCCGTGACCGTGGTGGGCAATGAGGGGGACGGGCTGGCCGCCGCAGCGCGGCGCATCCCCGCCGGCGGCACCGAGGAAGCGGTGCAGCCGCTCGGCCTTGGTTGGCCGCGAACGGTCTATTCGCTTTCCCATGTGGCACTGCCCTTCCCGGCCAGCGACGGACTCTATGGTGGTGAGCCGGACCCGGCGGACGCGATGGGCGTCGCCCTCGGTGCCATCGCCGTCCGCGGGGAACGGGGCGTATTGGTGATGGACGCCAACCACTTCGCCCGCATCACCTGGAACCCTTTCTTTCCCTATCTGCTGGCCCGGGTGCGGGAAGGCCTGCGGTGATCCGGGAACTTCGCATGGCGGAAGATACTTCCGGCTCATGGAATAGCGGCCTATAGGATTCGCGAGAGGAACTCCGGAAAGACCGATCGCGCCCTGACGCGGCCGGGCCGCGCCGCGTTCCACCCTGTCGAGGAACGCCGCCATGCCCCGCCTGGACCTGCCGCCCGAAGAGACGATGACCCCGGAACAGAAGGCCGCCTGCGCCGAGGCCGTCTCCGGCATCCGCGGCCGCGTCCCCGCGCCGATGGTCGCCTGGATCCAGAACGCGGCGCTTGCCAGCCGGGCGCAGAAGCTCGGCGAATTGCTGCGCTACCAGACGAGCCTCGAACCGCGCCTGTCGGAACTCGCCATCCTGGTCTGCGGCCGCCACTGGACCTCCCACCACGAATGGACCGCGCATAAGCGCGAGGGGTTGAAGGCCGGCATGGACCCCGAGGTCATCGCCGCCATCGCCGCCCGCCGCACGCCAACCCTGCGCGATGCGCGCGAACAGGCGGTCTACGACGTCTCGACCACGCTGCTGAAGACGGGCCGCGTGCCGCAGCCGCTCTACGAGGCCGGTGTCGCCGCGCTCGGCCAGGCCGGCATGGTCGAGCTGGTGGGCATCCTCGGCTACTACTGCCTGGTCGCGCTCACCCTGAACACCTTCGAACTCGGCATCCCCGGCAGCATCGCGCCGGAACTCGAGGACCCGGATTTCCCGGCGCCCTGACGCGCCCGGCAAGGCTCGACGCAAGGAGGATCCAAGAATGAGACTGACCGCGACGCTCGCCGCCGTCCTCGGCCTGTGTGCCGCCGCCGCGCCGGCCCTGGCGCAGGACCGCTTCCCCTCCCGCCCCATCCGCTTCGTCGTCCCCTTCGCTGCCGGCGGACCGAGCGACATCGTCGCCCGCGTCATCGCGCCCCATATGGCGGCGAGCCTCGGTCAGCCGGTGGTGGTCGAGAACCGCGCCGGCGCCGGCGGGGTCACCGGCGTGGACGTGGTCGCGAAGGCCGCGACCGATGGCTACACCTTCGGGATCGGCAGCGCGGGGGCGCTCGCCATCTCGCCCCATCTTGGCCGCGGCACGCCCTACAACCCGGTCACGGACCTCGCGCCGATCACCCTCGCCGTGCTGGTGCCGGAACCGCTGGTGGTGCCGGGCGCCTCTCCCTTCCGGAGCCTGCAGGACCTGATCGCAGGGGCCCGGGCGCGGCCGGGGGCGCTGAACTTCGGGTCGACCGGCAGCGGCTCCATGCCGCACCTCGCCGCCGAGCAGCTCCGCGCCGCAGCGAACATCGACATCGTCCATATCTCCTACAACAGCGGCGGGCAGCTCGCGACGGCGATCCTGCGCAACGAGGTGCAGCTCGGCTTCGCCGACCTGCCCGTGCTGCTGCCCAACATCCATGCCGGGACGATGCGCGCACTCGCCGTCGGTACGCCCGAGCGCCTGTCCTGGATCCCGGACGTGCCGACCTTCGCCGAACTCGGCCTGCCGAGCGTCGATGCCAGCAACTGGCACGGGCTGGTCGCGCCGGCCCGCACCCAGGCGGAACCGCTCGCGGCGCTGCGCCGCGCGGCCATCGCGGCATTGCAGGACCAGGAGGTGCGGCACCGCCTGACCCAGCAGGGCGCCATTCCCGGCGGCAATAGCCCGGAAGCCTTCGGGGCATTCATCGCCAGCGAAGGGCGGAAATGGGGCGAGGTGATCCGGCGGAACAACATCCAGGCGGAGTGACGCCGGCGGGGCGGAGAGCGGGGTCGCTGCTCTCCGAAGCTCACATCGCGCCGAGGGGCCTTCCTGATCGGCGCTTGTTCTTCGCTGCGGAACCGAGAGGGGCGTCGCCCCTCTCGGGCTCTCCCCACCAAAGGCCGAAAGGCCTTTGGAAACCTCGACTTGGCGCGGTGCGCAGCGGCCGGAATGACGCCGCGACCCGGTCTTGCGCAGGACAGGTGGTTGGCGGGGGAAGCATGGACGTCATGCCCTGTGCCAAAGGACTGCGATCCAGGATGCCCAGCATCCAGGGGCACCCATCGACGCGGCAAAGCAACGTCGATGGGACGCCGATGGCGGGGTGGCTTGGAGGGGGCAGAGCCCCTCCAGCTGCAGCAACCGAATCATCCAGGCGACCGGTAAGCCCTTTCGGCCACTGGCTCGGTTGGGGGCGCAAAACCCTTCGCCATCGCCTTCTCTTGGCGCCTCAGGCCATCGCGACCTGTCGCATGAAGGTGGCGGCGCGTTCGGCCACCAGCATCACCGCCGGCTGGATGTTCGGCGTCGGGATCAACGGAAAGGCCGAGGCATCGGCGACCCGCAGCCCTTCCACGCCACGCAGGCGGAGCTGCGGGTCCAGCACCGCCGTCGCGTCCGTGCCCATCCGCGCCGTGCCGCAGGGGTGGAAGACCGTGCCGGCGGTGGCGCGGATGTTCTCCAGGATTGCCTCATCCGTGGTGGCATCCGGGCCGGGGCGCAGTTCCTGTTCGATCAGCGCGGCGAGCGGCGCCTGGGCCGCGACCTTCCGCGCGAGATGCGCGGCGGCCAGCATGATCCGCACATCGTTCGGATGGTCGAGGTAATTGGCGCGGATGCCGGGCTTGTCCGCAGCGTGCGGGGATTTCAGGAAGACCTCGCCGCGGCTGTCGGGGCGGCAGACGCCGTAGTTCACCATGAAGCCGGGGAAGTCGTGCAGCCCGGCCTCATAGCTGAAGGTCGAGAAGTTCACGAAGAGGAACTGGATCTCCGCCTCCTCGGCGCCTGGCGTGACGCGCGCGAAGGCGTTGGCCTCGCCCGCGCCGATCGCCAGCGGGCCGGTCCGCGCGAGCAGGTAGTCGAGCCCCATCCTCGCCTTGCGGAAGGGCGAGAGCAGGATCTCGTTCAGCGTGCCGCAGGGCTTCGAGCGGTAGATGACCTTCGCGATCAGATGGTCCTGCAGGTTCTTCCCCACGCCCGGGCTGTGATGGACCACCGGGATGCCAAGCGCCTGCAGCGCCGTGCCATCGCCGATGCCGGACAGCATCAGCAGCTTTGGCGTCTCGATCGCACCGGCGGAGCAGACGATCTCGCGCGCCGCGCGGAAGGTGACCGGCTGGCCGTTCCGGCTGGCCTCGACCGCGACGGCGCGGCCGTTCGCCACCACGATGCGCGTCGCGAGCACGCCGGTCTCGACGCGCAGATTGCCGCGTTTCATCGCGGGACGAAGGTATTCCTTCGCCGTCGAAGACCGCCGTCCGCCATTCACGTTGAGCTGCACCGGTCCGGCGCCGTCGATCGCCGTGCCGTCGTTCCAGTCGCGGTTGCGCGGCATTCCGGCGGCGACGCAGGCTTCCACAAAGGCGGCGGCGGCGGGCGCGAGGCGGCGGGGTTCGCGCACATGGATCGCGCCATCACTGCCGCGCGCCGGGTCGGGCGCGCCGTCCCAATGCTCGATGCGGCGGAAGACGGGGGCGACATCCTCATGCGACCAGCCGGTCGCGCCGGCCTGCGCCCAGCGGTCGTAGTCATGCGGAGAGCCGCGTAGGAAGACCAGGCCGTTCACGCTGCCCGACCCGCCGAGCACCTTGCCGCGCGGCCAATGGATGCGGCGGTCGTTCAGATGGGGCTCGGGCTCGGTCTCGTAGCGCCAGTCGTACTTGCCGCTGCCATAGAGTTTCGCATAGCCCGCCGGGAGGCTGATCCAGATGTCGCGATCCGGCGGCCCGGCCTCGAGCAGAAGGACGCGGCAGCGGGGATCTTCCGACAGGCGCGCGGCGAGGATGCAGCCGGCGGAACCGCCGCCGACGACAATGACATCAGGGGTCATGGTGCCTGCCCGGGCTGTTGCGGGTCCTGGACGGCGCGAGGCGCGCTACTTCTCGATCGGCCCGCCGGCGTCGGCCCAGCCCTTGAAGCCGCCCAGGTTCAGCACGTTGGGATAGCCCATGTCGTGCAGCGTCTTCAGCACCAGCGCCGAACGGCCGCCCGAGGCGCAATAGGCGACGATCGTCTTGGCGGTATCGAATTGCGCATCATGCATGGGGGAGGACGGATCGGCGCGGAATTCCACCAGCCCACGCGGGATCGCGAGCGCGCCGGGAACCTTGCCCGAGGCCGCCACCTCGGGCGGCTCCCGCACGTCGAGGAACACCACATCGGCCCGCCCGACCAATGCCTTCGCCTCTTCGGGCGAAATGCGCGGCACGACCGCTTCGGCATCGGCGAGCATCTTCTGGACGGTGAGCGTCATGGCCGGCTTTTCCTCTCTCCTGCCCGGTGCCGGGCCGATGTTGCGGCCGGCGGGCGGCGGGAGCTTAGCGCCATCCGCCCAGGCCGGCCACCAGGGCCGCCGCAGCGGCGAGCGCGATGACCAGGAAGGTCGCGACCATGCCGGCCGCGCGGATGCGCAGATCCTCGCCGGCCCGCGTGATCGCCCAGCCATGGGCGCAGCGCCCGAGGAGGAGCAGCGCCCCCAGCGGATGCAGCACCACCGCCGGCGCCCCGCCAGCTTCGGCCAGGCCCAGCAGCACCAGCGCGAAGGGGACGTATTCAGCGAAGTTGCCCTGGGCCCGGATGGCGCGTTCGAGCATGGGGTCTCCCCCCGTGCCAAGCGTGACGCGGGCGGCATGCCGCAGCGGCACGATGCGCATGGACAGCCAGAGGAAGAGCGGCGCGAGCAGGGCGGCCCAGAGGGCGGTGACGGGCATCATGGCCGGCAGGGCTCCGGGACGGGGCGGCAAGGGGGCAGCGGCGTCCGTCCCGGGCGCGGCACGCCGCCGCTACCCCTTGATCCGGGCCACCGTCGCCGTGGTGGAATTCCCCGGCAGGAGCTGCGCCAGCCGCACCTCCCCGCCGTATTCCTGCACGATGTCCCCGCCGACGACCTGGTCCACGGTATAGTCGGCGCCCTTCACCAGCACGTCGGGCTTGAGCAGGCGGATCAGCTCGACGGGCGTGTCCTCGTCGAACACCGTCACGCAGTCGGCGGTGGCGAGCGAGGCCAGTACCGCCGCGCGCGCCGCCTCGCTCTGGATCGGCCGCGCCGGTCCCTTGAGCCGCTTCACCGAGGCGTCGGAATTCAGCCCCACGACCAGCCGGTCGCACCAGGACCGCGCCTGTTCCAGCAGATGGACATGGCCAGGATGCAGCAGGTCGAAGCAGCCATTGGTGAAGCCGATGCGCCAGCCGCGGCGGCGCCAGCGTTCCACCTGCTCCGCCGCGGAGGCACGGGACATCACCTTGCGCAGCGCGCCGCGCTCCGGCGTCAGGGCCTCGGCCAGTTCTTCCTCGCGCACCACGGCGGTGCCGACCTTGCCCACCACGATGCCAGCCGCGATGTTGGCGAGCCGGGAGGCGACCGGCAGCGGCCGCCCGGAGGCCAGGCCTGCCGAGAGGGTCGCCACCACCGTGTCGCCGGCGCCGGAGACGTCGTGCACCTCCTCCGCCTCGGCGGGGAAATGGTGGACGCGATCGCCTTCGAGCAGGGTCATCCCGTCCTCGCTGCGCGTCACCAGCACGGCACCGAAGCCATGGGCGTCTCGCAGGGCGCGCATGGCGGCAAGGATGCCTTCCTCGGTATCCACCGTCATGCCGGTGGCCTCGGCCAGCTCGGCGCGGTTCGGCGTGACCAGGTCGGCGCCGGCATAGCGGGAATAGTCGCGCCCCTTGGGGTCGACCACGACCATCCGGCCGGCGGCCTGCGCGGCCTCGATCAGCCGCCGGGCGGTGTTGCCGTCCAGCACGCCCTTGCCGTAGTCCGACAGCACCAGCACGGCGGTCGCGGCCACCGCGTCGCCGGCGATCTTGACCATGCGGTCCGCGAGGCGCGGGTGGATGCCCTGCACCACTTCCTGATCGGCGCGCAGCAGATGCTGGCCATTGGCGATGAAGCGCGTCTTGGTGGTGGTGTGGCGGCCGCCCTGGACCAGCAGCCAGGGTTCGACGCCCGGCTGGCCGCCGATCAGGCCGGTCAGGTCGCTGCCGGCCTGGTCGTCGCCCACCACCGAAACGAAGGCCACCGCCGCGCCGAGCGCGGTCAGGTTGCGCACCACGTTCCCGGCGCCGCCGGGCATGGCGACCTCCCGGTCCACTGTCAGTACAGGCACCGGCGCCTCGGGGCTGATGCGCCGGACCACGCCATAGACGTAACGGTCGAGCATGGCGTCACCGACCACGAGGACGGAGGCGCGCTTCAGGCTGCGGATCGCGTCCGCGAGCTCGGCCACGGGGATTTCCGGCAGCGGCCGGTCGGGGTCGGGCGCGTGGCCTGTCATGCTTCCAGCCCTACCCCATGGTTGTGTTGCAACGCAAGGTAACGGTCATGCCCCCGCCATGGTAAGGCCTTCAACGCGGATGGTGGGACTGTCCGTGCCGCGGCGGAATTCCAGGTCGTCGGCCGGCGTCATGTTGAGGAAGATGTCCTTCAGGTTGCCGGCGATGGTCAGCTCGCTGACCGGCTCGGCAAGCTGCCCGCCACGGATCATGAAGCCCGAGGCGCCGCGGCTGTAATCCCCCGTGACCCCATTCACCCCCATGCCGATCAGGTCGGTGACGTAGAGCCCCTCGGCGATATCGGCCATCAGCGCCGCCGGCGTCACGCTGCCCGGTTCGAGCCAGAGATTGGTCGGCGCTGGCCCCGGCGGGCCGCCCGTCCCACGGCTGGCATGGCCGGTCGAGACGAAGCCGAGCTGCCGCGCCGAGCGCCAGTCGAGCAGCCAGGTCTTCAGCACCCCGTCCTCGACGATGGCGCGCGCGGCGCCGGGCATGCCCTCCCCGTCGAAGGGGCGGGAGCGCAGCCCGCGCCGGCGCAGCGGGTCGTCCTGCACGGTCAGCCCCCTGGCCAGCACCTGCTCGCCCATGCGGTCCTTGAGGAAGGAGGTCCCGCGCGCCACCGCCGCGCCATTGATGGCGCCGGTGAGGTGGCCGAGCAGGCTGCCCGCCACGCGCGGGTCGAACACAACGGGGATGCGGGCGGTCTTCGGCCTGGTCGGGTTGAGCCGCCGCACGGCGAATTCCCCAGCGCGCCGCCCGATCGCGACCGGATCGCCGAGATCGGCCAGATGCACGGTCGAGGACCAGTCATAGTCCCGCTCCATCGCCGTGCCCGATCCCGCGACCGCCGTGGTCGAGATGGAATGGGAGGTCCGGGCATAGCTGCCGGCGACGCCATTGGAGCCGACCAGGGCGATCTCGTAGCGCCCCCAACCGGCATCGGCGCCGTCGGAATTGGTTACCCCCGCCACCGCCAGCGCCGCTTCCTCGGCCGCCGCGGTACGCGCGAGCAGCGCCTCGGCGGTCGGTTCCTCGGTGTCGGCGAGGTCGAGGTCGCGCGGCGGGATGGCCACCGCTTCGGGCAGGCCGGCGAAAGGGTCCTCCGGCACCACCCGCGCCATGGCCACGGCGCGTTCGGCGAGGGCGGCGAAGCCCTTGGGGTCGGGATCGGTGGAGGACACGATCGCCACACGCTGCCCGATGAAGACCCGCAGGCCGAGGTCGATGCCTTCCGAGCGTTCGAGCTGCTCGATGGCGCCGAGGCGCCGGCGCACCGACAGCGAGGTGGAGGCGACCAGCAGCGCATCGGCGGCATCGGCGCCGGCGCGCTTCGCGGCGGCGATCAGGTCAGACAGGGTGGTGAGGCGGTCCATCTCGTTCCCTCGGAAGGCGGAAGAAGGTCGGAGGAGGACACCTCCCCCGAATCCCCCACCGTTCTTTGTCTGTTGGAGACTGACAGCGGCGGCCGGCGCCAAACAGTCAGAAAAAGGAGGGGGGCTCCGGTCCCATCGACGTTGCGCAGCAACGCCGATGGGCGCCCGGTTCGGGGGGGTTCAGCTCCCCCCGAACCTTATGCCGCAAGCTTCTCCATGATCGCACCGACGGCGGGCACATGCTCCGCCGGCCCCATCGTCGCGAGCGTCGGCGCCGCGCGGAACATCTGCGCCGCGGCCTGTTGCACCTGCTCCACCGTAACGGCCGCGATCTTCGCCTTGGTCTCCTCCACCGGGATCACCCGGCCGAAAACCTGGAGCTGGCGGGCGAGCTGCTCGCAGCGGCTGCCGGTGGATTCGAGCGACATCAGCAGCGAGGCGCGAAGCTGCGCCTTGGCGCGCGCCAACTCCTCCTCGGTCACATTGTGCTGGACGGCGCGCAGGGCCTCGATCGTCACGGGCATCAGCTCGGCAGCTTCCTTCTCGCCCGTGCCGGCGTAGATCTGGAACAGCCCACCGTCTCGGAAGGGCGAGGCGAAGGAATAGATCGAATAGACCAGGCCGCGCTTCTCGCGGATCTCCTGGAACAGCCGCGACGACATGCCGCCCCCGAGCAGCGTGGAGAGAAGCTGCGTCGGGTAGTGCATCGGATCCCCATGCTGCACCGAGGGGAAGCCGAGCACGATATGCACCTGGTCGAGGTCGCGGGTCTCGCGGAACTCGCCGCCGGCATAGCGGGCGGCTTCCGCGGTCGCGGCAGAGGTGGCTGGCAGGTCGGCGAAATGGGTCTTCACCAGATCCAGCAGCGCATCGTGTTCCAGCGCGCCGGCCGCCGCGATGACCATCTGCCCCGGGCCGTAATGGCTGCGCATGTAGCCGGTCAGCGCGTCCCGGCTCATCGCCTTGATCGTGTCCTCGGTGCCGAGGACCGGGCGGCCCATCGCCTGGGAGGGGAAGGCGGTCTCCTGGAAATGGTCGAAGACGATGTCGTCGGGCGTGTCGTTGGCCTGGCCGATCTCCTGCAGGATCACGCCGCGCTCGCGCTCGATCTCCTCGGGCGCGAAGGTGGAATGGGTCAGGATATCGCCGATGATGTCGACGGCGAGGCCCGTGTCCTCCTTCAGCACCTTGGCGTAGAAGGCGGTCTGCTCGCGCGCCGTGTAGGCGTTGAGATGGCCGCCGACATTCTCGATCTCGCGCGAGATGGCGGCCGCGTCGCGGCGCGCCGTGCCCTTGAAGGCCATGTGTTCGAGGAAGTGGGAGACGCCGTTGACCTCCGGCGCCTCGTGCCGCGTGCCGACGCCGACATAGGCGCCGACCGAGACGGTCTCGACCCGCGGCATGGTTTCGGAAACGACGGTCAGGCCATTGGGCAGGCGGGTGACGCGGATGGCGAGGCGTTCGGAAGAATCCATCAAGACCCTCAGGGAAGGCGGCAGCGCTTCACGCGCGGCGCGCCACAAAGGTGGAGGAAAGTATGGCGAGGTCGCGCGGATCGCGGCCACGGAAGCGGTTGGACAGCGGCAAGGTCGCGAGATCCTCGAGGCAGCGCGTATCCGGATCGCCCTCGGACGACAGGAGGGTGAAGCCCGCCTCCTCCATCATCGCGGCATAGTCACCATGCCGCAGGCGGTTCTGGAATGCCTGCTCATTGAGCTGGGCGAGGCGCCAGACCAGCGCGTCATCCTCGTAGCGCAGAAAGTCGATGCGACTGAGGCTGCGATCCTTGTGCTGCCAATGGTCGGAATTGTCGATCACATGGCACATCACGCCGTCCGGCCGCAGGATGCGGCGAAACTGGGCGAGGAAGAAGCGGATCTGAGGTTCGGGCACATGTTCCAGGACGGCGCGCGAGAGGACGATGTCCACCGATTCCGGCATATGCTGTTCCGGGTCCCACGGGACAAGGTAGTCCGCGACGAAGGGCTGCTCGAGTGCCGCCAGCAGCGCCGCTTCCGGCTGCTCCAGCACCGCGGCGATATCGGCGATGCGCCCGGCGAGGAGCTGGCGCGCGCGCGCCGTGGTCCGGTCGTCCATCAGCCGGACGATGTCGGTCATCACCAGCCGCTCCGCACCGGCAAGGCGGAAGAGCATGGGGATCAGCGGCAGCCACCCGCTCCCGAACTCCAGCACCGTCGTGCCCCGGACGGCGACATCGGCGCGCTTCAGGACACGGAGCTGTTCCAGGCCGTTGGTGATGCAGAAATCCGAGTTTGCGGGGTTGTCGTCATAGGGCTTCAACCACCGCTTCACGCGCCGCAGGGTCGGTTGAAAGGGCAGGACGCCTCGCACCACGGCGTTCGCAAGATGGTCCAGCCTCATTCGGTTCTCCTTCCGACCGCCGGCATCCCGGCACCTCGCCCCTTGATCCGCTTATCCGTTCCTGTGGCGGAAAAATCCAGCGGTGTCGGGGCGAGGCGCGGCATCAACCATCCCGGTTGCGCCGCGCATGGGACCGGACCAGCGCCTCAAGGGCGCCGAGCTCGGCGGGAGCGACGGCAAAGCGCTCCTCGCGGTCGTACAGGTCAGCCAGCCGCTCGGGCAGCGGCGGCCGTACGCCGGTGGCGCGTTCGACCGCATCGGGGAACTTCGCCGGATGGGCGGTGGCGGCGACGATGACGGGGATCGCCGGGTCCGCGGGGGCGAGGGCGCGTGCGGCGGCGGTCCCGACCGCCGTGTGCGGATCGGCGAGATAGCCCGCCTTGGTCCAGAGGTGGCGGATCTCCGCCAGCGTGCCCTGGTCGTCCAGGGTGAAGCCGCTGAACAGCGCGGTCGCCTGCCGCCAGGCGGCGTCAGGGACGGGCATGCGGCCCTCGGCGCGGAAGCGCGTCATCATCTCGGCGGTCACGGTGGCGTCGCGGCCGAGCAGTTCGAACAGCAGGCGTTCGAAATTGCTGCTCACCTGGATGTCCATGGACGGCGACAGGGACGGCTCCACGGGCTGCGCCGACATGTCGTTCGATGCCAGGAAGCGCGCCAGGATGTCGTTGCGGTTGGACCCGATGATGAAGTGGCTGATCGGCAGGCCCATGCGGCGCGCCACCCAGGCGGCCAGCACATTCCCGAAATTGCCAGTGGGCACGGAAACCGCGACCTCGCGGTCCGGCGCGCCCAGCGCCAGCGCGGCGGCGACGTAGTAGGGCACCTGGGCGGCGATGCGCGCCCAGTTGATGGAATTCACCGCCGAGAGGTGCATCTCGGCGCGGAAGGGCGCATCGTTGAACATCGCCTTCACCAGGTCCTGGCAGGCGTCGAAATCGCCCTGGACCGCGATGTTCTTCACGTTCGGCGCCAGCACCGTGGTCATCTGCCGGCGCTGCACCTCGGAGGTGCGGTTCTCCGGATGCAGGATGACGATGTCCACCGCCGCGCGATCGCGGCAGGCCTCGATGGCGGCCGAGCCGGTGTCGCCCGAGGTCGCGCCGACGATCGTCACCCGCTCCCCGCGCTTTTCCAGCACATGGTCGAACATCCGCCCCAGCACCTGCAGGGCCATGTCCTTGAAGGCCAGTGTCGGGCCGTGGAACAGTTCCAATGCGAAGCTGCGCCGGTCGAGCTGCACCAGCGGCACCACGGCCGGATGGCCGAAGCCGGCATAGGCATCCGCGCAGATCGCCTCCAGCGGCAGGCCGCCCGCGCCGAACAGGGACAGGATGCGCGCCGCCAGCGCCGGATAGGGCAGGCCACGCATCGCCCGCCAATCGGCCGGCGTCAGCGTCGGCCAGGCCTCGGGCACGAAAAGGCCGCCATCCTCGGCGAGGCCCGCCAGCAGGACGGATTCAAAATCGCGCGGGGCAGCCTGCCCGCGAGTGGACACGTAGCGCATGGCGGGGTCTTTACCGGCTCGGCGCCGTCACGGCGAGGGGGCGGCCCGCATTGCCGCCCCGCGACAGGGGAGCCTCATGGCCGAATTCATCGTCAATGTCTGGAACGGCTTCGACAGCGACGAAGCTTTCGAGGCCACCCTGCCCCTGGCCCTGCATGGCCGCCGCATCGCCGCGCTGGGGGAGGCGAACCGCATCCGCCTGGTCTTCCTGCATGGGCTGGACCGGCTTTCCCTGCGGTATCGCGACGGGCTGCGGGCGCTGGGCTTCGGCATCGAGGACGCCTCGGGCCTGGCGGCGGAGCTCGAACCGCGCCTCGGCGTGCTGAAGGAACGCTGGGCCCGCTGGGGCGGCATCCGGCATTTCGGGCTGCTGCGCTTCCTGGTGATGGGGCGGCTGTTCGGCGGCCAGTCCATCGTCACCTTCGATGCGGACATGGTCCTCAACGCGCCCTTTTCCGCGCTGGAGAGTGCGGTCGGCGACGAGCTCTATTTCCTCGGCGGGTCGAGCTGCTTCGGCGCCATCCCCGCGCGGTCGGACTTCTTCGCGGTGCTGGAGGACCATCTCGGCCGCATGCTGGCGGATTCCGAAGCCTATGCGCGGGACGTCGCCGGCCTCCCCTCGGCCGAGGCGCTGTTCGACCCGATGCAGCTCAGGGGCACCGACCAGGGGCTGATTTTCGTGATGCACCGGGGCAAGCATATCGACATCGCGCCCGGCCTTACGCGGGTGAGGCGGTCGGGGCTGCTCGCCTTCTCCAACCTGCTCGGGCTGCATAATCGCGGGGTGAAGGACGCGGACTACGCGCGCATCGGGGGCGTGGACCATATCGGCGGCCAGCCGGTAATGATCTGGCATATGAGCAACGACCTCTGCGCCCATCTGGGGCAGTTCGTCTTCCTGCGCGACTGGCTGGGGGAGGACGCCGTGCCGCGCTTCGGCCGGCTGCCGGTGTCGCGGGCGCATTACAACCTGCCCGGCGGCGATCCTGAGCTGGGAGCGATGTTCGCCGCGGTGGCGACGGTGGCCGGGCGGTACGGGCTGGCCGGACGCTCGCCCTTCTCGCGGGAACGGATCTGCCGCGTGCTGTTCGAGGAATCGGATTTCGGATTCATCCTCGACGACCGCGTGTGGCACACGGCGGGCGTGTTCCGCACAGGGAGTGCGGCGTAGACGATATGGAGAGGGGCTTTTCCCCTCTCCGGACCCCACCCCGGCAAAGGTCGAAAGGCCTCTGCAAACCTCAACCTGGCACCGCGCACTACGGTCGGAGTAAACGCCGAGACCCGTCCTCCCGCCCCGAAGGCATTTGGAAGGGGAAGATCATGGTCTTGCGCGCAACATCACATGCCGGCGGTCCAGAACACACAGGAGCCTGACGGTGTGGCCCGGAGGAGCGGCCCTTCCCGGCCGAGGCCTTCACCCCGCGCCAGCCCTCTCCCGCATCGCCTTGAACGCCGCCGTCAATCGACCCAGCACGTCCGTCCCCGGGTCCGGCGCGCCGAGGTGCCGGTGCCGCAGCTCGGCCATGAATTCCTCCCACAGCGGCGGCCCGCCTTCCTCCAGCAACTGGGCGCGGATGCTCAGCTCGGGCGTCGAGGGCGTATGCCGCCGGCCCCAGGCGCCGAGATGCGCCAGGATCGGCAGAAGCTGAATCGCGGGCTCGGTGAGGCTGTAGATCGCCTTCTGGCGGTGCGTCGGATCGTCGCGCCGCGTCAGCATGCCGGCCGCCACCAGGCGCTTCAGCCGGTCGGCCAGGATGTTGGAGGCGATGCCCTCCTCCGATCCCTGCAACAAGGCCCGAAAGTGCCGGCGGTCCCCGAACATCATGTCGCGAATGACGATCAGGCTCCAGCGATCGCCCAGCACCTCGAGCGTGAGGTTGATGGGGCAGCCCGAGCGGTGGGCCGGTTCAGAAGGCGGTGAGGAGAGGGCCATTCCGCTTGCAATCTAGGATCGGTCAGGGCAAAAACATACTGCTTGCAATTCGCAATCAGAAAGCGATGCGGCGGGAGGACATCCATGGCCGACCTGGTCCTGACCATCTTCACCAGCCTCGACGGGTATTTCGCCAAGCCGGGTGGCGAATTCGCCCCGCCGCCCTGGTCCGGGGAAGTGGAGCGCGAATGGTCCCTCGCTGCGCTGAAACGCGCGCGGCACCTGCTCTACGGGCGGGTGAACTTCCTGTTCAACAAGGGCTTCTGGGGCGCCGCGGAGACCGATCCGGACAGCATCGCGGCAGGCATTTCCTATGCCGCGCAGATGAACGGGCTACCCAAGACCGTGGTTTCCCGCACGCTGACCGGCGATCCGGGCTGGAACGCGCGCGTCGCCGGGCCGGACCTGCCGGCCGAGGTCGCGCGGCTGAAACGGGAAGTCACGGGCGGCGACATCTTCGCCTTCGGCGGGTCCTCCCTGGCTAACAGCCTGCTCGCCGCCGGGCTGGTTGACGAGTTCTGGCTGATGGTCACGCCCGAACTCTACGGCGCAGGCGAACCCTTCTTCCGCACCGGCCGCCCACCGGCGACGATGACACTCACCGAAAGCCGGGCGACGGATGTCGGTTCGGTCATCCTGCGCTACCGCCGCAAGCAGGAGGGCTGATCGCCATGGCCCTCACCCTCTATGCCCACCCCTTCTCCGCCTTCTGCCAGAAGGTGCTGGTGGCGCTGCACGAGACCGGCACGCCCTTCGCCCTCCGTCATGTGGACCTGTTCCGCGAGGAGGACGCCGCGGCGCTGGCGGCGCTCTGGCCCTTCCGCAAATTCCCGGTGCTGGTCGATGGCGAGCTGGTGGTGCCGGAATCGAGCATCATCATCGAGCATCTGGACCGGCGGCAGGCAGGGCCGGCACGCCTGATCCCGGCCGATCCGGACCTGGCGCGGGAGGCGCGGCTGATCGACCGCGTGATGGACCTCCATCTGCTCGCCCCCATGCAACGCATCGTCTTCGACGCGCTGCGCGAGGCGACGCAGCGCGACCCGCTCGGCGTGGCCGAGGCACGGGGGACGCTGCGCACCGCCTATGCCTGGCTGGAACAGCGGCTCGCCGGCCGGTGCTGGGCAACGGGCGAGACCTTCAGCCTGGCGGATTGCGCGGCGGCACCCGGCCTGTTCTTCGCCGACTGGACCGAGCCGATCCCCGACGCCTGCCCGGGGCTGCGGGCCTATCGCGCACGCCTGCTGGCTAGGCCATCCGTCGCGCAGGTGGTGGATGGGGCGCGGCCGTACCGGCATTTCTTCCCGCTGGGAGATCCGGGGCGGGACTGAGGCAGGACGGCCCGGCAACCTGCCTCAAGGGAGGCGACTCTGGCGCAGTTGGAGGGGCTCCGCCCCTCCAAACCACCCCGCCAAGTGCTTGGAGCACTTGGAACGCAATCTGTTGGTGCGAGGCGGATCGGACATTGAGCACCCCTCCAGCGCGCGCCGTACGCAAGAGTGGGTTTCGGTACCATGCTGTCAGTGGCGCGCGGTGCCAGGTATCGGTTTCCAAAGGCCTTTCGGCCTTTGGTGGGGTGGGGTCCGGGGAGGGGCAAAGCCCATCCCCGGCCTACCGTCGCCGCATCGCAGGCGTCACCCGACGAGATACCGCCGCGTCAGATGATCCACGAAGTCCTGCGGATCGAGCGGCTTGCCCGTCGCCGCCGTCAGCAGGTCCTGGAACCCCAGCAGCGACCCCTTTCCATGCACATTGGCCCGCAGCCAGCCCAGCAGCGGCCCCATGTCGCCGCGTTCCAGGGCGTCGTCGAGCCCGGGCGTCGCCGCCCGCGCCGCCTTCATGAGCTGCGCCGCCGCCATGGCACCGAGCGTGTAGGACGGGAAATAGCCGAAGGCCCCATCGTGCCAGTGGATGTCCTGCAGGCAGCCCTTGGCATCGTTCGGCGGGGTGATGCCAAGCATGCGCCGCATCCCCTCATTCCAGGCGCCAGGTAGTTCGGCGACCCGCAGATCCCCACCGATCAGCGCGCGTTCCAGCCGGAAGCGCAGGATGACATGGGCCGGGTAGGTGATCTCATCCGCATCGACGCGGATGAAGCCGCGCGAGACATGGCGCCAGTGACGGGCGAGGTTGTCGGCGGACCAGGCTTGGGCCGGGCCGCCGAAAGCATGGCGCAGCTCGCCGCCGAGGAAATGCAGGAAGGCATCGGACCGGCAGGCCTGCATCTCGACGATCAGGGATTGGGATTCATGCGCGGCCATGCCGGCCGCCTCGCCCACCGGCTGGCGGGCCCAGGCCTCGGGCAGGCCGCGTTCGTACAGCCCGTGCCCGGTCTCGTGCAGCACGCCAAGCACGGCCTTCGCGACATCCTGCGGGTCGTAGAAGGTGGTCAGCCGCACATCGGCCGGCGTGCCGCCGCAGAAGGGATGCAGCGATTCGTCCAGCCGGGCATGGTCGTAGTCGAGCCCGATCCGTTCGGACAGCGACCGGCAGAGCACCCGCTGGACATCGACCGGAAAGGGCCCGGGCAGCGGGAGCGGCGCCGGCTTCTTGGCCTGGATCGCCTCGGCGCGCGGCAATGCATCGGCGAGGAAGGCCTCATAGGCGGCGAAGACCGGCTCCACATCCGCAGCCGTGACCCCGCGCTGATAGCCATCCATCAATGCGTCATACGGGTCCATGCCGAGCGCGGTGGCGAGCGCCTGGGCGGTCTCCCGCTGCAGGCGGACGACCTCCTCCAGCGCCGGCCGCACCATCGCGAAGTCGGCGCGCGCCTTGGCCTCGCGCCAGACCTTCTCACAGGCCGAATTGGCCCGTGCGGTGGCCTCGACCAGGTCGGTCGGCAGGGCGGTGGCCCGCGCATGGGCCCGGGTCATCAGGTCGAGATTCGCCGTCTCCCACGCGCCCTCGGCGATGGCGATCTCGAGATCCTCCTCGACCACCGGCGCGGTCAGCAATTCGTGCGACAGCCCGGCCAGCGCGGCGAGCTGTTCCCCGCGCGAGGACCCGCCGCCGGGCGGCATCATCGTCGCCGCGTCCCAATGCAGCATTCCCGCCGCCTCCCCCAGCGCGGCGATGCGCGCGAAGCGGGATGTCAGGCGGGCCATGGCGGCATTGGGCATCAGGCATTCTCCTTGAGGCGGCGGCGCAGCCAGACGAGATAGACCCCGACCAGCCCCGCGGCGAGGCCGAACCAGGTGATGGCATAGCCGAGGTGATTGTTGTTCGGCCGCGGCAGGCCGCGCGCGGGCCGTGGCAGGGCGGCCGTGTCGGGCCCGTCCGCCAGGGCGATGAGGGTCCAGGGCACGACCGAGGTCAGCCCGAGCGCCGCCCCGATCGTGGTCGGGTCATAGCTGTAGAATCGCCGCCCGGGCGCGTCATCGGTGGGCGAGAACCAGCCCGCGACCTCGCGCGGGCGTACCCAGCCGGTGATGGTCACCTCGCCCTCGGGATGCGCGACGGCGGTGCGGCGTTCGAAGGGTACCCAGCCGCGATCGACGAGGATCGCCGGCGCATCGTCGCGGATCAGCGGCGTGACCAGATGCGCGCCGAGCGTGTCGCCGCGCAGCTCGATGCCGACCAGGGCCTCCCGCCCATGATCGAACCGCCCGGTGGCCGCAACCTTGGCATAGGGCGCCGGGGCGGCGGTCACGGGAACGGCTGGCGCGGCCTCGACGGCGTCGAAGCGGGCGAGCAGGGCGGTCTTCCAGGCCAGGCGCTCGACCTGCCAGGCGCCAAGGCCCAGCAGCACCACCAGCATCCCGAGCGTGACGAGGGTGGGCAGCAGCAAACGGTGCCGCGCGGGGCGGGTCATCGCCTCACGCCGCGTCGCGCCGGTGCCGCCATTGCAGCCCGACCAGCGCCGCCTTGGCCCAGCGCATGGTCAGCACCGAGAGCGGCAGCACGAAGAGCGGCCAGATCACGGCATGGACCCACAGCGGCGGCTCGTAGCGGACATCGACCCAAAGCGCGAGGCCGACCGCGAGGGCGCCGATGACAAAGATCCCGACGACGGCCGGCCCGTCCCCCGCATCATGCGCGCGCAGATCGAGCCCGCAGGCCTCGCAGCTCTCGCGGATATCGAGCAGCCCCTTGAACAGCTTGCCCTTCCCGCAGCGCGGGCAGCGCCCGAGCAGCGCCGCGGCGACGAGGGACGGCCCCTGAGTGGCGGACACGCGCAAACCCTCCAACGACATCCGGCCGGACCTTGCGGGTCCGGCCGGCGGGAAACGTTATGGACCGCGGCGGGACTCGCCCACCGCACGGGGTCCTCAATGCTGCGCGATCTCGCCCGCGCCCCACCAGTAGATGCAGACGAAGAGGAACAGCCACACCACGTCCACGAAATGCCAGTACCAGGCGGCCGCCTCGAAGCCGAAATGGCGCGCCGGGCTGAAATGGCCCTTGTAGGCGCGGATCCAGCAGACCAGCAGGAAGGTGGTGCCGACGATCACATGGAAGCCGTGGAAGCCGGTCGCGAGGAAGAAGACCGACGGATAGACGCCGCCATCCGCGAAGGGGAAGGGCGCCATCGAGTATTCCCAGGCCTGCAGCGAGGTGAACAGGATGCCGAGGCCCACCGTCAGTCCCAGCCCCTGGATCAGCCCCTTGCGGTCGTTGTTCAGCAGCGCCGCATGCGCCCAGGTCACCGTGCAGCCCGACAGCAGCAGGATCATGGTGTTGAGGAAGGGCAGGCTCCACGGATCGAAGGTGTGGATCCCACGCGGCGGCCAGACCGGCGGGGCCGCGGCGCCCGAGACATGCTCGGGGAACAGCGCGTAGTGGAAATAGGCCCAGAAGAAGGCGACGAAGAACATCACCTCGGAGGCGATGAACAGCGTCATGCCATAGCGAAGGCCGAGCTGGACGATGGCGGTGTGCAGCCCCGGCGTGCGCGATTCCTTCACGACGTCGCGGAACCAGAAGAACATGGTGGCGAGCACGCCGAGCAGGCCGAGCCCGAAGACCCAATGCACCCCATTATGCGCCCAGAGCACGATGCCAAGGACCAGGGCGCCGGCGCTGAAGGCCATCACCAACGGCCAGGGCGACGGGTCCACCAGATGGTAGGGGTGCTTGTGGAGCGGCGCGGCGCCGTCTTGCGCAATACTGGTGCTGGCCATCGGAATCCCTGGACGTGCATCTCGCGCGCGGACGGCCTGCACCATCCACCCGCATCCCGGTCATCAATCCCGAAATCACCCGCCGGATCAAGCCTGGGGATGACGGCGCGATGCAGGTTGTGTGCGCCTGCGGCATCGCTGCCGACAGCCCGGTTGCCCCGCATCCCGTCCGGGGCCAGCCTGCATCCATGACTTCTTCTCGCATCGGCCTTGCCCTCGGAAGCGGTTCGGCCCGCGGCTGGGCGCATATCGGCGTCATCGAGGCCCTCGCGGCGGCGGGTATCCGGCCCGACATCGTCTGCGGCTGCTCGATCGGCGCGCTGGTCGGGGCCGCCCATGCGGCGGGGCGGCTCGACACGCTGCGCGACTGGGCCTCCGCCCTGACGCTGTGGGACGTGGTCGGCATGACCGACCTGCGGCTGGCCAATGGCGGGCTGGTGGATGGAAGGCGGGTGACCGAGCGGCTGGCGGGACTCGGCATCGATGGACAGATCGAGGACTTGCCCCTGCCGTTCGCCGCCGTTGCCACCGACCTCGTGAACGGGCGGGAGCTTTGGCTGCGGAGCGGGCCGGTGCTGGAGGCGGTGCGCGCCTCCATCGCCGTGCCCGGCCTCTTCAGCCCGATACGTCAGGGGGATCGCTGGCTGCTCGATGGCGGGCTGGTGAATCCGGTGCCCGTCTCGCTGTGCCGGGCCCTCGGGGCGGAGGTGGTCATTGCCGTCAACCTGAATGGCGATCTGCTCGGCCGCCGGCTCACCCCGGAGGCACAGGCGGCGAAGCGCAGCGAGAACTCACCGCGCCAGGCGCTCGGACGCCTGCTGGAGCAGCTTCCGGCTCCGCTGCGGGACCAGGCCGCCGCCATCGCACCGCGACTGCTCGATCCCGGCCCGGACACGCCGGGCTATTTCGAGGTCCTCGCCAATTCGCTCAACATCATGCAGGACCAGATCACCCGGACGCGGCTGGCCGAGGAGCCGCCGGAGGTGCTGCTGACGCCGCGGCTGCGGGACATCAACCTGTTCGACTATCACCGCGCGCCGGAGGCGATCGCCGAAGGCCGCGCCTGCGTCGCCCGGGCCCATGCGGCACTCGCGCACCATGCCAGACTCGCGCCGAAAGGCTGATACGGCCGGTGCGGAGATACGTCGTGCGGCGCATGTCCCTGCCCGGCAGCGGACCCACCCATTCCAGATTGCCGGCGCGGAGGCGCCGGGGTCCCTGACCGGCCCGGTCAGTTCGTTGGCGTGCCCTGGCGGCCGACATGCGGACCGGCATTGGCGAGCGCGCCGGCGCGCTGCGCGTCCTCGATGGTGCGGAAGAAGGTGTAGGATAGCGTGATGGTCGTGACGTCCCGGGTGTTGGGATCCTCGGCGATGCGGGGATCGACCCAGAAGGAGACCGGCATGTCCACGCGCTGGCCGGCTTCGAGCGTCTGCTCGTCGAAGCAGAAGCACGCGACCTTGTGGAAGTACCGCCCGACCTTCTCGGGCGTGACGTTGTAGACCGAGATGCCGGTCACCGGCGTGCCGGCCTCATTGGCGGCGGTGTAGAAGGCGAGGCCTTCTTCCCCCAGCCGCAGCGTCATGTGCCGCTGCTCCGGCTGGAAGCGCCACGGCAGGCCGCGATCGGTCTGGGCATCGAAGCGCACGGTGATGCTGCGCTCCGTCGCACCCGGCGCGGCAAGGCCCCGCTGCACCGTGCCATTGTAGCCGGTGACCTGGCAGAACAGCGTGTAGAGCGGCACGGCGGCGAAGGAGAGGCCGACCATGCCCGCCGCCACCCCGGCGATGCCGAGGCCCAGCCGCCTGTTGCGCCGCCGTTGCGCCGCTGCCCGCGTCTCGTCCATGTCCCTCATCTGCCCCCGGGCCTCGAGGAAGGCAAGATCGGAACGAGCCGGATAGCGGTGAGTTCGGCGCCGCGACCGGTCCGTGATAGCGACGGGGCATGAGTGGTTCCTCCTCTGTCGACCGGGTCCGGGCCGCGCTGGCCGCCGCCGGGCATCCCGACACCATCGCCGCCTTCCCCGAAGGCACGCGCAGCGCCGCCGACGCCGCCGCCGCTGTCGGCTGCGAGGTCGCCCAGATCGCCAAATCCATCGTCTTCCGCGCCGGGACACGGGCGGTGGTGGTGATCGCCTCCGGCGCGAACCGCGTGGATATGGGCAAGGTGGCGGCGGTCATCGGCCAGCCGGTCAGGCGCGCGGACGGGAACTGGGTCCGCGACACGACCGGCTTCGCGATCGGCGGGGTCTCCCCGGTGGGGCATCTCGCACCGCCCATCGTGGTGCTGGACCAGGACCTGCTGGCGCTGGGCGAGGTCTGGGCGGCAGCCGGCTCACCGCGGCACGTCTTCCGCTCGACACCACGGGACCTGCTGCGGATCGCCGGCGCGGCGGTGGCGGATATCCGGGAGGAAGCTTAGCGGCCCGCAGCGCCGGGGGCGATCCGCGGCGTCGTTCCGGCCTTTGCGGGGTTCACCCCCCCCCCGACCGTCTCACGCCCCCTGCCGCCGTATCGCGGCCTGCGCGTCCTCCATCGTCTCCTGCAGGCAGTCGAGCGGCATCCGTCCGAGCGCCCGGGCGCAGCTCTCCCGGGCAGCGACGTAGCCCGTGATCAGTGCCTCCAGCGCCGCCAGCGCCGCCGGGTTGCGCACCAGCCTGGCACGGGCGGCCTCCGCATCGCGCACCACGGCGGCGTCGAGTTCCCGCATCCCGGGCGTCGCGCAGAGCTGCGCGGCGACCCAGCCCGGCGTGCCGGGGCAGGCCACGGGCCGCAGGGCGGCCGGGGCTGGCGGCGCGGCCGGGGCGGGCTTGTCGCCCGGCAGTGCCGCGGCCTGGGTCATGGCGTCCAGGTCCCGCACGCGCAGGCGCATCACGCGGCGCAGACACGATTGCGCCTCCCGCGCCTGGGGACCTTCGCAACCGCGCCGCTCGGCGAGCCAGGCGCGCTGCTCGGTCTGCAGGCGGGCGCGCTGGTCCGGGGTGGCGCTTGCCGTCACAGCCCGCCAGGCCGCGGCGATTCGACGGTCGAGCTCGGCGAGATCCGCCTGGGCGCAGATCTGGCGCTCATCCCAGGCGCGGGCCTGCCGGCAGTCGAAGGAGGGACCGGTTTGCGCCAGGGCGGGCAGCGGCAGCAGGGCCAGGGCGGCGAGAATCAGGGCGCGCTTCATGGCACGAAGACCAGCATGCCGTACCGGGTGGCGTCCATCCGGACTATCCGGGCAGCGCGACCTGCGTCACCTTGCGGACCGGCTTGGCTGAGGAGGAAACATGCCCGCTGCCCTTGATGGCCTGCGTGTGATCGACCTGACCCGGGTGGTGGCGGGGCCGCTCTGCGCGCAGATGCTGGGCGATCTCGGCGCCGATGTCGCCAAGGTGGAACGGCGCGGGGATGGCGATGACCTGCGCGCCCTGGGCCCGCCCTTCGTGCCGGGCAGCGAAGACAGCACCTATTTCGTCGCGCTGAACCGGAACAAGCGGTCGGTCTCGGTCGATTTCTCGAAGCCCGAGGGGGCTGCGATCCTCAAGCGCATGGCCGCGAAAGCCGATGTGCTGATCGAGAACTTCCGCCCCGGCACGCTGGCGCGCTACGGCCTTGGCTATGAGGATCTGAAGAAGGTCAATCCGCGCATCGTCTATTGCTCGGTGACGGGCTTCGGACAGTCCGGCCCCTATTCGGGACGCTCGGGCTACGACTTCGTCGCCCAGGCGATGGCAGGGCTGATGGAAGTGACCGGCGAGTCCGATAGCGCGCCCGGCGGCGGCCCGCAGCGCGTCGGCGTGCCGGTGGCGGACATGTTCACGGGCTTCGCGGCGACGGTGGCGATCCTCGCCGCCCTGCGCCACCGCGATGCGACCGGCGAGGGCCAGGCCATCGACGTGAACCTGTTCGAGACCATGACATCCCTGATGCAGGCGCCGATGTCCTCCTGGCTCAATGCCGGCCGACGGTTCCCGCGCAGCGGCAACGACAGCCCGATCGCCGTGCCCTATGGCGTGTTCGAGGGGTCGGATGCGCGCTTCGTCATCGGCGTGCTGAACGACCGGGAATTCGTCCGCCTGGCCGAGGCACTGGGCCATCCGGAATGGTCCGAGGATTCGCGCTTCCGCCGCGCGCGCGACCGGGTGGAGCACCGCGCCGCCCTGCTCGACCGCATGAACACGCTGCTGAAGACGCGCCCGCGCGCCGAATGGCTGGCGAAGCTGGAGGTGGCGAAGATCACCTCCGGCCCCATCAACACCGCCGCCGATGTCGAGGCCGACCCGCATATCGCGGCGCGCGGGATGATCCGGGAAATCCCGCATCACGCCGCGGGATCGGTGCGGGTGGTGGGATCGCCGCTGCACCTCTCGGCGACGCCGCCGGAGATCCGGCACGGGGTCCCGGCGCCGGGCGGGGATACGGATGCGGTGCTGGCCGATTTCGCCGGCATGGACGCGGCGGAGATCGCGGCGGCGCGGGAGGCAGGGATCGTGTGATCGGCCGGGAGGCCC
The DNA here is from genome assembly GCA_041906015.1 of Roseomonas sp. Lineage (GTDB taxonomy): Bacteria > Pseudomonadota > Alphaproteobacteria > Acetobacterales > Acetobacteraceae > Neoroseomonas. The sequence goes on from JAYRJZ010000004.1 coordinate 109,925, forward strand.
CGCTGAGCGGCCTGTTCTTTGCGCTGTGGAATCGGAGGCGGCGGCCTCTCTCCAACGCAGCCGCCCCGTGCGCCGCGATACGGGCAGGAAACCGCGCGCCGTGCCATGATGTTCCGACTCACGCACAATGAGCCGGGAACAACCGAATGAGCACAGGGCTACTCGCGCTGCTGGACGACGTCGCGGCCATCGCCAAGGTCGCGGCCGCCTCGCTCGATGACGTCGCCGCGCAGGCGAGCAAGGCCGGCGCCAAGGCCGCCGGTGTCGTCATCGACGATGCGGCGGTGACGCCGCGCTATGTGGTGGGCTTCGACGCCTCCCGCGAATTGCCGATCATCGGGCGGATCGCGCTGGGATCGCTGCGCAACAAGTTCGTCTTCCTGCTCCCCGCGGCGCTGCTGCTCTCGGCCTTCGCGCCGTGGGTCATCACGCCGCTGCTGATGCTGGGCGGCATCTATCTCTGCTTCGAGGGTGCGGAGAAGGTGATCGAATGGGTACGGCCCCATGCGCCGGACCACGCCGCGGCCGCCGCGGTGCCCGTGGATGCGCTGCATCTGGAGAACCAGCGCGTCGCCGGCGCGATCAAGACGGACTTCATCCTCTCGGCCGAGATCATGGCCATCGCGCTGGCCACCATCCCGGAGGCGACGGTCTGGTCGCAGGCGATGATCCTCGCCGTCGTGGGCCTGGTCATCACCATCGGCGTCTATGGCGTGGTCGCGCTGATCGTGAAGGCGGACGACGTGGGCGCGGCCATGGTCCGGCGCGGCATCGGCGCCGGCGTGGTGCTGGTCCGCGGCATGCCGGTGGTGCTGAAGGCCCTGTCCATCGTCGGCACCATCGCCATGGTCTGGGTGGGCGGCGGGATCATCCTGCATGGGCTCGAGGTCTTCGGGCTGAGCGGGCCGCAGCACCTCGTCCACGACGCCGGGACGGCGGCGGGCGGCGGCTTCGTCGGCTGGATGGTGGAAGCGGCGCTGTCCGGCGTGGTCGGCCTCGCGGTCGGCGCCGCGGCGGCGCCACTGCTGTCGCGCGTGCTGGGGCATTGACGCAGCGCGCAGTCCGGGGAGGATCGTGGCGGGAGAAAACGCCATGACCGGACTGCGCTTTGACCTTCGCGACCCGCCGCCGGGTGCCGCCGCCCTGCGGGCGGAGGTCCGCGCCTTCATCGCCGAACACGAATCGCGCTGGGCCCCCGAGGTGCGCGCGCGATCCTGGATGGGCTTCGACCGCGACTTCACGCGCGCGGTCGGTGCGAAGGGCTGGATCGGCATGTGCTGGCCGAAGGCCTATGGCGGCGGTGAACGGTCCTTCCTCGACCGGCTCATCGTGCTCGAGGAGATGCTTGCCGCCGGCGCGCCCGTGGGCGCGCACTGGATCGGCGACCGGCAATCCGGGCCGCTGATCCTGCGGCTGGGGACCGAGGCGCAGCGCGCGACGTTCCTGCCGAAGATCGTGACCGGCGACTACGCCTTCTGCATCGGGCTGTCCGAGCCGGATTCGGGCTCCGACCTCGCCTCCCTGCGCACGCGGGCGGACAAGGTCGATGGCGGATGGAAGCTGAACGGGCGGAAGATCTGGACCACCTTCGGGCATCTGTGTGACTGGATGATCGCGCTGGTGCGCACCTCCGCACCGCCCGAAGGCGGATCGAAGCATCAGGGCCTGTCGCAGATGCTGGTGGACCTGAAGGCGCCGGGCGTGACCATCCGCCCGATCCGCGACCTGGTCGGCGAGGAAGGCTTCAACGAGATCACCTTCGACGACGTCATGCTCCCCGAGGACGCGCTGGTCGGGCAGGAAGGCGCCGGTTGGGCGCAGGCGACGAGCGAACTCGCCTTCGAACGCTCCGGTCCGGATCGCTACCTCTCCTCGCATCCACTGCTGGAAGCATCACTCGACGCGCTGCGCGACGATGCGGCAGCCGCACCCGCGCTGGGCCGCCAGGTGGCGCGGCTGTGGACGCTGCGCGCCATGTCCACCGCGGTCGCGGGCATGCTGCAGGACGGCGCCGACCCGGTGCGCCAGGCAGCACTGGTGAAGGACCTCGGCAACGATTTCGAACAGGCACTGCCGCACGAGATGCGTGCCCTGAAGGATGTGGACGACATGCCCGAGGACATGCGCCGCATGCATGATTACCTGACGCAGATCAATCCGACCTTCTCGCTGCGCGGCGGCACACGCGAGATCATGCGCGGCATCATCGCCCGCGAGCTGGGGCTGCGCTGATGGATGCGGGCATTGCCGCGGAACTCGCGGAACAGGTCGCGCGCGCGCTGGCGGACGCGACGGATGTGGCGACGCTGCGCGCGGTTGAATCCGGCGCCTTTCCGGAAGCGGCCTGGGCGGCGCTGGACGGGCTCGGCCTGTCCGCCGCCCTGGTGGCCGAGGCGCAGGGCGGGGCGGGCCTCGGCCTGCAGGATGTGGTGCCGCTGATCGAGGCGCTCGGCCGCGCCGGGGCGCCGGTGCCGCTCGCGGAGGGCATCGCCGCCTCGGCGCTGCTGGCGGCATCGGGCATTACGCCGCCCGAGGGAACGTTGACCTTCGCCGCGACCGGCGCGCGCCTGCCCTGGGGCCGCCACGCGGCGCATGTCGTGCTGGTCGATGGCGCGTCGGTCGCGCTCCATCCCGCCGCTGCGTTGCGTCTGGAACCCGGCGGCAATATCGGCCACGAACCGCGCGACGCCGCGACCGCCGTCGGCGCGCCGATCGCCCAGGGCACGTTACCCAACGCCTGGGGCGGCGAGGCCGCGCTGCTGCTCACTGCCCTGATCCGCGCCGCGCAGATCGCCGGTGCAATGCAGGCGGCGCTCGCGCTCGCGGTCGAGCACGCCAATACCCGCAAGCAGTTCGGCCGACCGATCGGTCGGTTCCAGGCCATCCAGCAGCAGCTCGCGGTCTTCGCGGCCGAGACCTCGGCGGTCTCGGTCGCTGCGGCGGCGGCCGCGCGCGCCGCGGACCAGCGCGGCCTGGCGGATGCCGCCTTCGAGATCGGCTGCGCCAAGATCACCGCGGGCGAAGCCGCCGCGCGCGGGGCCGCCATCGCGCATCAGGTGCTGGCCGCGATGGGCATCACCGAGGAGCACGCGCTGCATCACTTCAGCCGCCGCCTCTGGGCCTGGCGCGACGAGGGCGGGTCCGAACGATTCTGGTCCGCGCGCATCGGTGCGGCCGCGCAGCAGGCGGGCGCGCTCTGGCCCTTCCTGACATCCCGCGACGAGGAGTCCGCCGCATGACCGGCTTTCTGAAGATCGAGCGCGACGGCCACGTCGTCACCCTCACCCTGAACCGCCCGGAGAAGCGCAACGCCATCTCCTCGCCGGAGGAATGCGCCGAGGTCGCCGATGCCTGCCGCGCGCTGAACCGCGACGCCGCCGTGCGCGTGGTGATCGTCACCGGCGAGGGGTCCTCCTTCTGCGCGGGCGGCGACCTCAAGGGCATGCGCGACCGCACCGGCATCACGCGGGGCGAGACCGGTGCCGAGATGCGCGATTCCTACCGCTTCGGCATCCAGATGATCCCGCTCGCGCTGTATGAGATGGACATCCCGACCATCGCGGCGGTGAACGGGCCGGCGATCGGGGCGGGCCTCGACCTCGCCTGCATGTGCGACATCCGGATCGCGTCGGAAAGCGCGCGCTTCGCGGAATCCTTCGTCAAGGTCGGCATCGTGCCGGGCGATGGCGGCGCCTATCTGCTGCCGAAGGTGGTGGGGATGTCGAAGGCGCTCGAGATGTCGCTGACCGGCGATGCGCTGAATGCGGCCGAGGCGCTGGCTTGCGGCCTGGTCTCCAAGGTCGTCGCACCGGGCGAGCTGATGGCCGCCGCGCGTGCCATGGCCGAGCGCATCGCAGTGAACCCGCCCCAGGCGGTGCGCCTGACCAAGCGCCTGCTGCGCGAAAGCCAGCACATGCGCCTGTCCACGCTGCTGGAAATGTCAGCGGCCTATCAGGCGCTGGCCCATGGCACGCGCGACCATCGCGAGGCGGTGGACTCCATGCTCGAAAAGCGCGCGCCGCACTTCGAAGGCCGCTGATCAGGCGGGGTCCAGCCGCAGGATCCCGCCATCGGGCGCGTCGATCAGCAGATAGACGCGCCCATCCGGCCCGATCACCACGTCACGCAGGCGCTGCTGGTCCCACAGCAGGCGCTCCTCGCCGATCACGGCGTCGCCCCGGGTGACCAGGCGCACCAGACCCGGCGTGCTGAGCGTCGCGACAAACAGACTGCCCTGCCAGCCAGGGAAGGCCGCCCCGTCATAGAAGGCGATGCCCGAGGGGCTGACCGAGGGCACCCACACATGGATCGGATCGGTGATGCCGGGCGCCGTCACCTCGCTGGAGATGCGCGGCCCCCAATACTCCCGCCCATGGCTGACGATCGGCCAGCCGTAATTCGCGCCGCGCCGGATGATGTTGATCTCGTCCCCGCCGCGCGGGCCGAACTCCGATTCCCACAGGCTGCCGGTCCAGGGATTGAGCGCGAGGCCCTGCGGATGGCGGTGGCCGAAGGACCAGATCTCCGGCCGCGCACCGGGCTGGCCGACGAAGGGATTGTCCGGCGGCACGCGGCCGTCGCGGGTCAGGCGCAGCACCTTGCCGCCGAGATCGTCGAGCCGCTGGGCACGGTTGCGCTCGTTGCGCTCGCCGGTCGAGAGGTAGAGGAAGCCGTCGCGATCGAAGGCGATGCGGCACCCGAAATGCAGCCGACCGCCCGATTGCGCCGGCGTGGCATCAAGCAAGCGCCGCACCCCGCTCAGCGCGTCGTTGCCGGGCGACAGCCGCGCCGAGACCAGCCGCGTCAGCGCCCCGCCATCCACCGCCGCGGCATGGCACAGGAAGACCTCCCGTGTCCGCGCGAAATCCGGTGCCAGCGCCACGTCGAGCAGGCCGCCCTGCCCGGCCGCTTCGACCCGCGGCACCCCGGCGAGCGGCGCCGAGACCTGCCCATCCGGCGTGACCCGACGCAGCCGACCGGGCCGTTCGGTCACCAGCAGCGACCCGTCCGGCAGGAAGGCCGCGCCCCAGGGGTGCTCCAGCCCGGTGGCGAAGGTAGAGACCCGGAAGGTCGCGCGTTCCGTGACGATGCGGTCCTGCGCCAGGGCGGGCGTGGCGAGGAGAAGCAAGGCGACGATCAGGGCGCGACGGATCATGGCTGGGCAGGTGGCCCCGCCATGCCGCCCGCGCAAGCTTTGCAGCCTGCCCCATCCGGTGCAGCCTGCGCGGCAACGGAGGAAACGAGCATGCAGGACAACACCCGCCTCGATGGTCGCGTGGCCATCGTCACCGGCGCCGGATCGCGCGATTCGGGGCCCGACACGACCACCATCGGCAATGGACGTGCCATCGCGACGCTGCTCGCACGGCGCGGGGCGCGCGTGCTGCTGCTCGACGTCGAGCGGCACTGGGTCGAGGCGACGGAGCGGATGATCCGGGAGGAAGGCGGCACCTGCGCCGCCGCGCTCTGCGACGTCACCAATCCCGCGGATGGCGCGCGCGCCGTCGCCGAAGCCGTGCGGCTGTGGGGCCGGCTCGACATCCTGGTGAACAATGTCGGCATCGGCGGGCCGCCGGGCGATGCGACGGTGGTGGACCCGGATGGCTGGGACCACGGCATGGCCGTCAACGTGAAGTCCGTGATGCTGATGGCGAAATACGCCGTGCCCGAGATGCGCAAGCAGGGCGCTGGCGCGATCGTGAACCTCGCCTCCGTTGCCGGGCTGCTGGGCGGGCATCCGGGCCTGCTCTACGCGACGACAAAGGGTGCCATCGTGCAGATGACGCGCGCCATGGCCGCGCATCATGGCCCGGACCTGATCCGCGTGAACGCGGTCGCACCAGGGTACGTCTACACGCCGATGGTCGCGATCCGCATGACCACGGAGATGCGTCGCCAGCGTTCCGCAGCCGGCCTGCTGAAGGTGGAAGGCACTGCCTGGGACGTGGCGGAGGCAGCCTGCTTCCTGGCTTCCCCCGCCGCGCGCTGGATCACGGGACTGACGATCCCGGTCGATGGCGGGCGCTCCGCGGGGCATGCCAGCGCCTCGCCCCGGCCGACCGGAGAGACGCGCTGAAGGCTTGCGCCCAAGCGAACGAAGGAAGAACATCAGCGGCATGGAGCCGCTGACCATTCCCGCCCGGACCCTGTCCGTCACCCGCGCCGCCGCCCGGTTCTGCGCCCTGCGCGGCTGGGCGCCGGTCGAACAGGTGCCACTGCCGGATGGCCGCCGCGCGGACATCCTGGCGCTACGCCCCGACGGCGACTTCGTGATCCTGGAAGTGAAATCCTGCGCGCGGGATTTCCTCTCCGACGGCAAGTGGCATGACTATCGCGCCTGGTGCGACCGGCTCTACTTCGCCGTCGACCTCGACTTCCCTCAGGAACTGCTGCCCGAAGACGTCGGCCTGGTGGTGGCCGAGGATCGCGAGGCCGCGCTGATCCGGGAGGCCTCGGAACATCGCCTGGTCGCGGCGCGACGCCGGTCGATGATGCACCGCATGGCGATGCTGGCGGCGGGGCGGCTGGCAGCGCTGGCGGACCCGGCCGGGGCGGCGGAGATGCGCGCGGCGCTGCGGCTGGAGTGATCCGCGCCGGGTGGCAGTGGGGAGGGGCAGAGCCCCTCCCCGATCCGATCGCTTCCGTGGCTCAGAAGACGATGTCGGCGCTGGTCACGCCCAACGACATCACCAGCTGCACCGAGAAGTCCCAGACGCCGTCGCCGTTCACGTCGCCCTGCACGATGGTGTTGAAGCCCTGCGACGTGATCTCGAGATCGCCGGGGCTCGCGAAGATCATGCCCGGCTGCACCATGTGGAAGGCCTGGTTGCCCGCCATGGTGGTATCCGCGTCGATGCCCGACAGGTTCAGCTTGTCCACGCCCGCGGTGAAGCCATAGATCTTGTCGCGCGCCGCGACGGTGCTGTCGGCCGTCGTGCTGTAGAGGAAGATGTCGGCCCCATCGCCGCCGACCAGCACATCGGCGCCGGTGCCGCCATGCAGCTTGTCGTTGCCCGCGCCGCCGCGCAGCGTGTCGGCCCCCGCGCCGCCATACATCGCGTCGTTGCCGTTGCCGCCGTCGAGCGAGTCGTTGCCGTCCTCGCCATACATCAGGTCCATGTCGTCGCCGCCGAGCATCGCGTCGTTGCCCAGCCCGCCATAGAGCCAGTCCGCGCCCGCGCCGCCTTCCAGCTTGTCATTGCCGGCATCGCCGTAGAGACGATCATTGCCCGCATTGCCGACCAGCCGGTCATTGCCGTCGCCGCCTTCCATCACATCGGCCATGGCGCCGCCGGTGATGACATTGGCGAGCGTGTTGCCGGTGCCGTCGAAATTGCCGGTGCCGGTGTAGGTGAGGTTTTCCAGGCTCCCGCCGAGGGTGTAGCTGGCGAGCGTCGTGCGCACCTCATCCGTGCCGGCATTGCTGTATTCGACGACCTGATCGCTCGCGCTGTCCACGATGTAGACGTCGTTGCCCGTGCCGCCGACCATGCGGTCGCCCTGCGTGCCGCCATCGAGCGTGTCGTTGCCCGCGCCGCCTTCCAGCGTGTCCCAGCCGGCGTCGCCGCGCAGCACGTCGTTGCCGTTGCCGCCATACAGCTTGTCGTGGTCGGCGCCGCCCGACAGGCTGTCATTCCCGTCGCCGCCGTCGAGCGTGTCGGTGCCGGCACCGCCGCGCAGCGTGTCGTTGCCGCCGAAGCCGTAGAGCTCGTCGTTCTTCGTGTTGCCGGTGATGAGGTTGTCGAGCTTGTTGCCCTTCAGCACCGCCGACAGCGCGTTCATCGCGGTCAGGTTCTCGACATTCGCGCCGAGGGTGTAGGTGTCGTAGATGTAGCCGTTGTTGTAGAAGACGTGGTCGATCCCGCCATTCTCATACTCGTTGATCACCGACCAATTCTCGACATAGCGGTAGGTGTCGTTGCCCGTGCCGCCGGTGGCCGTCTCGCCCACCATGCCGCTGAGCACCATCGTGTCGTTGCCGGCGCCACCGAAGATCTCGTTCGTGCCGGTGAGGCCGCCGACGATGTAGTCGTTGCCGTCACCGCCATCGAGCAGGTTGACGCCATTGCCGCCGTAGATCGTGTCGTTGCCCTCGCCGCCATAGATCTGGTCGCCCAGGATCGTGAAGGGGTCGAGGTTCTGCGCATAGATCACGTCGTTGCCGGCCTTGCCCATGATGTAGTCGGGCAGCTCGGTGCCGTAGATCTTGTTGTTGCCGTCGTCGCCGATGATGGGGATGTAGGGCATGGTCTTGGCCTTTCGCTGGGTGCATCCGCTTCGATGCGGTGGCGCAGCTATCGGCCCGCTGTGTTGCACGACGGTCTCGCGGCGACGCGGCGCGCGTGACAGGTCTCACATCGATCGTTGCGCGACGGCGGAAGCGGAGAGGGTCGGCGCCCATCCCGCTTCCGCCCCTCTCGCCTGGTCAGCCGCTTCGGCCGAGGCTTTCGACCATTCGAGCAACGGCCTGCCGCACCTCATCCGGCCCGAAGGGCTTCTCGAGTATCGCGAGCCCCTCCGTATCCGCGCCGCGCCGGATGGCTTCCGGTCCCTGGACCGTGTCGCCGGTCATGATCAGCACGCGCTGCGCCCAGGACGTGTCCTCGGCCATGAGCTGCCGGCGCAGCGTCCCGCCATCCAGCCCCGGCATGCGCAGGTCGGCGATCACCGCGTCGAAGCCGCCGCGCCGGGCCATCTCCAGCGCCGCAGCGGGGCTCGGCGCCACGATGGCGCGATGCCCCATGCCCTGGAGCATCTCCGCCAGCGACGCCGCCAGATCGGGTTCGTCGTCCACGACCAGGAAGGACAGGCCGCCGCGGCCCGGCGGCATTGGCACGGCTTCGGCGACCACGGCCTCGATGGCGCGCAGCCGCACGCGGAAGCAGGCGCCGCCGCCGAGCTGCAGCAGCGTGATCTGGCCGCCATGCGCCTCCACCACGCTGCGGCAGATCGACAGGCCGATGCCCGTGCCCGCGCCCGACGGCTTGGTGGTGAAGTACGGATCGAAGATGCGCGCCACGACATCGGCCGGGACGCCGGGGCCGTTGTCGGCAACCTCCATCTCCACCCAGCGGGCGCCATCCTGCATCACCGCGCGCGTCGTCACCGCGATGTGCCGCGGCCCGGGCTGCTCGGCCAGCGCCTGCTGCGCATTGATCAGCAGGTTCGCCACGACCTGGCCCATCATGTCGCGGTCGATCTCGGCGAGCGGCAGCGCGGGATCGAGCGACACCGTCACCTCGATGTCCGAGCTGCGCGCGCCATAGGCGGTCATCTCCATCGCCGCCCGCACCGCGTCGTTCAGCGAGGCGGGCACGCGCTCGGGTGGCTTCTGCCGTGCCATGGCGAGGAAGCTCTTCACGATGCGCCCGGCGCGCTCGGCCGCGGCGTGGATGCGTTCGGCGCGGCGCTGCAGGTCCGGCGTGCCGGCCTTCTCGCGCAGCAGCGTCGATTGCGCGACGAGGATGGCAAGCGGGTTGTTCAGCTCATGCGCCACGCCGGCGAGCAGCGAACCCATGGCCGACAGCTTCTCGATCTGGTGGATGCGTGCCTGCTGCGTCTCGATCTCGCGCACCGCGGCGTGCTGCTGCGTCAGGTCGCGGGCATAGGCGGCGAAGCTGTCCTGTCCATCGACCGAGACGTGATGGATCGACAGCTCGACCGGGAAGCGCGAGCCGTCGGCACGCATCGCCTCCAGTTCCAGCCGCCGGCCCAGCACGGTCGCCACGCGGGTGCGGCGGAAGCGTTCCATCCCGGCTTCATGGGCGGCGCGCAGCGCGGGTGGGACAATCAGCTCCCCGATACGCCGGCCCATCGCCTCCCCGGCGCTGTAACCGAAGATGCGCTCGGCGCCCGGGTTGAAGGCGACGACGCGCCCATCGCCATCCGCAATGATGACCGCATCGATCGCGGCATCCACCACCGCGGCCTTCAACGTCTCCGCCCATTGGCGCTGCAGGGTCATGGCGCGGCGTTCGCGCACCGCCGCCTCCAGCCGGGTGAACCAGGGGCGCCAGGGCGCCGGCACGGCGGGTGGCGGTGGCGGCTCGGGCGAATCCGCGAGACTCCTGGCATAATCGGCAAGCCGCGCCGCGGGCCGCAGGAACTGCTGCAACATGGCGAAGAACAGCAGGCCGAGCCCCGCCAGCACGCCGACCGCGAGGATGAAATAAGATACCACATCCGTCTGCGCCTGCCGGCGAATCGCGGCGGCATCGACGCTGTGCACCAGCGTCCAGGGCGTGCCGGCGACCGGCAGGGCGATGGTCCAGGCCGGGCCGTTCCGTACCCAGCCGGCATCGGCCGCCGGTACCGCCGCGCCGAGCAGGCTTTCCGCGCTGCGCAGCTCGCCCCCGATGCGTCCCTCGGCATCGGCCAGCGCCATGCCCTTCTGGTCCGCGACGATCATGCGGCCGCCGCCGGCACGCGCCGCCAGCATGCCGGACAGGGAGGAGACCAGCAGGTCCGCGCCGATCAACGCCTCGAAGCGGCCATCCGCATCGACGGGCAGGGCGTGCGAGACCATCAGCCCCGCGCCTCCCGCATCGACATAGACAGGCGTCCAATAGCCCTCGCGCCGCGGGTTGCGCTGCGGCAGGGCGCCCTGCGCCACGTCGTAGTCCCACCAGCCGAGCATGGCGCGGCGCGCCGCCTCGCCCTCCCCCAGGATGCTCGGCGGATCGACCCAGGGGTAGAGGCTCGCAAAGTCCCGCCCGGCATCGAAGACGTAGGTCCAGCGCAGTTCCGGCGTCAGTGCGCGCAGCGCGCGCTGCAGCGGGTAGAGCGCCTGGGCCGCCGCCAGGCGTCGCCGCGCCGCCGGGTCGTCCAGCCTGGCCGGGACCTGCAGCGTCACGCCGCGCGCCGGGCCGGGATCGCGCTGCGGGCCGAGCCCTCCCGCCTCGGGCTCCACGCCGCCGGCGGCGAGCGCGGCGAGGAATTCATGGCGCAGCAGCCGCACATGCAGGTCCACGATCTGCGCCACCTGGCCCAGCGCCGCGCGCGCCGTCTCGGCTTCCGCCCGCTGGCGTTCCAGCGCGTCGTCATGGGCGGTGCGATAGGCATGGGTGCCGAGGGCGCCCAGCAGCAGCAGCGTTGCAACGCCCCCGCAGGCGAGCAGCAGCAGGAAGCGCCGGACGATCGGCTGGGCCGCGGCGCTCATGCCGCCCCGCCCGGGACGAACATGTAGCCTTCACCCCGGATGGTACGGATCGGCTCCGGCTCCCCCGACCCCGCGCGCAGCTTGCCGCGCAGCCGCGCGATGCGCACGTCGATCGCGCGGCCCGACGCATCCCCGCCATCGCCCGTGAGGTCGAGGAGCTGACCACGGCTGAGAATACGGTTCGGGCGGGTTGCGAAGACAAGGAGCAGCGCCGCCTCCGCCGCGGTCAGCTCGACCTCCTCGCCCCCGGCGTCGAGCAGCCGGTGGCTTGCCGGGTCGAAGCGGAAGGCGCCGATCGCGATATCCGCGCGTGCCGCCGGCGCGGCGGCCGTCACGGGCGCGGCTTCGGGCAGACGGCGCAGCACGCCGCGGACGCGCGCCAGCAGCTCCCGCAGGTCATAGGGCTTCACGACATAGTCGTCCGCGCCGAGTTCGAGCCCGGCCACGCGGTCTTTCGGCGCGCCGGCCGAGGTCGCGAAGATGATGCCCGGCCGCTCCCCCCGCGCGCGCAGCCAGCGCGCGAGGGCGAGGCCATTCTCCCCCGGCATCGCGATGTCCAGCACCGCCACGTCGATCCGCTCGCGCTCGGCCAGGGCGCGCATGGCCGCGGCATCGCCGGCGGCGAAGACCCGCAGGCCACGGTCGGCGAGATACTCGGCGACGGCCTCGCGCAGATGCTCCTCGTCATCGACGATAGCGACGGTTGACGGCATGGGCGCTCCGACAGAACGATACCGAATCGGACCAGTGCGCCGCACCATGCGGCAGCGATGCGCGATCGGGAAGCCGGATGGACGGGATGCGATGAGCCGCGGTGCCTGCATCGCGATGGTGGACGACGAGCCGGACCTGCTCGACGCCTATGCCGAATATCTCGGCGACCTGGGATACGACGTGGTGCTGGCGGCCTCCGCGGCGGAATTCGAGGACCTGCTTACACGCCACCGGGTCGATCTGGTGGTGCTCGACATCACCATGCCGGGGGAGGACGGGCTGTCCCTGCTGCGCCGGCTGCGCGGGGCGCTGGCGATGCCCGTGCTGGTGATGACGGCGGTCACCGACCGGGTGGACCGCATCCTCGGCCTCGAACTCGGGGCCGACGACCTGATCGGCAAGCCGGCGGAACCGCAGGAACTGGCGGCGCGCATCGCGGGGCTGCTGCGCCGCGCCGGGGCGCGGCCGCGCGAATTGCTGGCCTTCGAGGCCAGCACGGTGGACCTGACCGCCGCGCGGCTGCTGCGCGTCGGCCAGCCGCCCGAACCGCTGCGGCCAGGCGAGCTGATGCTGCTGCGCGCCTTCGCCGCCAACCCCAACCGCATCCTGGGGCGGGAGGAGCTGATCGCCCTCGCCCCGGCGGACAGCCGGGACGCCGGGGACCGCGCCATCGACATGCGCATCGCCCGGCTGCGGGCGAAGCTGAAGACCGAGGCGATCGTGACCCTGCGCGGGCGCGGCTACATGTTCGTCCCGCCCGTGGTGAGGACCCCGGAGGCGGACTGATCGCCTCACGCCGCCGCGGGCAGCCGCGCAGCCTCGATCATCGCGCCGCTGAGCATGGCATAGGCCGCGGCCCAGGCTGCGTGGGTCTCCGGCGTGAAGGCCTCGCCCAGCCCCTGTTCCAGGGTCCAGAGCAGGGCAGCGCCGACATGGGCGTAATGCTCCTCCTCCACGCCGTAGCGGGTATGCCGCACCGCCAGGCCGCGCGCGGCCGGCAACAGGGCATCGGGCCGGCGCAGGCACGCGACGACGAAGCCGATGGTCGTCATCAGCTTGCGTCCCTGGTCGTCGAAATCGGTGTGGGCGAAGAGCGGGCGAAGCTGCGGCGCGATCTCGAACAGGCGGCCGTAGAAGAGGCCCGCGGCCGCTTCCTGGATCGGCGCCACGAGGCGGAAGCTGTCCTGCACGCGGGTGATCTGATCGGGGGTCATGGCCCTGTCTCCTGACATCGTCAGGGGCGATGCTGCGGCGGTCGTGTTGCAGGACCGTATCGCGGCGTCACGCTTGGGGCGCGGTGCGTCACACCCGGCCGTGGGCGGCTTCCGGGAGTGTTCCGGATGGCCCTGACCCCTCCGCCGCCGCGGCTGGAGGGTCACCCTGCCCCATCAGCCTGACGATGGGACGACGGCGGGCCGGGGGAAGGCCTTGCCCCTCTCCGGTCCGCCGCACAGGAGCAGGACCACCGGCATCAGTTGGTCTGGATGCCCGCCTCGGTGATCACCTTCCGCCAATTGACCGTATCCGCGGCGAGCAGCGCGCGCACATCAGCCGCGTCACCGCTTTCGGCCGCAAGGCCTATCTGGGCCATGCGGGCCTGGTAGTCGTGATCCTCCGTCACCGTGCGCAGCGCGGCCGCGATCCGCTCGGCCACCGGCTCCGGCGTGCCGGGCGGGGCAAAGAGCGCGAGCCAGAGCACGGCCTCGAAGCCAGGCAAGGTCTCGGCCACGGTGGGCACATCCGGCAGGTTCGGCAGGCGTTGGCGAGAGGAGATGGCGAGCGCGCGGGTCTTGCCGTCCTGCAGCGAGGGCATGGCTTCCACCGGCGATTGGAAGTTGCAGTGGATGCGCCCGGCCTGGAGGTCGAGCAGCCCTTCCACCCCGCCGCGATTGGGCACGGCCGTCATCTCGATGCCGGCGCGCTGGCACAGCATCTCGGTCGCGAGATGCACGACGGTGCCCACCACGCCGCCATAGTTCAGCTTGCCGGGGTTCGCCTTGGCATAGGCGATGAACTCCGGAAGCGTCCGGGCCGGGATGCCGGGATAGATGTGGAAGACGAAGGCCCCGCGATAGACCATGCCGACCGGGGCGAGCTCGGTCTGCGGATCGCGCGGCGTCAGCCTCGGCTGCAGGGTGGGGTTGATCGCGAGGGAGCTGGTCCCGGCGAGCAGCGTGTAGCCGTCCGGCCGTGCCTGCGCGACGTAGGTGGAGGCGATGGAGGTCGCGCCGCCCACGCGGTTCTCGACCACCACGCGCTGGCCGAGCGCGGTGCCGAGCCGGTCGGCGGTCAGCCGCGTCGCGATGTCGGTCTGCCCGCCGGCGCCATAGGCGTTGACGATGGTGATCGGGCGAGAGGGAAAGGCGTCCTGCGCGCGGGCCGGCAGGGCGGCGAACGGCAGGGTGGCCAGGACGGCACGACGGCCGGCTTGGTGCTTCATGTCGGTTTCCTCCGCGCGGCATGTCCTTGGCCTGCCACGGGCAGGAGGAGCGGGTCGCGCCGTGCAGCGACCACCGCTCACCGTTCCGGTCAGCACATCATGACCGCCCGGGGGTGACAACCCACGGCCCGCCCGCCGTCACATCCAGGCGATGGGGTCCGCGTAGCGCACGCCGGTCAGCACGAGGCCGTCGGCCGGCGCGGTCTGGCCGGCGCGCGTCCGGTCGCGCCCATCCAGCACGTTGCGCGGCCAGATGGCGGGGCGCTTGCCGGCACCGACCTCGGCCAGGGTGCCGACCAGGTTGCGGACCTGGTGATGCAGGAAGGACCGCGCCTCGGCGGTGATGACGATCTCCTCGCCGAGACGGGCGACGTCCAGCCGGTCCAGCGTGCGCAGCGCTGATTTCGCCTGGCAGGACGCGGCACGGAAGGCGGAGAAGTCGTGCTTGCCGAGGAGCATCTGCGCCGCGTCGTGCATCGCCGCCGCATCCAGCCGCCGCTGCACGTGCCAGACGCGGCCGAGATCGAGGGCCGGGCGCGCGCGCCGGTTCAGGATGCGATAACGATAGGCGCGGCCTGTCGCGGAAAAGCGCGCGGACCAGTCCTCGGGCATCAGCGCGGCGCCGAGCACGGCAACAGGGTGCGGGCGCGTGTGGAAGTTCAGCGCCTCGCGCACCCGTTCGGCCGGGAGATCGGCGGACAGCGCCACCTGCACCACCTGGCCTTCGGCATGCACGCCGGCATCGGTGCGGCCAGCAGCGGTGACGACCGGGGTTTCGCCGCCGTTCAGCTTGGTCGCGGCCTCTTCCAGCACCTGCTGGATGGACGGGCCTTCGGCCTGGCGCTGCCAGCCGACAAAGGGCGCGCCGTCATATTCGATCAGCAGCGCGTAGTTGGGCATCAGCCGAGCACCGTTCCGCGCGGCAGGGCGAAGCCGCGCAGGAAGGCATCCGCGTCCATCGCCGCGCGGCCGGGGCGTTGCAGGCGCATCAGGCGCAGTGCGCCGGCGCCGCAGGCGACCAGCGCCGCATCGTCCAGCAGCGTGCCCGGGGCACCGCCGCCGGGTTCGACACGTGCCGAGAGGACGCGAAGCTGCTCGCCGCCCTGGACGAAGAAGGTGCCGGGCCAGGGGTTCAGCGCGCGGATGCGCCGTTCCAGCGCCGTGGCGTCCTGCGACCAGTCGAGGCGGCCATCCTCCTTGGTCAGCTTGGGGGCATAGGTGGCGCCGTCCTCCGGCTGGGGGATGGCGGGCGGGTCCTCGGCCAGGGCGCGCAGGATAAGGTCGGCGCCGATGTCCGATAGGGTGTCGTGCAGGGCCTGGACGGTGGTGCCGGGCCCGATCGGCGTGGCCTGCTTCAGCAGTATCGGCCCGGTGTCGAGGCCTTCGTCCATGCGCATGATGGTGATGCCGGTCTCGCTGTCCCCGGCGAGGATGGCGGCGTGGATCGGCGCCGCGCCGCGCCAGCGCGGCAGCAGCGAGGCGTGGATGTTGAGGCAGCCACGCTTCGGCGCGTCCAGCATCGCCTTCGGCAGGATCAGCCCATAGGCGGCGACGACCGCCGCATCGAGGCCCAGCGCAGCGAAGGCTTCATGCTGCGCCGTATCGCGCCTCAGCCGGACCGGCGTGCGAACCTCAAGCCCGAGTTCCAGCGCCGCCCGATGCACCGGACAGGGCGTTTCCTTCTGCCCGCGTCCCGCCGGCCTGGGCGGCTGGCAATAGACCGCCGCGATCTCATGCCCCGCCGCATGCAGCGCCTTCAGCGCCGGAACCGAGAAATCGGGGCTCCCCATGAAGGCGATGCGCATGGCGTTTCCCCGTGATGCTGGATGGTCCGTGCCCGCGGCGTCGGCGCGACAGGCTGACAGAAGGTTTCCAAAGGCCTTTCGGCCTTTGGCGGGTGGGGTCCGGGGAGGGCGGCGCCCTCCCCGGT
>JAYRJZ010000106.1:0-1339 GCA_041906015.1 Roseomonas sp.
GCGCGGCGCCCGTATCGGATGTGGGAAAGGAGGCCTCTGCGCTCGTCGTCCGCAGAGGCCTCCCAGCCGGGGCCGGAGAAGGGCGACGCCCTTCTCCGGGAACCTGCCGCGACGTGGCTCGCGGCCTACTTCGGCGCCTCCACGAGGATCTTGATGTGCTGCTTCTCGCGCACCAGCGTCTCGAAGCCTTCAGCCACGATATCGTCGAGCGTGATCCGCTTCGTCACCAGCCGATCCGCCGCGAAGACCCCGCGCATCATCAACTGCATCACGGCGGGGAAGATGTCGCGATAGGCAATGATGCCGCGGATCACACGTTCCTGCAGCACGACCGTATTCGGCTGGAAGGAGGCCTCCTTCTCCCAGATCGAGACGATAACGGTCTCGCCCTCGAAATGCGTGGAATCGATGCACTGCTTCAGCACGGCGGGCACGCCCGTCACCTCGAAGGCCACATCGACGCCGCCATCGGTCAGCGCGCGCAACGTGGCAACCGCATCCTCCTTAGACGGATCGATCACGGTCGTTGCGCCGAGTTCCTTCGCCTTGGCCGCGCGTTGCGGGGAAAGCTCCACGACATGGATCGCGGCCGCGCCCGCGGCGCGCAATGCCTCGACCACCAGCAGCCCGATCGGTCCAGCACCGAAGACCGCGGCCGTGTCGCCGGCCTTCAGGCTCGACAGCCGCACCGCATGCAGCGCGACCGCGGCGGGTTCGACCAGCGCGCCCTGCTCGAAGGACATGCCCTCGGGCATCTTATGGACCATGCGCTCATCGACGACGGTATAGGCGGAGAAGCCGCCACCCCCGCCCGACAGCCCGTGGAAGCCGAGCTTCTCGCAGATGTTGTACTTGCCGCGACGGCAGGCGGCGCATTTGCCGCAGGCGAGGATGGGCTCCACCACCACGCGGTCACCGGCCTTCACGCGCGTCACGCCGGCGCCGACCTCGACCACCTGGCCCGAGAATTCATGGCCCATGATGATGGGGGCCTTCTCGCCGCTCAGCGGATGGGGCGCATCGACGGGGACGAAGATCGGTCCGGCGACGTATTCATGCAGGTCGGAACCGCAGATCCCGCTCCAGGCGACCTTGATCTTCACGCGCCCCTCGGTGACGGAGGGCTCGGGCACCTCCTCCACACGGATATCCTTGGCCTTGTACCAGCGGGCAGCTTTCATCGGTGCGCGCTCCTTCACTCGTGGATCGAGCGTCACCCTAGATGGGTGCCCAACGCGCGTATTGATGTACGTCATCGCGGCCGCCCCCCTGGAAGCCCATGCACGAAGACGTTAGGACTCGTCCGGTCAGAACAACGAACCCGGAACCGTCCATGACC
>JAYRJZ010000106.1:1398-18164 GCA_041906015.1 Roseomonas sp.
TGGCAACCCAACCGCCCGCTGCGCATCGTCGTCACCTATCCGCCGGGCGGCGTGAACGACATCGTCGCGCGCATCGTCGCCGAACCGCTTTCGCGCGAACTGGGTCAGCCGGTGGTGGTGGAAAATCGCGCGGGCGCCGGCGGCAACATCGGGACGCAGCACGTCATCCAGTCCGAGGCGGACGGCTACACCATCCTGCTGGGCACCACCGCGCTGTTTGGCGTGAACCCGATCGTCTATGCGAGTTCGGGCGTCGATGCGGTGCGCGACACCACCAGCCTCGGCCTGCTCGGGCAGGTGGCGAACATCCTCTCGGTCATTCCGGGCAAGGTGGAGGCCACCGACCTGCGTTCCTTCATCGCGGAAGCGAAGCGCCGGCCGATGGTGTTCGGCTCGGTCGGCAACGGCTCGTCGTCGCACCTGTCCGCCGTGGTCTTCATGAAGATGGCCGGCATCGAGGCGACCCATGTGCTCTATCGCGGTTCCTCCCCACTGGTCGCGGCGATGCTCGCGAAGGACGTCGATTTCGGCTTCGATACGGCGGCGACCTCGACGGCGCATATCCGTTCGGGCGCCTTCCGTCCGCTCGCGGTAACGACGACGGTGCGTGCCTCCGCGCTGCCCGAGGTCCCGACCATGGAGCAGGCCGGCCTGCCCGGCTACGACCTCGGCATCTGGTTCAACCTCGCCGTCGCGAAGCGTACGCCGGCCGAGGCGGTGGCGAAGCTGCGCGACGCGCTGGGCAAGGCGATGAACCCGCAGACCGTCGAACGGCTGCGCTCCGCCTATGTTGACCCGATCAGCGTGCCCGTCGCCGAGAACGATGCCTGGATCGCGGCGAGCGCCGGCCGCTGGCAGGGCATCGCGCGCGAGGCGCGCATCGCGGCCGACTGAACCCGCACGCCCGCCGGAGAGCCCGCATGACAAGCCTTGAAGCGCGCCTGACGGCTGTCGAGGATCAGCTCGCCATCGCCGATCTGCGCGCCCGCTATTGCCATCTGCTGGATGGCCGCGACTGGCCGGCCTTCATCGGCCTGTTCACGGAGGATGGTGTCTTCGAGGGGCTTTCCGCCGTGCGTGGCCATGCGGCGCTGACCGAGTTCTTCAGCCGCCGCGTCCCCGCCATGACCGAGGAGTTCTGGCATTTCTGCTCGAACGGCACGGTGGCGCTGGATGGCAGCCGCGCCACCGGGCGAATCTCGATGGAATACCTCTCGGTGATGAACGGCGTGTCCTACATCTCCGCGGGACACTATGACGATGAGATGGTGAAACAGGATGGCGTGTGGCGCTTTGCCGCGCGCCGCATCACCTTCTACTTCCTCGCGCCGCTGCATGAAGGCTGGGCCGGGCGGCCCTTCCACAACCCGGCGGGGTGATCAGTCCACCGTCACGCCGGCCGCCTGCACCACGCCGCGCCACTTCGCCGTCTCGGCGGCGATGAAGGCGGCGAAGTCGGCGCGGCCGAGGAAGGTCGGCGTGAAGGATTGCTCGGTCAGGCGCTGGCGGATGTCGGGCTGTTCCAGGATCTTCGCGACTTCCGCCTCGAACCGCGCGGCGATGGCGTCGGGCATGGCACGCGGGCCGAGCAGGCTGATCCAGCCGACCGATTCATACCCCGTGACACCCTGTTCGTGGATCGATGGCACGTCGGGGAAGAAGGGCGAGCGTTCCTTCGACGTCACGCCGATGGCGCGCACGCGCCCGGTGCGCACCATCTCGCCGACGGCCGCGAGCGTGTCGGACATGAACGGCACCTGCCCCGCCATCAGGTCGGCCAGCGCGGGGCCCGACCCGCGATACGGCACATGGGTCAGCCGCGTCCCGGTCATGGACGCGAACAGCTCGACATTCAGGTGCTGCGTCGTGCCGTTGCCCGAGGAAGCATAGAACACCCCGCCCGGATTGGCCTTGGCGCGCGCGATCAGCGCGGGGATGTCGCGGACCGGAAAGTCGTTGTTCACCACGAAGAGCTGCGGCACCGACGCGATCAGGCAGATCGGCGTCATGTCGCGCAGCGGATCGTAGCCGAGGCGCGGATAGAGGCTCGGCGCGATGGTGGTGGGCCCGCTGCCGCCCATGACGATGGTCGTGCCGTCGGCCGGCTGGTTGGCGGCGTATTCCATGCCGACCGTCCCGCCGGCGCCGGCGCGGTTCTCCACCACCACGGGCTGGCCGAGCAGCGGCTGCAGCTTTTCCGCCAGCATGCGCATCAGGATGTCGGATCCCTGCCCGGGCGGGAACGGCATCACGATGCGCACCGGGCGCGTCGGCGCCCAGGGCGCCTGGGCGGCGGCGGGCAACGCGGGCAGGGCAAGGGCTGCGGCGAGCGCACCGCGGCGGGACAGGGTCATCTCACAGCCTCCGTGTTCGGTATCATAGCGGCCAGCCTTTCGGCTGGCCCGACATGAGAGTCTCGGCTTCATGCGCAGCCACCACACCAAGCCAGCGCTCGATACCGCTCACCTTGCCGACGGCCGGGTCATCGCCAAGGCGAAGGATATCAGCCCCAGACGCGTTCCAGCAGCCGCAGCCAGTTGCCGCCGAGCAGCTTGAGCATCGTGTCCTCGCCCCAGCCCCGGCGAACCATGGCGGCGGTGATGTTCGGGATCTCGTGCACGCGGGCGATGCCGCGCGGCTTGTTGATCTTCGCCGTGGCGAATTCGGTCAGGTTGCGCGCATAGCCTTTGTCGCGGCTGGCATAGTTCTGGTACGGCCCCGGCCGCGGGTGATCGAGCGAGAAGTCGCAGCCCAGGCCGACATGGTCCTCCCCCACCAGCGCGATCACATGTTCCATGGCGTCGAGATAGTCCTCGACCGACGCATCGTTGCCCGCGCGCAGGCCCGGCGCGAACAGGCTGATGCCGATCAGCCCCCCGCGTTCCGCGCAGGCGGCGAGCAGCGCGTCGGTCTTGTTGCGCGGCACGTCGTGCATGGCGCGCGGCAGGACGTGGCTGATGCAAACCGGCTGCTTCGACCAGGCGATGGCGTCGAAGCTGGTCTTCTCGCCGACATGGCTGAGGTCGCACAGCACGCCGACGCGGTTCATCTCGTGCACCACCTCGCGCCCGAAGCCGGTCAGGCCGGAATCGGTCAGTTCGAGGTAGCCAGCCCCGGAATAGTTCTGCGTGTTGTAGGTGAGTTGCATGATGTTGACGCCGAGATCCTTGAAGATCTCGACATCGTGCAGCCGGTCCTCGATGGGCGAGGTGTTCTGCCAGCCGATCGACACGCCGGTGCGCCCTTCCGCCTTTGCGGCATGGATGTCGGCGACCGACTTCACCGGGCGCAGCAGGTCAGCATGCTCCTCGAACATGCGCTTCCAGAACAGCACGTTGTCGAGCCCGCCGCGCAGATCCTCCCACAACAGGGAGGCGCAGTTCACCGCGGTGACGCCGCCGGCGCGCATCTCCTCGAAGATGGTGCGCGACCAGTTGCAGGTGTTCAGCCCGTCGAAGACCACCGCGCGCGCATGCAGCGCGGCGGCGCGGGCCATTACCTCGGGGTCTTCATGGGCGAGCGGCTCATGCGGCGGCATCGCTATCCTCTCCGAGCGGGCCGGTCCAGGGCGTCCATTCGTCGCCCAGCAGTTCCGGCGTGTCATAGGCATCGAAGGCGGCGCGTACCCGCGCGCGATCCTCGACGAACAGGCTGCGGGCGATCGCCTCGGTCAGGCGGCGCGCCGCCTCGGTGACGGAGGGAATGCCACTCGTCACCTTGCCGTGGGTCAGCACGGCGGGGAAGGCGAAGCAATGGATGCGTTCGAGGCCCGGGCAGGCGCCGGCCTCGCGCTGCTGGAACTCGAAGCCCGGCCCGAGATCCGGATGGGCGGCGAGGCCGGCATCCTCCATCCCCGCCGGCGGCGCGTAGGTATCAGCCCAGCGCCGGATATGCGGCGCGATGGCCGCGAGTTCCGGCCGCTTCTCCGGCGCCACCTCGAAGCCCGTGCCGAGGATCAGGAAGTCGAGCCGCACCACGCCGCGCGGCGTCGTCACCCGCACGCCGCCCGCTTCCTCCCGCACCGCCAGCACAGGGCAGCCGAAATGGAACCGCGCCTGGGGATGGCGGGAGACGCGCAGCACGGAAGACCGCGGCGCGGGAAGCTGCGCCTGGTTCCCGGCATAGAACAGCGCCCATTTGTCCTCGGGCGGCAGGCCGAGATAGCCATGCGCCATCCCCTTGCTGCCGATCCCGGTGAACTTGTCCACGCGCGGCATCTCGGCCCGGCGGACGAGCAGGTCGACCGAGGCAGCGCCGGCTTCGAGAGCACTCGCCGCATTGTCCATGGCCGAAGCGCCGGCCCCGAGCACCCCCACTCGCTTGCCGGCGAGCGCGGCCATGTCGATCTCATCCGACGAATGCGCGCAGACAGCCCGGCTCAGCCCCGCGAAGACAGCCGGCACCGCCGGCCCGCCAAGCCCGTCGATGCCGGTCGCGAGCACGATGCGGCGCGCATGCAGCGTGCCGTGCGCCGCCGTCTCGATGGCGATGGGCCCATCGCCGCGCGGCCGGATGGCCGTCACCGAGACGCCGTTGCGCACCGGCAGCGCCATGACGCGGCGATACCACATCATGTGGTCCATCCACATCGCGCGCGGGATCCGGATCATGGCGGTCCAGGCGTCGCGGCCGTACTGCGCCTCGAACCAGGCGCGGAAGGTCAGCGACGGGATGCCGAGCGCCGGGCCCGCCGCTTCCTTCGCCGTGCGCAGCGTGTTCATCCGCGCGGTGGTGATCCAGGGGCCTTCGAGCCCTTCCGGCGCGCGGTCGAGCAGCGCGATCCGACTGATGCCGTTCAGCCGCAGGCAGGCGGCGGCGCAGAGCCCGTTCAGCCCGCCCCCGATGACCGCAACATCCAGGAACTCGCCCTCGGACCAGGGTGTTTCCGGCACCCAGGGCTTGCCGGGCAGGTTGAGGAAAGCGAGTTCCTCAGCCAGCCGAAGCTCCAACGCGCGCAGCCGGCCAGCGGCGTCGGGAAGCGGATCGAAGCTCTGAACCGGGGCAGGTTGAGGTCGCATCCGGCGCACCCTAATGACATTGCTGCGGTGCAGCAACGGGCGATGGGGAGCCTGCTTCGTCCTGCCAATCCGGTCGTGGCGGGGGTTACTTCCCCGCCAGGGCCCGCTTCGCCGTCTCCGCCAGGAACTTCGACGCCGTCGGCAGGATCTCGTCGTTGAAGTCGTATTTCGGGTGGTGCAGTTCCTTGCCGTTCTCCGCCGGGCCATTGCCGATCCAGACGAAGGCACCGGGGACGACCTTGAGGAACCAGGCGAAATCCTCGCCCGTCATGGCCGGCGGCACGTCGCGGCGCAGCGCCGTCACCGCCGCGGCGGCCTCGGCCGCGAGCTCGCGCTCCGCCGGATGGTTCTTCGTGACCATCACGCCGGCGCGGAAGGAGAAGGTCGCATGCACGCCATAGGTCGCGGCGACGCCATCCACGATGCGCGACAGACCGGCTTCGATCGTCTCCTGATCCGCGTCGCGCAGCCAGCGGGCGGTGCCCTTCAGCGTGACGCGCGCGGTGATCTGGTTCTGCGCCTCGCCCCCCTCGACCACGGTGATGGACACGACGCCCCCGGTCAGCGGATCGAGGTTGCGGGCAACGATGGTCTGGATCGCCACGATCGCGTGGCCCGCCGCGATCATCGGGTCGCGCGTGAGATGCGGCAGCGCGGCATGCCCGGCATGGCCGTCGAAGGTGATCTCGAACCGCGCGCCCGCCGCCATGACTGCGCTGTCATGCACCGCGATGGTCCCGGCCGGCAGGCCCGGCCAGTTGTGCCAGCCGAAGATGCGCTCCATCGGGAAACGCTCGAAGAGCCCGTCCTCGATCATCTTCCGCGCGCCGCCACCGCCTTCCTCGGCCGGCTGGAACACCAGGCGCACCGTGCCGGTCCAGGATGGGTCGTCGAGCAGCACCTTCGCCGCGCCGAGCAGCGCCGTGGTGTGCCCGTCATGCCCGCAGGCATGCATCACGCCGGGTTTTGTGGACTTCCAGGGCAGGTCCTCGTCCTGTTCCTGGATCGGCAGCGCGTCCATGTCCCCGCGCAGGCCGACGGCGCGGTTGCCGCCACCACGCTTGAGCGTGGCAACCACGCCATGGCCACCGACGTTATCGACGATGTCGGTGACGCCCATCTCCTTCAACCGGGCGACGACGAAGGCCGCCGTCTCCCCTTCGTGAAGCGTGAGGCCAGGGTTGGCGTGCAGATGTCGACGCCAGGATGTAAGGGTCGCGGCAAAATCGGTGTGCATGATTCTGAAAGCCTATCCCGCCGCGTTGCGACGCACCACAGCCCTTGGCGCCACCACCGCGCTGCTCGCATGGCTGTCGGCCTCGGCCCCGACCCTGGCGCAGGGCGAGGATGAGAGTCCGGCCGCGCCACCATCGGGCCAGGAGCCCTCAGCCGGGCAGGTCCCTCCTGAGCCGCCCGGCCTGCCCTACACCGCCGAGGTGACGGCGGGCGAGGATTCCGACCTGGCCGATCTCGGCCGCGCCGTTGCGCAGACCGTCACCCTGCGGGAACGGGCACCCACCGACGCCTTCGGCCTGATTGGCCGGGTCCGTGCGGATCTGCCCCGCCTGCAGGAAGCCCTGCGCGCCGAAGGCTATTGGGGCGGCCAGGTCAGCGCGACCATCGACGGCCTGGCGCCCGACGACCCCGCCCTTCCGGCGCGCCTCGCCGCCGCCACGCAGGCGGTGCCGGTCGTCCTGCGCCTCACGCCCGGGCCGCGCTACCGGATCGGCCATGTCACCGTCATCGCCGAGCCGGCCGAACTGGCCCCGGTGGTACGGGACGCGGCCCTCGCCGCCAGCCTGCCGGAAGGCGACCCGGCGCGGGCCGAAGCGGTGCTCGCCGCCGAATCCGCCATGCGCGACGCGCTGCGCAATGCGGGCTATCCGCTCGCCGATTCCGCGGGGCGGGAGATCACGGTCGATCACGACCGGCAGGCGATGGACATCACCTGGCGCTTCGCCCCCGGCCCGCGGGCACGCTTCGCGACCCCCGAGGTACGCGGCCAGTCCCGCACCGATACCGGCCTGCTGCGCCGCACCACCGCCCGGCAGATCGAGGGCCGCGACTACTCCCCTGCCGCCGTCGAACGCGCCCGGCGCGCCCTGGTGTCCCTCGGCGTCTTCGACAGCGTCCGCGTCGAGGCCGGCACGACCGTGGGGCCGGACGGCACCCTGCCCATCGCCTTCGTGGTCAGCGAGCGCCCGCTCCGGGCGATCGGCGGGTCGATCGCCTATGAGACGAATTTCGGCATCGCCGTCAGCGTCTTCTGGGAACACCGCAACCTCTTCGGTGGCGCCGAACGGCTGCGGCTCGAAGCCGAGGCGTCGCGCATCTCGGATGGCAGTTTCGGCAACGCAACCTACCGCACCTTCGCCACCCTGACCCAGCCCGAGGTCTTCGAACGCAACATCCGCCTGATCAGCCGCATCGGCGCGGTGAAAGAGAACCTCGAAGCCTATGACCGGGAGGCGATCGTCGCCTCCTCCACCGCCGAGCATCCGTTGACGGAACGCCTGACGCTGCAGACCGGGCCGATCTTCGAAAGCGGGCGGATCGGCCGCTATGGCGTGCTCGATCCCTATACGCTGGTGGGGTTCATGGGCGGGCTGCGTTGGGACAGCACCACCAGCCTGCTCGACCCGTCGAGCGGGTTCCGCGCCAGCATCAGCGCGACGCCCTATTATTCGCTGGATGACTCGACGAGCTATGTCCGGCTGCTGGCGACCGGCAGCACCTATTTCGACGTGACAGGGGACCAGAGAGGCGTGCTCGCGCTGCGCACCGCGATCGGCTCCGCCCTCGGGGCGAGCTTCGACCAGATCACCCTCGACAAGCGCTTCTATGCGGGCGGGGGCGGGTCGGTGCGCGGCTACACCTACCAGTCGATCGGCCCCCGCGATGCCGGCAACCGGCCGCTGGGCGGGGCGAGCCTGCTGGAACTCTCCGCCGAATGGCGCCAGCGCATCTCCGGCCCCTGGGGCATGGTCGCCTTCGTCGATGCGGGCACGGTCAGCGAGGACCAGACGCCGGGCACCGGCACGCTGCGCGTCGGCGTCGGCGCCGGTCTGCGCTACCTCACCTCGATCGGGCCGATCCGCGTCGATGTCGGCGTGCCGCTGAACCCGCAGCAGGGCGACCCGGCCTATGGCCTCTATGTCGGCATCGGGCAGGCCTTCTGAGATGCGGCGCGCCCTTCGCATCGGCATCGTCGTCCTTCTCGGCATTCCGCTGCTGCTGATGCTCGCCCTCGCCGGCGGGCTGGTCTGGGCGAACAGCGAGGGCGGGCGGACCACCATCGCGCGCCTGGCCGGGGAGTTCGTGCCCGGCCTGACCATCGAGGGGCTGTCCGGCCCCCTGCCCTCCGATATCGGCGTCGAGCGCCTGGTCATGGCCGATGCCGAGGGGCCCTGGCTGGAACTGGAAGGGGCGCGCATCGCGCTCGACCTGCCGGCGCTGCTGCGACGGGAAGCACGGATCACCGCCGTCACGGCCCGCCGCGTCGCGCTGCACCGCCTGCCGCCGGGCAGCGAGGAGCCGCCCCCGCCGCCCGATCCGAACGCCCCGCTGATCCCGGCCCTGCCGGAATTGCCGGTAACGGTGCGGCTCGACCGCCTCGCCGTTGAACGGATCGAACTCGGCGAACCCGTCGCCGGCGTCGCGGCCGTGCTGCGAGCCGAGGGCGAGGCGCTCTATGCCGCGTCGCGCCTGTCGGCGAAGCTCGCCGTGACGCGGCTCGACGCGCCGGCGGAGATCCGCGCGGATATCGACCTTGCCCCCGGTGCCGACCGGCTGACGGCGCGGCTGGAGGCGAACGAACCGCCCGGCGGCCTCCTCGCGACGCTGCTCGGCCTGCCGGACCGCGCGACCGCGGCGCATCTGACCCTGGATGGCCCGGCGAGCGGCGCCGCGCTCGAGCTGCACGCCGCGCTGGGCGAGGACATCACCCTGACGGCCAACGGCACCGTCCGCGCCGCGCCGGATGGTGCGGCGGGCGCCCGGTTGACGCTCGCCCTCGCCGCCGCACCATTGCTGCCCGAGGAACTGCGCCCCGCCGCGATGCCGCTCGCCGTGGAGCTCGATGCGGCGATCGACGCGGCGCAGCGGGTGACGCTGACGCGGCTCGAAGCCCGCGCGCCGATCGGTTCGGTGATGGCGGAAGGCGGCGCGGATCTCGCCGCCTCGACCGTCGATCTTACTGCGCGCATCGAGGCCGGCGCCTCCACGCTGCTCGGGACGCTGGTGCCGGACGCCGCGCGCTGGGAGGCGCTGCGCGCTACCGCGCGGGCCAGCGGTCCGATGGCGACGCCGCGGATCACGCTGGACCTCGCGACGCAAGGCTTCGGCAGCGCCATCCCCCAGGTGGAAGCCGCGCTCGGGCCGACGCCGCGCCTCGCCCTGCGCGCCATCCTGCCTGACCGGATCGACAGCCTGACGCTGGACGGTGCCGCGCTGCACCTCACAGCCGAAGGCGCCGTGGGCGAAACGCTGGACGCCACGCTGCGCGCCACGGTCGCCGACCTGGCGCCGCTGGTCCCCGGACTTGTCGGCGGCCTGCAGGCCGAGCTGCACGCCACCGGTCCGCGCGACGATCCCTCCCTGACCATCACCGCACGCGGCGAAAGGCTCGAAAGCCAGGGCCAAGTGGTCGAAGCGCCGGCGCTCGACCTGCGCGTCGCGACGCCGCTGAGCGCCCTGCGCGCGGAAGGTACGCTGCGCGCGACCTATGCCGGCCTGCCGGCCTCGGTCGATCTGCGGGCGTTGCCGGAGGGCGAGAAGATCCGCCTCGAAGCCCTCGCCGCCGCCTTCGGCCCCGCGCGGCTGAACGCCCAGGGGCTGATCGACCCGCAGGCCGCGACCTTCGTGGGCGAGGCGGCGCTCAACGTCCCCGACCTCGCCCCCTTCGCCACCCTGGCCGGAACGCCGATGTCCGGCCGGATCGCACTGCGCGCGCGCGGCGACATCCGCGACGGCGTGCAGGGCTTCGACGCAACCCTGGAGGTGCCGCAGGCCACCATCGCCGGCACGCCGCTCGGCGGCACGGTGCGGGCGGAGGGCAGCCTCGCCGCGCTGGAAGCCAGCATCGAGGCCCGCGCCCAGGATGCCCGCCTGACCACCCGCGCCCGCATGACGCAGCAGGACACGGCGCGGCGCATCGAGATTCCGGAACTGCTGCTGCGCCGCGGCGCCGACAGCCTGCGCACGACCGGCCCGGCGCGCATCCTGCTCGCCGCCGATGGCGGCGTGACGATCGAGGCCCTGTCGCTCACCACCAGCCGCGGCGGGACGCTGCGCGCCGAAGGGCGCTGGGGACCGGAGCAGGCCGATATCCGCGCCACCCTCGCCGCGCTGCCGGTGGCCGGGGTGCTCGCCCTCGCCGCCCCCGGCCAGACCGCCGAGGGCACCATCGCCGCCGAGGCCCGCATCACCGGCCCCGTCGCCGATCCCTCGGCGCGCTTCCGCGTTGAGGCGACCGGGCTGCGCAATCCGGACCCATCCCTGCGCGGCCTGCCGGCGGCGCGGGTGGTCGTGGAAGGCACGGCCGGGGCGCGCTCGGCGGAGGTCCGGCTCGATGCCTCGGCGGGCAACGCGCTGCGCGCGACCGGCACGGCACGGCTGCCCAACGGCTTCACCGCCACGGCGCCGATCACTGCGCAACTCGACGTCCAATCCGATGTCGGGGCGCTGGCCGGTCCGCTGCTCGCCGCGGGGGCGCAGCGCGTGACCGGGCGCGCGACGCTCAACGCGACCGTCGCCGGCACGGTCGGCGCGCCGCAGCTCGGCGGGCGCGCGACCTTCAGCGACGGCAGCTTCCGCGACCTCGCCCAGGGGGTGACGCTGAACCGCATCAACGCCGCCCTGCGCGCCGATGGCGACCGGATCGTCATCGAGCGCTTCGACGCCCGTACCCCGGGCAACGGCACGCTCTCGGCCAGCGGCAGCCTCTCCCCGCGCGAGGACGGGCTGCCCGCCGACATCACCATCACCGCGCGCAACGCCCGGCCGTTGCGGTCGGACCTGCTGACCGGCCTGTTCGATGCGGACCTGAAGCTTGCCGGTCGGCTGCTCGATGAGTCGCGGATGACCGGACGGATCGAGGTCCGCCGGCTCGACATCACCGTGCCGGAGCGCCTGCCCCGCAGCGTGCAGCGGCTCGACGGCGTGCGCGAGACGGGCCGGCGGCCGTCCGGCACGCCGCCCCTCGCCCCGCCTGCACCGCCCGGCGCGCCTTCGGCGGGGCCCATCGTCGCTCTCGAGGTCGAGATCGCAGCGCCGCGCGCCGTCTTCGTGCGCGGACGCGGCATCGACGCCGAATTCGGCGGGACGCTGCAATTGGCCGGCACCTCCGCCGCACCGCTGGTCAATGGCGGGCTGACCCTGCGACGGGGCGAGATTTCCGTCTTCGACCGTCATCTCGACTTCCGCCGAGGCACGGTCTCCTTCAACGCCGGGACGCTGGTGCCGACCCTCGACTTCCTCGCCACGGCGCGGGCGCGGGAAGTCACGGTCAGCGTCACCGTCACCGGCCCGGCGAACGACCCGAAGCTGGAATTCTCCTCGACACCGGAACTGCCGCAGGACGAGGTGCTGTCACGCCTCCTGTTCGACCGGCGGGCCAACGAGCTCAGCCCCTTCCAGCTCGCCCAGCTTGCCCAGGTGCTGGCCGGCGCGGCGGGCATCGAGGTGCCGGGCGCGGGTGGCATCCTCGATCGCATCCGGCGCGCCCTCGCACTCGATCGCCTGGCCGTCGGCCAGGACAGCAGCAACCAGGACAGCAACAGCCGGAACCAGGGCGCGACGCTGGAGACCGGCCGCTATGTCGCGGACGGCGTCTATGTCGGCGTGCGGCAGTCGAGCGAAGGCGGGCCGCCGCGCGTCGGCGTGCAGGTGGACGTACTGCCCCGCGTGCGGCTGCAGGCGGAAACGGGGGGGAACAGCAGTGCCGGGGACCGGCTCGGGGTGACGTTCGAGTTCGAGTACTGATCCGCTGGAGGCGTCTCGGAGAGGGGCTTTGCCCCTCTCCGAACCTCACCCCACCAAAGGCCCACGGCCTTTGGAAACCGTCACTTGGCGCTGTGCATGAAGGGCGTGCCGGTTCCGCCTATCATCCTCATTGCGGCGGCGCGTGCTCGCCCGCGCGATAGCCGCTCTGATACGCCGCGTTGAGCTGCTGCTGGCGGCGCTCCGCCGCCTGGCGCTGGGCGACCTCATGCTGGTTCCACAGATAGCCGCCGAGCGCGCCCGCGCCGGCACCGATCAGCGCGCCCACGCCGGCATGAGCGGTGAAGGACCCGATCGCCGCGCCGGCCAGCGCGCCGACGCCGGTGCCGATCAGCGTGTCACGGCCACCCTGCGTCATCTGGCCGTCGGAACAGGCGCCAAGGCCAAGGGCCAGCGCCGCGGGAAGAAGAACCATCTTGCGCATCATGTGCTCTCCTCTCAGCGCGTGGCGCCGCGGCGCGCGGCGGGCTGGGGGCAGGGATAGGTGGCGATGAACCAGCGGGCGAGCCCGTCCACGGCGAGTTCGTTCGCCGACTGCGGATTGGCCCGGGCCCAGGCCGCGAAGCCGGCGGCGGCCTGCTCGCCGCTCGGCGCCGGGTTCGGCACACAGAACAGCGGGCGGAAGCGCGTGCCCGGCCGCGTCATCACCGCATGGTACTGCGCGAAGCCGAGGATGAAGCCCCGGCACAGGCCGGAAGCATTGGCATAGGCAGGGTCGCCGGCCGGCACGG
This sequence comes from Roseomonas sp., assembly GCA_041906015.1. Classification (GTDB taxonomy): domain Bacteria; phylum Pseudomonadota; class Alphaproteobacteria; order Acetobacterales; family Acetobacteraceae; genus Neoroseomonas. Next base: position 14,147 of record JAYRJZ010000106.1, read on the forward strand.
CGCATAGGGTGGCGAGTTCCGTCACCGTCGCGCTGTGGGAACCCTGCGCGGCCTGTGGCGTCTGGGCCATGGCCGGCACCGCGGCGCAAAGCGCCGCCGCCGTGAGAATGGTCTTGAGGCGCATGTCGGTCCTGTCCTTCCGTCGCGCGATTGGCGACCCCACCCGATAGGAGGCGACTCGGGCCGCGCGCGCAGTGTCCACCCCACCGGAAGGGCTCGGCAACCGGCTCACCGCCGCCTTGCAGGGATTGGATAGGGATTTGCGCCGAGCGCGTCGTCGCAAGGTTGTCCCGGCGGGGCCGTGCCCGCCGGGACAGGCGGCAGGTCAGCGCTGGCGGCTGCTGCTGATGGCGTAGCCGGACAGGCCGCCGACGCCGGCGCCGATCGCGGCGCCCCAGCCGGCATTGCCGGAGAGCGAGCCGAGCGCCGCGCCACCCAGGGCACCGATGCCGGCCCCCGTGGCGGTGGCGCGCTGATTCTCGGTCATGCCTTCGCAGGCGCCGAGGCCGAGGCCAAGGGCGAGGACGGCGACGAGACGGAGGGGCTTACGAGCGATCATGGTCTTCTCCTCTCCTCTCAGCGCCGGCGCCGGGCCGGAGCGGCCGGGCAGGGATAGGTGGCGGCGGCGAAGCGCAGCACGCCCTCGGCCGCGCGGACACCGGAATACTGCTGGTTGGCCGCGGCCCAGGAGACGAAGGCGGCCGAGACGGTGTCGAGCGTCGGCATCTGCTCGGGCAAGCAGAAGATCGGGCGCTGGGCGTTGGAACCGCTGGTGTAGATGGCGTGGACCTGGCCGATGGTGATCAGCGCCGCGTAGCAGGCCGGACGCAGCGCCGAGACATTGGCGTTGTCGGCATGCGGGCCGCAGAGCCGGGCGAGGTCGGCCGTCGTGAAGGTGGCAGGGGCGCCGCCGGCGGCCTGGCCCTGGGCCAGGGCAGGCGTGGCGGCGAGCGCGCCGACGGCGACGAGGGCGAGAGCCCCCCGACGCAACGCGCGGATCGGGTTCAGGGAAAGCATGGGTGCTGTCGTCCTCCTTGCCGAGGGCCGTTATGGCCCACGGGCGTCATAGCCCATGAAGACGAGGTTACGCCCGGCCGGAAGCCCGGCAATGACACAGCGCAAGGCTGCGGGACGGCCGCGGCAGGGCCGGGACGCCGGGTCAAGGCTCGGCGCAGCGGGCGCAGGTGCCTTCGATCTCAACCGTCGCCTCGGCGAGGACGAATCCGGCGCGCCGCGCGGCCGCCTCGATCGCATGGGCCACCGCGTGGTCGGCGATCTCCATCGTCGCGCCGCAGCTCCGGCAGATCAGGAACTGGTGAGGGTGGTGGTGGTCATGGGCATGGCCATGCCCGGTCTCGTTGCAGCCGACAAAGGCGTTGAGCCGCTCGACCTTGTGGATCAGCCCCTGCTCCAGCAGGAAGTCGAGCGCGCGATAGACGGTGGGCGGCGCCGCCCCCGGCCGCGCGGCCTTCAGCCGGTCGAGCAGCGCGTAGGCGCCGATCGGTGCCTCCGCCTGCAGGACGAGTTCCAGCACCTGACGGCGCAGCGGCGTCAGCGCGGCGCCGCGGCGCAGGCAGACCGCCTCCGCTTCCTTCAGGGCCGTCTCGCGCGTCGCAACTTCCGCCATGTCACCTCCTCGCCGGATGGGGCCGATACACTATATCATCGGGTCATGTGCACCACCTGCCCCGACGCCACCACCGACTTCATCGCCGCCATCCGCTTCGACAGAGATGGCCTCATCCCCTGCATCGCTCAACAGCACGACACGGGGGAGGTGCTGATGATGGCCTGGATGAACGCGGACTCCGTGGCCGAGACGCTCGCCACGGGCCGTGTCTGCTACTGGTCGCGCTCCCGCCAGGCGCTGTGGCGGAAGGGGGAGACCTCGGGCCAGCAGCAGCGCCTCGTCGACCTGCGGCTCGACTGCGACGGCGACACGCTGCTCGCCCTGGTCGACCAGGATGGCGTGGCCTGCCACACCGGCCGGCGCAACTGCTTCTTCCGCGCGATCCGCGGCGGGGCGCTGACGACCATCGCCGATCCACTGATCGATCCGAAGCAGCTCTACGGCGCATGAGGCGGGAGAAGATCCCCGTCACGGTGCTGACGGGCTTCCTCGGCGCCGGCAAGACGACGTTGCTGAACCGGCTGCTCAAGGCCCCGGAACTGGCCGGCTGCGCCGTGCTGATCAACGAATTCGGGGAGATCGGCCTCGACCACCTGCTGGTCGACAAGCTCGATGACGACGTCGTGCTGCTCAATGCCGGCTGCCTGTGCTGCACCGTGCGCGGGGACCTGGTGCGCGCGCTGCGCGACCTCGCATCGCGCGCCGAGGCGGGCCAGGAGATCCGCCGCGTCGTGATCGAGACGACCGGCCTCGCCGATCCCGCGCCCATCCTGCAGACGCTGATGAGCGATCCGGCGGTGCTGTCGGCCTATCGCCTCGATGGCGTGGTGACGCTGGTCGATGCGGCGGCGGGGATGGCGACGCTCGATACGCAGGTCGAGGCGGTGAAGCAGGCCGCCATGGCCGACCGGCTGGTGTTGACCAAGACCGACATCGCGGCGCCGGCAGCGGTCGCGGCGTTGCGCGCGCGGCTCGCTGCGCTGAACCCCCAGGCACCGCTGCTGGGAGCGGATGCGGCGCCTGCCGCCTTGCTCGATGCGGGGGATTTCACCACCCAGGGGCGTATCCCCGAGGTCGCGGCCTGGCTCGAACGCGAGGCCCATCGGCATCACCACCATCATCATCATGACCCGAACCGGCACGATGCCGGCATCGAGGCCTGCGGCTTCGTCTTCGACGAGCCCCTGCCCTGGCAGGGCGTGGCGACCTGGCTCGAGATGCTGGCCCTGACGCGCGGCGAATCGATCCTGCGCGTGAAGGGGCTGCTGAACATCGCCGGCGAGGATCGGCCGGTCGTCGTGCATGGCGTGCAACACGTCTTTCATCCACCACTCATGCTGGCAGCCTGGCCCCAGGATCACGACCACCGGTCGCGGCTGACCCTGGTGCTGCGCAACCTGCCTCGACAGGTGGTCGAGGAGGGCCTCTCGGCCTTCGTCTCGGCGGCACGGCAATCCGTCCCAATTTACGGCTCCTGACAACAAGATCTGTATCCGCGCCGGCTCGGGCCGCGATAGGTTCCGCTGCGGAGGTCCTGGAACCGCATGCCCAACGCCTGCCTGCTGGTGCTGATCGCTGTGCTGGCGCTTTTCGCCGGGCGCACGGAGGCGAAAGATCCCGCCCCCGAGGCCGCCGATTGCGAGCGCTGCCCGGAGATGGTCGCCCTGCCCGGCGGCAGCTTCACCATGGGCGTGCCAGGCGGCGAGGAGGAGCGCGAGGGCGTGCCCGTGGAGTTGCGCGGACGCTCCCAGCCGCAGCGCCGCATCACCATCGCCCCGGGCCTTGCCATGTCGCGCATGCCGATCACGCGGGGGCAGTTCGCTGCCTTCATCGCGGATACGGGCCATAGTCCCGGCACCGGCTGCTGGACCTTCGTCAATACCGGCGCGTCCTACGAGTACCAGGAGAAGCCGGATCTCGACTGGCGCAACCCGGGCTTTCCGCAGACCGACGCGCATCCGGTGGTCTGCGTCAGTTGGCAGGATGCGCAGGCCTACGCCGCCTGGCTCTCGCGTATCACCGGCAAGCCCTATCGGCTGCCGAGCGAGGCGGAATGGGAGTATGCCGCGCGCGCCGGCACCACCACGGCCCGCTATTGGGGCGACCATCCGATCGGCGCCTGCGAGAACGGCAATGTCCTGGATCTCACGCTGCAACGGCAGTTGAACCTCGACCCGCGGCCACAGTTCACCTTCCGCTGCAATGATCTCTACGCCTACACCGCCCCGGTCGGCAGCTTCCGGCCCAATGCCTTCGGGCTCTACGACATGCTTGGCAATGTCTGGCAATGGACGCTCGACTGCCTGAACCCGAACCTCGAAGGGCAGCCGGCGGACGGGTCGGCGCGACTGTTCGGGGATTGCGATGCGCGGGCGATGCGCGGCGGGT
>JAYRJZ010000107.1:0-18033 GCA_041906015.1 Roseomonas sp.
GGGGGGCCACCCCCCCCCCCATTACCACCGCAGCGGCATCCGGAATCAGCCCCTCAGCACGATGCGGGTTCAGCCAACCGCGCATCAGAGACTCATCAGCGCCGCATTGCCGCCGGCCGCTGCGATATTGATGCTGAGGCTGCGTTCCCGCAGCAGCATGTCCATCCCATGCCGCCTGCGATCCCCAAGCACGAGTACCGGCCGCACCGGCCCTTCGCCGGCCGCCATGCGGCGTAGCAGCGTGCCCAGCGCGGGATGCCCCTCCTCGACGAGCACCGCCTCGCAGGCGGCTTCCTCTCCCGTCACGACGCGCATCCTCATGCCCGGCGGCAGCCCGTCGAGGTTCGGCAGCGCCGCGACGCAGGCCAGGTTTCCCGTCGCGAGACAGGCCGCGATCTGCAGGAGCAGCCCGTTTCGCGTCGTCGCCAGGCAGAAGACGGTGCCGCGCGGCTCCAGGCTGTAGCGGTTCTCCTCCCCGACCGGGCCAGGGAGCGTGATGTCCTGGCCAAGACGCGACAGCGCCACCAGTGACGCGGCGGTACCGGCGATCTCGGGCGCCGTCGCGCGCAACCAGTCGAGGAAGACCGTGCACGCCCCCGGCAGCGCCGTGGCCGGCAGCGGCGGCGGGGCATCGCAGCCGGCCAGTAGCCGGCGGAGATAGAGCGGCCCGCCCGCCTTCGGCCCGGTGCCCGACAGCCCGTGGCCGCCGAAGGGCTGCACGCCGACGACCGCCCCGATGATGTTGCGATTGACGTAGACATTCCCCGCCGCGATGCGCTCCGCGAGCCGTTCCGCCAGCCCGCCGATACGCGACTGCACGCCGAAGGTCAGGCCGTAGCCGGTCGCGTTGATCCGCTCGACCAGCGCATCCAGGTCATCGCGGCGATAGCGCAGCACATGCAGGACAGGGCCGAAGACCTCGCGCGTCAGCGCCGCGACGTCCTCGATCTCGATCAGCGTCGGTGCGACGAAGCTGCCCTGCGCGCAGGCCTCGGGCAGCGGCACGGCATGGACAGCGCGACCCTTGGCCCGCATCGCGGCGACATGGGCCAGGATGGCGTCGCGCGCCTCGGCGGTGATCACCGGGCCGACATCCGTCGCCAGCCGGTCCGGATTGCCGACAACGAGCTCCGCCATCGCGCCGCGCAGCATGGCGAGGATGCGATCGGCCACCTCCTCCTGCACACAGAGCAGGCGCAGCGCCGAGCAGCGCTGCCCCGCGCTGTCGAAGGCCGAGGCCAGCACATCCGCCACCACCTGTTCCGGCAGCGCGGTGGAGTCCACCACCATCGCGTTCTGCCCGCCGGTCTCGGCGACGAGCGGCACGGGTGCGCCATCGGGGTTCAGCCGATCCGCCAGGCTGCGCGCGATCAGGCGCGCCACCTCGGTCGATCCGGTGAACATCACGCCATGGACCCGCGCATCGGCGACGATCCGCGCGCCGACCTCGCCACGCCCGGGCAGGAGCTGCAGCACATCTGCCGGCACGCCGGCCTCATGCAGGATGGCGACCGCGCTCGCGGCGGTCAGCGGCGTCTCCTCAGCCGGTTTGGCGAGCACCGCATTCCCCGCGGCGAGTGCCGCCGCCACCTGGCCGGTGAAGATGGCAAGCGGAAAGTTCCAGGGCGAGATGCAGGCGACGACGCCGAGCGGCCGGTGGCTCTCCGCCTGCCAGCCATCGCGGATGCCGGCGGCGTAGTAGCGCAGGAAATCCACCGCCTCCCGCACCTCGCCCACCGCGTTGGCCAGGGTCTTGCCGGCCTCCCGCACGATGACGCCGAGCAGCGCGGGCATGCGCGCCTCCAGCAGCGCGGCGGCGCGGTCCAGCACGGCCGCACGATCGGCCGGCGCGCGACCGGCCCAGCCCGGTGCCGCGCCGGTCGCGACGGCAAGCGCCGCATCCACGGCATCGGGCGTCGCCTCGACCACCTCGCCCAGGCGGTCGCGGCGATCGGCCGGGTTGCAGACGGGGCGGGCCGCGCCCGACGCCTGAGGCGGCGCCGCGCGCGCCACCACGGGCGCGGCCAGGGATGCGCTGAGCGAGGCGAGGCAGGCCTCGTCCGCCAGGTCGAGCCCGGCCGAATTGCGCCGCGTCGCCCCGAACAGATCGGGCGGCAGGGCGATACGCGGATGCGGCGCGCCGAGCGGTTCGATGGCGCGCGCCGCCGCGACGGGGTCGGCGATCAACGCCTCGATCGGCACATCCTCATCCGCGATGCGGTTCACGAAGGAGGAATTCGCCCCGTTCTCCAGCAATCGCCGGACGAGATAGGCGAGCAGCGTCTCATGCGTGCCGACCGGGGCGTAGATCCGGCAGGGGCGATCGAGCCGCGCCGGCCCGACCACCTCCTCGTAGAGCGGCTCGCCCATGCCGTGCAGGCACTGGAATTCGTAGCGGTCGCGCGGCGCGTCGGGCCCCGCCATCGCGTGGATCGCGGCCAGCGTCTGCGCGTTATGCGTGGCGAACTGGGGAAATACCGCATCCGGCGCGGCGAGCAGCTTCCGCGCGCAGGCGAGGTAGGAGACATCCGTATGGACCTTGCGCGTGAAGACCGGGAAATCCGCCTGCCCGTCGACCTGCGCGCGCTTGATCTCACTGTCCCAATAGGCGCCCTTGACCAGGCGCAGCATCAGCCGGTGTCCGCTGCGGCGCGCCAGGTCGATCACCCAGTCCAGCACGAAAGGCGCGCGCTTCTGATAGGCCTGCACGACGAAGCCGATGCCGTTCCAGCCGGCGAACTCGGCCGACAGGCACAGCCCCTCCAGCAGGTCGAGCGACAGGTCGAGGCGATCGGCCTCCTCCGCATCGATGTTCAGCCCGATGTCGTAGCGCCGCGCGAGCAGGGCGAGGCCATGCAGGCGCGGGGCGAGTTCCGCCATCACGCGCCCCCGCTGCGCGCGGCTGTAGCGCGGATGCAGCGCCGACAGCTTGATCGAGATGCCCGGCCCCTCGATCAGGCCACGGCCCGCAGCCGCCTTGCCGATGGCGTGGATCGCCGTCTCATAATCGGCGAGGTAGCGCGCCGCATCGGCCGCCGTGACCGCCGCCTCTCCCAGCATGTCGTAGGAATGGCGGAAGCCGCGCGCCTCGATGGGCCTCGCGCGCGTCAGCGCCTCCTCGATCGTCCGGCCGGCGACGAATTGCTCGCCCAGCATGCGCATCGCGGCATCCATGCCCCGGCGGATCACCGGCTGGCCGGCGCGCGCCACCAACCGGGCGAGCGCCGCGCCGAGACCCGCCTCATCCTGCGCGGCGGTCAGCCGGCCGGTCAGCAACAGGCCCCAGCTCGCCGCATTCACGAAAAGCGGGCGATCGAGGCCGAGATGCGCCTGCCAGTCGCCGCCGGCGATCTTGTCGCGGATCAGCGCATCCCGCGTCGCGTCGTCGGGGATGCGCAGCAGCGCCTCGGCCAGGCACATCAGCGCAACGCCCTCGGCCGAGGAGAGCGCGAATTCCTGCACCAGCGCCTCCACCGTGCCATGGCGGCGCTTGGCGCGCAGCGCGGCGACCAGGCGGTGCGCCAGCGCGGCGGACGCCGCCGCTTCGTCCGGCGACGGGGCGGCCATCTCCAGCAAGGGCGGCAGGCAGGCCGGCTCGGCGCGCCGGCAGGCGGCGGTGATGGCGGCGCGCAGCGGCGGCTGCGGCTGCAGTTCCTCGGCCAGGGCGGCGAAAGGCGGGGGCAGGCTCGGTTCCACGGTCGTCTCCGCGTCCAGGCGAAAGGGTCAGGGCGCGCGGAGCCTAGGCGGTCCGGCACCGGATCCCCATCGTCAATTGGCGATGATGACCGTAGCTTCCTCTACGGAATGATGATCTGGTGGTGAATGATGCAGGCGCTTGATCGGACCGACCGGATGATCCTGGGGATTCTCCAGCGCGAGGGGCGGATCACGAATCTCGAGCTGGCCGACCGCATCGGTCTCTCCGCGACCGCGACCAGCGAACGCACCCGGCGCCTGATCGCCGATGGCGTCGTCACCGGCTTCGGCGCTCGGGTCGATCCGGAGCGCCTCGGCTTCGGCCTGCTGGTCTTCGTCGAGGTGCTGCTCGACAAGACGACCCCCGACATCTTCGCCCGCTTCGCCGAGGCCGTCCGCCGCGCGCCGGAGGTCCTCGAATGCCACATGGTCGCCGGGGGGTTCGACTACCTGATCAAGACGCGGGTGCGCGACATGGCGGCCTATCGCGCCTTCCTCGGCGGCGCGCTGCTCGCCCTGCCGGGCGTGCGGGAGACGCGGACCTATGCCGTGATGGAGGAAGTCAAGGCGGAAGCGCCCCTGCCGCTGTAGGTGGGTCGGGGAAGGGCTTTGCCCCTCCCCGATGCCACGGACCCATCCCCGCTCAAGCAGGGGAAGCCCCCCACCAACGTCACCGCGACAGAAGACGGGCGGCCGGAGAAGAAAAAACGGCGGACGGTGGCCCTGCCCACCGATCCGCCGTCCGAAACTTCTCCCCGATGCGCCGGGAAGATGCCGCGCGCCGCCGGGGCGGCGCCGGCGGATCAGTGCGCCTTCGCCCAGATCTTGCGCTTCAGCGCATAGGCGAGGCCGGCCAGGATCGTCAGGAAGACGATGATCTTGATGCCCATGGACCGCCGCTCCTCCAGCTCGGGCTCGGCGGCCCATTGCAGGAAGGTGGCGACGTCGCGCGACATGTTCTCCACCGTTGCCGGGGTCTGGTCGGCGAATTCGACCTGGCCTTCGTTGAGCGGCTTGGCCATGGCGATCTGGTGGCCGGGGAAGTAGGCGTTGTAGTGCATCCCCTCGGCCACTGTGACGCCCGGGGGCGGCTCGGTGTAGCCGGTCATCAGCGCGTAGATGTAGTCCGCGCCGGCCGCCCGTGCCTTGGCGATGACCGACAGGTCGGGTGGCAGCGCGCCGTTATTGGCCGCGCGCGCCGCCTGCGGGTTCGGGAAGGGGCTGCGGAAACGGTCGGACGGGCGGCCCGGCCGTTCGAACATCTGCCCTTCGTCGTTCGGCCCGTCCTGGATCTGCACCTGGGAGGCGATGGCCGCCACCTGTGCCTCGGACAGGCCGAGCTCGCGCAGGTTGCGGTACGACAGCAGGCGCATCCCATGGCAGGCGGCGCAGACCTGCGAATAGACCTGGAAGCCGCGCTGGGCGCTGGCGCGGTCATAGGTCCCGAAGGGCCCATGGAAGGAGAAGGGTTGGGAGGGGATGTGGATCTCCCCCTCCGCCGCCTGGACCGCGGGCGCGGCGGCCATCAGGCCGCCGATGATGGCGAGGGCCTTGAGCGAAGAACGCAGCATGGTCTCAGGCCTTCTCCATCGGCTTCGCCGCGGCGCCGGCGGGCAGCGGCCCACCGCCGAGGACGGCGCGGGCGATGCTCTCGGGCAGCGGGAGCGGCTTCTCCAGCCGCGAGAGCAGCGGCAGGATCACCAGGAAGTACGCGAAGTAGTACGCCGTCGCGAAGCGGCTGATGGTCACGTAGGGCTCCTCGGCCGGCTTGCCGCCGCACCACAGCAGCACGCCGAAGGCGACCGTCCACAGCAGGAAGGCGATGCGCGCGATCGGGCGGAAGCGCATCGAGCGCACCGGCGAGCTGTCGAGCCAGGGCAGCACGAACCACACCAGGATGGAGCCGAACATCATCAGCACGCCGCCGAGCTTGTCCGGCACCGCGCGCAGGATCGCGTAGAAGGGCAGGAAGTACCATTCCGGCACGATATGCGCGGGCGTCACCAGCGGGTCGGCCGGGATGTAGTTGTCCGGATGCCCGAGGTAGTTCGGCGCGAAGAACACCAGCACGGCGAAGACGATGAAGTAGATCACCAGCCCGAAGCTGTCCTTCGCCGTGTAGTACGGGTGGAAGGGCAGGGTGTCCTGCGGCCCCTTCGGCTCGATGCCGAGCGGGTTGTTCGACCCCGTGATGTGCAGCGCGACGACATGCAGGAAGACCACGCCGACGATCACGAAGGGCAGCAGGTAGTGCAGGGCGAAGAAGCGGTTCAGCGTCGGGTTGTCGACCGAGAAGCCGCCCCAGAGCAGCGTCACGATCCACTCGCCCACCAGTGGGAAGGCGCTGAACAGGTTGGTGATGACGGTGGCACCCCAGAAGGACATCTGGCCCCAGGGCAGCACGTAGCCCATGAAGGCCGTGGCCATCATCAGCAGGAAGATGACGACGCCCAGCATCCACAGCAGTTCGCGCGGCGCCTTGTAGGAGCCGTAGTACATGCCGCGCCAGATGTGGATGTAGACGACGATGAAGAACATCGACGCGCCGTTGGCGTGCACATAGCGCATCAGCCAGCCGAAGTTCACGTCGCGCATGATGCGCTCGACGGAATCGAAGGCCATGGTGGTGTGCGGCGTGTAGTGCATCGCGAGGAAGATGCCCGTCGCGATCATGATCATCAGGTTGACCATGGCGAGCGCGCCGAAATTCCAGAAGTAGTTGAAATTCCGGGGCGTCGGGAAGGAGCCATACTCCTTCTGCATCATGGTGAAGACCGGCATGCGCTGGTCGATCCAGCGCAGCACGGGGTTCGGGATGTCGCTGTTGTGCAGTCCGCTTGCCATCGTCGCGCCCCTCAGCCGATCCGGATCTTCGTATCGGAAGTGAAGTTGTAAGGCGGAATGTCGAGGTTGCGCGGCGCCGGACCCTGGCGGATGCGGCCCGAAGTGTCATAGGCGCTGCCGTGGCACGGGCAGAACCAGCCGTCATAGGGGCCCTTGTTGTCCGTGGGCTTCTGGCCCAGCGGAATGCAGCCCAGATGCGTGCAGATGCCGATCATGACCAGCCACTGCTCCTTCTGGACGCGGGACTGGTCGGTGGCGGGATCCTTGAGATCGGAAAGCGGAACGGTGCGCGCTTCCTCGATATCCTTCGGCGTCCGATGCCGAACGAAGATGGGCTTGCCGCGCCACATCACCGTGACCGCCTGCCCCGTCGCGATGGGTGCGAGGTCCACATCGGTGCTGGCGAGCGCGAGCACGTCACGCGCCGGCTGCATGGAATTGATGAAGGGCCAGGCAATGGCGCCGACGCCCACGGCGACGAAGGACGCCGTCACCAGATTCAGGAAGTCCCGCCGCGGCGTCGCGCCGGGTGCGGTGGCTTCGCCACTCTCCGCCATGCCTCACCATCCCTTCCGCCGGCGTGCCGAGGGGCGGCGCCGGCCGCATCATCCCGATTCCGGGTGCCGGTCAGGCACCCGCATGCAGCAGGAGGCGGGCACGCGGCCACGTGCGCTATCCTCCACTGCGCGGCGGAACTTATAGGTTGCTCCCGCGCGGGGTGTCCATGGCACGACCGCCGCACTGCGGCCGCGGAGCGACACTTGGCGCGACGGTATGCTTTTCGTGCCTCAATCACGGCACCGCACCGGTCCGGATACGATATGGAATCCCGCGCGATCTCCCGCCGGACTTGATTCGCATCAAGTCGTGACGGGTGCGCGGGGCCACGGCTTGCGCAGCAGGCCCGATGCGGGGCATCCGAGGGCCGGTCCCGCGGGACCATCGCATCGCAGGAGTGCAGCATGACCGAAGCCGGCGCCATCGAAGAGCGTCGCGGCGCCCCCGCTGACCATCCCCTGGCCGCGCCGGCCCGTGCCTGGTTCGAATCGTTGCGGGACCGCCTCTGCGCCGCGTTCGAGGCGATCGAGGACGACCTCGCCGCCGGCCCGCATGCGAACCTGCCACCCGGCCGCTTCGAACGCACCGCCTGGACGCGCCCCGAAGGCGGCGGCGGGGTGATGTCGATCATGCGCGGCCGCGTCTTCGAGAAGGTGGGCGTCAATGTCTCGACCGTCTTCGGCGAATTCTCCCCCGACTTCCGCAAGCAGATCCCGGGGGCGGAGGCCGATCCGCGCTTCATGGCGACCGGCATCTCCCTGGTCTCCCACATGCGCAGCCCGCGCGTGCCGGCGGCGCATATGAACACCCGCTTCATCGTCACCAGCCGCGCCTGGTTCGGCGGCGGCGGGGACCTGACGCCGATGTTCCCCGACAGCGCCGAGGCGCAGGAGGATGCGCGCGGCTTCCACGCCGCCTACAAGGCCGCCTGCGACAAGGTCGATCCGGACTGGTACCCACGCTTCAAGCAGTGGTGCGACGAGTATTTCTTCCTGCCCCACCGCAACGAGCCGCGCGGCCTGGGCGGCATCTTCTATGACTGGCTGGGGGACCGCACCCCGGGCAAGGGCATCGACGCCGATTTCGCCTTCACCCGCGATGTCGGCCTCGCCTTCCTCGATGCCTATCCCGCCATCGTCCGCCGCCGCATGCACGAACCCTGGACCGAAGCCGAGCGCCGCGCCCAGCTCGTCCGCCGTGGACGCTATGTCGAGTTCAACCTGCTGCACGACCGCGGCACGCTGTTCGGCCTGCGCACCGGCGGCAATGTCGAGGCCATCCTGATGTCCCTGCCGCCGGAGGTGGCCTGGCCCTGACCTTTCGTGCCCGCCACCGCCGCACCATCTAGCGGCTCAGATGGGGCAACGGGTGGCACGATGATCGACTTCACGGTGAACGGCACGCGGCGGCAGGTCGAGGTCGAGCCCGATACGCCGCTGCTGTGGGTGCTGCGCGAACAGCTCGGCCTGACCGGCACGAAATTCGGCTGCGGCGTCGCCCAGTGCGGCGCCTGTACCGTGCTGCTGGACGGGGAGGCCACCCGCGCCTGCTCCCTCCCGGTCGAGGCCGTCGCCGGCCGCGCCGTCACCACCATCGAGGGCATCGGCGAGAACCCCGTCGGCCGCCAGGTCGTCGAGGCCTGGGTCGAGGCCCAGGCTCCGCAATGCGGATACTGCCAGTCCGGCCAGGTGATGGCCGCGACCGCCCTGCTGACGACGACGCCCAAACCCTCACGCGAGGATATCGAGGCGGCGATGACCAATATCTGCCGTTGCGGGACCTACAACGCGATCGCGCGCGCCATCGCGATCGCCGGGGAACGGCTGTGAGCGGCGGCCTCGCCGCGGCCCTCGCCGGCGCGATGCCAGCGGGGCGGCCCGTCAACCTCTCCCGCCGCGGCCTGTTCACCGCCGCCGGCGCGGGGCTCTTCCTCGGCCTCGCCATCCCGCTGCGCGCGCCCAGGGCGCAGGGCGCCACCCCCGGGGCGGCGCTGCGCCATGCCGGCAAGGTGAATGCCTATCTCCGCATCGCGCCCGACGGCACGATCCATCTGCGCAACCCCTTCGTCGAGGGCGGCCAGGGCATCGATTCCGCCATCGCCCAGATCGTTGCGGAGGAACTGGACGCCGACCCCGCCGGCTTCGTCGTGACCTGCGCCCCACCGGGCGAGGATTACCGCGTCATGCAGGGCGGCAATGCGCGCTTCACCGGCGGGTCCTTCTCGGTGCGCTCCTCCTTCGCGCATTTCCGCACCCTGGGGGCGACGGCCCGCGCCATGCTGATCGAGGCCGCCGCCCAGCGCCTCGCCGCGCCGGTCGCGGAACTGACCACCGAGCCGGGCCGCGTCGTCCATGCCAGCGGCCGCGCCATTCCCTATGCCGAGCTGGCCGAGGCCGCCGCGGCACTGACGCCGCCCGATAACCCGCCGCTGCGTGACCCCTCGGATTTCCGCGTAATCGGCAAGCCGCTCGCGCGGCTCGGCGTGCGGGAACGCGCCACCGGCCAGGTCACCTACGCCATCGACGTGGCGGTCGGCGGCATGCTGCTCGCCGCCGTGCTGCACGCGCCGCGCGCCGGCGCCCAGCCCGCCGCCGTGACGAATGAGGAAGCGCTGAAGGCCCTGCCCGGCGTGCATTCCGTCCATCGGCTGCCCGGCGCCGTCGCCGTCGTCGCCGACACCTGGTGGCGGGCGAAGAAGGCGGTGGACCAGGCGCAGGTCGCCTGGCAGGCGCTGCAAGGCCCGGTGATGGAGGCGGATTTCTCCACCGACACCATGCTCGGCCGGCTGAAGGCCGCCGCCGGCACCCATGGCAGCACCGCCGAGGACGCCGGCGACATCGACATCGCCTTCTCCAACGCCACGCGGGTGATCGAAGCGCAGTACGACGCGCCCTACCTCGCCCATGCGCAGATGGAACCGAATTCCGCCACGGCCCGCTTCAACGAGGACGGCACGCTGGATGTCTGGGTGCCGAACCAGGCGCCCGACATCTTCCAGGCCAGCGCCGCCCGCATCGCGGGCATCGAGGCGGCGAAGGTGCGCATCCACTCCCCGCCGCTCGGCGGTTTCTTCGGGCGGCACTTCGCCTATGGGCCGGGCAATGCGCATCCCCAGGCGATCCTGCTCGCCAAGGCCACGGGCCGCCCGGTGAAGGTGATCTGGTCGCGCGAGGAGGAATTCGCCCGCGACGCCTATCGCCCCATGGCCTTCGCCACCTTCCGCGCCGGGCTGAACGTGGCGGGCGAGGTCATCGCCCTGCACGCCGCGGGCTATGGCGAGGGACCGATCTCCCGTCATTTCGGCACGGGCAGCCTGGGCAACCCGCCGATCGATGGGTCGATCATGGAGGGGCTGACCGGCAAGCCCTACCGCTTCCCGGCGAAGCGCGTGGAATTCGTGCCCGTGCCGCACCCGGCGGGGATCAATCTCGGCTTCTGGCGCTCGGTCGGGCATTCGATGAACGACTTCTTCTTCGAGAGCTTCCTCGACGAGATCGCCGCCGCCGCGGACAAGGACCCGCTCGCACTGCGCCTGTCGCTGCTGGAACACAGCGAGCGCCACCGCGCGCTGCTGCAGGCAGTGGCGGAACTGTCCGGCGGCTGGCGTCGCGGACCCTTCACCGCACCGGACGGCACGCGCCGCGCGCGCGGCCTGGCGATGGCATCCCCCTTCGGGTCGGAGGTCGCGACCATCGCCGAGGTCTCGATCAGCGACGGCGAGGTCGTGGTCCACGACCTGTGGGTCGCGATCGACCCGGGACGCGTCGTGAACCCCCGCACCATCGCCGAGCAGGTGCAGTCCGCGGCAGCGATCGGCCTGTCTTCCGCCATGTACGAGGCCGTGGAAATCGCCGGCGGCGAAGTCGCGACACGCAACTTCGACAGCTACCGCCTGCTGCGCAACGACCGGATGCCGCAAGTGCATGTGCGCGTGATCGAAAGCGGCGCACCGATGGGCGGCGTGGGCGAACCAGGAACGCCTGGCGTACCGCCGGCGGTGGCGAATGCGGTGTTCGCGCTGACGGGGCAGAGGGTGCGGAGCCTGCCTTTCGCGAAGACACGGTTGTCGGGGGCGTGACGCAGCGTGGGGGGGGGGGGGGGGGGGGGGGGGGGGGGGGGGGGGGGGGGGGGGGGGGGGGGGGGGGGGGGGGGGGGCGCTTCNNNCCAAACCTCACCCCGCCAAAGGCCGAAGGGCCTTTGGAAACCTCCACCTGGTGCCGGGCACCACGGAATCGCGCAATGACGAGGCCAGCTCAGGGCAAGGAAGCAGGGATCTTTCGCGCATCAGGGCGCGAAACGCGCTTTGGCGTTCCGGGCTGATCGGCTGGCCCAATGCCAAGTGACGGTTTGCAAAGGCCTTTCGGCCTTTGCTGGGGAGAGGTCCGGAGAGGGGGCAAAGCCCCTCTCTGGCCTCACCCCCCGCGCAGCGCCCGCAGGATCCGATCCGGCGTCGCCGGCAGATCGAAGGCGACCCCTGTCGCATCGCGCAGCGCGTTCCACACCGCGGTCGCGAGCATCAGCGGCGGCTCGCCAACGGCTTTCGAGCGGAAGATCGTCTCCGACCGTGCCGGCGCATCCGCCAGCAGCCGCACGTTGAACACGGGCGGCACGTCGCGCGAGCCCGGGATCTTGTAGGTGGACGGCCCCAGCGTGCGCTGCCGGCCCTCGGCATCCCAGACCAGTTCCTCGCAGGTCAGCCAGCCCATGCCCTGGACGAAGGCACCTTCGATCTGGCCGCGATCGATGGCGGGGTTCAGGGAACGTCCGCAATCCTGCACCAGATCGGCGCGCAGGACCCGATGCTCCCCGGTCAGCGTGTCCACCACCACCTCGGCCACCGAGGCGCCGTAGGAGAAGTAGAAGAAGGGCTCGCCCTTCATCGCCACCGGGTCCCAATGGATGTCGGGCGTGCGGTAGAAGCCGGTGGCGGACAGCGAGACGCGTTCGATCCAGCAGCGATGCGCCAATTCGCCGAAGCCCATGGCGCGGTTGTCGCCGGGGTGATCGACGAAGGCGCGGTCATCGGCGAAGCGGATGGCATCGGCGGGGACGTCCCACAGCGCGGCGGCGACATCGGCCATACGGCCGCGGATCGTCCCGGCGGCGAGATGCGCCGCCCAGCCATTCAGGTCGGACCCGGTGGACGCGGCGGTGGGGGAGGTGTTCGGCACCTCCGCCGTGTTGGTGGGCGTGATACGGATGCGGGAAAGCGGCACGCCGAAGGTCTCGGCCACCACCTGGGCGATCTTGATGTTGAGGCCCTGACCCATCTCGGTCCCGCCATGGTTCAGCCGGATCGAGCCATCGGCATAGACGTTCACCAGCGCGCCGGCCTGGTTCAGGTGCCTGAGGCCGAAGGAGATGCCGAAGGCCAGCACGAAGGACCCCAGCCCACGTCGCAGGAAGGGATGCGCGGCATTGAAGGCGGCAATCTCTGCACAGCGGTCGTCCCAGCGCGCATCGGCGCGGCATTCGGCCCAGACGCGGCGGATCAGGTCGCCTTCCAGCGCCTGGCCGTAAGGCGTGTGGGTGCCGTTCCCGCCGCCGGCGAAATTGCGCTCGCGCACCGCCTCGGGGGTCAGGCCCGTGGCCTGGGCCACGCCGCGGATCACATCCTCCATCAGCAGCACGCCCTGCGGGCCACCGAAGCCGCGGAAGGCGGTGTGCGAGACGGTGTTGGTGCGCAGCGCGAGCGCCGTCAGGTGCACCGCCGGCACGTCGTAGCAGTTCAGCGCATGGGTGATGGCGCGGAACACCACGCCGGGCGTCATGTCGAGGCTGTGCCCGCCATCGGCGGCGAGCGTGGCCTCCAACGCCAGGATGCGCCCCGACGCGTCGAAACCCGCCTTCCAGCGGAACAGGAAGGGATGGCGCTTGCCAGTCGCGGCCATGTCCGCCTTGCGCGGCGGGCGCAACTTCACCGGCCGCCCCGTCAGCAGCGCGCCGAGTGCGGCCGCTGCCGCGATCCAGGAGGCATTGCTCTCCTTCCCCCCGAAGCCCCCGCCCATGCGCCGGCAGGTAACGGGCACGCGCGCATAGTCGACATCGAGCACATGCGCGACGACGTGCTGCACCTCGGTCGGGTGCTGGGTTGAGGAGGTGATGGCGATCTCCCCATCCTCCCCCGGCACGGCCAGCGCGATCTGGGATTCGAGGTAGAAATGCTCCTGCCCGCCGGCCTGGAAGCGGCCCTCGGCGAGCAAGGGCGCGGCGGCGAAGGCGGCCGGGACATCGCCGCGCGCGATGACCTGCGGCGGCATCAGGTAGTCCTGCCGCGCCATCGCTTCCTCGGGGTCGAGCAACGGCGGCAACGGCGTGATGTCCGGGCGGATGGCGGCAGCGGCGCGCAGCGCCGCGTCGCGCGTCTGCGCCAGCACCAGCGCGATGGGCTGGCCGTGATGACGCAGCACGCCCTCAGCAAAGAGCGGCTCCCCGCCCTTGCCCGAGCCCGAGATATCGTTCGGCCCGATGACATCCGCGGCGGTGACGACGCGCACCACCCCTGGCAGATCCGGGATATCGAGCCCATCCAGCCGCCCATGCGCGACCGGGGAGAGCACCAGCGCGCCATGCAGCAGGCCCGGCGGTTCCGGCAGGTCGTCGGCGAAGCGCGCCGCGCCGGTGGTGTGGGCGATGGCGCTGTCGTGCGCGACGGGACGGCCGACGGTGGCGCTCATGCGGCGGCACCTGGGGCCGAGACGGCCATCACCCCCGATGCGACGCCCGCGCTGCGCAGCGCGAGGCGTCGCAGCAGGTTGCCCGCGGCGATGCGGCGATACGCGGCGCTGCCGCGCAGGTCGGACAGCGGCGCGATCTCCGCTTCCAGTGCCAGTGCCGCACGCCCGGCGGAAGCGGCGTCGAAGGGCGCGCCGATCAGGGCCGCCTCCGCGCCCGGTGCACGGGCAGCACGCGGCCCGCAGCCGCCATGGGCGATGCGCGCCGTCGCCACCACGCCGCCCTGGAAGGTCAGCAGCACCGACAGGCCCACCGTCGCGATGTCCTGGTCCTGACGCTTCGACAGCTTCTCGCATGCCAACAGGGCACCGGGCGCGGGCCGGGGGATGACGACGCGCGCGATCACCTCGTCCGGGGCGAGGGCGTTGGTGCGATAGCCGGTGATGAACGCCTCGACCGCCATGCTGCGTTCGCCGCGGGACGAGGCGAGCACGACCGACGCCCCGAGGGCGATGAGCGGCGGCAGCGCATCCCCGATCGGGCTCGCCGTGCCGAGGTTGCCGCCCAGCGTTCCCATGCCGCGGATCTGGCGCGACCCCAGCCGCGCCAACAGCGCGGCGAGGGGTGCGAAATCGGCATCCGCCGCACAGGCCTTGAGCAGCCGCCCATAGGGCAGCGCCGCGCCGGCCACGATGCCCTCCGGCCCGATCTCCAGCGCCTGCAGATCCGCGACGTCGAGCAGGCAGATGATCTCCGCCGGCGCCTCGCGGTGTTCCGAGACGCGAAGGCCGAGATCGGTGCCGCCCGCCAGCAGCCAGGCCTCCGGATACGCGGCGCGCAGGGCCACCAGCTCCGCCATGCTGCGCGGCAGGAAGAAGCGCTGCGCTGGTGTCGAGAGCGTGCCGGGCGCTGGCGGTGCCTCGGGCGCCGTCGTGCCGTCATCGGGCATGGCGGCCATGGCATCGAGGATCGGGCGATAGCCGGTGCAGCGGCACAGATTGCCGGCAAGCGCCTCATGCGGGTCGCCGCCCTCCCGCGTCCAGGCCCAGGCGGACATGACGATGCCCGGCGTGCAGAAGCCGCATTGCGTGCCGTCGCCCTCGGCCAGGATGCGCTGGACGGGATGCGCCCCGCCTTCGGCGTCCCGCAGGCCCTCCACCGTGCGGATCGCGCGCCCGGCCGCCTGGCCCAGCAGCATCAGGCAGGCATTGACCGGGGTGCGGGTCGCGCCGTCCTCGATCACCACGGTGCAGGCACCGCAATCGCCCTCGGCGCAGCCTTCCTTGGTGCCGGGCAGATGCGCCGGCCCCCGCAGCCAGTCGAGCAGGGTGGTGGTGGGCGATGTCCCCTCGGGCAGGGTGATGGTCTGCCCGTTCAGGGCGAAGCGGATCGGTCCGGCCATGGGCGGAATGGTGTCCATCGCCGGGGCGGGCACGCAAGCATCATGCCGCGACAGCGTGCCCGCCGGCCCTTGCCCCCCGGCGCCCCGGGAACCACCTCAAGACCATGAGCCTTGCCCTGACCCGGCCCGGAATCCTGCCTCCCGAGGCGGACCGGGCGCTGCGCGCCGCGCATGACACGCTGGAGAATCCCTCCCTTGCCGCGCGCCTGGCCAGCGCCGCCGGCATGCCCATCGAGGCCCTGCGGGCGCGGCTGCCGGCCGGGGTGCAGGGCGCGGTCGACACCGCCGTTCGCACCGCGCTGAGCACGGCGATGTCCGCCGCGCTGCGATCCGGCCCGACGGTCACGCCGCTGCCGGTTCCCTCGCGCTGGTTCCACCGCGGGCTGGTCGCCGCCTCCGGCGCCATGGGTGGGGCCTTCGGCCTGCCGGGCACGATCGTCGAACTGCCCGTCTCCACCGCCATCCTGCTGCGCCAGATCGCCGCGGTGGGCGCGGAACAGGGGGAGGATCTCGCCGCCCCCGGCGCTGCCGCGGAATGCCTCAAGGTCTTCGCGCTGGGCGGGACCAAGCCGTCCGACGACGCGGCGGAGAGCGGCTACTTCGCCGTCCGGCTCGCGCTGGCAGAGGCGCTGAAAGGGTCGGTCGGCCAGATCGTGGTGCCGCGCTTCATCGCCACGGTGGCGGCGCGCTTCGGCGGCACCGTCGGGCTGAAGGTCGCGGCACAGGCCGCCCCCGTGCTGGGCGCGGCGGCCGGCGCGGCGGTGAACCTCGCCTTCCTGAGCCATTTCCATGCGATCGCCGAGGCGCATTTCGGGCTGCGACGGCTGGAACGCACCTATGGCGGCGATACGGTGCGCAAGGCCTGGGACGCGATCGCGGCCACACGCGACGCGCCATTCCTGCCGGATTGATCGCGAAGGACGGCTGCGGGCGGGATTGAGCGGGCGCCGGACCCGAGCGAGCGATGGCGGAACCGGAAAGGGGCGTTGCCCCTCTCCGGACCTCTCCCCAGCAAAGGCCGAAAGGCCTTTGCAAACCTCCACCTGGCGCCTCGCTCCCCAGTCAGGACGAACGCCGAAACCCGCTCATGCGCCCGAAACGCGCTGCGAGGGCTCAGCATTGACGGTGCGCCCGGCGCCAAGTGCCGGCGGTCCAGGCTACACTGTGGCCAGGGGACCCCATCGACGTTGCGAAGCAACGCCGATGGGAACCCGGCGGGGTGGTCCGGTGGGGCGGCGCCCCTCCGGTTCCCAATCGTCAGGCAGGCCTCTTCCAACCTCTGACTTATTGCCGAAGCCGAAGCCCTCCATGGGGCCCGGATCAGTTCGGCGCGTCGCCGCCCGGACGCGGCGCCTCGATCACGAAAAGCCGATGCTGCGCAGTGTCCACGCGGCGGCGCATCTCGTCACGCCAGATGCGTTCGGCGGTGGCGAGGTCGTGATAGGGGCCGTGGCATTCTTCGCTGCCGGCCTCCAGTTCCTTCCACGTCGAATCCGTGAAGATCCCACCCCAGACGAACCACAATTTCCGATCGGCCATGAACCCGCTCCATTGCCGCGCCCAAGCGGCGTGCTGCGCTGCAAACTGCCCCTTGGGGCAGCGCGGCTCAAGATGCGAAAAACGCAGAACGCCCCGCGCATTGCTGCACGGGGCGTCCAATTTCCGGGCCGAGGCAAAGCGTCAGCCCCAGCAGCGCAAAGCGCGACCGCGCCCAGACCCGCCGAGGCCGCCAACGCACCAGCGCAGGGCGCGAAGGCAAGCCGGCCGGATGGCCGGCGCCCGCCGTTTGAGGGCCTAAATCAGCGCCGCAGGCTCAGGCGGCCGATCAGCGTCTCGTAGCGCTTCTGATCCTTGCGCTTCAGGTAGTCGAGCAGGCCACGGCGCTGGCCGACCAGCACGAGGAGGCCGCGGCGCGAATGGAAATCCTTCGCGTGGGTCTTGAGGTGCTCGGTCAGGTTCGAGATGCGCTCGGACAGGATGGCGACCTGCACTTCCGGGCTGCCCGTGTCGTTGGGGCCGGTCGCGAAATCCTTGATGACCGCCTGGCGGCGTTCGGCAGTGATCGACATCGTGCGTATTCCTTACAGGAAGGGGTTCAGGAACCGCCCTGGCCCAGCCACCGCTCCGGCTTCAGCAAGCCGTCCTCGAAGCGGGCGAGACCCATCAGGCGCCCCCCCGCCATCGCCCTGGCCAAGCCCCCATCGGGGTTGGCCTCGCGCGGAACCCGGCCCATCAACTCGACCAGCGGGATGGGCTGGCCGAAGGACAGGCGGGCGGTCTCGGCCTCGGTGAGGGCCAGCGCCGGGATGTCGGCCAGCGCGGTCGTCACCGGAAGCAGAAGATCCGGGGAAGGGGGCGGCGTATCGCCCGAAACGGCGATCCTGTCCAGCGGAACCGCGTCCTTCTCATGGAAGGGTCCGACCCGCATCCGGCGCAGGGCTGCGATATGCCCCACCGTGCCGCAGGCCTTGGCGATGTCGCGGGCGAGCGAGCGCATGTACACGCCCTTGCCGGATTCCACGAAGAACACCGCCGTGTCGGCATCCGGCCTCTCGATCAGCTCGAAGCGATCGACGCGCGCGGGGCGCGGCGCCAGTTCCACGACCTCGCCGGCGCGGGCCAGGTCATAGGCGCGCTCACCCGCCACCTTGATCGCGGAATAGATCGGCGGGACCTGCATGATGTCGCCGATGAAGGCGGGCAGGGCCGCGCGGATCTGCTCGTCGGTCGGGCGGGCATCGCTGGTCCCGGTCACGGCGCCGTCCGCGTCGTCGGAATCCCGTGCCTCGCCGAGCCGCAGCGTGAAGCGGTACTGCTTCGTCCCATCCATCACATAGGGCACGGTCTTGGTCGCCGCG
>JAYRJZ010000108.1:0-17914 GCA_041906015.1 Roseomonas sp.
CGCGTGACGGCCTGCCCGGGGCCGATGATCGTGCTGCGTGGCGGCAAGCCGGCCTATGCGCTCGGCATGCCTGGGGGCCTGCGCATCTTCGGGTCGGTGATGCAGGGCATGCTGAACCTGGTCGATCACGGCATGTCGCTGCAGGAAGCGGTCGAGGCGCCGCGCCTGTGGACGCAGGGCGAGGCGCTGGAACTCGAACCGGCCTTCGGCGAGGCGGTGCGCGCCGAGCTTGCCGCGCGCGGCCACGCGATCGCGCGCATGCCGCATGTCGGCGGCGGGATGTGCGCCATCCGCTTCCATGAGGATGGCGTGCTGGAAGGCGCGGCCTGCTGGCGTGCCGATGGCACGGCGATCGGCGTCGGCGGTGGGCTGGCGCGGGAAGGGGTGCGGTTCTGGCCGGATGCGGCGGGGCCGCGGTGACGAGATGGCGCCGGGGAAGGGCCCTGCCCCTTTCCGGCTGCCGGACGGAACGGACGCATCGGAAGGGGCTTCGCCCCTCCCGAACCCACCCCACCAAATGCCCGAGGCCTTTGGAAACCGTCACTTGGCACCAAGCATGACGGTCACTGAACACCCACCAAGCGCGCTTCGGGCGCCAGAGCGGGCCTCGGTGCTCATTCTGCCCGCGGTGCCCGGCGCCAAGTCGAGGTTTGCAAAGGCCTTTCGGCCTTTGCTGGGGTGAGGTTTGGAGAGGGGCGAAGCCCTTCTCCAATCTCCCGACGCGCTTATGGGGCGCCACCCTTCCGGCCTCTGGCGGGTGAGGGGTCGGGGACGGACGGGGCCCTCCCCCGGTCCTGTCAGCCCTCGCCCAGCGCCACCCGAACCCGCAGTCCTGGTCCCGCATCCTCCAGCGCGATCCGCATCGCGTGCAGGTCGGCCACAGCCCGCACCAGCGCGAGTCCGAGCCCGCTGCCCGGCGTCGAGCGCGAGGCGTCCAGACGATGGAAGCGCCGGAACACCTTCTCGCGTTCTGCCTCGGGGATGCCTGGGCCGTCATCGGTGACGACGATTTCCGCAGGCGTGACGGAAAGGCCGATTCGCCCGCCTTCTCGTCCATGACGCACCGCGTTCTCCACCAGGTTGGCGAGCATCTGCGTCAGCAGCGCCGGGTCGCCGGTGAGCGTCACGCCGGGCGCGATGTCGGTGGCCAGCACCTGGCCGCGTTCCTCGGCCGCCGGCGCGTAGACCTCGGCGACGGATTCCACGATGGCCGAGAGGTCCACCGGGCCGAAGCCGGCGCGCTGCGTACCGGACTCCACCTGCGCGATGCGCAGCAGCGCCGCGAAGATGTCGAGCAGCCGGTCGGCCTCGGCCTGGGCCGCGGCAATGGCGTCCGGATCCGGCGTTCGGGCGGCCTCGTCCAGACGCTGGCGCAGGCGTGTGAGCGGCGTGCGCAGGTCGTGGGCAATGTCGTCGGTCACTTCGCGCAACGCAGACATCAGGGACTGAAGGCGGTCGAGGGTGGCGTTGATGCGGGCGGCGAGGCGGTCGAACTCATCGCCGCTCCGCCCCACCGCCAGGCGGTGGTCGAGATCGCCGCCCTGGACCACGGCCAGCGCCGCTTCCATCGCGGCCGCGCGCCGCGCGACCGACCGCCCGAGCAGCAGCCCGCCCGCGAGGCCGAGCAGCAGCACCGCGCCGCCCACCCAGACCGCGCCGGCCAGCAGTCGCTGTTCCAGCGCCCGTGCGGCCGAGAGGTCGCGCCCGACCACCAGCGCGCCGCCGCCGGGCAGGGGCTGGGCATACATCAGCACGGGCGCCTCGCCGCCGCCGGGCAGGCGGATGTCGCCCTCGCGCCAGCCGCGCTCGCTCGATACGCCCGACAGGTTGCCCGCCAGCCGCTGCCCGTCCGGCGCGGCAAGCAGGTAGTATTCCTGCCCGTTGCGGTCGGCGGCGAGCCGCGCCTCGATCGACAGCGCGACGCCGCGGGCGCCGGACAGCGCGCCCGATTGCAGCAGCACGCCCATGCCGCGCTCGATCTCCTGCGCCGCCTGGCGCATGGCGAAGCCCGCCGTCACCCACCAGGCCACCCCGCCCACCAGCCCCGTGCCGGCGAGCGTCAGCGCGAGGTGCAGCAGCGTGACGCGGAAGGCCGTGGTTCGGGCGAAGGCCCAGCGCGGGTGTCGTTCAGCCATCGGCGCGGATGACGTAGCCCGCGCCGCGCACGGTGTGCAGCAGCTCGCGCCCGAAGCCCTTGTCGATCTTGCCGCGCAGGCGGCTGATATGGGTTTCCACCACGCTGGTCTTGGGGTCGAAGTGGAAATCCCACACGCCTTCCAGCAGCATGGTGCGCGTGACGACCTGGCCCTCGCGCCGCATCAGGTATTCGAGGAGGCGGAATTCGCGCGGCTGCAGGTCGATGCGCTTGCCCGCGCGCGTCACGCTGCGGCGGATCAGGTCCATTTCGAGATCCGCGACGCGCAGCACCGTGACTTCCTGCTTCATCGGCGGGCGGCGCGCGAGCGCATTGATCCGCGCCAGAAGCTCGGCGAAGGCGAAGGGCTTGGCGAGGTAGTCATCGCCGCCGGCCTCCAGCCCCTCCACGCGATCGCCGACGCCGGTACGGGCGGTGAGGAAGATCACCGGGGTCGCGATTCCCGCCGCCCGCACGGCGCGCACCAGGGACAGGCCGTCGAGCTTGGGCAGCATGCGGTCCACCACCATCACGTCATGCCCGCCGCCGGTGGCGAGGAACAGACCGTCCTGGCCGTCCGCCGCGCGGTCCACGACATGACCGGCTTCTTCGAGCCCACGGCCCACATAGGCCGCGGTCTCGGCATCGTCCTCGACGACCAGAATCCTCACTGTGCCTCCGTTCCCCAGGGACCGCGTCTGGATCTCCGGCATCGCCGCGCTCCTACCGAACCTCGATGAGAGGTAGGCGGCGCGCCGCTGCCGGGTTGATCGGTAAAGGACGTGACAGGGGGCGGGGATGCGCCGGGGTGCTTTCTGTGCGGGACGCCGAGCCAGAGCGGCCCGGCCCCGGATACCGCAGAGGGAGAGACCCTAGATGCCTCGCTTCAACTTCCGCCGCCCCGCGATCGCCGCCGGCATCCTGGCGCTGGCGCTCGGCACCACGGCGCTGACCGCCATCCCGGGCACCGCGCAGCAGGCGGCGGCGCCGGTTGCCGGCGTGGCCCTGCCCCGCCCGGCCGGCCCCGACTTCGCCGATGTGGCCGCCCGCGTCGGCCCCTCGGTCGTGCGCGTGCTGACCACCGAGCGCGTCGCCCAGGTCCGCCAGGAGGTTCCGCCCCAGCTCCGCGGCACCCCGATGGAGGAGATGTTCCGCCGCTTCGGCCAGCAGGGCCAGGGCCAGGAACAGCAGGCGCAGCGCCGCGCCGGCCAGGGTTCGGGCTTCGTCATCGACCCGGCGGGCTACATCGTGACCAACGCCCATGTGGTGGGTGAGAACGCCGAGGTCCAGGTCGTGATGGCCGATGGCCGCGAACTGCCGGCGACCGTGATCGGCCGCGACACCGCGACCGACGTGGCGCTGATCAAGGTCGATGCCGGAGCCCCGCTGCCCGCGATCGCCTTCGGCAATTCCGACAGCACCCGCGTCGGCGAATGGGTGATGGCCATGGGCAACCCCTTCGGCCTTGGCGGCACCGTCACGGCGGGCATCGTCTCGGCGCGCGGTCGGCAGATCGGCCAGGGGCCCTATGACGACTTCATCCAGACGGATGCGTCGATCAACCCGGGCAACTCGGGCGGGCCGCTGTTCAACGCCGCGGGCGAGGTGGTCGGCATGAACACGGCCATCTTCTCCCCCTCGGGCGGGAATATCGGCATCGGCTTCGCGGTGCCGTCGAAGATGGTGCAGCACATCGTCGCGCAGCTGCGTGACCATGGCTCGGTGCAGCGCGGCTGGCTCGGCGTGAGCCTGCAGCCCCTGGATCAGGACCTGGCGACGGCCATGCGCGTCAGCGACGCCAAGGGTGCGCTGGTCGCGGCGGTGGAGCCGAACAGCCCGGCCGCCAAGGCCGGCCTGCAGCCCGGCGACGTGGTGACCGCGATCGACGGCCGTCGGGTGGAAAGCCCGCGTGACCTCGCCGCCGGCGTGGCCGATGTGGCCCCGGGCCGCACCGCGACCCTCGCCGTGCTGCGTGACGGGACGAACATGGAGCGTCGCGTCGAGGTCGGGACCAACCCGGCCAACCAGGCGGCGGCGGGCAAGCCGGGCCAGGCGGCCCAGCCTTCCCTCGGCATCGGCCTGGCGCCGCGCCAGGAAGGCGGGGTGGCGATCACCCGGGTCGAGCCCGGCTCGGTCGCCGAGGAACGCGGCCTGCGCGCCGGCGACGTGGTGCTGCGTGCCGGTGAGCGCGAGGCCGCCCGTCCGCAGGACGTGGTCGAGGCGGTGCGCGCCGCCCGCGAGGCGGGGCGTCCCTCCATCGCCTTCCAGGTCGAGCGCAACGGGGCGCAGCGCTTCGTCGCCCTGCCGCTGCGGGCCGCCTGACGGGTTCGGCGGTCCGGGGATCCACTCTTCCCCTCGGTTCCCGGGCCGCCGCTAGGGGCTGAGCCGCCCTTCACTATCCCCCAGGGCGGGCTCTGCTCCACTGGGCGCATGTTGGCCGATAGGCTGGCATGCGCCCTTTCTTTTTCCGTGGTGAGGTCTGGAGAGGGACAAAGCCCCTCTCCAGTTCCGCCGTTCTCGCGTCGGGTCCTTCAGACCACCGGCGTCCGCCATTCGGCATGCGCATCGGTGGTCCCGCGCACCACGGACTCATACGCTTCCTGCAGCTTCATCGTGATCGGCCCTGGCTTGCCGTCGCCGACCGGGAGCCGATCCACGGTTGCGACCGGTACGAGCTCCTGGCCCGTGCCGCAGAGGAAGACCTCGTCCGCGATGTAGAGTTCCGTGCGGTCGGCGCGGCGCTCCTCGACCGGCAGGCCGAGCTCCGCGGCGAGTTCCATCACCGTGGTCCGCGTCACGCTTTCGAGGATGTCGCTGTCGCGCGCGGGGGTGATCACTACGCCGTCGCGCACCAGGCAGAGGCAGGCGCCGGCGGATTCGCTGACCTTGCCCTCTCGCGTCAGCAGGATCGGCGCGTCGTAGCCATCGGCCTTGGATTGCAGCGTGGCGATGCGGCCGGCGTGGTAGTTGGCGGTCGCCTTGATGCGCGCGGGCATGGTGTTGTCGGCGATGCGCGTCCAGGAGGAGACGCCGAGGGCGAGTCCGGAGGTACGCTTCGGCGAGCGTTCGCGCGGGATGGCCGCGCAGACCCAGCCGACCTTGCCGGTGGTGGATTGGTTCCCGAGGCTCTCGATATGGACCTGGAGACGGATATAGGCGTCGTCGTCCGGCGCGTTGGCCTTCACGGAATCGAGCACGCCCTGGCGCAGTTCGTCGCGCGAGGGCGGGTCGTCGAAGCGCATGAACTTCATGCCTTGGTCGAGCCGCACCAGATGCTCTTCCAGGCGGAAGACGGAAAGCCGCTTCGTGGTTGGGTTGATGTAGGCGCGGATGCCCTCGAAGACCGAGGCGCCGTAGGCGAGACCGACGGCGAGGGGGTGCAGGCGGGCTTCGTCGAAGGGAATGGCCTTGCCGTTCTGGATGATGGTGTGCGCGGTCCAGGCCATGATGTATCCCCGAAGAATGCCGAAAGGGGGCCGAGGCTGGCCCCGAACGGCACCAGCGGCAAGGGGGCGACGCCTTCAAGCGCCGGGCCGTGCGGGCTAGACTGCGTCCAAGAAGCAGGAGGAGGCTGAGCCATGAGCGCGGCGACCGAGATGGGTATGATGGCCCCGATGCTGCTGCGGGAGGATGGCGCCGGCGGCGTGACGGTGCTGACGCTGAACCGCCCCGCACAGCGCAACAGCCTGTCCCTGCCGATGCTCGAGCTGATGGAATCCGCCCTTGCGGCTGTCAGCGAGGATGCCTCGGTGCGCTGCGTGATCCTGGCTGCCGCGGGCCCTGTTTTCTGCGCCGGGCATGACCTGCGCGAGCTGACCGCCCATCGGGCCGATACCGATGGCGGGCGTGCCTTCTTCGATCGCACGATGGAGACCTGTTCGCGGGTGATGCAGGCCATCACGGCCTTGCCGCAGCCGGTCATCGCCGCGGTCCAGGGCGTGGCGACCGCGGCGGGCTGCCAGCTCGTCGCGACCTGCGACCTGGCGGTGGCGGTCGAACAGGCGCGCTTCTGCACGCCGGGCGTCGATATCGGGCTGTTCTGCTCGACCCCGGCGGTCGCGCTGGCCCGCGCCGTGCCGCGCAAGGCGGCGATGGAGATGCTGCTGCTGGGCGAGATGGTCCCGGCCGGGGAGGCCCTGCGCATGGGCCTGGTGAACCGCGTGGTGCCGCAGGCGGCGCTGATGGAGGCCGCACATGATCTGGCGCAACGCATCGCGGCTCGCTCCGCGCTCACCATCCGCAAGGGCAAGGCCGGATTCTACCGGCAGGTGGACCTGCCGCTGGCCGACGCCTATCGCGCCGCCGCCTGCGTCATGACAGAAAACCTGATGGCGCATGACGCCGCGGAGGGGATTGGCGCCTTTCTGGAAAAGCGCCGGCCTGTCTGGGAAGATCGCTGAGGAGCCGACACATGGCCGATTACGAGACGGGTCTGGCGCGCAACGCCGCGAACCATCAACCCCTGACGCCCCTGCTGTTCCTGGAACGGGCGGCGCAGGTCTATCCGGATGCGCTCGCCGTCGTGCATGGCGCGGTGCGGCGCAACTACCGCGCATTGCGGGACCGTTCCGTGCGGCTGGCCTCGGCGCTGGCGAAGCGCGGCATCGGGCGCGGGGACACGGTCGCCGCGGTGCTGCCGAACATCCCGGAGATGCTGGAATGCCACTACGGCGTGCCGATGGCCGGGGCGGTGCTGAACACGATCAACACGCGGCTGGATGCGGCAACGGTTGCCTATATCCTCGACCACGGCGAGGCAAAGGCGCTGATCGTCGACAAGGAATTCATGCCGGTGGTGCGGCTTGCCCTGGTGCAGGCCAAGGCGAAGCCGCTGATCATCGAGGTGGACGACCCACTGGCGCCTGCCGGCGCACGGGGCGAGACGCTGGGCGGCATGGACTACGAAGCGTTGCTCGCGGAAGGTGATCCGGCTTTCGCCTGGACGCTGCCGCGGGACGAATGGGACGCGATCACGCTCAACTACACCTCCGGCACCACGGGCAAGCCGAAGGGCGTGGTCTATCACCATCGCGGAGCCTATCTGCTCGCGGTCGGCAACGTTCTGTCGGCGGAGATGGGCAAGCACCCCGTCTATCTCTGGACGCTGCCGATGTTCCATTGCAACGGCTGGTGCTTCCCCTGGACGGTGACCGCCCAGGCCGGCGTGCATGTCTGCCTGCGGGCCGTGCGCGGGCCCGATATGTGGCGCCTGATGGCGGATGAGGCCGTGACGAACATGTGCGGCGCGCCGATCGTGATGGCGACGTTGCTCAACACGCCCGAGGCCGAGAAGCGCGAGCTGCCGTACCAGGTGAAGTTCATCGTCGCCGGCGCGCCGCCGCCGGAAGCGGTGCTGGCCGCCATGCAGGCGGCGGGTTTCGCCATCTGCCACGTCTATGGGCTGACCGAGGTCTACGGTCCCTCCGTCGTGAACGAATGGCATGCGGAATGGGATGCCAAGCCGGCGCAGGAACGCGCCGCGCTGATGGCCCGGCAGGGTGTGCGCTACATCGCGCTCGAGGGTCTCGACGTGATGGACCCCATGACCATGCAGCCCATGCCCGCGGACGGCGCCTCGCTGGGCGAGGTGATGATGCGCGGCAATGTCGTGATGAAGGGCTATCTGAAGGACGATGCCGCGACGGGTTCCGCCTTCAAGGGCGGCTGGTTCCATACCGGCGACCTCGCCGTGAAGTACCCGGATGGCTACATCCAGTTGAAGGATCGTTCGAAGGACATCATCATCTCGGGCGGGGAGAACATCTCCTCCATCGAGGTCGAGGATGCGCTGTACAAGCATCCGGCGGTCGCGGTGGTGGCGGTGGTGGCGCGGCCGGACGAGAAGTGGGGTGAGACGCCCTGCGCCTTCGTCGAGCTGAAGCCCGGCGTCCAGGCCACGCCCGAGGAGCTGATCGCCTTCGCGAAGCAGCATCTGGCGGGGTTCAAGGTTCCACGTCACATCGTCTTCGCCGAATTGCCGAAGACCTCCACCGGCAAGATCCAGAAGCACGTCTTGCGCAGCCAGGCCCAGGAAGCATGACCTCAGTCGATACGATTCTCGCCCATGCCGCCGCGCGGCGCGAGGAGTCCCGCGCGCGTTGGTTCGAATGGCTGCGCATTCCATCCGTCTCGGCCCAGCCGAACCACGCGCCGGATTGCCGGCGGGCCGCGGAATGGATCGCGGCGCAACTGCGGGAGATCGGCTTCGCGGCGTCGCTGAAGGACACGGCCGGCCATCCGGTGGTGCTGGCGACGCATCCCGGCCCGGCCGGCGCGAAGCGCCACCTGCTGTTCTACGGCCATTACGACGTGCAGCCGGCCGAACCGATGGAGCTGTGGACCAGCCCGCCCTTCGAGCCCGTGCTGGTGGACGGCCCGAACGGCAAGCGCGCCGTCGCGCGCGGTGCGGTGGACGACAAGGGCCAGGTGATGACCTGGCTGGAGGCGCTGCGCTTCTGGCACGACACGCAGGGCGGCCCGCCCTGCCGCATCACCGTCATGGTGGAAGGTGAGGAGGAGGTCGGCTCGAAGCACCTGCCCGATTTCCTCGAAGCCAATGCCGACGCGCTGCGTGATGCCGATGTCGTCGTCATCAGCGACAGCAACATGTGGGACATCGCGACACCGTCGATCGTCACGAGCGTGCGCGGGCTCGTCTACACCCAGCTGGACATCACCGCGGCCAACAAGGATCTGCATTCGGGGTTGTATGGCGGCTCGGCGCTGAATCCGATCAATCTCATTACGCGTATCCTGGGCGATCTGAAGGACGAGGCCGGGACGATCCTGATCCCGGGCTTCTACGATGGCGTGCAGGAGATCTCCGCCGAACGCCGCGCGCAGTGGAATGGGCTGAACTTCGACGAGAAGGCTTTTCTCGGCGGCGTCGGCCTGTCGGTGCCGGCGGGCGAGGTGGATCGCACCGCCCTGGAACGGCTCTGGGCCCGGCCGACCGTCGATGTGAACGGCATCTGGGGCGGCTACATGGGGGAGGGTGCGAAGACCGTCATCCCATCGGAGGCCCATGCGAAGGTCTCCTTCCGCCTGGTGCAGGGGCAGAGCCCGGCCAAGGTCCTCGCCGGCTTCCGCGACTTCATCATCGACCGCATCCCTGAGGATGCGACGGTGAAGATCCAGGTCTTCAGCCATGGCGAGGGTATCGAGATCCCCTCGGACAGCCCCTTTGTCCGCGCTGCCCAGGCCGTGCTGACCGAGGAATTCGGCAAGCCGGCGATCCTGCAGGGCGGCGGCGGCTCGCTGCCGGTGGTCGAGCAGATCAAGCAGATCATCGGCCTCGACTGCCTGCTGGTCGGCTTCGGTCTCGATGACGACCAGGTGCACAGCCCGAACGAGAAGTTCGATGTGGTCTGCTTCGAGCGCGGCATCGACAGCCACATCCGTATGCTGGCGGCGCTGGCCGAGGCCTGATCCGCGCCCGCGCGGTTCCCTTGAAAGCGGACCCGCGCGAGCCCTGGTTTGAGCGAGCATCTGCACCCGCCCGGCTGATATCCGGCCGGACGGGACCTTCTCCACGGAGGTATCGTGAACGAGGATCCCTATGACGTCCTGGGCGTGAAGCGCGACGCCTCGCAGGACGACATCCGCAAAGCCTACCGCAAGCTCGCCCGCAAGCTGCATCCCGACCTGAACCCCGGCGACAAGGCGGCTGAGGAGAAGTTCAAGGCGGTCTCCGCCGCGAACGACATCTTGGGCGACGCCGAGAAGCGCGCGCGCTTCGACCGCGGCGAGATCGACGCGGCCGGCAACGAACGACCGCCGCAGCCCCCGCCCGGCTGGTATCGCGACCATGCCGGGGCGGGCGGTCCCTACACCTCCGATGCCGGCTATGCCGACATGATGGATGAGGATGAGCTGCTCGGCGCGCTGTTCGGGCGCGGCGCGCGTCGGCGGGGCGGGGCAGGCGGTGCGCAGTTCCGCATGCAGGGCGGGGATATCCATGCGCGGCTCGCCATCGACTTCCTTGATGCGGTGAACGGCGCGACGAAGCGCGTGACCCTGCCCGACGGCAGCACGGTTGACGTGACCATCCCGCCCGGCACGCGCGAGGGCCAGGTGCTGCGCCTGCGCGGCAAGGGCTCGCCCGGTATCGGCGGCGGGGCGGCCGGCGACCTGATGGTCGAAGTCAGCGTGGGTGAACACCGCCATTACAAGCGCCGCGACGACGACATCCTGCTCGACCTGCCCGTGAGCCTGACCGAGGCGGTGCTGGGCGGGAAGATCGAGGTGCCGACGCCGGCGGGCCCTGTGATGGTGACGGTGCCGAAGGGATCGAACAGCGGGACGGTGCTGCGGCTGAAGGGGCGCGGGGTGAAGAAGCGCGACGGATCGCGCGGCGATGCCTTCGTCACGCTGCGCCTCGTCCTGCCGGATAAGCCCGATGCCGATCTGGAAGCCTTCGCCGAGCGCTGGACCGCCGGGAAGGCCCAGAATCCGCGCGAAGGGATGGAGGGCTGAGATGGCCGAGAAGAACGACCGCCTGCGCCGTCTGCGTCTCCAGGCGACGATGCTGGAAGCCTGGGTCTCGGCCGGCTGGATCGCGCCGGAGACGCCGGAGTACAGCGAGACCGACCTCGCCCGCGCCTGCCTGATCCGCGACCTGCGCGAGGCGATGGGCGTGAATGATGAAGGTGTGGAGGTCGCGCTCGACCTGCTCGATCAGATCCACGGTCTGCGCCGGGCGCTGCGGCGCGTCGGCGATGTGATGCACGGCCTGCCCGAACCGGCGCGGCAGGAAGTGCTGGTGATCCTGCGCGAATTGGATGAGGCATGAGCTCGGGCTTTCACGGCGTCTTTCCCTATCTCGTCTCGCCCGTCGCGCCCGATGGCGCGGTGCTGGAAGCGGAGCTGCGCCGGCTGGTGGAGCATCTGATCGACGCCGGCGTCCATGGGCTGACGCCGCTCGGCAGCACCGGGGAATTCGCCTATCTCGACACGGCGCAGCGGCGGCGGATCGTCGAGATCGTGGTGGACACCGCGCGCGGTCGCGTGCCGGTCGTGGCCGGCGTCGCCGCAACGACGACTGCCGATGCGGTGCGCCAGGCGAAGGATTATGCGGCGATCGGCGCGGACGGGATCCTCGCCATCATGGAGGCCTATTTCCCGATCTCCGAGGCCGGGGTGGTGGCGTACTTCACCGCCATCGCGGATGCGACGGACCGGCCGGTGGTGCTCTACACCAATCCGAACTTCCAGCGCTCGGACCTGACGCTGCCGGCGATCGACACGCTGTCCCGCCATCCGCGCATCGTGGGCATCAAGGATGCCTCGACCAACACAGGCCGGCTGCTGTCCATCCTCAATCGCACCGAGGGGCGGATGGAGGTCTTCGCGGCCTCGGCGCATATCCCGCTCGCGGTGATGATGATTGGCGGCAAGGGCTGGATGGCCGGGCCGGCCTGCGCCATCCCGCGTGAATCGGTGCGGCTGTACGAGCTCTGTCGCGCGGGGAAATGGGATGCTGCGCTGACGCTGCAACGCGCGCTGTGGCGGGTGAACGAGCTGTTCGCGGCGCATTCGCTCGCCGCCTGCATCAAGGGGGCGCTGCAGATCCAGGGCTTCGCGGTAGGCGACCCCATCGCGCCCCAGGCGCCGCTCTCGACCGAGGGCCGCGTGGCGGTGGAGAAGGCGCTGGCGCTCGCTGCCGAGGCTCTCGCCGCCGCGCCCGAGGCCTGAGCATGCTCGACAGAATTCGACTGCCGCTGGTGCTCGGCGCACTGGCAATGATCGGGCCGTTCTCGATCGACATGTACCTGCCGGCGCTGCCCGCGCTCGGGGCGTCGCTGAATGCCTCGCCCGGCGCGGTGCAGGGGACGCTGGCGATCTACTTCCTCGGCCTGGCCTGCGGGCAGATGCTCTATGGGCCGATGTCGGACCGCTTCGGGCGACGCGGGCCATTGTTCGTGGGGCTCGGCCTCTACACCATCGCGGCGGCGGCCTGTGCGCTGGCGCCCGATGTGCAGACGCTGACGGTGGCACGGCTGTTCCAGGCGCTGGGCGGCTGTTCGGGGATGGTGATCGCGCGCGCGATGGTGCGCGACGTGTCCGATGAGCGCGGGTCGGTGCGGCTGATGGCGCAGCTCATGCTGGTGATGGGCATCGCGCCGGTCATCGCGCCGATCGTCGGCGGGGCGGTGCTGCCGATCTTCGGCTGGCGCGGCATCTTCGCCCTGCTGGCGGTGTATGGCGTGACGATGCTGGCGGTAATCGGGCTGTTCCTGCCGGAATCCCTGCCGATCGAACGGCGGCGGCGGGACGGCCTGGCGGCGGTGTTGCGCGTGTGGCTTGGCCTGCTTCGCGATCGGCGTTTCCTCGGCCTCGCGCTCGCGGGCGGCTTCATCAGCGGCGGGATGTTCACCTATATCAGCGGCTCGCCCTTCGTGTTCATGGAACTGAACGGCGTGCCGCCGGGGCATTACGGCTTCTATTTCGGGGCGAATGCGCTGGGCATCATGGTGATGGGGCAGATCGTGGGGCGGCTCGCGCATCGCATCCCGCCGAAGCGGATCCTGCCGGTGACGATCACGGTGCCGCTTGTCTCGGGGCTGGTGCTGCTGGTCGTGGCGAAGACTGGCTTCGGCGGTTTTCCGGCGATGCTGGTGGCGCTGTTCTTCTTCGTCGCGATGATGGGCGGCGTGATGCCGCTGACGACCGCACTTGCCATGGGGCCGCATGGGGCAGTGGCGGGCAGCGCCTCGGCGCTGATGGGCACGCTGCAATTCAGCATCGGCGGGGCGTGCGGCGCGGTGCTGGGCGCCTTGCAGGACGGGACGGCCGTGCCGATGGCGCTGGTCATCGCGGGGTGCGGCGTGGCCGGGTGGTGCGCGCGGCGGTTCCTCGCGCGATGACGGCGCTGATCCAGCCAAACCGCGACGCGCTGCCCGAATATGTCGCGGCGCTGGAAGGCGGCTGGTCGCCGGCCAATGTCGCGGGGGATGCGGTGATCCGGGCCCATCTCGCGGCCATCGCGCGGGATGCGGATGCGTTCCTGGCGAGCCAACACGATCCGGAGGCGCGCGGGGCACCGATCACCCTGCCGGATGGATCGACCGTGCCGCGCCTGCCGGCGTTCACGCGCTGGATCTGGGACGGGGAATTCTGCGGTGCGATCCATTTCCGCTGGCAGAACGGGACCGAGGATCTGCCGGCGCATGTGCTCGGCCATATCGGTTATGCGGTGGTGCCGTGGAAGCGGGGGCAGGGGCATGCGACGCGGGCACTGGCGTTGCTGCTGCCCGAGGCGCGGACGTTGGGGCTGCGGCATGTCGAACTGACGACTGATCCCGACAATGCCGTGTCGCAGAAGGTCATTACCGCGAATGGCGGGGTGCTGGTGGGGCGGTTCCGCAAGGAAGCGGCCTATGGC
Source organism: Roseomonas sp. (assembly GCA_041906015.1). Classification (GTDB taxonomy): domain Bacteria; phylum Pseudomonadota; class Alphaproteobacteria; order Acetobacterales; family Acetobacteraceae; genus Neoroseomonas. Next base: position 13,518 of record JAYRJZ010000108.1, read on the forward strand.
GATGCGGAAGGGGTGCGCTTCCGCATCGCGTTGTAGTCCAGGCCTACTGCCGCGCCCGCTCCGCATGCTTGCCCATGGTCGCGTAGGGCGCATAGGGCGGCACCGGCCCGATCGCGCGCATGTCCACTTCCACGAGCGCAGGCCCCTTCGTCGCCAAGGCCTGCGCGACGACCGTGCCGACCGTCTCCGCGCTCGACACGCGGAAGTAGGGCAGCCCGGCCAGGGCTGCGAGCCCCTGCAGTTCCGGCGTCAGCAGGTCGTGCCCGAACTGGCGGCCATCCGCGACCGCGTCCTGGATGTGGCGGATGACGCCGTAGCCGCCGTCATTCATCACCATTGTCACCAGGTCGGGCTTTTCCTGCGCGGCGGTGAAGATCTCGCACATCCCCAGCGAGAAGCCGCCATCGCCGACCATCGCCAGCGTCTTGCGCCCCTGTGCCGCGATTGACGCGCCGAGCCCCAGCGCCAGCCCCGGCCCGATCGCCGCACCCACGGGATAGACCGAGTTGCGCGGATCGTAGATCGGGAAGACGCGATTGCCCCAGGTGGAGTTCGCGATGGTGATGTCGCGCACGAAGACGCCGTCACGCGGCAGGGCGGCGCGGATCGCGTCGGGGAAGGCCGAATACGGGCCGAGGGTGGCGAGGTATTCCTCCCGTGCGCGGGATTTCAGTGCGGCGAAGTCGGCCGCGAAGCCGGCATCGACGCTGCTCCGCCCAGCCAGGCGGTCAGCGATGCCCGACATGACCAGCGCCGCATCGCCATGGAGGAACAGGCTGTTGCCATAGGTCCGGCCATCGGCGGAGGCATCGCAATCCGCATGGATCAGCGTCTTCGGCAGTTTCATCGAGAAGTCGCCCGTCTCGTGCCCGCGCAGCCGCGACCCGACGACGAGCATCGCGTCGACCGAGCCATAGAAATCCTGCACGCGGGGTGACCCATTGCCGTGCAGCCCCCCCAGCGTCATCGGATGATCCTCGGGGATCGTCCCGCGCCCGTTCCAGGACGACACCGCGCCGAAGCCCATCGCCATCAGCCGCAGCGCCGCGTCGCGCGCCTGCTTCGCGCCATTGCCGAGCCACAGCATCGGCCGTTTCGCGGTGGCGAGGATCTCGGCGGCCGCATCCAGTTCCGCCGGATTGGGCGGCAGTGGCGCGGTGATGGGCAGGATCAGGGACTCCAGCCCGCCGGGCCGGGTGATCGGCGCGCGCTGCAGGTCGATGGGAATCTCCACCGAAACGGGTCCGCGCGGCGCGGACAGCGCCTCGGCCGCCGCGCGCACCAGCACGCCGAAGGCCTCGTTCGCGGACCGCACGCGATAGGCCGCCTTGCAGGCCGCCGCCAGCATCGCCGTCTGTCCCGGCACGTCATGCACGGACCCGACATCGCGATCGATGAACTTCGTCGCCGTCTGGCCGGTGATGTGCAGCACGGGCGAGCCGGCGAAGCGGGCCTCGACCAGGCCGGGGATGGCATTGGCCATGCCGGGCCCGGTCGAGGTGAACAGCACGCCGAGATGCCCCGCGACGCGCGCATAGGCATCGGCCATATGCGCCCCGCCCATCTCTCCGCGGCACATGACGTAGCGCAGCGCGTTGCGCTGCCCGATCGCGTCCAGCATCGGGATGTTGTGGACCGAGACGATGCCGAAGACGGTCGAGACGCCGATCTGCGGCAGGAAATCCGCGACGAGATCCGCGACGGTGTACTGGCTTGTCATGAAACGTTTCCCCTCTGAAGCGCGTTGAGTGTGGCACGCGCGGCGCGAAGCGAAAGCCCAGGGGACGTCAACGGCCCGCAAGCTGGGTTTTCGGTGCGCGGCGATCGCGTCGCAGGCAGGGAGCCACGCCATGAGCATCTTCCAGTCCATCATGAACGGCATCTTCGGCCATCGCGGGCAGGTCGCGCCGACCGGCGCCACCGGCGGCCCCGACCACGACAACGCGCCGCTCTCGGCCGCGCCGGACTCGGCACCCGACGCCCGCCATCCCCGCGATGCCGTCGATGTCATGGCCGTGCTGGCCGGGATGGAGGCGGCGTCGGGCCAGAAGCTCGACTGGCGCCACTCGATCGTGGACCTGATGAAGCTGCTCGGCATCGACAGCAGCCTGCCGGCGCGCCGGGAGTTGGCGCGCGAACTCGGCTACACGGCGTCCACCGACGACACTGCGGCGATGAATGTCTGGCTGCACCGGCAGGTCATGACGAAGGTCGCCGAGAATGGCGGCACGGTCCCGCCCGAGCTGAGGGCCTGACGGCCGGGGGGGTACGAGGCCCCCCGGCCACATCCTCAGCGTCCCCGTGCCTCCGCCAGGTGGTCGAAGCGCCGTGTATAGGTACCGAGGCCCATCGTCTGCGACCGCAGCTCGATGATGAGGTCGTGGAGTTCCACCTCGGGCACCAGCGCCTGCACCTCGTCCCAGCCCGGCCAGTCCGGCTTCTCGGCATAGCCGAGGATCTGGCCGCGCCGGCCGGTGAGCAGGCGCTGCGCGGCGGCGGTGGAATCCTGCGGCACCAGCACCGTCACCTGGTCCACCGGTTCGAGCATTACCGGCTCCGCCTTGGCCAGCGCTTCCTGCATCGCCATGCGTGTCGCCGTGGCGAAGGCCATGTCGGAGGAATCGACGCTGTGGAAGGCGCCATCCAGCAGCGTGACCGCGATGTCCACCACCGGATTGCCGAGCGGCCCCTTGCGCGAGGCTTCCTCCGCGGCCTCGCCCACGGCCGGGATGAACTTGCGCGGGATGGCGCCGCCGACGATGCGATCCTCGAAGGCGAAGCCCCCGCCCCGCGGCCGGGGCGCGACCTCGAGCGTGACATCCGCGAACTGTCCGTGCCCGCCGGTCTGGCGCCGGTGCCGGGCATGGTGGCGTGCCGCCTGGCGGATGGTCTCGCGGAAGGCGATCCGCGGGCGGGCGGTGGTCACGCGCAGCCCATGCACCTCGGCGAGGCGCGCCACGGCCCGGTTGAGGTGCATCTCTCCCTGGCCGGCCAGCAGGATCTGGCCGGTCTCGGGATCGTGCAGCACGGTCACGGCGGGATCTTCCTCGGCCAGGCGCTGCAGCGCGCCCGAGAGGCGGACATCGTCCTTGCGGTCCTCGGTGGCGATGGCCAGCGCGAAGACCGGCGCGGGCGGTGCCGGAAAGGGCAGGGCGGGCGCGGTGCCGGAGGGTGAGAGCGTCGCGCCGGTCGCTACCGAGTCAAGGCGGCCCAGCGCGACGAGCTCGCCTGTCGTTGCCTCGGCGGTGCGTGTGGCCTCGCTGGCGGGAAAGCGGGTGAGGCCACCGATGCGCGCGCCGTTCACCGTGGCGCCATCCTTCAGCCCGCCGCGCCAGATCCGCACGAAGGAGAGCTTGCCGCCCTGCCCGGTATGAACGGTGCGAAAGACCTGGGCGAAGGCTTCGCCCTCAGGCGCGATGCCGCGGCGTGCGGCCGTCTCCTCGGGGAAGGGCGTGTCATGACGCAGCGCCTTCCACAGGCGCATCACCCCATGGCGCCGTTCCGCCGCACCGATCAGGACGGGATCGAGATGACCGGCGGTGACATCCGTGTGCAGCGGGCGATAGAGATCCTCCGGGGCTGGGATGGTGTCCTCCACCACCTTCTCGAGCAGCGCGTCATCGTGGTCGGCGAGCGTTTCGGCGAGGGCGGCGCGGGCCTCTTCCTCTCGCGGGCGAATCGAGTCGGGGATGCGGATGAGCTCCGAAGCCTCGCCCGGCCTCCAGCGATAGGCCCGCGTGCTGACCAGATCGACATAGCCGGTGACGGTGCCGCCCTCGCGGATCGGCACCTGGCGCAGGACGAGGGGGCGGCGGGAATGGGCCTGAAGCGCTGCGATGGTGTCGCGGACGCGCCCTTCGCCGATCGTATCGATCTTGTTGACGAAGAGCATGGCGGGCAGGCCGGACGCTTCCAGGGTGTGGAAGGCGGGGGCAAGGGCCGCGGCCCTTGCCGGGTCGGGCTCGCACACCAGCAGCGCAAGATCGGCCACGGCCAGGGCGGCTGCGGCATCCTGCGCGAACTCGACCGAGCCCGGGCAGTCGAGCAGCGCCCAGGGCTGATCCATGAATTCGCAATGACCAAGCCGTATCTCCGTACCCATCGTCCTCTGGCGGCCTTCGGCGCGGCGGGGCGGCGGGCTGCCGGCGGCGGCGAGCAGCGCGTCGAACAGCGTGGATTTGCCGCTCCCCTGCGGGCCGATCAGGGCGACGGCCCGTGGCCGCGCCCCGTTGGGCGTTCTCGACGCGGGAAAGGGATCCTTCGGGGTGGCAGGCATGGCGACGATGTCTCCTCCTGTGCCCGGCCGTGGACCGGCCGTGTGCGTCGGCGGCCCGGCGGGGAGGGGCCGCCGATGCCAAGACTAGACCTGACCCTGCGCGATGCGGTGAAATTCCTGG
>JAYRJZ010000109.1:0-17792 GCA_041906015.1 Roseomonas sp.
CTTGCCCCTCTCGAGCTCTCCCCACCAAAGGCCGAAAGGCCTTTGGAAACCTCGATCTGGCACCAGGCGCCGCGACCGGGACCGGCATCGAAATCCAGTCCTGGGCATGATATTGCCGCACACCGAGCCCGGATGTCGCGCCAGGCAGCGTCCCTGGCACGGCGGCGCGCCGCGCCCATCGCCCATGAGCCCGGCGGCGCCATCGGCCGGTGCTTTGTAACGCCGGCGCCATGTTGGTAGACGGGCAATCCCCTTTCGTGATTCCTGAGACATGGGGATTCGCTGACGCGCGACGGCGCCGTGGGAGAGTGAAGCAATGTCCATGCGGCTGCTGCTGGACGGAGAGTTCGACCGCTATTTCGACCCGCAGCGGACCGAAGGCGCACTCTGGCTCTTCCAGCATGTCCCCAAGACGGCGGGCAGTTCGCTGCGGGAGGAGATTGCCGGCGCGCTGCGGGAAAACCGGCCGGCGACCAATATCCATGTCGACGGCATGGATCCCGCCATTCCCTTCCATCAGCGGCTCGACATCGCGGTGGAGGATTTCGCCGCCCGTTGCGCCGAGAACCCATATCGCTTCGCCTCGGGACACATCTTCGCGCGGCACGTGGCGCGCATCCGCGCCGTCGCGCCGCGCACGCGCGTCTTCACCTATCTGCGCGACCCCGTGGCGCGCTTCGTCTCGGACTACCGCTACCAACGGTCACCGATGCATCCGGGTTCCGACGTCTTCCGGCGCGAGGTGAAGGATCTCGAAGCCTTCCTCGCGCGCGGCTGGACCGCGAACCAGATGGCGCATTACCTGCTGCCGCCGGAGTTGCTGCGCGCGCGGGACCCGGCGCGGGCGCTCGACTACCTGCTCGACAATGTCGAATTCGTCGGGCTGCAGGACGATTACGACGCCAGCTTCAGCCTCCTCACGCGGCTGATCGGCATCCGCAAGCAGCCCAGCGTGCGCGCGCGCACCAACCCGGCGACGGACGACAATCCCGCCCCGGCGGACGCGGCCCTGATGGCGCGGATCGAGCAGGCCCATGGCCTGGACCGCGCCCTGTTCGACGGGATCAGGCACCGCATGGCCGCGGTGAAGGATGCGCTGGCCGACTGGATGCTGAAGCGGGCGGCGTGACCAGGCAGCCGCCGCGTCGCGCCACCCGCACGCAGGGCGAGGCAGCGGGCGGGCCGGCCAATGTCACGCCACGACGGCTGCGACGATCGCCTTCAGCACCGCGACCGCGTCGCGCGGGTTCATCCGCACCTGCAAGCCGCGCTGACCGCCATTCATGTAGACCAGATCATGCGCGAGGGCCTGTGCCTCGAACGCGGTGCGCACGGGCCGGGCCTGGCCGAAGGGGCTGATGCCGCCGACCTTGTAGCCGGTGATGCGCTCCGCCTCGGGCGGCTTCATCATCTGCGCCGACTTCGCCCCGAGGGCGGCCGCCAGGCGCTTCATCGACACCTCGTGGTCGGAGGGGACGATGACGCAGGCCGGCTTGCCGTCCACCAGCGCCATCAGCGTCTTGAGCACGCGGTCCGGGGGCTCGCCCAGCGCCTCGGCCGCCTGCAACCCGATGCTGTCGGCATCAGGGTCGTAGTCGTAGCTGTGGATGGTGAAGGCGATGCCCGCCTTCGCCAGCATGGTCGTCGCTCGCGTCGCCTTCGACACGCCTTGGGTTCCCACCTGAAGCATCACGGGCCATCGGCGCCCGGGGCCATCCATCATAGGCCGCGTGGCGGCCGCGCCCATCCCCCCCGCCCTCAGCCGCGCAGAGGCCAGCGCTCGATGACCCGGTACTCGGACAGGCCCCGGCGGCTGTGGATCAGCAGCACCTCGCGCACCTCGAAGCCGATCGGCGGTACAGTGGCGGCAGGCAGCGGCCTGCGCGCATAGGCCAGCGTCATATGCGGCGCACCGATGCCGCCCGCACGCCACCCGATGGCCGCCAGGCCCGATGCGATCTGCCGGTGCAGCGTGGGCAGCCCCTCGCCATCGGCCAGCAGGACGAGCGGACAGCCGGCCTTCCGCGGCGACAGGGCCGGGAAGCCCGTCGCCCGGTGGAAGCGCTGCTGGAAGGGATGCAGCGCGATGCGCCGCGCCGCCTGGCGCGCGGCGAAGAGCGTGGACTCGCGCAAGCGGACATCGTCGCGCAGGTGATGGAGGGAGACATGCAGGCGCTCGGACGCGATGGGTCGCGCTCCGGGCGCATGGCGGGCGAGGAAGGCCTCGGCGAAGCGCGCGAGCGCCGGCAGCGCGTCGCCGCCCGGCATGACGCCGAAGAACAGCCGCTCCGACCGGCCCGGGAGCACGGGACGCGCGTTCTCGGCGAAGTCGAAGGCGAGTTGCATCGGATGGCGGCCCCGCTGAAGGCGACCGCGCCATCACTAGAACAAAACGGGAACTTCACGCAAGCCGCGACGGCTACGCCTCAGCCCGGCGCGGGCACCGAGAGATAGTCGATCGCGCACATCACCTGCAGCTTCAGCACGGCGATGGCCTCGTCGATGGTCACATGCTCCTCGTCGGTGCCCATGGACAGGCCCGAGGGGCCGATCACCACCGCGGGAATGCCGCGCCAGCGCCAGTAGCGCATGTCGGTGCCACCCAGGCTGCACACCGGCGGCGCGTCGATGCCGAGCAATGCCTTGGTGTTGTCGCGCAGGATCAGCGCCATCTCGCCATCGGGCTCGGTGCCGCTCGCGGGATAGGAATGGTCCTCGTTGATCGCGAGGGTGCAGCCGAATTCCGCGGCGAGGCCCGGCAGTTCCGCACGCAGGCGGTCGAGGTCCGGGCCGTAGGGCACGCGGATGTCGACCTGCACGCTGGCATCGGTCGGGATCTGCGTGGCCTTACGCCCCCCCTGGATGACGCCGGCATTCACCGTGATGCGCAGCGCGTTGTCGGCCGCGCCCGCACCCAGGATCGCATCGGCCGCGGCGATGCTCGCCGGGTCGCGCAGCACGGCGACGATCTCCTCAGGCATCGCGGCCAGCTTGAGGTGATAGCGGTCGTAGAGCGCCTGGGTCGCAGCGACGATCTGTCGGATCGGGTTGTTCGCGCGATGCGGATAGCCGCCATGCCCACCCGGGCCGCTGGCGGACAGCGAGAAGCGCAGCGTGCCCTTCTCGAGGAAGCGGATATTGCCGAGGCCGCTCGGTTCCCCGTTCAGGCAGCAATCGCCGGCGACCTCGGCCTCGTGATTCTCGAAGAGGAACTTCGTGCCGTAGCGCCCGCCGGACTGTTCGTCCGACACCACCGTCAGCGTCAGCTTGCCGAACAGGCGGTCGCGATAGGGATAGAGCAGCCCGTAGGTGAGGATCGACGCCAGCGTGCCGGTCTTCATGTCGGACGCACCGCGCGCGACGATGCGGTCGCCCACGATCTCCGCCGCCCAGAGGCGTTCGTCGGAGACGGGGAAGACGTCCATGTGCCCGTTCAGCACCAGGTGCCGGCCGACCACGGGCGCATGCCAGCAGGAGAGGATGTTGGGCATGTCCTCCCGCGCCGCCAGCGTGCGGTGTTCGAGCCCGAAGCGGTCGAGGATGCCGCGCACGAAATCCGCCGCCTCCCGCGTGTCGCCCGGCGGGTTGACCGAGCGGATGCGCAGGAAGTCCTGCAGCAGCGCGATGACATCATCGCGCCGTGCGTCGATGTGGCGGCAGAGCGAGGCCTTCAGGTCGGCAGCCGTCATCACTCCCACTCGATCGTCCCCGGCGGCTTCGAGGTGATGTCATAGGTCACGCGATTGATGCCGCGCACCTCGTTGACGATGCGGTTCGCCACGCGGCTCAGGAATTCCATGGTGAATGGATAGACATCCGCCGTCATGCCGTCGGTGGAGGTCACCGCGCGGAGCGCGCAGGCCTGGTCGTAGGTGCGGCCATCGCCCATCACGCCCACGGTGCGCACCGGCAGCAGCACGGCGAAGGCCTGCCAGATCGCATCATACAGCCCGGCGGCGCGGATCTCCTCCAGGTAGATGACATCCACCTTGCGCAGCAGGTCGGCCTTGTCGCGCGTCACCTCGCCGGGGATGCGGATGGCGAGGCCCGGCCCCGGGAAGGGATGGCGGCCGACGATCTCCTCGGGGATGCCGAGCTCGCGGCCGAGCGCGCGCACCTCGTCCTTGAACAGGTCGCGCAGCGGCTCGACGAGCTGCATGCGCATCCCCTCGGGCAGGCCGCCGACATTGTGGTGCGACTTGATGGTCACGGACGGCCCGCCGGTGGCGGACACGCTCTCGATCACATCCGGATAGAGCGTCCCTTGCGCGAGGAAATCCGCGCCGCCGATCTTCTTCTGCTCTTCCTCGAACACCTCGATGAACAGCCGGCCGATGGTCTTGCGCTTCACCTCCGGATCGGTGACGCCGCTCAACTGCCCGAGGAACAGATCGCTCGCGTCGCGATGCACCAGATGGATGTTGAAGCGGTCGCGGAAGGTGGTGACGACCTGTTCGGATTCATTGGCCCGCATCAGCCCGTGATCGACATAGATGCAGGTGAGCTGGTCGCCGATCGCCTCATGGATCAGCACCGCCGCGACGGAGGAATCGACGCCCCCTGATAGCCCGCAGACCACCCTGCCCTTGCCGACCTGGGCGCGGATCTTCTCGACCATCTCGGCGCGGAAGGCGCCCATGGTCCAGTCGCCCGAACAGCCGCAGACGAGGTTGGTGAAGTTCTTCAGCAGCGCCGCGCCATGCGGCGTGTGCACCACCTCCGGATGGAACATCGTGCCGTAGTAGTGGCGGGCATCGTCGGCGATCACCGCGAAGGGCGCGCCCTCGCTGGATGCCACCACGCGGAAGCCTGGCGGCAGTTCGGTGATGCGGTCGCCATGCGACATCCAGACCTGCTCGCGCGCGCCCTTGGCCCAGATGCCCTGGGTGATGGCGCAGTCGCCGGTGACGTCGACATAGGCGCGGCCGAATTCCGCGGCGTGCCCGCCCTCGACCTTGCCGCCGAGCTGCTGGGCCATGGTCTGCTGCCCGTAGCAGATGCCCAGGATCGGCAGGCCGGAGGCGAAGGCATAGTCCGGCGCCCGGGGGCTTTCGCCTTCGGTCACGGAAGCGGGACCGCCCGAGAAGATGATCCCCCTGGGGGCGAAGGCGCGGATGCGCGCCTCAGGGGCGTTGTTGAAGGGCCAGACCTCGCAATAGACCCCGGCTTCGCGGAGGCGGCGCGCGATGAGCTGCGTCACCTGGCTGCCGAAGTCGAGGATCAGGATGCGGTCGTGGCGGGGGGCGGAATCAGGAATCGGGTCGGCCATGGCGGCGTGAAGCACAGGAATGGGCCGCGGGCAAGACCGGCCGATGCAACCTTCGCCCGCGCCCGGCGCTCCCCTTCCGAAGGAGACGCGCCATGACCCTGCTGCTGATCGTGATCCTGCTGCTGCTGCTCTTCGGGGGCGGCGGCTATTACGGCTACCGCTCGGGCTATTATGGCGGCGGCGGCTTCAGCGGCATCCTCGGCCTGTTGCTGATCGTGCTGGTGCTCTACCTGATCTTCGGTGGCGCCTTCATGGCCGGGCCGATGATGCCGTAGCTCACCGCTCCGCGGCCGGCGCCGTCGCGGCCAGCAGGGCCTCGATCGGGTCCCACAGAAAGGCCGACTGGCGCACGGTCTGGCCGCCCACGCGGATCTCCTCATGCGCCACCTCGCGCCCGCCCAGGTGGCGGTAGAACCAGCGCGTCGGGTTGTCGTGCAGCACCCACAGCATGGCCGAGCGGCAGCCCACGGCCCGCAGATGCGCCCCCATCGCGCGCATCAGCCGCCGGCCCGCGCCGCGCTCGCGCCAATCCTCCAGCAGATAGAGCGTCTCGACCTCGCCCTCGGCGATGCCCTGGCGCCGCGCCCGGCCACCCGAGGCGAAGCCGACCACCCCCGCCTCCCCGGCGGCCGCGACGAAGACGGCGTGTCCCTCCCGCCGATCCAGCACCGCGCGCTGGTAGAAGCCCGCCAGGCGGTGCGCCGACAGCCCCGCCAGATAGGCATCGGGCAGGATCCCGGCATAGGTCGAGCGCCATACCGCGGCATGGATCTCCCCGATCTTGGCGGCATCGCCGGGGCGCGCGCGCCGGATGCTGATCACGGCACGCGCTCCAGCACCGCGCAGAAGAAGCCATCCGTGCCATTCGCCCCGGGCGACAGGCTCATCCACGGTCCGACGCAGGGCAGCGCGACCCCGGGCAGCAGCCCCGGCCAGAGCCGTTCCAGCGGAACCGGGGCGAAACCGGGGGAACGCGCCAGGAAGCGGTCCATCTGCTCCTCATTCTCCTGCGGCAGGAGGGAACAGGTAGCGTAGACCAGCCGTCCGCCCGGGCGTACCAGTTCCGAGGCCCTCGCGAGAATCTCATATTGCACCGCGGCAAGCTCGGCGAGGTCCTGTGGCCTCGTGCGCAGCCGCGCATCGGGGTTGCGCCGCCAGGTTCCGGTGCCGGTGCAGGGCGCATCGACCAGCACCCGATCGAAGGAGCCGGCGCGGCGCTTCGCCCAGCGGTCGCCGGGCGCCAGCAGGTGCCGTTCCGCATTGTCCACCCCCGCGCGGCGCAGGCGCTTCGCCGCCCCTTCCAGCCGGGGTGCCGAGGTATCGCAGGCGGTGATCCGCCCCCGATTGCCCATGGTCGCGGCCATGGCGAGCGTCTTGCCCGCCGCCCCGGCGCAATAATCGGCCACCCGCATGCCGGGGCGCGCCTCGGCCAGCAGGGCGATGAGCTGGCTGCCCTCGTCCTGCACCTCGATCAGCCCCTCGCGATAGGCCGCGCTGCCGGTGACCGGGCGCCGGGATGGCAGGCGCAGGCCCCAGGGGGAAAGGGGCGTGGGCTCCGTCGCGATCCCTTCCGCCGCCAGGGTCCGCGCCGCAGCGGCGCGGTCGGTCTTCAGCAGGTTGGCGCGCAGGTCGAGCGGCGCCTCGGCTTCCAGCGCCGCGGCTTCCTCGGCCAGCCGGCCCCCGAAGCGGGCCGAGAGTGCCGGCAGCACCCAGTCGGGCAGGTTCAGCCGCGCCCCTTCCGGCATGGCAGGGTCAAGCAGGGGCCGAGCGTCCAGGGCGGCGGACGCCCGTCGTTCGGCCGCATCCAGCGGCGGCGGCCCGTAGCGGGAGCCATCGAAATTCGCCTCGGCCACCTGGCGCTGCAGGCGTTCGACCAGCAGCATCTGGGCCAACAGCAGCAGGCGCGGCGTCGGCGCCATTCCCAGCCGCGCCAGGTGCCAGTCGAGCCGCAGCCGCTGTCGCACCACCCCCCAGGCGCGCTCCGAGACCTCCCGCCGGTCGCCGCCGCCGATGAAGCGGCGGGCCCGGAAGAAGTCGCTCGCCACGGCATCGGCCGGGCGGCGGCGCGCCTCGGGCGCGAAGCATTGTTCCTCGAGCGCCGCGAGCAGGTCGATCGCGGCGGCAATACGGGCGGAAGGGGTCACGACAGAAGATCAGCCAGTCCTGAAAGGTCACGCAGCGAGGGCACGCCCGCTGCTTCCAGCCCGTATTCGTCGGGCGCGCCGGTGCGGTTCACCCGCACCACCCGCATGCCGAAGGCCTGCGCCGCCTGGCCGTCCCAGGCATTGCCCGAGACGAAAACGAGTTCATCCTGATGGCAGCCGAACTGCCGCGTCGCCAGCCGGTACACCCGGGGATCGGGTTTGAAGACACCCACGGATTCCACGCTCAACACCTCATCCACCAGCGGCGCGATGCCCGCTGCCTCGACCGCATCCGCCAGCATGTTCGGCGTACCGTTCGACAATATGGCCGTCGCGATGCCCTGGGCCCGGATCGCGCGCAGCATGGCGGGAACCTCGGGATAGGCGGGCAGGACGCGATAGGCCTCCATCAGGTCGTTCTGCAACGCGCCATCGGCGATACCGTGGCGCGCACAGACGAAAGCGAGGGCATCGCGGGTGCAGAGCCAGAAATCCTCATGCAATGCCGGGCCCGTCAGGCTGCGGACCCAGGTGTATTCGAGCTGCTTCGCCCGCCATTCGGCGGAGAGCAGCGGCCAGCGGTCGCCGAGACGCGCGGCATGGGCCGCCATCGCGCCATCGACGTCGAGCAGCGTGCCATAGGCGTCGAAGATGACGGCTTCGGGCATGGACATGGTGCGCTTCTCCATTGGAGGGGCGCCGCCCCTCCAAGCCTCCCCGCCAAAGGCCACAGGGCGTTTGGAAACCGGCACTTTGGCGTCGGGCACGCCAGGCGCACCAGCCCCTAACGCCGCGTTCGGGGCATGGCATCCACATCACCGTTTCGGGAACGACAGCCCTGCCCAACGCCAGGTATCGGTTTCCAAAGGCCCTGCGGCCTTTGGTGGGGTGGGGTGCGGGGAGGGGCAAAGCCCCTCCCCGTTCAGCCCTCGGCCCGATAGTTCGGCGCTTCCCGCGTGATCGCCACGTCGTGGACATGGCTTTCGCGCAGCCCGGCGCCCGTGATCCGCCGGAAGCGCGCATTGACCTGCAGGTCCGGGATCGTCGCGCAGCCGGTATAGCCCATGGCCGCGCGCAACCCGCCGACCATCTGGTGCACCACGGTGCCCACCGGCCCCTTGTAGCCGACACGCCCCTCGATGCCTTCCGGCACCAGCTTCAGCGTGTCCTGCACCTCGGCCTGGAAGTAGCGGTCGGCCGAGCCGCGCGCCATCGCGCCCAGCGAGCCCATGCCGCGATAGGATTTGTAGGACCGCCCCTGGTACAGGAACACCTCGCCCGGCGCCTCGTCCGTGCCGGCGAAGACGCTGCCCATCATGGCGCAATCCGCGCCGGCAGCGATCGCCTTGGCCAGGTCGCCCGAGGTGCGGATGCCACCATCGGCGATGGACGGCACGCCCTTCTCCCGCGCCGCGGCGGAGCTTTCCATCACGGCCGTGAGCTGCGGCACACCGACGCCGGCGACGATGCGGGTCGTGCAGATCGACCCCGGGCCGATGCCGATCTTCACCGCATCCGCGCCCGCCTCGATCAGCGCCAGCGCGCCTTCGGGGGTGGCGATGTTGCCGGCGACGACCTGGACGGAATTGGACAGGCGCTTGATGCGCTCCACCGCCTTCATCACGCCGCCCGAATGGCCATGGGCGGTATCCACCACGATCACGTCCACCTCGGCCGCGACCAGCAGCTCGGCGCGGTGATAGCCGTCCTCGCCCACGCCCGTCGCGGCCGCGACGCGCAGCCGGCCCATCGCGTCCTTCACCGCGTTCGGGTTGGCCTGGGCCTTGTCCATGTCCTTGACGGTGACGAGGCCGACGCAGCGATAGGCATCGTCCACCACCAGCAGCTTCTCGATGCGGTGCTTGTGCAGCAGGGTGCGGGCTTCGTCCGCGGTCACCTCAGGGGAGGCGGTGATCAGGTTCTCCCGCGTCATCAGCTCATAGACGCGCAGATTCGGGTCGGTCGCGAAGCGGACATCGCGGTTGGTGATGATGCCGACGAGGCGCCCCGAGCCCCGCTCGACCACCGGAATGCCGCTGATGTGATAGCGGTCCTGCAGGGCGCGGACCTCGGCCAGCGTCTGGTCGGGATGGACGGTGAGCGGGTTCACCACCATGCCCGATTCGAACTTCTTCACCTGGCGGACCTGGGCGGCCTGCTCCTCGGGGGTGAGGTTCTTGTGGATCACGCCGATGCCGCCGGCCTGGGCCATGGCGATCGCCATGTTGCCCTCGGTGACCGTGTCCATCGCGGCGGAAATCAGCGGGATATTGAGGGAAATTTCCCGCGTCATGCGCGTGCGCGTGTCGGTCTGCGACGGCAGCACCGTTGAATAGGAGGGCACCAGCAGCACGTCGTCGAAGGCATAAGCCTCCTCGATCATGCGGATGGCACGGCGGGGGAGCTGCTCAGGGGTGCTGTCGGGAGCCATGGGGGACCTTTCGCGATCCGAACCTTGGCGGCCCCACTTAGTGCGGCGCGGCAAATGGGGCAAGCGCAGCGTCGTGACGGCGGCCATGCGGGAGGAGGAGGACTGGCGGGGGAGAGCCGCCTCCGTGCCGATGGGCGTCGTGTTTGGTGCGGATGGCGGGATGGCGCCCTTGGGCGCGATGATGTGGCGCAGGTTGGCCGGGGAAGGGCTTTGCCCCTCCCCGGACCCCACCCCACCAAAGGCCGAAAGGCCTTTGGAAACCCATACCTGGCGTTGGGCAGGACGGGCGCGCCGAGGCAGCGGCGGGTGCGTTGCCCTCGATGCCCGAATCTCCCAGGGATCGGGCCCGACGCCACCACCATCATCCCGGCCGGACAATTCTGCCCGGCACCAGGTCGAGGTTTCCAAAGGCCTTTCGGCCTTTGGCGGGGAGAGCCCGAGAGGGGCGGCGCCCCTCTCGGCCCCCCTCGACCCCGGCAGAAATACGCCTGGTATCAGCGCGGAAAGGCCAGCCCGAGGGGTTAGGCAGTCTCGTCGGGCGTGAAGTCGAGCGCGACGCCGTTGATGCAATAGCGCAGGCCGGTCGGCGGCGGCCCGTCCTCGAAGACATGGCCCATATGGCTGCCGCAGCGACTGCAATGCACTTCCATGCGCACCATGCCGTAGCTGCGGTCAACGGTGGTCTCGATGGCGTCAGGCTCGGGGGTGTCGAAGCTCGGCCAGCCGGTGCCGCTCTCGAACTTGCGGCCGGAGCGGAACAGCGCCTGGCCGCAGCCCGCGCAGGCGAAGACGCCGCGCCGCTTCTCCCGCAGCAGGGCGCAGCTTCCGGGGCGTTCGGTGCCATGGGCGCGCATCACCTGATACTGCTCGGGCGTCAGCAGCGCGCGCCATTCGGCGTCGGTGCGCGTGACGGGGAAGGTCTTGTCGGTCGTCGTCATGCCGGGTCCTTTCCGATACCCGCACCAGATGGGGGGAGGCCCACCGCCGATGCAAGCCTTGCCCGGCGCCGCCATATGGCATTGGATATAACGAAACGGCCCCGCAGGACGACCGCCATGAAGCTTTCCGCCCGCAATCAGTTCCCCGGCACGATCCTCGAGGTCCACAAGGGCGCGACGACGACGCATGTGAAGATCGAGGTGGCGCCGGGCATCGTCTTCACCGCCACGATCACCAACGAAGCGGCGGAGGAGCTGGAGCTGGCGAAGGGCGGCAAGGCCTATGCCGTGGTCAAGGCCTCGGACGTGATGGTGGGCGTGGAGTGAGGTTCCGGCATGACTCGCGCCGGGCCTATAGCACCGGGCTGAACATCGTCAGCGTGTTCTCCCACAGCCGGCGCGGGATGGTGCGGCGGCGCAGGCCCTCGGCCAGGATTTCCGTGGACTGCCGCAGATAGCTCTCCTGCCGCTCGCGGATCTCGCGCGCCATGGCCTCCGAGCAGAACAGGATGTTGTTCTCGAAATTCAGGTCGATGCTGCGCCGGTCCATGTTGGCGGAACCGACCAGCGCGACGGCGCGATCCGGCACCAGCGTCTTGGCGTGCAGCAGCCCGCCGTGGAATTCGAAGACCCGCACGCCGGCGGCGACCAGCTCAGGGTAATAGGCCTTGCTGATCGCGCCCACCGCCCAGGAATCGTTGCGCGCGGGCAGGATCAACCGGGTCTCGACCCCGCGCCGCGCGCAGGCGACCAGCGCGGCGAACAGCGGCGCATCCGGCACGAAATAGGGGGTGGAGATCACCACCTCCCGCTCTGCCCCACCCAGCAGCGCGACGAAGACGTCCGACATCGACCCTTTCGGCGAATTGGGCCCGGTGCCGAAGGCGATCGCCGGGAAGCCGCCGGGCTGCGCCGGTGCGACGGGCGCGCGCAGCAGGGCGGTCAGGTCCTCCCCCGTCTCGGCCATCCAGTCCGCGGCGAAGAGGAGCTGGTTCTGCGCCACCACCGGCCCTTCGAAGGACAGCATGATGTCCACCCAGGGGGCATACTTCGCCTTCACCCGGAATTCCGGATCGGCGCAATTCTGGCTGCCGCAGAAGGTCAGGCGATTGTCGATGACGACGATCTTGCGGTGGTTGCGCAGGTCGACGCGGTTGCCGAGGAAGACCAGCGGTCCGCTGGCGATGGGCAGGGCGCTTTCGAGCCGCACGCCCGCCTCGCCCATGCGCCGCCAATGCGCCGAGCGCACCAGCGGGCGCGAGCCGATGCCATCCGCGATGACCCGGCAGGTGACGCCGCGCCGGGCGGCACGGCACAGTGCCTCCACCACTTTCAGACCGTTGGTGTCGGCGAGCCAGATGTAGAAGGAGAGGTGGATGGTGGTGCTCGCCGCGTCCATCGCTTCGACCATGGCGGCGATGGCCGCGTTGGAATCCGGGGCGAGGCGGGCCGTGTTGCCGCCCACCGTTGGCCCGCGTGCCAGCGCCTGGCACAGGCGGAAGGCGGCGCGGAAGCGTTCGGGGATGGCATCGCCAGGAACGGCGGCGGCCTTGGTGGCCGCGCGCGTCTCGCGGGCCAGCACGTCGAAGACGATGACGGCGCGGTGGCGCAGATGCCGCGCCAGCCACGGCTCGCCGACCAGCAGATAGACGCCGACACCGATGCCGGGCAGCAGCAGCAGCGCGAGCACCCAGGCGGCGCGCGACATCGGGTCCCGCCCGTCCACCAGAAGGGCGCGCAGGATCACCAGGACATGGACGACCGCGAAGACCGCGGCGAAGGCGAATCCGAAGGACATGGGCGATGCGCAGCCTGGACTGCAACGCCACGCCGCGCCAGTCGTGCCGGCCCGGCTTGACCCATTCCGCCCCGTGCCTCGACAGGCTGAGCGAAGAACGGGAAGTGGGCAGCCTGTCGATCAACCACCCCGTCGCCTCCATCGCCGAGACGCCCTTCGGCGGCGTGAAGGACAGCGGCCATGGCCGCGAGGGCGGCAGCGAGGGACTGGCCCGCTACACGGTCACGAAGAACGTGTCGCATCGGATGAGCGCGACCTGACGGGGGCGGAACCGGGGGGGGGGGGGGGCTCGCAACGTCGATGGGGTCCCCTGGCCACAGTGTGGCCTGGACCGCCGGCACCTGGCGCTGGGCATGACGCCCGTCCCGAGCCCACGCAGCGCGCTTCGTGCGCAAGAGCGGGTTTCGGCGCCATTCTGCCCGTGATGCGTAGCGCCAGGTTGAGGTTTGCAAAGGCCTTTCGGCCTTTGCTGGGGAGAGCCCGAGAGGGGCGACGCCCCTCTCGGTCCCCCTCGAAATCACCGTCGCGCCGGCTTGAGATCCAGCAACGGCGTCCCGTCCACGCAATCGAGGCTGCGCACCGTCAGCGCATCCTCGGCGACGGCCGTGACCACGACATCAGAAGTCGCGATGGGATTCGGCCGGTTGGGCGATCGCAGGGCGAAGGTGCCGAGCGGCGCCGGCCTGCCCTTCGGGGCCTGCACCAGCAGGTCCCGTCGCGCGAGGTGCATCCAATAGAGAACCTCGACGCGATCCCCCGGCGCGATCCCGCGCAGGGCGGGGCGCCACGGCGCGTCGATCTCGATACGGCATTCCGGGCCCTCCGGCGTGCCGCGATGCGGGCATTGCGCACGCTCGGCGAAGGGCGTGCGGATGCGACCGATGAAGGTCAGGGTCGCGTCGCTGCGGTCGGGGGCACCGCCCTCGATCTCGCCGGGGCGGGTGGCGTGCCAATCCATGGGGGCCTCATGACGCGGGATGCGTCATGATAGCGCGTCGCCGTCAGCGCGGCGTGGCCAGCCCCTGCGGCATGCCCTGGGGCATCTGCATGGTCTGGTAGCCCTGCGGCCGGCGGAACTGCGCCGCATCCTGCGGGCCATAGCTGACGCGGACGGCCTCCAGCGAGCCCTGCTGGCCCTGCGCATTGCCGCTGGCGCGCAGCATCACGCCATCGGCCGTGACGCAGGCCTCGCCCGACTGGCCACGATTCTCGTAGCGCCAGATGGTGCAGTCCGTGCCCGCCACCTTCGCCGTGCCGCCACGGGTGAAGCGCGCATTCTCAAGGTCGCGCTGATAGGACGCGGCCTGGGCCATCGGTACGTCCATGATCATGCGGTTCGGCTCCATCACCATGAAGCCGCGCTGGTTCTGGTGGTCGGCGACCATGTAGCCCAGGCCGCCCGGCATGTTCATGCGCATCAGGCGCTGCGCGGCGGACCAGAGCATGGTCATCTCCGCGCCCTGCGTCTGACCGCCGGAGACGCGATAGGTCACGGCGACGTCACGCGTGGGATAGATCTGCGGCCGGTCCTGCGCCTGGGCAGCGAGGGGCAGCGTGGCGATCAGGGCGGCGGCGAGCGTGGTGCGCATGGCGTTCTCCTTGGCTGCACGCAGTCTGGCCCTGTGAATGTGGCGCAGGGATGAAGAGTTTCACCCCGCCCCGATCAATCCCGCGGCCCCGGTGCCAGCACCTCGCGCTTGCCGACGTGATTCGCCGGGCCGACGACGCCTTCCTTCTCCATCTGCTCGATCAGCTTGGCCGCGCGGTTGTAGCCAATGTTGAGGTGGCGCTGCACGAAGCTGGTGCTGGCCTTGCCCTCCCGCGTCACCAGTGCCACCGCCTGGTCGTAGAGCGAGCCCTCGGCATCCGTGTTGCCGCCGAGCATGCCGGGCATGCTGCCGCCATCCTCCTCGGCATCCTCGGTCACTTCTTCGATATAGGCGGGCTCGCCCTGCTCGCGCAGGAACTCGACCACGCGCTCGACCTCGGTGTCGGAAACGAAGGGGCCGTGCACGCGGGCGAGGCGGCCGCCGCCCGGCATGTGCAGCATGTCGCCCTGGCCGAGGAGCTGTTCCGCCCCCTGTTCGCCGAGGATGGTACGGCTGTCGATCTTGCTGGTGACCTGGAAGGAGATACGGGTCGGGAAGTTCGCCTTGATGGTGCCGGTGATGACGTCCACCGACGGGCGCTGCGTCGCCATGATCACATGGATGCCCGCGGCACGCGCCATCTGCGCCAGGCGCTGCACCGCGGCCTCGATCTCCTTGCCCGCGACGATCATCAGATCGGCCATTTCGTCGATGACGACGACGATCATCGGCAGCGGTTCGAGGGCGAGCGGCTGTTCCTCGAAGACCGGCTTGCCGGTGTCGGGGTCGAAGCCGGTCTGAACCTTCCGCGTGAGAACCTCGCCACGCGCGCGCGCCGCCGTCACCTTCTCGTTGTAGCCGCCGATGTTGCGCACGCCGAGCTGGGACATGGCGCGATAGCGGCGCTCCATTTCCCGCACCGTCCATTTCAGCGCGCCGATCGCCTTGGGCGGTTCGGTCACGACCGGGGCCAGCAGATGCGGGATGCGGTCATAGACCGACAGTTCCAGCATCTTCGGGTCGATCATGATGAAGCGGCATTCCTCCGGCCCGAAGCGGTAGAGCAGCGAGAGGATCATCGTGTTGATCCCCACCGACTTGCCCGAGCCGGTGGTGCCCGCGATCAGCAGATGCGGCATGCGCGCGAGGTCGGCGATCACCGGCCCGCCGCCGATGTCCTTGCCGAGCGCGAGCGGCAGCCGGCCCTGGTTCTTCGCCCAGGCCTCGTCCACGAACATCTCGGACAGGTAGACCGTCTCGCGCTTGGTGTTCGGCATCTCGATGCCGATGACGTTGCGGCCCGGGACGGTGGCGATGCGCACCGCGATGACGGACATCGACCGCGCGATGTCGTCGGCGAGGCCGATGACGCGGGACGATTTGGTGCCCGGCGCGGGCTCCAGCTCATACAGCGTGACGACGGGGCCGGGGCGGATCTCATTGATGCGCCCGCGCACGCCGTAATCCTCGAGCACCGATTCCAGCAGCCGCGCATTGGCCTGCAGCGATTCCTCGGACGGCCTGCCGGTGCGGCGGGCCGGTGCCTCGGTCAGCAGGTCGAGCGGCGGCAGCTTCCAGCTCGATCCGTCGAGGTCGAGGCTGCGCTGTTCCGGCGCCCGTCGCGTACGGTCGGGCGCGCGTTCCAGCACCTTGCTGCGCGTCGTCAGCTTGCCCTTGGCCGCCGGCTCGGTCCCCGGGCGGGCATCGCCCTCCTGCCCCGGCAACGGCGCGGGCGGGGCGGTGGGGTTGGGCGGCACGGCGGTCGCCGCCTCATCCGCCGCGCGCAGCAGCGACCCGAGCGGCACGGTTTCCGGCTCGCGCCGCAACAGCGCGCCGGCCCCACGGCCGACACGGCGGAAGGGCGAGGCGAACCGCGCGAACAGGCCCGGCCCCCGCGCGCGACGGGGGCGTTCCTCCGGCTCCGGTTCCGGCTCGGGCTCGGGTTCGGGTTCAAAGGGCGGTTCGTCGAAGCGTTCGCGGCGGCGCAGGCTCGCCGCGCCGCTGCGCGCCGCACCCACCGCCACCTGGCCGGCGCCGACCGCGGCGCGGCCCGCGCCGCGCCACTCGCCCACCGTCAGGCCACAGGCGATGAAGGTCGCGCCGACGGCCGCGACCATGATCAGCCCCTGCCCCGCCAGGATGCCGAGCGGCCCGAGCAGCGCGCCCAGCCCATCCACCACCACGCCCGAGACAAGCGGACCCGCCACCCCCCCCGGCCCGGCATCCACCGGCAGCAGCGCCGGCAGCGGCAGGAGCGACAGTGCGGCCGCGACGATCGGCAGGCCGATGACCAGACCCAGCACGCGCGCGACGATCGAGCCCAGGCCGCGATGCATCACCAGCCGGAAGGCCCAGGCCAGCAGCGCAAGGCAGGGCAGGCCGGCGGCGAAGCCGAAGCCCTGGAGCATGATGTCGGACAGGATCGCCCCGGCCGGTCCCGCCAGGTTGGTGGTCGGCCCGCTCGTCGCGGTGTTCAGCGACGGATCGGCCGGATTGTGGCTGCCCAGCGCGACGCCGAGGCCGATCGCGAGGATCGCGACCAGCAACCCGAACATTTCCATCATCCGCCGCCGCAGGACGGCACGCACGGCCTCGGAGGCGAAACGGCCGGAGCGGGAGGCAGGCCGCGAGGCGGCCGGGCTATCGTCGGTCAGGGCAGCACGGGACATCGGTGGCTTCGTCTTGATCCTGTCTGGCAATCTTATACGGGAAGTCTCTGCCGGCGCAGCGTTTCCATGCCGGGGGGGTTGGAATGGCTTGAGCAGGCGTGGCGGGCGGGCCACGCTGCGGCCCGGATGACCGGAGCCGATCCCCTGCCCGCGGCGCTCGATGCCGCGACCCGCGCCCGCATCGCCGGCGGCGCCATTCCCCTGAAGGCGCCCGCCGGGGCGACGCTGTTCCGGCCGGGTGACCCTTGCCGGGGCTTTGTTCTGCTGCGCAGTGGCCGCGCCCGGGTGGACCTGATCGCCGAGGACGGCCACGCGCTGCTGCTCTATCGCGTCGCGCCGGGCGAGCCCTGCGCCATCACCACCTCCTGCCTCTTCGCCAAGGAGCCCTATTCGGCCGAGGCGACGGCGGAGGCGGAATGCGAGGGCATGCTGATCCCCGCCGCGCTCTTCGCCGCCCTGGTCGAGGACAGCGCGGCCTTCCGCAGCTTCGTTCTCACCGGATTCGCGGCGCGGCTCGGCGCGCTGATGGGGCGGATCGAGGATCTCTCCTTCCGCAGCGTCGATGCGCGGCTCGCGGCCTATCTGCTCGACCGCGCGCCGGGGCGCGTGGCCGCGACGCAGCAGGAGATCGCCGCCGATATCGGCACGGCGCGCGAGGTGGTCAGCCGCCGCCTCGCCGCCTTCGCCAAGGCCGGGCTGGTGCAGACCGAACGCGGCGCGGTCACGCCGCTGAATACCGCGGCGCTGGCGCGCATCCGCGGCGGACCGGCTGGCGCGTGACATCGTCACCGACGCGACCTGCGTCGCGGTGGGAAAATCAGCGTCATCGCCGGATGACGCCGGCGCCGTGAAGGAATGAAGCAATGAGCTGCAATGTGGGTGGTATCGACCGCGTCCTGCGTATCGTGGTGGGACTCGCCCTCCTCGCGGCGGGGCTGTTCGGGCCGCTCGGCT
>JAYRJZ010000005.1:0-24538 GCA_041906015.1 Roseomonas sp.
GCCGTTGTGGTTTGGAGGGGCTTTGCCCCTCCAAACCACCCCAGCAAAGGCCGAAAGGCCTTTGCAAACCTCCACTTGGCGCCTTGCACCACGGTCAGGATGAGCGCCGAAACCCACGCTTGTGCACCGAGCGCGCTGCGAGGGTTCAGCGTCGGCATGGCGCCCAGCACCAAGTCCCGGCGGTCCAGGCCACACTGTGGCCTGGCGGGGAGGTCCGGAGGGGCCGCGCCCCTCCGGTTCCGCCCGACCATTGCGCAGCCGATGCTGCGCAAGGAAGGCCGCATCACACCGTCAGAAGGGGCCTCACCTGCTCCTCGGCCAGGCTGTCCGCGGGGCCGTGCAGGGCGACTTCGCCACGCACCATCACCGCGATGCTGTCGGCGAGTTCGCGGGCGAAATCGTAGTACTGCTCGACCAGGATGATCGCCATGCCGCGGTCACGCGACAGATGGCGGATGACGCGGCCGATATCCTTGATGACCGAGGGCTGGATGCCCTCCGTGGGTTCGTCGAGGATCAGCAGCCGCGGCCGGGCGCAGAGCGCGCGCGCCAGCGCAAGCTGCTGTTGCTGGCCACCCGACAGGTCACCGCCGCGCCGGCGCAGGAATTGCCGCAGGATCGGGAACAGGTCGAAGACATCGCCGGGCACACCCGAGCCGCGCGGCGCGGCGGCGAGCGCCGTCTCCATGTTCTCCTGCACCGTCAGGAAAGGAAAGATCTCGCGCCCCTGCGGCACGTAGCCGATGCCCGCGCGCGCCCGCTCCGCCGGGCCGAGGCGCGTGATGTCGCGCCCCTCCCAGGTGATGGTACCGCTCTGGATGCGCTCCAGCCCCATGATGGCGCGCAGAAGGGATGACTTGCCCACGCCGTTCCGACCCAGGATGGCCGTGACCTTGCCGGGTTCGGCCACCAGCGACACACCGCGCAGGCAGCGGCTGGCGCCATAGAAGAGGTCGATATTGGCGGCATCGAGCATGGGTCAGCGTCCGATCGGCGCAGGCTGCTTGCGGCCGAAGCCGTGAATCGGCCGCCCGAACAAAGGCTGGCCAGGATGCGCGAGCGGATGCGAGGGCATCATGGTCAGCGCCCCAGATAGACCTCGACCACACGCGGGTCGTTCTGCACATGGTCGATGGAACCCTCCGACAGCACCGTGCCCTCGTGCAGCACGGTCACCTTGCAGCCGAGGGCACGGACGAATTCCAGATCATGCTCCACCACCACGACGCTGTGCCTGCCCGCGATGCGCGCGAGCAGTTTCGCGGTGTGTTCCGTCTCGGCATCCGTCATGCCGGCGACGGGTTCGTCCACCAGCATCAGGTCGGGTTCCTGCATCATCAGCATCCCGATCTCCAGCCACTGCTTCTGGCCGTGGGACAGGATGCCGGCGCGGTCATAGGCGCGTTCGGTCAGGCCGATCTCGGTCATCACCTCCTCGATCCGCGCGCGGCCGGGATCGGGCAGGATCCAGCGCAGGCACGGGATCGGGCCACGCGGCGCCTTCAGCGCGAGCTCAAGGTTCTCGAACACCGTCAGCGCGTCGAAGACGGTCGGCTTCTGGAACTTGCGGCCGATGCCGAGATTGGCGATCGACGCCTCATCCATCCGCGTCAGGTCGAGATCGCCGAAGGTGACGATGCCCGCGGTCGGGCGGGTCTTCCCGGTGATCACGTCCATCATCGTGGTCTTTCCCGCGCCATTCGGGCCGATGACGGCGCGCATCTCGCCTGGTTCGACGAGCAGGGCAAGGTTGTTCAGCGCGCGGAAGCCGTCGAAGACGACCGAGACGCCGTCGAGGTAGAGCCGCCGACCCTTCATTTGCCGCGCCCCTGCATCAGGCCGATCAAGCCTTTCGGCAGGAACAGCGTCACCGCGACGAAAAGCGCGCCCAGCACGAACAGCCAGAGGTCGGGCGCCGCACTGGTCAGCCAGGTCTTGAGCCCATTCACGCTGAAGGCGCCGAGTGCGGCACCGACCAGCGTGCCCCGCCCGCCGACGGCAACCCAGATCACGGCCTCGATGGAATTGCCCGGGCTGAACTCGCCGGGGTTGATGATGCCGACCTGCGGCACGTAGAGCGCCCCCGCCAACCCCGCGAGCATCGCCGAGACCACAAAGGCGAAAAGCTTGTGGCTGGTGGTGTCGTAGCCGAGGAAGCGCACCCGGTTTTCCGCGTCGCGGATCGCCGTCAGCACGCGGCCATACTTTGTGCGCGTCATCCAGCGGCACAGCAGATAGGCGCCGACCAGCGTGACCAGCGAGGCGTAGAACAGCACCGCCCGCGCCGTGCCCGTATTGAGCGGCATGCCCAGCAGCTCCTTGAAATCCGTGAAGCCGTTGTTGCCGCCGAAGCCCATGTCGTTGCGGAAGAAGGCAAGCATCAGCGCATAGGTCATCGCCTGCGTGATGATCGAGAGATAGACCCCCGTGATGCGGGAGCGAAAACACAGCCAGCCCAGCACCAGCGCCAGGAAGCCCGGCACCAGCAGCACCATCAGCATCGCGAAGGCGAAGTGGTCGAAGCCGAGCCAGTACCAGGGCAGTTCCCGATAGCCGAGGAAAACCATGAAGTCCGGCAGCACCGGATGGCCATAGACGCCGCGCGGCCCGATCAGCCGCATCAGATGCATCCCCATCGCGTAACCGCCGAGCGCGAAGAAGGCGCCATGGCCGAGCGAGAGGATGCCCGCATAGCCCCAGGCGAGGTCGAGCGACAGCGCCAGGATGGCGTAGCAGATCCACTTGCCGGACACCGAGACGAGGAAGTCCGACACGTGGAGCACATTGTCCTGCGGCAGCATGTTCAGCAGCGGGAAGGCGGCGAGGATCACCACCGCCGCGATCATCGCCGCACGCAGGCCGAGCCTTGCGCGCGAGGTGCCGGCGGTGTCGAGGGTGGTCGCGCTCATGCTTCGGCCGCCCGTCCCTTCTGGGGAAACAGGCCGCGTGGGCGGCGCTGGATGAAGACCATCACCGCCACCAGCACGAAGACCTTCGCCAGCACCGCGCCCGCCCAGGGCTCCAGGATCTTGTTGATCACGCCGAGTCCGAAGGCCGCGATCAGCGTCCCGGCCAGGCTGCCGACGCCGCCGAAGACGACGACGAGGAAGCTGTCGATGATGTAGCCCGTACCGAGGTTGGGCGAGACATTGTCGATCTGCGACAGCGCCACGCCGGCGATACCGGCGATGCCCGACCCGAAGGCGAAGGTCAGCGCGTCGACGCGGCCGGTGCGGATGCCCATGGCGGCCGCGATCGGGCGGCGCTGCGTCACCGCCCGCATCTCCAGCCCGAAGCGGGTGAAGCGGATGGCGGCCACGATCAGCCCGAACACCACCAGGGAGAAGCACAGGATCCACAGGCGGTTCGCGGTGACGGGAATGTCGAAGGGAAGCAGCAGCGTGCCCTGCATCCAGGGCGGCGAGATCACCTCCCGGTTCTGCGCCCCGAAGACCAGGCGCACCGCCTGCTGGATCATCATGCCCACGCCGAAGGTCATCAGCAGCGTCTCGAGCGGGCGGCCGTAGAGGTGGCGCACCAGTCCGCGTTCCATGGCGGCGCCGGCGGCGGCCGTGACCAGGAAGGCGGCAGGCACGGCGAGCGGCAGCGACCAGGGCTGCAGCGCCGGGATGTCGCGCAGCAGGTCCTGCACCACCACAGTCGTATAGGCGCCGAGCATGACGAATTCGCCGTGCGCCATGTTGATCACGCCCATCACGCCGAAGGTGACGGCGAGGCCCAGTGCCGCCAGCAGCAGCACCGAGCCGAGCGACAGGCCCTGGAACAGCGTCTCCGCCGCGCGGCGGACCGCCAGGCGCTGATCGATCGTGGCGATGGCGGCGTCAATGCGCTCGGCAAGGTCCGGATTGGCGGCGCGTGCTTCCAGCAACAGGGACCGCGCCTCGGGCGATCCGGTCGTCCCCAGCGCCTCGATGCCCGCGATCTTCACCGCCGCATCGGCCGCGACAAGGCGCGACGCTGCCAGCGCAAGCGCAAGCTGTTCACGGATGCGCGGCACGCCCTCCCGCGCCAGCGCCGTCTCGAGCAGCGGCACATTCTCGGCACTGCGCGTACGGAAGACCGCCTCGGCGGCGGCAAGGCGCTCGGCGGGGTCGGTGGAGACGATCTGCAAGCGCCCGATCGCGCCGCGCAGGGCACCGCGCACGCGATTGTTGATGGTGATGCGTTGGGGCTCCGCCTCGGGTGTCACGGTCGCGCCCGTCGCGGCGTCGGTCAGCGTCGTGCCGTCGCGGATCAGCAGCGTGCCATCGCCGCCGCGCAACAGGCGCCCATCGGACAGGGCGCGCAGCGCCGGCAGGGCCCGTGAATCGCCGAGCGCACCGAGGCGTTCCGCCGCCTCCACCTGCGCGCTGAAATTGCCGCCCAGGCCCGACAGGGCCGCGACGAAAGCATCCTGCGCGCGCGCCGGCAGCGCCGACGCGGCGAACAGAAGGATGAGGAGGAGAATGCGCTTCATGGCAGAATGGACGGGGCGCACGGGGGTACGCCCGATCCTGTCCGCTCAGCCGCGGCGACGGTTGGCGTTCTCGGGGATGAAGCGCGACCAGTTCTCGGCCGGCACCACCTCGGGCGTCTTGTAGACGATGTTGAACTGACCATCCGCCTGGATCTCGCCGATCATCACCGGCTTGGACAGGTGGTGGTTGGCGAGCATCTCCTCGGTGTAGCCGCAGGGCGCGGCGAACTTCTGGCCGATCATCGCCGTGCGCACCGCATCCACCGCGGTGGTGCCGGCCTTGGCCACGGCCTGCGCCCACATGTTGAAGCCGGTATAGGTGGCTTCCATCGGGTCGTTGGTCACGCGGCGCGGGTTCTTGATGTAGGCCTGCCAGAGATTCTTGAACTCGGTGTTCGCCGGCGACTGCACCGACATGAAGTAGTTCCAGGCGGCGAGGTGGCCGACCAGCGGGCGGGTGTCGATGCCGGCCAGCTCCTCCTCGCCCACCGAGAAGGCGACGCAGGGGATGTCCTCGGCCTTGATGCCCTGATTGCCGAGCTCGCGGTAGAAGGGAACGTTCGCGTCGCCATTGATGGTCGACACGATCGCGGTCTTCTTGCCCTGGTTGGCGAAGGTCTTCACGCGGCTGACGATGCCCTGCCAGTCGCTGTGACCGAAGGGGGTGTACTCCTCCATGATGTCGGCATCGGTGATGCCCTTGGAGTTCAGGAAGCCGCGCAGGATGCGGTTGGTGGTCCGCGGATAGACGTAGTCGGTGCCGAGCAGGACGATGCGCTTCGCCTCGCCGCCATCCGGGCCCATCAGGTATTCCACCGCCGGGATCGCCTGCTGGTTCGGCGCCGCGCCGGTGTAGAAGATGTTGCGGCTCTCTTCCTCGCCCTCGTACTGGACGGGGTAGAAGAGCATGCCGTTCAATTCCTCGAAGACCGGCAGCACGGATTTGCGGGACACCGAGGTCCAGCAGCCGAAGGTCACGTCCACCTTGTGGACCTGCAGCAGCTCGCGCGCCTTCTCGGCGAAAAGCGGCCAGTTGGAGGCCGGGTCGACCACCACCGCTTCGAGCCGCCGGCCCATCACGCCGCCCTTGCTGTTCTGGTATTCGACCATCATCAGCACGGTGTCGCGCAGCGCGGTCTCGGAGATCGCCATCGTCCCGGACAGCGAATGCAGCACGCCCACCTTGATCGGTGCGGCCTGCGCGAAGGAAGGACGGAAGGCGGGCATCGCCAGCGCCGTGGAAAGCCCCGCCAGCGCCGCACGGCGCGTAATCTTCCTTGTCTCGGTCATCGTGTTTGGACCCTCACCCGTTCTTCTCGGTGCCGAGCGGGGCAGACGCGGCCGGGGATCGGCGCGCTGTCGCCTGGTGCACGAAAGCGTGGGTAGCGAAAGCCGTGCCACGGTCATGTCCGCTCAGCGGAACGGTCTAGAGCCGGTTTGTATGCAAGAGCTGACCGATGGGATGACTATCGTGCGTTCAATTGGCGCGCATTTGGGCGATGATGGTGATCAAAGCGGCACTGCGGCGACGCTGACAGCTCAGAACGCGCCTGATCTGCCCGCCAAAGCAGCGCCATCTCGCCCGGAAGCGGATCGGGGATTTTCCTGCTCTGAAGTGACTTCCGCGGAGCAGAAACGCGTTCCAGCCATGAATCAGAGACCAGGCACATCCCCGTAATCGGCGAGTTCCGGCCGCATGGCCTCGATGACGAAATCGACGAAGGCCGCCGGGACATCGAGGAAGAACTCCCGGTCGGAATAGGCTCCGACCTCGGCGGCAAGCCCCCGCGCCGCGAACCAGGCCGCCAGCGCGTCAAGATCGGCCCTCGGCGTCGCGCTGAGGAAGGAGACCTGCGAGCGTCGCTTGTCCTCGTCCCGCGCCTCGGTCGCGCTGCGGCTGAATTGCAGGTCGATGTTGCTGCCAGGCTGACGCAGCCATATGGCGCGTTCGGTGCGCCGCAACTCGACGAAGCCGAGCTGGCCGGTCAGCATCTCCACCACCGTCTCGAAATGCCGCGCATCGAGACGGTTGGCGACGTGGTTGAAGCGCACCCTACTTCACCGCGGAGAAGCCCGTCGGCTGCAGGAAGGCGTTGACGATGTTGCCGACGATGGGGCCGTCCTTCTCGGAGTCCGCCCGCTTGGCGATCCATTCCGGGTCGTTCTGGAACGCTGTCCACTTCGCCTCGCGCTCCGCCATGGATTCCCAGGCGAGCAGGTAGTGCAGATCCTGGTTCGACTCCCCGACAAGGGTCGTCCAGAAGCCCGCCTGTCGGATGCCATGACGCTCCCAGATCGTCAGCGTGACGGTCTCGAAGCGCTTGAGCAGCGCGGGCAGGCGGCCAGGCAGGCAGCGATAGATGCGCAGTTCGTGGATCATGGGACGTCCTCCTTCGTTCTCAGGCCGCGATCTCCCCCACCACCCGCGCCCGGACGCGCAAGGCGCCGCCGGGCAGATAGGCGATGGGCAGGTCCTCGATATCGACCAGCGACAGCGTTGCGCCATCGGCACCGGCCTCGACGGCGCGATCGCGCGCGATGCGCTCGGCCGCGACCATGGCTTCCGCGCGGGTCATGCCCTGGAAGACCTGGTCGGCCTCGCCGCTGACCTGCGCGATCGCCGCGCCCACCGCATTGGCGACGGCGGCATGGGCGGGGCGCAGCACTTCCGACACGCCGGGCAGCGCATCCGGCACCAGGAAGGCACCGCCGCCCACGGCGAGCAGCGGCACGGCGGCGGCCTCGGTCTTCATGCGATCGACCGATTCCTCCAGCATGCGCGCGGCCTCCGCCAACGCGTCGCGCACCAGCGCCTCCTCGATATCGGCGACGCGCGATGCATCGCCCAGGGACAGCATGCCCGCCCGCACGGCGATATCGCTGGTGGTGAGCTGCGGCCCGCCGAAGATGCGCGCGAGCTCCGGCAGGCGGAAGCCGACGCTGCGCGGCCCGATGGTCACGCGCCCATCCGCGCCGCGCGCGACATGCGACCCGCCGCCGAGGCCGATGGAGAGCAGATCCGGCATGCGGAACAGCGTGCGCACGCCGCCGACATGCACGACGGCATTCGCCTCGCGCGGGAAGCCCGCCTTCAGCGCGCCGAGATCGCTGGTGGTGCCGCCGACATCCACCACCAGCGCATCCTTCACCCCCGTCAGGAAGGCCGCGCCGCGCATGGAATTGGTCGGGCCGGAGGCGAAGGACAGCACCGGGAAGCGCTCGGCGAGCTCCGCGCGGATGACCGTGCCGTCATTCTGCGTGATGTAGAGCGGCGCGGCGATGCCGGCCTGGCGCAACGCCTCCTCGAAGGCCTGCACGGTGTGCCGCGCGAGCGGTGCGAGGCAGGCATTCAGCAGCGCGACATTCTCGCGTTCCAGCAGGCCGATGCGCCCGAGGTCGTGCGACAGCGTGATGGCGGCGTCGGGCATCTCCTCGCGCAGGATCGCCGCGGCGCGTTCCTCCATGCCGGGATCGAGCGGCGAGAAGATGCTGCTGATCGCCACGCAGCCGATACCGGCCGCCTTCATCGCGCGGGCCGCTTCGGCCACCGCGCGCTCATCCAGCGGCATGATGGGCCGGCCGTCATAGTCGTGGCCGCCCTCGACCATGTGCACCTGGCCGCGCACCAGCGCGGCGAGATCCTCCGGCCAGTCGCAGAAGGGCGGCAGCGAGCGTGAGGCCGGCAGGCCGAGCCGCAAGGCACCGACCTTCGCGAGGTCGCGCCGCTGCACCACCGCATTCACGAAATGCGTGGTGCCGATCATCACCGCCTGCACGCCCTGCGGCCCCATCACGGCGGCCGCGCTTTCCAGCGCGGTTCGCACACCGGTCAGCACATCGGCCGTGGTGGGTGTCTTGGCCGCATGCAGCACGCGGTCGTCTTCCAGCAGCACCACATCCGTGTTGGTGCCGCCGACATCGATACCGATCCGCCGCCTCATGCGAACACCGACTTGAAATCGAGGTCGTAACCGAAGGCCCGAGGTCCCACGAAATCGAGCCCCCGTGGCGAGAGGAACACCTTCGGCGCCGGCAGCGCGATGACCGTCACGCGCTGGCCATAGCGCAGCACCTCGGTCCCGATCGCCTCGCCGCTCACCGTATCCAGCACGCAGATCAGATCCGGCGTCATCACCCGCGGTACCCCATCCTGCCAGCCCACCGCCCATTCGTTCTGGAAGGCGAGTTCGAAGCGGCTGCCGCGCGATTCGTCCAATCCGTCCAGCGTTGCCGTGCCGCGCAGGAAGCCCTCCGTGGCGCGGCGCGCGATATCCGCCACCTTGCCGCGGAACAGCAGCTTCCCGTTCTCCTGCGCCAGGATCGCCTGCACCGGGTCGCGATGGTCGCGCTGCGCCGCGCGGATCGCCTGGCCCAGCGCGATCGCCTGCGTGGTGGTGCGCAGGATGCCCCATTGCCGCACCTCCGCCCCCGTCCGCGGCGCCTTGCAGGTGGCGGCGATGGACCCGACCTCGACGCACATCTTGCGCGACAGGCGTTCCATCCATTTCCAGGACGGCACCTTCGCGACGATGCCTTCGACTCCGCGTGGATCAACCAGCGACAGCGGCCAGGGTTTGAGGTCCCCCACCGCGAAGGAGGTCATCTGCGCCTCGGGGTAGGCACGGCCCATCGCGTCCGCATCGACGACCGGCTTGCCGGTTTCCGCAGCGGCGAGCAGCGGCTGCACGCCGTTGTTGCCGCCGATCTCCACCGACATGATCGCGCGGAAGGAGCAACCGAGATACTCCTCCATCAGCGTCACGGCGCGGCCGATATTGGCACTGTCCACCAGCCGTTCCTGCCCGACCAGCGGCGCGCCCATGTTCGACACCACCGCGACGAGATCATCATCGGCCAGTTCGTCGGGATCCATGAGCTGGACGCGATGCCCCTCGGCATAGAGGCGTCGCATGTTGAGCAGGCCGAGATAGGGCGATCCGCCGCCCCCCGTGCCCAGGACCCAGGCGCCGACAGCGAGCGCCTCGATCTCGTCCAAGGTGATGTCGCGCATCAGGACTCCGGCAGAAGACAGGCCGCGGCGCGCGCCGCGACCGCAACGGACAGCAGCA
This sequence comes from Roseomonas sp., assembly GCA_041906015.1. Taxonomy (GTDB): domain Bacteria; phylum Pseudomonadota; class Alphaproteobacteria; order Acetobacterales; family Acetobacteraceae; genus Neoroseomonas. The sequence goes on from JAYRJZ010000005.1 coordinate 9,547, forward strand.
CCGGGCAATCCATCGCTGCGACGGCCGCTGCCTTGTCCGTTCTTGTATAGGAAATGCAGTCCAGCACCAGCAGGTCCGGCTTCTCCCGAGCCATGGCCGCCATCGCCGCCTCACGCGTCGCCGCATCCGATTGCGGGCGCAGCGGCCGCACCACCACCGAGAGCCCGTCCCGCGCCCGCGAGCCGCCGAGCGCTTCCGCCTGCTCCGGCAGCGGCACGAACAGGCCGAGCCTGCCGCGCGGCAGCAGCGCCGCCGCGAGACCATTCAGCACCGCCGAGGGCTGCACCAGCCCGGGCCGGTCCGGCAGGCCCTTGAAGGCCCCGGTGCAGGCCAACAGGACCGGGCCACGCGTCGCCGCCAGCAGCGCCTTCATCCGTTCCGTCACGGCAGCCTTGGAGATGGAGACGGAAGCGCCATCAGGCAGGATGGTGAACAGTGTGTCGGCGCCGTCGCGCGGCGCGAGCGCGCCGATCTCCGCGCGCGTCAGGCCATCGAGCGCGCCACGCATCGCGATGGTCAGGCCCGGCACGGCGGCTGCGATCTCGGCGGCGAGATCCGGACGCGGCGCCTGGCCGATGACAAAGACAGGCAAGGTTGTCATGCGACGGATGATGGCCCGCGCCGCGCATCGCGGGAAGGCCGTTGCCGCGCTGGCGCGTCCGGCCTCTACTGCCGCGACAGGAGACGGAATCGCCCATGTCGCCCGACATCATCGCCCAGATCGCACCGCACGGCGTGCTGCGTGCCGGGATCAACCTCAGCAACTTCCTGCTCGTCACCGGGCGGGACGAGCATGGCAGCCCGGTCGGCGTCGCGCCCGACATGGCACGCGCGGTGGCGGATCGGCTGGGCCTGCCGCTGCGGTTGGTGCCCTACGCCTCGCCCGGCCTGCTCGCCGATGCGGCGGGCACGGATGCGTGGGACATCGGCCTGATCGGCGCCGAACCGCAGCGCGCCGAGACCATCGCCTTCACCCCGGCCTATGTGGAGATCGAGGCGACCTATCTGGTGCCGGCGGGCTCGCCCATCGCCAGCATCGACGAGGTGGACCGGCCAGGCGTGCGCATCGCGAGCACGGCGCGCGCGGCCTATGATCTCTGGCTCGACCGCAACATCCGCCAGGCGACCCTGCTGCGCGCGGAAGGGCTGGATGGCGCGCTGACCCTCTTCCTCGACCGGAAGCTGGAGGCGCTGGCAGGACTGCGGCCGCGGCTGCTGCAGGACGTCGCGAAGCTGCCCGGCGCGCGCATCCTGGATGGGCAGTTCAGTGCCGTGCAGCAGGCGATCGGCACGGCGCGCGGCAATGACGCGGCCGCGGCCTTCCTGAGCGAGTTCGTCGCGGAAGCGAAGGGGTCGGGCTTCGTCGCGTCACTCATTGCCAAGCATCAGGTGCGGGGCCTGTCGGTCGCACCGTAGCACGCACCGGGTCGAAGACGGCGCGACGCGCCCAATGTGCGTCCGTCGATCGCGATCGGCCCACCCGCCCAACACCAGATCGAGGTGTCCAGAGACCTTTGGGCCTTTGGCGGCGTGAGGCTTGGAGAGGGGCAGAGCCCCTTTCCAACATACCTCAGGCCGCGCGCGGGCAGCGCAGCCGGTGCCCGTCCGGCAGTGCGATCAGGGCGGGCATTCCCGCGCGACACTCGGGCGCCACGATCGGGCAGCGCGGGTTGAACGCGCAGCCGGAAGGCGGCGCGGCCGGATTGGGTGGTTCGCCCGGTGCAGCGGGCGGCGGGCCGCTCGCTTCGAGCCGTGGCACCGAAGCGAGCAGCGCGCGCGTATAGGGATGGCGCGGTGCGCCGAGCACTTCGGCCGCCGCGCCTTCCTCGACGATACGGCCGAGATACATGACTGCCACGCGCTCGCAGACCTGACGCACGACAGCGAGGTTGTGGCTGATGAAGAGATAAGCGAGGCCACGCCGCGCCCGCAGCGCATCCAACACGTCGAGGATCTGCGCCTGCACCGACACGTCGAGCGCCGAGGTTGGCTCGTCCAGCACGAGCAGCTCCGGCTCCAACGCCAGGGAGCGCGCGATGCACACGCGCTGCTTCTGCCCCCCGGAGAGTTCGTGCGGGAAGCGATGCAGGAAGGCCGATGGCAGGCCGACCTCCGCCAGCAATCCCGCCACCCGGTCCCGCAGCGCGGAACCGGAGGCAACGCCGTGGATGCGCAGAGGCTCGGCCACGGCGTCTTCCGCCGTCAGGCGTGGATCGAGCGCGGCTGAGGGATTCTGGTGGATGAGCTGCATGCGCCGCCGCAGCGGCCGCAGCGCCGCTTCGCCCAGCGTCGTGATGTCCTGTCCGTCGAAGCGGATCGTACCAGCCGATAGGGGGATCAGTCGCAACAGCAGACGTGCGAGGGTGGATTTGCCGCAGCCGGATTCTCCGACGATGCCGAGAGCCTCGCCACGATTCAGCGTCAGGTCCAGGCCGGCGACTGCGTGCACCTGCGCCGGTGCGCGGAACATCCTGCGGCGGCCTTCGAAGATGCGGGACAGGCCCTCGGCGCGAAGCAGCGGTTCCATCATGGCGCGGCGTGATGGCAGGCGACAGCGCGGCCGGGAAGGATCTCGCGCGGCAGCGGCTTCTCGCTGCGGCAACGCGCCGTCGCGATGGGGCAGCGTGGATGGAAGCGACAGCCCGGAGGCGGCGCGATGAGGCCGGGAATGCTGCCGGCAATGCCCTGCGGACGATGCTCCGGATGATCGAGATCGGGCACGGCGGCCAGCAATCCGCGGGCATAGGGATGCAGCGGTCGCGCCAGGAGTTCCCGTGTCGCCGCTTCCTCCACCACCGTGCCAGCATACATTACGGCGACGCGCGCACAGGACGCCGCGACAACGCCGAGGTCGTGACTGATCAGCATCAGCGCCAGGCCGCGTTCCGCGACCAGGCCCGCGATCAGCGCGAGCACCTGTGCCTGCACCGTGACATCGAGCGCAGTGGTGGGTTCGTCCGCCACCAGCAACGCCGGATCGCCGGCGAGCGCCATGGCGATCAGCACGCGCTGGCGCATGCCGCCGGAGAGCATATGCGGATGGCTTTCCAGCAGGCGCGCGGGTTCGGGCAGGCCCACCGCCGCCAACAATTCGGCGGCCCGGGCCCGGGCTGCGGAACGGGGGCGCTTGCGCTCGCCGGCCGCCGCATCCTGCCCGCGGATCGCATCCTCCATCTGCGTGCCGATGCCAAGCAGCGGGTTCAGATAGGAAGCAGGATCCTGGAAGATCATCGAGATGGCGCGGCCACGCAGGCGGCGCATGCCACGTTCGGGCAGGCGGAGGATGTCCTCGCCCCGGAAGCGGATTGCACCGCTGACCACGCGCGCCGGCGGTGCGGGATTGAGGCCGAGTAGGCTGCGCGCCAGCACAGACTTCCCGCAGCCGGTCTCTCCCACAATGCCGAGCGTCGCGCCGGGGGCCAGCGACAGGTCGATCCCGTCCAGCACCTGCGCGGTGCCGTCGAAGGTATCGAAAGCCAGCCGGTAGTCGTGGATCTCAAGCAAGGCGGTCATCCGCGGTTGCTCCGCGGATCGAGGATGTCGCGCAGCCCGTCGCCGAGCAGGTTGAAGCCCAGCACGGCGAGGTAGATGAACGCCCCGGGAGCGACCGCGTACCACCACCATTCGGGCAGATAGCCGCGCGCGATGGAGATCATCGCCCCCCATTCCGGCGTCGGCGGCTTCGCCCCCAGACCGATGAAGCCAAGCGAGGCGACGGCCAGGATCGCCTGGCCGATATCCATGCTCATCTTCACGATCAGCGGGGACAGCGAATTGGGCAATACGTGCCGCCACAGGATGCGGGATCGCTTCGCGCCGGCGACGCGGGCGGCCTCGATGAAGGGTTCCTCGCGGATCGACAGCGCCTTGGATTCTGCAAGACGCACGTAGCCCGGCCACCAGACAAGGATCAGCGCAATCATCGCATTGACGATGCCAGGACCGAGGGCGGCCACCAGGGCAATGGCCAGCACCAAACCCGGCACCGAGAGGAACAGGTCGGTGAAGCGCATGATCACCTCGCGCGTGCGCCCACCTGCCAGCCCGGCCAGCACGCCGAGCGGCACGCCGATCAGCGCCGCCACGAAGGTGATGCCGATGCCCACCAGCAGCGAGATCCTTGCCCCGATGATCACGCGCGTCAGGATGTCGTTGCCGACCTCATCCGTGCCGAACCAATGCGCGAAAGAGGGCGGCTGCAGCTTGTTGGCGAGGTTGACCGCACCCTCGACATCGTCCGGATAGGGCACGATCCATGGCCCGAGCAACGCCAACAGGACGATGCCCGCCACCAGCACCAGGCCGAGCATCGAGGAGAAAGATCGGCTGAACAGCCAGAAGGCGAGGCGGAGCCGACGGCGCGGCGGCGCGGCGACGGCCTGTTCCACGGCGGCGGACATCAGGCCCTCCTCAGCCGCGGATCGAGCACGCCGTACAGCAGATCGACGATCAGGTTGGCGATCATGAAGTTCAGCCCAACGATCAGCGTGACGCCCATCACCGGCTTGAAGTCGCCTGCGATCGCCGAGGAGACCGCATAAAGCCCGATGCCCGGCCAGTCGAATACGGTTTCGACCAGCACGGTGGATGACATCATCCAGCCCCACCGCAACCCGATGATGGCGAGCGTCGGCAGCATCGCATTCTTCAGCGCATGCACCATCACGATGCGCCAGGGTGTTACGCCGTGCGCGCGCGCAGCCACGACATAGTCCATGCGCAGCGCCTCCACCATCTCGGCGCGGTTCACGCGCAGGATGGAGGCGAGGCAGGGCAAGGACAGCACGATGGCGGGCAGAATGATGTAGGACAGTGCCTCGCTGAACAGGGCCCAGCGGCCGGCCAGCAGACTGTCCACCAGCAGCAGGCCCGTGATGGGGTCCGGCGGATCGGTGAAGACCGACAACCGCCCGCTGGTCGGCAGCAGGCCAAGCCAGGTCGCAAAGCCGAGCTGCAGCAGCAGCCCGAACCAGAAAGGCGGCAGCGCGATGCCGGAAACGGCGAAGATGCGCGTCGCATGATCCACCGGCCCATCCTTGCGCAGGGCCGAGACGACGCCGAGAGGCACGCCCAACAGCACACCGAACGTCATGGCGATGATGACCAGTTCCAGCGTCGCCGGAAAGTAGCGCGCAAGGTCCTGGCCCACCGGCCGGCCTGTCGCCACGGACCGCCCGAAATCCCCATGCAGCAGATCAGTGAGATAGCGAACGAACTGCTCGGGCAGCGGCTTGTCGAGGCCGTAGTCGCGGCGGGCCTGTTCGATCTGTGATCGCCCTGCATCCGGCCCCGCCGCCAGCGCCGCCGGATCCGACGGCGCAATATTGGCAATGACGAAGGTCAGGCAGACCAGCCCGAACAGCATCAGCCCGGCCAGGCCGATGCGCCGGAGAAGGTAGCCCGCCATGCTTCTGCCTCAGCCCTGGATCCAGAACGGATACAGGTCCACTTCGGCACTGAAGCGAACGGGGCTGAAGGTGAAGCCCTGCACATAGTCGCGCCGCGCCCAGATGCCATTGGCGATCATGCCGAAGATCTCCGGCTGATCGTCCACGATGCGACGCTGGATCTCGGCATAGGTCGCCATGCGCTTCGCGTTGTCGGTCTCGCCGCGCGCCTCATCGATCATGCGCCAGACCTCGGGGTTCTCGTAGTGGCTCATGCCGTAATAGAGACCCCAGGAATTGCGATGATACTGGTAGGCCACGGTGTCCGGGTCGGTGCCGACCGGCGTGACATAGACCGAGATCATGTTCGGGCAGGTGTCCGGCTTTGACCCGCGGGCGACCATCGTGGTCCAGGGCTGGCCGACGATGTTCACGCGGATGTCGAGCGCGCGCAGGCTGTCGAGCAGCGCAAGGCCGATGCGCCGTGGGCTTTCGAGGCCCTGGACATGCACGTATTCCAGCTCGATCCCGCCATTCGGATACTGCGAGCGCTTCAGGTAGTCGCGCGCCTTGTCGAGATCCTTGCGCGGAATGTTCGGCACATCGATGTGCCCGGCCATCGACTGCGGGAAGGGGCTGGTCATCAGCTTCGCCTCCCCATTGTGGATGGTCAGCAGTGCCTCATAATCGAAGGCATAGGCGATGGCCTTGCGGAGATTGGCGTCCGCCGTCGGGCCTTGCTGGCAGTTGAACTTGATGCCGAAGGTGTTGGAGCCGGCATGGCTTTCCACCGCGACGCCCGGAAGACGGCGGAGCTGATCCATGTCGTCCGGAGTGAGGTTGGTGATGACATCCACCTCGCGCCGCTGCAGCGCAGCCTTGCGCGGAGCTGATTCGCGGATGATGCGGTAGATGATACCCGACAGCCGGTCGCGATCGGCCATCGGCCAGCCCTTCCAGTAGTCGGGCACGGCTTCCAGATGGATCAGGGTATTGGCATCGAAGCGGCGCAGCTTGAAGGGGCCGGAACCGGCGGCATTCTCGGTCATCCACTTGCGGCCCAGGTCGTCACCGTCCTGGTTCGCCACCACCTGCTTCGGGTTCACGATGTACCACCAGGGCACATAGGAGATGAACGGCGCATAGGGCCGGTCGAGCACGAAGCGCACCGTCCGCGCATCCACCGCCGTCACATTCTCCGGCTTCAGGAAGTCCTTCAACATCCAGGCAATGCCGGCATTGAGCTTCAGCCCGCGCTCGAAGGAGAAGCGCACCGCCTCGGCATCGACCGGGTCGCCATTGTGGAACTTCGCAGTGCCGACCAAGTGGAAGGTGTAGGTCAGCCCGTCGGGCGAGACCTCGTAGCGTTCCGCAAGCCAGGGCACGATGCGCGGCGGGTTGCCCTCATACTTCAGCAGCGCGTCGTAGACGCCCTGCTGGATCATGCGAGTGGACCAGTCGTAGCGCACATGCGGATCGAGATTGGGCACCGCCTGGTTGCCCGAGAAGACCATCACCTTGCGGTTGCCATCGCGCTCGAAGGCCGTGGCGATGCCGGGCATGCCGGCGGTGAGCAGCGCCGCGCCGGCCATCAGCCCGCGGCGGGAAATCGCATTCGTCATCTCAAGCACCCCCGGTCGTTGCAGCCATGTCCCTGTCCGCGCCTGTCTTCTCCGCCCGGCGCCGCGCGGTCGCGACGGGATCGATGCGCCCATCGGCGCCCAGCACGACACCATAGTCGCGCTCGGCCCCTTGGGGCGTGATGTAATCGTCGTCGAGGTCAGCCTGCACCGCCTCGATCGGCCGTTGCCACGCATCGCCGAAGCCTGAGCCGCCGGCGATATGCCCCGCAATCTCCGTATTCGGATCGAACAGCGTGACCATTTCGCCATTGCCGACATCACGTGGCACGGCGTCGTCAGGTCCCTTGATGAAGCCCGCGCCCGGCGCGCCGGGCAGGCCCCCGAAAAATCCCTGCGGATGCAGCCCGACGCCTTCGGGGACCAGCGCGACGCTGATCGGATCGGTGCCGGTGGTCAATCGCCGGGCACGCATCCGCTGGCCGAGCCCACCGCGCTGACGCCCCGGCCCGCCGGTATCGGCGACAAGCCCCTTCTCGATGACCAGCACCGGCATGCGGCTTTCCACCAGTTCGACCGGCGTATTCGCTGCGCTGGTCGGGAACAGCAGCCCCGATTTGCCATCCGTCCTGGATGACGCGCCCTGCCCGCCCCCCATGAAGAAATGGTCCGAGGCAATGCGGCCATGGTTGTTGCGGCCATAGAAAGCGAAGGATTTCGGCAGGCCGGTGAAGGCCTGTACCTGGTCCGGAATCGCCGCCGACATCGCGCGATACAGGTTCGGCCCGATGAACCAGGACAGGCGCGTGCGGTGCGCGACCGAGGCCGGCGGCAGACAGTTCAGCGCCGATCCCTCCGGGGCCGACACCGTGATCGGCGCATAGCAACCCGCATTGCCGCGCACCGTCGGCGTCAGCATGCATTTCAGCGGATAGGAGGAATGCGCCGCAGTGACGTTCATCGTACAGTTGAGCCCGCCACGCGGCAGGGTCGGCGGTGCCTCGACATGCTCGACATGGATGGTGTCGCCCGTCTTGTGCACGCGCAGGCGGTAGCGCAGAGGCTGGCCGAGTGGCCGATTCTCGATCTCGCTCTCATAGACGCCATCGGGCACGGCGCGAATGGCCGCGCGCGTCGCGGCCTCGCTGCGCCCCTGCACCACGGCGGCCAGCGCAGTGAGATCCTGCAGCCCGTATTCCTCCATGAAGGCGACCAGCCGCTGCGCCCCGAGCGCATTGGCCGTGACCATCGACTCCACATCGCCCAGCACCTGATCGCTGTTGCGGATGTTCACCGCCAGCAGGCGGAACAGCGTGCGGTCCGGAACACCGGCGTCGTAGAGCTTCATGGGCGGGATCTGCACGCCCTCGTCGTAGATCTCACGGGCGGCGAGGGGATCCTTCACCCCGCCGATATCGCTGACATGCCCCACCGTGCCCATCAGCGCGACGACGCGGCCATCATGGAAGACGGGCGTGACGAGGGCGATGTCGAACAGGTGCCCCGCGCAGAGCCAGGGATCGTTCGTCACCAGTACATCGCCCGGCTTCAGCGTCTCGGCCGGGAATTCCTTCAGCAGCGCCTTCACGCAGCGGGTGAGCGTGAGGTTGAACAGCGGCATCGCCCGCGGCGAATGCGCCAGCGGATTGCCTTCCGGGTCGAGGATCTCATTCGCGAAATCCTGCGCCTCGGCGATGATGAGCGAATAGGCGGTGCGGCAGACCGTCTGCCACATCTCCTCCACCACCGAGATCAGGCGCGACCACATGATCTCGAGCCCGATCGGATCGGCCTCGATGCGCGCCTTGGCTTCCTCGAGCGGCATCCCCGGCGTGACCAGCGCCGCGGCCTTCCCGGCCTCGGCCACGGTGATGCGCAGGTTCAGCGCGGCATCGACGGTGAGGCGGTCGCCGGGACCGATGATGGTGGTGGCCTCGCGTTCCTCGATGATCGCCGGGCCGGCGACGATGGCGCCGGGTTTGAGCCGATACCGGTCATGCACCGCGGCGTCGTGCCAGGCGCCATCGAACCAGGTGCGGCGATGGCCCTTCAGCGAGACACCGTCACTCGCGCTGCCAGCCACGGCGCCGGAGACGGTGATCTCCGGCTCCGGCCCCGACACGCGCGCGCGCAGAGACAGCAGCTCGATCTCGGCCCCTTCCACGACGCGGGTGTAGAGGCGCTGGTAGGTCTCGACGAAGGCGCCCCGGATATCCGCCAGGCGTTCCGCCGTCAGCGCCCCATCCGGCAGCGTGACCGCGATCTGATGCAGTTGCCCGACCAGGCGCATCTCGGCCGAGCGTTCCACGCGCATGGCGTCATCGTCGACACCGGCGCTGCGCAGGCGCGTGCGCGCTTCGGCTGCCAGCGTATCGAGCGCCACGTTCACCGCCGCCCAATCCGCCTCCGCGCCCAGTGGCGCGATCAGGCTGCGCGACTGCTCGAAGGCGAGCGGCGCGGCGAGGAAACCCAGCGCCGAGGCCGCGCCGGAAGCCGGCGGCACCAGCACTTCCCCGATGCCGAGAATGCGCGCGACACGCGCCGCATGGCACGGCCCCGCCCCGCCGAAGGCAACCATGGCATAGGCGCGCGGATCGCGGCCCTTCTCCACCAGATGCACGCGCGCCGCGCCGGCCATCGCCTCGCAGACCACGGCATGCACGCCCCAGGCGGCCTCGATGGCGGACAGGCCGAGCTTCTCGCCGAGCCGCGCCAGCGCCGCCTCCGCCGCCGGCACATCGAGCGACATGGTGCCGCCAAGGAAGAAGCCCGGATCATAGTAGCCGAGCAGCAGATTCGCGTCGGTGACGGTCGCCTCGACACCGCCGCGGCCGTAGCAGGCCGGCCCCGGATCGGCGCCCGCCGAACGCGGGCCGACCTTGATCAGGCCCGTCTCGTCCACGCCCGCGATCGACCCGCCGCCGGCGCCGATCTCGATCATGTCCACGACCGGCGAACGGATCGGCAGGCCCGATCCGCGCTTGAAGCGATGCACCCGCGCCGCTTCCATCATCGGCGCGACCTCGGCACGACCATGTTCGATGAGGCAGGCCTTGGCGGTGGTGCCGCCCATATCGAAGGCAAGCGCATCCGGCAGCCCCGCCGTACGCGCGAACAGCACCGTGGCGAGCGCGCCGCCGGCCGGGCCCGATTCGAGCAGGCGGATCGGGAAGGCGCGCGCCACCTCGGGCGCACAGAGCCCGCCATCGGACTGCATCAGCCGCAGCGTGCCCGCAAAGCCGAGCGCATCCAGCTCATTCAGCAGGCGGCCGAGATAGCGATCCATCAGCGGCTGCACGAAGGCATTCGCACAGGTCGTCACGCTGCGTTCGTATTCGCGGATCTCGGGCGCGACCTCGCTGGACAGGCTGATCGACAGCCCGGGGAAGGTGGCACGCAGGATCTCGGCCGCCGCCTTCTCGTGCGCCGGGTTCGCATAGGCGTGCAGGAAACACAGCGCGATAGCGGTGCAGCCCTCGGCCACCAGCGTCGCGCCGGCCGCACGCACCGCCTCGGCATCGAGCGGCGTGACGACCGCGCCGTCATGCGTCATGCGCTCGGCGATCTCGATGCGCCGGCGCCGCGGCACGATCGGATCGGGAAACTTCAGGAAAAGGTCGTAGATGTCGTAGCGCTGCTCGATGCCAAGCTCGAGCACGTCGCGGAAGCCCTGCGTCGTCAGCAGGCCGGTCGTCGCGCCGCGCCGTTCGATCAGCGCATTCGTGACCAGCGTCGTACCGTGCAGCACCTCGGACAGCTCGGCGATGGCGATGCCGGCCTGTTCGGTGATGGCACGGATGCCAGCCAACGCACCTTCCGCCGGATCCGCCGGCGTGGTGAGGCATTTGTGCAGGGTGATCCCGCCCGTCGCGGCATCGAGCAGGACGAAATCCGTGAAGGTGCCGCCGATGTCGAAGCCGAGGCGGTAGCGGCCGGAAGGAGACGTCACCGGAACCTCGCTGCCATCATGATGGGCGGGAAGCTATCGGTGACGATGCGATGCAGCAAGTGCGGGGCGGGCGCCCGCAAAGAAGGCAGGAACTGCCCGCGCCACGAGCGTTTCTCAGGCGGCAGGCGGCATGGTCTGCGCCATGGCCGGCAGCGCCAGCACCCGCGCATACCACGCCTCGAGCGTCGGATGCCCCGGCCGCCAGGGCTCGTGCGGATAGCGGAAGTCGAGATAGCCCAGCGCGCAGGCCACGGCGATGTCTCCGATGGTCTTCAGATCGCCGAGGCTTTCCTTCTCCAGCGCATCCAGCGCGCGCGCCACCTTGCCCTGCTGGGTGGCGATGTATTCCTTGCGCCCATCGTCCTGCGGCAGCGCGGCCTCGCGCCGGCGCGGCTGCGTGGCATCGAGGATGCCGTCGCCAAGCGCGGCGAGGGTCAGCGCCTTCCACCGCGACGGCCCTTCGGCCGGGATCAGCCGCGGCGCATCGCCGATGCTGTCCAGATACTCGGCAATGACCGGGCTGTCGTAGAGCACCTGGCCGTCATCGGTGATCAGCGTCGGGATCTTCGAGAGCGGATTCTGCGCGGCGAGTTCCGGCGCGCTGGTCGCGACCTTCCACAGTTCGACCTTGCTCTCGATGCCGCGCAGGATGGCGACCATCCAGCACTTCCGGACATAGGGGCTGGCAGGCGAATAGGCGAGCTTCATGCGGCAGAGTCCTCCGTAACGCGGCGCGACTGTCCCCCGCCCATCGCCATCCGTCCAGCGGCCGGCTAGCCTGCTGCACTGCACAATGCGGAATCGAGACGATGACCGACATGCCGGGCCAGGGCTGAGACGCACCGTGCCAACCATGCCCTGGGCACTTCTCGCGGCCGGCTGCCTGGCGATGTTCGCCGCTTCCGCCTCGGGGACGACGCGCGCGCCGTTCCTGATCGCGATGGCGGAGGATCTCTCCACCACCCTTCCGGTCGTGGCGAATCTGATGGCATTGACCGCGATCGCCTGGGGCGTGACGTCGGGTTTCGCGGGGGCGGCCGCGGACCGCCATGGCCGGCGACCCTTCCTGATCGGCGGCCCGATCGGGTTGGGCATCGGCCTGTACGGCGTGTCCCTGTCGGATAGCGTCCTTACCCTCGCCGTGTGGGCCACAGTGGTGGGCGGTTGTGCCGGCGCCTATACGGGCGTGCTCATGACCGAGGTCGCGGACCGGACCGTGGACCGCCAGCGGGGGCGCGCGCTGGGCTGGATCATGGCAGGGCAATCCCTCTCGCTGCTGGTCGGCGTGCCGCTCGCGGCCTGGATCGGCAGCGCCATCGGTTGGCGCGGCGTGAATCAGGTGTCGGCGGGTGTCGCGGTGCTCACGGCACTCGCGCTCTTCCTCACGACGCTGCGTCCGTCCGATGGTGGCAGCGCCACCCGCCGATCCGCGCCCGGCATGCACAGCATCATGACCCGACCCGTGCTGCAGTTGCTGGCCATGAGCATCGGCGAACGTGTCGGCTTCGGCCTTTCCGTCGTCTATTTCGCGACGTTCCTGCAGACCGCCTATGGGCTGACGCCGGCCGGCGTCGCGCTGCCGCTCGGGATCGTCGCGATCGGCAACATCGTCGGGACATTGCTGGGCGGGCAGGTGGCAGACCGGCTGCCGGACCGGCGCCGCACCTTCGCGCTCTCCATCTTCGGTTCAGGCGTCACTGCACTCGCCCTGTACGGATGGACGCCGGGCATCGCCGCGACGGTCGCCCTCGGCTGCGCCTTCTCGACCTTCAGCGCCATGTCGCGGCCAAGCCTGATGGCTGCGCTCGCCACCGTCCCGGAGGAGGTGCGCGGCACGGTGCTGGGGCTGAACACGACAGCCGCCTGCGTGGGCTGGATCGGCGCGGCCTCCCTGGGCGGGTGGATCATGGCGAGTTTCGGATTCGGCGCCTTCGGACCCTTCATCATGGCGGTATCGCTGATCGCGGCCGTGCTGGCGATGATGGGCCGCCGCTAGGCCCCAGGGTCCGTGGAAAGGTCCGGCGCCGACGTGCGGACCCTTCGCTCGCGGGCCGTCACCACAACGTGAATGGTGCGCCTGACCTGCCGGAAAAACACCGCGGGCCGGGCGAGGCGAGCATTCCGGCATCGTCACTCGCAGAGGCTGAGACGCACCGGCTCGCAGAGGAGCGTTGCGTCTATTCGTTCCGATATCTTATCGTTTTGGTTGTGGAAACCTCGGAAGGAGGGCGTCCATGCCGCAAAGCCTTGCGCTCTCCGACCTGGTCGTCCCCTATGTCCTCCGCGCGGAGGATCTCGGCGCGAACCACGCCATCCTTTCCGTGCTGCGGGTTGAGAGCTTCGAGAGCGCGGCCGATTCGCTCGGCACCGTCATCCGCGGTCGCGCGAGCTTCCAGGGAAGCCTGCGCATCGATCCCGCGGCCGGCCGGCTCGATTTCCAGAACGACGAGACCGATCCGCCCTTCGATCCCGATCGTCGCAGCCCGGTCTTCGATATCCGCGAAACGCACATCGATTTCGAACTCTTCGTCCCCCGCGCCTCCTCGGCCATCATCGCGGCCGGCGTCGGCCTGGTCGGCGCGGGCGGCTTCGCGCCATCCCAGGCCGTGCTCGACGAATGGGACGCACCACCGGTCGATGTCGGCCTGTCGGATTTCCCCGGCTCCGGCTTCACCCTCGACCTGATCCTGGTCGCACCGACCCTGCGTCCGCCCTTCCTGCAGCCGGCCAAGGCGACGCCGGAAGGCGGGCTGTTGCCCGACACCACGAAGCAGGAAGTGGCGATCACCCTGCCGCGGCTGCGCTTCCGCCTTTCGCATGGCAACCTCGCGAATGACCGGCTGCGCTTCGAACTCGTCTCGGCGGGTGTCGCGGGTCTCGACGATCCGGGCGATATCGGCGTCGCCGAGCTCGTCTCCATGGACCCGCCCTACGCCTTTATCGGCAAGCGCGGTGACCGCAGCATCGGCATCGGCTTCCGCAAGGCTGTGCTCGATCTGTCAGATGGGTCCACACCGCCGGAAATCGCGGAGAAGTTCGGCTTCGGCGACGACTGGGCCGGGTTGTTCCTGCCCGAGTTGCGCTTCTATGTCGCGCCGGAGGGCGCGCGAGACCTCGCCTTCGCCGCGGGCGTGCGCGACCTGCTGATCGGCTTCGGCGAGCATGCGGGTCTCTCCGGCGATTTCGACGTCGCGCTGATCAACCAGGGCTCGGGCGCGGTGAAGCTCTCCGCGCGCTTCTTCGATGAGGCGAACCGTGCCTATGGCATTGAGCGGCGCGGCGAGACGCGCGCCGAGGCGACGCTGCCGCAGAACACGCGCATGGTGGTCGATGTCGAAGGCGGCCGCGCCCCCTACACCGCGCAGCTTCGCATCGATGGGGGCGCGCCCCAGGCCGGCCAGGCCTTCGCCATCAACCTGAACAGCGCGGCGCCCGTCGAGCTGCGCATCGACATCACCGACAGCACCGCCGGCACGCCGATCACCGCGCAGCTCACCATTACCGCGCGCCGCAAATCCCCGCAGGCACAGCTTCCCGTGCCACGCGGCGACGCCACCGCGACGCTGCCCGTCACGCTGTCCGTTGCCGACGGGTCCGATCCGCGCATCGTGCTGGTGCGGCAGACCGAAACCGATGCGACGCTCGCCGTCGATCCATCCGATGCCGCCGTCCGCTGGGTCGTGGATGCGGAAGCCGAGACGCCGGCCCAGCCGGTCTTCACCGTGCCCGTCGCCGGCGGGCAGACGCGCACCGTCCAGGCGCGCATTCCGCCGGTGAACGCGCCGAACGACGTCCGCGTCTACTTCTACTTCGATGAGCCGAACCAGTCGCGCATCCGCGCCTCCAGCGAGGAAGCCGATCTCGGTAGCTACGCCGCGACCGGCGACAATGCCTGGACCACTGAAGCGCGCTCGGAGCTCGCCGCCGATGGCCGTGAGCCGGGCGGTCAGTCGCCACTCACGGCCCATGAAGCGCTGTTCCGGAACATCGTGCCGCCCCTGTCGGCCATCACCATCCGGGGCGAGGCGAGCTTCGAGAGCGACACCGGCAAGCGCGACTACAACTACCGCCTGGCG
>JAYRJZ010000005.1:24567-117553 GCA_041906015.1 Roseomonas sp.
TTCACCATCGACCCGGAACCGGCGAACCCTGCCGACTACCCGTCGCTCGCCGCCTGGTCGGCCAATTGGCAAACCCATGGCACGGATCGCCGCGGCTGGTGGCAGGCGACTGTCGTGCTGCCCCCGGGGCTGTCCCGCCCGCAGCGGCAAGGCCAGGGCACGCTGAACCGCCCGACCCTTCCGCCACCACCCGTCATCACCGAACGTGACCCGCCGCCGCCGTCGCGGCCGCGCGCGCCGGACTGGTTCCGCTCCGCGCGGCTCAAGGTGCGCATCGTGCGCGACAAGCTCGTCGCGCTCGAGATGGAAGGCGAGTTCGACTTCCAGACCGCGACCGAGGAGAAGCTCGCCGCGACCGGGGAGCTCGGCGCCAATGCGCCGCCCGATACGCGCACGCTGCAGAACGGCACGCCGGTCGGCCCGAACAACCCGGCCGACGGCATCACCAAGTTCCGCATGCTGATGCAGGGCGACGATGCGACCGGGCGGGTCAGCGCCCTGCTGTCGGTCGGCGCCGATCCCGCCGACAAGGACGGGCTCTTCGCCTGGGGCTGGCTGCCGGGCGAGACACCCGACCCGAACAAGAATGTCGGGCGCACGCTGCTCGGCAGCTACCTCTCCTTCTGGCCGCTGCTCGCCAGCATGCCCGGCGGCAACAGCGGGCGCGTGGAGGATGTCGCGCTGACCGGCGCGGCGCTCGCCCTGCCCGGCGTGGTCGCCGCGCTGCCCTGGTTCCGGGTCGAGCGCGTCATCCTCTACGGCGCGGAGTATTTGCAGAAGACGCGCGACGACCAGCTCGAAGCCTATCTGCTGTTCGACGTTCAGGCCGACTGGTCGGCGGCGATCCCGAGCGAGGCGAGCCCGATCATCCGCATCGAGCGCGACAAGCCCCTGTCCGTCCGCTACAAGGCGATCGGCCTGCGGTTGTCGAACCGGCAGGATGACGGTGCCACCGCGCCGCAATTCTCGCTGCGCCCGGTCTTCGATGCCTCGCGTGGCTTCACCATCGACATCGCCAAGGGCGGCGGGCTGAAGGTCGCGGACCCGCTCGGGCGCATCCTGCGCGTCGCGGGCGCGAGGCTCAGCCGCACCAACCCGCTGACCTTCGAGGTCGATATCGCCCTCGGCGCCGATCTCGGCGTGGTGGCGATCGACCGCGCGAGCTTCCGCGCCTATCTCGAAAATCCGCCGCGCTTCGAGCTCACCGCGCTCGCCGCGCGCGTCGACATCCCCGGCGCGCTGATCGGCTCCGGCTATCTCGAGATCAAGCCGGCGGAGATCGCCGGGCAGCTCGACCTCACCATCCGCCCGGTTGGCCTGCGCGTCTCCGGTGCGGTCGGCATCGCACAGGTGGAAGGCGAGGGCGGACGGCAGGCGACCGGCGTCTTCGTCGGGCTGGAACTGCTGCTGCCGGTCGGCATTCCGCTCGGCGCCTCGGGCCTCGGCATCTTCGGCTTCCGTGGCCTGTTCGGCATGCACTACGAGCGCAACCCGGCCTTCGGCCAGGGCTCCGCGGCACCCGCGCTGGAATGGCTGAAGAAGTCGGAGGGCAAGCCGCATCTGCTCGTCGCGCCGGATGGGGTGACGCGGCTGTGGACGCCGAAGCTCGACCAATGGGCCTTCGGCCTCGGCATCCAGCTCGGCACGATGGAGGGCGGCTTCCTCCTCAACCTCGATGGCACGCTGATCCTCGAACTGCCGGGGCCGCGCCTGCTGATCGTGATGAACGCCCGCTTCCTGCAACCCCTGCCCAGCATCGATTCGATGGGCCAGGGCGGCATCCTGGCGGTCATCGAGATCACCCCCGATCACATGCTGATCGGCATCCTGGCGAGCTACGAGATCCCGCGCCTCATCAAGATCGTCATTCCGGTCGAGGCCTTCTTCGATTTCGGCGACACCTCGAAATGGCATCTCTACATCGGTCGGCGCCCCGATCCGGAGATCGGCGGGCCACCCATCGAGGTGGACGTGCTCGGCCTCGTCAAGGGCACCGGCTATCTCGTCATCAAGGGCGACGGGCTGGTGCCCTACAAGGGCCTGCCGGCGGTCAACGGCTTCGCCATCGGTGTCGGCGCCGGTGCGTCCTTCACCTGGGGCAATACCGATATCGGCCTGTACCTCCGCGTCGGCGGCGGCTTCGACGCGGTCATCGGCTTCGATCCTTTCCTGCTCGGCGGCACCTTCGAGGTGTCGGGCGAACTGCGCCTGTTCATCATCTCCATCGGTGCGCATGCCAAGCTCGACGTGCTGGTACGGGAGAAGCCGGGTGGCCTCGCCACGCGCATCCGCGGTGAGGTCTGCGGCGAGGTCGATTTCTTCTTCTTCTCCGTCGAGGGCTGCGTCACGGTCGAGATCGGCTCGGGCGACGACAAGCCCGATGTGCCGAAGCTCGCGCGCAAACTGGCGCTGAAGGCTCGCTCGCCGGCCCTCGCGCTCGGCACCGCGACGGATCGCCCAGTGGACGGCAACCTCGGCGATGCGAAGGAAGGCGACAGCCAGCCGGGCGACCTGCCGGTGGTGCCGATCGACAGCATCCCGGTGCTCGCCCTGGTGCTGCCCGCCGCCTCGGATGGCGCCGACTTCCTCGGCACGCCGATCCCCGACGCGCCGTCCCTGCCGGCCGGCGGCTTCGCGCCGCGCGGGTCGGAAAACTACGCCTACAAGATCACCGAGGTAACGCTGGCGCGCGTCGGCCAGGGTGGCTCCCCGGTGATCGGCGCCGGCACGCCTGCGACCTGGTGGACCATGGCCTCGGCCACCGATGCCTCTAACGCCGCTCAACTCGCCCTGCTCACCTGGGAACCGGATGCGGCGACCAAGGCGCTCGAGAAGAACGACATCCGCAAGGAACAGATCGACCGGCGCTGGGGCACCGTCTGCGACGACGCGGCCCCGCCGGCCGAAGTGTTGTGGACCTTCCGTCACGAACGCCTTGGCCCTTCCGCCACGGGCTGGCTCCTCGCCGGCATCGCCTGGCCGGATCCCGCCGGCACGCGGCGCAGCACCCCGCCCGAGACCGATCTGCGCGTCACCGAGCGCTGGCGCTCCGGCGATGCGCAGCTCGACGCCGCGCGCGGCATCATCCCGGCGATGGTCGTCGCCGCCGCGGTGCCTTGCCGCCGCGCCGAGGCGAAGCCCGAGGAACTGAGCCGACTGATCCGCGTGGGCGGCCTCGGTCCCGTCGATCCCGATGCGGTGGGCGGCCCGGCGGGGCTGCGGCTTTCGCCAGGCGATCCGGTGCTGCCGCGGCTGATCCGCGCGGACGGCAAGAAGGCCTTCCGCGTCACGCTGCGCCTGGCCGAGAAGGCCGTGATGCCGGAAGCGGTGCCGCCGATCGGCGTCGGCGCGCTGCTCACCCGTCTGCGCACCGGCCAGGCAATCGGCCGCGCGGAGACCGAAGCCCTGCTCGCCGCCGGCATGGCGACGGGCCCGGCCATGGAAGTGCTGGCGCAATCGCCCTGCCGCGGCAAGGTTCTGGCCTCGCCGCGCTTCGACGATGGCCGACCCGTTGCCCTGGGCGACCTTTCCCGACGGGCGGAGATCGCGCGCCGGCTGAAGGAGCTCGGCCTGTCGCATGGCCCGCTCGACGAGGTGGTGGTGCTGAGCACCGGCGCGGCGGCCGAGCTGACCGTGCTGCTCTTCGTGCAGCGCCGCGACATCGAGCTGAAGCGGATGATCCTGCGCAGCCTCGATGCGGATGGCGCGGAACTGGACCGCGTCGCGGCGAGTGCGGCCGACATCCTCCCGCCGAGCAGCCTGCCGGCGCGCTGGACCGACACCACCGGCCCGTGGTCCGAGGATGTCGCCGATGCGCTCGGCTTCCTCGCCTTCACCCCCGCGCTGTCGCGCCGCTACGTGCCGGTACTGCTGCGGCTGAAGGGGAGCGAGAAGATGGATCGCGCCGAGCTCGGCCTGCTCCACCAGGATCCCTCGCCGGAGAAGATCGACGCGCTCACGCCCTATTACCTCGCGGTGGTCGCGACGACCTCCTTCGCCGAGATCGCGCGGCAGGATTGGGACGAGGAGGAGATCAAGCGGGACCGGCAGACACTGGAAAGCTTCCTCGGCCCCGACAGCACCGACAATGCGCTGCTGCATCCGGACAGCACCTACCGGCTCACCGTCTCCTGGAACGGCAAGCGGGAGAAGGACGGCAAGAGCGGCAGCGGCACGCAGAGCTTCTGGTTCCGCACGGACAACACGGCGCCGGACAAGCTCGACCCCTGGGTGCTGACCACCTGGCCCGGCGACCGCGAGACCCAGGTCTTCGGCGGCGAGAATCTTCGCGTCGTCTTCAACACTCATGACGTGGACCGGCTCTTCGGCGCCTATGGTCGCGAGTTGCGGCTGCGGCTCTCCGCGGCCTCGATGAAGCCGCTGGTGCCGCCGCCCGGCCTGTCGCATCCGCTGGTGATCGGAACCGCGACCGGCACGCTGCTGCCGGCCGGGGCGCTGGTGCTCTCGCCCTTCGAATCCCTGCTCGAGGAAAGCGTGAAGGGCCGCTGCATCCCGATCGACGAGAACCGCAGCCGGCAGAGCACGGTGATCGTGCCGATCCCGCTCGATCCCTATACGGACTACATCCTCGACATCGTTTCCGCGCCGATCGGCTCGCCGCTGACCGAACCGGGGCAGCGCATCTTCCGCCGGCATTTCAGCACCGGGGGCTACCGCAAGCTTGGCGATTTCGCGGCCGCGCTGATGGGGGTGCGGGTCGGGCACCAGCCGGTCGCGCCCGGTACGCTCGGTCCCGCGCTCGCACCCTTCGCGGGCCGGCAGCCGCAGGGCGCGGAGCTCGACACGCTGCTGCGCGCGATCGGCCTCGAAGCCCTGCCGGCGCCCAGCGCGCCCGCGATCAGCGTGTTGTGGGAACAGGCCGGCCCGACGCCCCAGCCGGTCGCCGTGCTGGTCGATGCGGATGAACCGCTCTGGCGCAGCCGCGCGCATCCCGAGGAAGTGCCGGACCCGGACGGGCTACCCGGAACGAAGCGCTGGCGGATGACAGACCAGGAATGGCTACGGATCGAACCGGGCGCCGGCGGCGACGCGGCGCTGGCCCCCGCCGGCATGCTGCGCGCACCGGGCAGCCAGCGCGCGCTGGTGCTGCTCGCCGCCGGGCAGCGCGGGCGTCGGCTGCGGCTCGACCTGGTGCGCCGCGCCTTCCCCGAGCCCTTCCTGCAATTGCCCGAGGAACGGCAGACGGTGATCGACCTGCGCCTCGACCGCGCGCCCTGGGAAGAGTGAGGCAGCGAGGATGGCCCCGCCCCGCATCATCGATCCCGACCGCTTCCTGCTCTTCGCCGCGCTGCTCGACTGGACCGAGGTGCAGCGCCGCATGCCCAAGGGGCAGAGCGCGAGCCAGATCGTCGAACGCCGCAAGCTGCGCGGGCCGCGCCTGGTGCAGCTCCGCTGGGTGACGGATCCGAAGCTCGGCTATCCGTCCGAACCCTTCCGCGTCTGGCGCCGCCCCTCCCTGCCCTTCGAGGGCGAGAAGAAGGTGACGCCGACCGAGATCGATTTCCTCGCCGGCTGGCATGGCTACGCGCTGCCGACGCCGGCGGTCTATGTGCGGCTCACGCTCAACGTCGCCGGCGCTTCCGCCTCGGTGCTGGCCTTCTCCGGCGCGCCCTTCGGCTCGGCGGTGGTCGGCATGGAGGAGGTCGGCAACGGCTTCCGCACGATCAGCTTCAGCGCCGGGCGCATCACCTCCCTGCTGGTGTTCGGCTCGGCGGCGCTGACCGACCTCAGCATGATCGACGGCAAGGCGGCCGATCCCTCGGCCGGCTGGCAGCCCGTGGAGGTGGTCGGCCTGCCGGTCGATCCGGCCGAATGGGGCGGCGTGCGGCAGCTCGACCAGAAGCAGGGGCTGGTGCCGCCTTCGCTCGATCCGCGTGACGCGGCGCTCGACCGCTACCGCCGCGGCGCGCCCTTCTATGGCTGGCAGCCGGAGCTTGCCGCGGGCCGCCCGGCGCCACCCTGGGTGCTGGCGGAACCCAAGGCGATCCTGAAGACCTATGAGGCCGACCTGCTGCCCGACCTCAAGCTCATCATCGCGGGGCTGCGGCCGAACCAGCAATACACCTTCTCCCGCACCGCCCTGCTGCCGCTCGAAGGCGTCGGCCCCGATCCGGCGGAAACCACCTACGCCCCGCTGCGCCATCTCACCTTCGCCGCCGCGACCGATCCGCTGGCGAGCCTGATCGGCGGCTTCGGCACGGCGATCGAGGAGGAGGACATCCCGCGCATCGTCCTCGGCGACCGCGTCCTGTTCGGTGATTCGACGCGCAGCGACTGGGACTGGATGGTCACCGCGCTCTACGAGAAGGGCCTCGACGACGCCTCGGAGCCCGTCGAATACGCGGCGATCGTGCGCGCGCCCTCGCTCGCCGTGCCGCCGCCACCGCCCTTCGCTCTCGCCGCCGCCACCGATGGCATGCGCGCGCCGGAGGGCATCGATCGTCCCTGGCGGCCCGTGGTGCGGCTCGGCTGGGACAAGCTGCCCGACACGCTGCCCTTCCGCGCCGCGAGCTACGCCGCCGCGCGAGCGGTCAATCCGCCGGGCACGGTCGCGACGCCGCTGATGGGCCGGCGCCGCTTCGACGACGCCGCGCTGCAGCCGATCAGCGCCACCACCAGCGCCGAGGAGGCGACGGGCAGCGGGCGGCTCGCAGCCCTCGACGAAACGCTTGATCTCCCCTCGGTGCCCGCGCCCTTCCCGCTGCTCTACGGCATCGCGCATCAGGACATCTTCGGCCTCTGGAGTGCCTGGGCCACGGCGGCGCATCTGGTCGCGGAACCGTCGGCCAAGCCGCTGCCGATCCTGTCGGCGCGGCTGGAGACAGCTTCGCCGCCCGGTACCGGCACCGTCGGCGCGCGCCTCGTCATCGACTTCACCTGGGACTGGGAGGCGCGATCGCTGAAGGAAGCGCGCTTCGTCGCCCGGCTCTATGCCCAGGCCAATGCCGGCGACGGGCCGCCCGTGCCGGGCGTGCCGCCGGGGGTGCAGAAGTCGCTCGGCGGCGCGGCCGGCACGCCCTTCGTCGTGCACTTCGACGGCGGCAATGCCGGCACGCCGGATGCCGGCGGCAGCCTGCGCTACGTCGCCATCGACGCGCCGGGCCGACCCCTGCAATCGGCGCCCATCGCCGCCATCGGCCTGCGCCACTACCGGCTGACCATCGAGGGCTTCAGCCTCGACTTCGATGCCGCGCCGCGCATTGGCCTCGCCCTCTTCGCCATGGCGCAGGAGAACCGCGCGCCACAGCGCAGCGGACCCTGGAGCGCGCGCCCCAGCATTGCCAGCGCGGCCGATCCACGCCCGCCCACCATCACCGTGACGCGCGAGGACGTGCCGCTGGCGAGCCTCGGCGACGCCTCCGGCCTGCATCATGCGGTGCTGAGCTGGAACGGCTTTCCGGGTGCCGTCGGCTACAATGTCTACACGGCGGCGGAGAGCCGGCTGCGCGCCGATCTGGGCCTGCCCGAGGCGCCACAGCACGAGACGCTGTCCCAGCGCATCGCCGCGCTGCGCGCCGCCTTCCGCGCCAACCCGCTGCGCAGCGCCTTCGCCAAGCTGAACGACCGGCCGGTGGCCGCGACGCTGATCCCCGTCGTCCTGCCGCGCGGCACGAAGGAGATGCATCTCTACGCGGTGCTCGGCGTCAGCGCCGGCAATGTCGAGACCGCCTGGCCCGACCTGTCCGATCCGCTGCGCGAGAAGCGGCTCTTCGCCTTCGCCGCACCGCAGATCGTCAGCCCCGCGCCGCCGCAGATCGAAGTCCGGCGCGTGGCCGAAGCCAACGGCTTCCGCGCGCAACTCATCCTGCGTGCCGCGCCGGGCGCGACGGCAGCGCGCATGGCGCTGCATCGTACCCGCGTGCCGGAGGCGTCCCTGGCACTTCCCAGCATGGGCCCGCCGATCCTGACCATCCCCGACGGTGTGCCGCCGGGCTGGACCGTGCAGCCGGTCGCCGTGCCGGGTGCGCCGCCCCAGCCGCTCGGGCGGATCGAGGGGCGCGACGCCCCCGACGGCTCCTGGAAGCGGGTCTTCTATCGCGCGGTCGCGGAGGCCGAGGACGATCCCGCCCGCGGCATCATCGGCGGCCGCTCCCCGGCCAGCGGCGCGCAGGAGGTGATCGTCCCGCCCGAGGGGCCGCCCGACCTTGCTGCACTCGGCGTCTCGCTTGGCGGCGGCGGCCTCGCGGTGACGGTCACCACGACCAGCATCGCCCCGGTCGAGACCACCGCCCTCGGCCCGCACCGGCTGCGCGTGGAGGCGTTGAAGGTCGGCGCTGACGGGCAGTTCGCGCCACTCTTCGCCTGGCCCGCGCCGCTGGCGCCGCCGCAATCGGCGGATGACCGGTTCGAAGCGGTGCCGACCACGGCGCCGCCGCCCGGTACGCAGGGGCTGCGCCGCGCCACCGCCGCGGATGGCACGACCACGCTCACCCTCGCCCTGCTGCGCGCGGCGGCCAGCGACGCGCTGCGCATCCGCTTCCTGCTGAGCGATCCGCTCGGCCGCGCACGCGAACGGGTGCTGGAGGTCCCGGCGGTGGCGCAGCCGCCCGCGCCGGATATCGGTGGGCTCATCGTCACCAAGGTCGCCGGGAAGGGCTTCCTGATCGGCTTCACCACCCAGGCGCCGGCCAGCGCCACGCCCTTCGGCGACTACGTGCTGACCGTGAGCTGGCGGGTGGAATCCCCGATCGGCCTGCCGCTGCCGCGCCCGCCGCTGACGCGCACCGCGACGGTGACGCTGCCCCTGCGACAGATCCCGCTGATGCGGCGGCAGGAGGATCTCTTCGCCGATCTCGCCGCGATACCGCTGCGCCGCCGCGCCGCCAGCCCGCCGCCGGGCGCGCTGATTGGCTTCGCCGTGCGCGGCGCGGCGGGCGCGCTCGGCATCCGGCTGGTGGCGCCGGATGGGCGCGTCGAGACGGTCACGCGAGGGCTCCGCTGATGGTCGACCTGATCCCGCCGCAGACCGTCCTCACCCCGAACAGCGCGGCGAACGAGCTCGGCGCGCGAGGGCTGGAGGCGCTGGGCCTGACGGTGCCGGCGCTGAGCCCCGTCTGGGCTGGCAGCAACCCGGGCGCCGGCGATTTCACCGAGGCGACGCTACGCCTGACCCTGAACCAACCACGTGCGCCCTTCCGCGCGATCCGCAGCTTCACCACGACGCCGAGCTTCTATGCCGGTCCGGACGGTGTGCCGCTGGCCGGGCCGACGCTGATCCTGGCGCTGCATCCGGAAGCCGCGCGGCGCCTCGAACGGCTCGTCGAGGCACGCTACGGCGCGCCCCGGCAGCGGCCGGTGCCGGTCGCCATGCTGGTGCACAATGCGACGATCCCGGCGACCGTCCCGGCACCAGCCTGGTTCCTGGCCTCGGAGACACTCGACCCCGGCCCGGCGGGCAACTACCCGGTCTCCTTCCACGATGCGCGCGGGCTGATCATCGACCCCATCGCCGCCGCCCACATGCTGCGCGACCTGATCGCCTGGCGGGGTGGGCTGAGCTCCGTGATCGGCGGGCTGACCGTCGCGTCGCCCGGCGGGCTCGATGCCGTGGCTGGCCTCGCGACGGGCGTGATGGTGCATGTGATCGACCCGCATGGCGCGGGCTATCGCCCGACCGACGCCGCGACCGGGCGGCTGAAGGTGACGGACGGTGCGAATGCCGGGCAGGGCGAGGTGGGGGACGCCGCGCTCGTCACCCTGACGGCAGGCCAGGGCATCGGCCGCGCGGATGGCGACGACCCCCCGGCGGCCGGCGATCCGCCGCTGCGCTGGGGCTGGGCGCTGTCCGGCACGCTCGCGCGCACACGGCTGACGCCGCCGGCGCTGCCTGGCGGCGTCACGCTGAACCGGCAGTTCCTGCGCGCCATGGCAGTCGAGCTGCCCTGGTATCTGCGCGGCAACCGCACCAACGCACCCCGGCGCGGCGTGCCGGCGCATGACGGTCCGGATGACGTGGCGATGCTGCCGGTGGTGCGCGACCCCGTGCCGGGCTTCGCCTTCCTCGGCGACGGGATGCAAGTGCTCGGCGCCATGGGCGGCATGGCGAACGGCTTCCCGCCGGGCGGGGCGAGCAGCTTCGCCATCGCCGTCTCCCCGGCGCAGGATGCCACGTTGACCGTGGCTGCCGCCGCCGACGCGACCGGACGCTGGCCGGCCTTCCCGCCGCCCGATACCGGCGCCGACCTCACCAGCGCGACCGATCCGCGCAATGGCCTGGTCGCCCGCTGGCGCGCGGGGGCGGACGGCGCCGGGGCGGATCGCGACGTGGTGCTCGTCGTGCCGGCCGGCGCGGTGCCGGATGGCTGCCACGTCCGGGCCTATCGGCGCCGCTTCCAGGCCATCGCGTCGATCGGCGAGGAACCGTCCTTCCTGCGCGGCGATGGCGGTTCCGCGATCGCCGCGGCGGGCAGCGACACACGGCTGCTGCTGGCCAATCCCTTCGACCTCGGCGCCGCCGAGGCGCGCCCGGACCCTGCCGTGCTCGGCGTCGATTTCGTCGTCACGGCGCGCACCGGGCGGCGGCGCATCTTCTCCCAGGTCAGCGTGACGGTGGATGACGCCGCGACCGAGAGCATGCCGGGCGGCGCGCCGACACTCGGCGGCACGGCGCTGCTCGGCGGCGCGCTCGGCGCGGTGCTCGACGGACTATCCACGCGCGGCATCGCGCCGACGCCGCTGTTCGGCCTGCCGCGCCCGCCGCCCGCCGGAGGACCGCCCGGCAGCGTCATCGAGCTGGTACGGCGCCTGGCCAGCGAGACGCAGCCTCGCCAAGGGCCGCGCCTGCCGACCCAGGCGCGCTTCGAGACGGTGCTGGCGCTGGGCAGCGTGCCGGGCGGGCAGGCCGCCCTCGCCTGGCAGGCGGTGCTGACCGGGGCCCGGCTCGACCTCGAAACGCGCTGCCGCCAGCCGGAGCTCGGTGATCCCGGCAATCCGGCGGGGCCCGACATCCATGCCGCCGGCATCGCCTGCGGCGGGCGCCTCGCCTACGACCTCGCCATGGCGGCGGTGAAGCGGGCACAGCCGGTGCTGCCCTTCGGCGCGGATCTGCGCGCCTGGCTCGTTTCCATCGCCGGCGACAACTGGGACCTGCCGCCGGCGGACAATGCCGGCAGCGTCGCGGCAACGTTGCTGACGACGGTCGCAGCCTTCTGCGACACGCCGGAACTGTCGCTGCTGCCCGACATTCCGCAGGGCGCCACCGTGCAGGGGCTGGTGGACGATCTCAGCGACCGGCTCGGCATCGACGACCCGCCGCAGATCGACGTGCTGAACGCCGATGAACGGCTGATCCCGGAACTGCGGCGCGAGCAGTCGATTGCCAAGACCGGCCGGCGCGATGCGCTCTGGGCGCTGACCCGCGCCTTCAGCGAGGCGCGCGAGCTGGTCTACATCGAGGGCCCGTCCTTCGCCGCGACGGCGCGCCCGGCCGGCGGCGCGCCGCATGCGATCGACCTCGTCGACCTGCTGCGCACGCGGCTGCTGGCCAATCCGCGGCTCAAGCTGATCATCTGCGTGCCGCGCAACCCCGACTTCGCGCTCGATCGCGGCGGCTGGGTGCGGACGGCGCTGGCCCATCGGCGCACCGCCATCGAAGGCCTCTCGGCCGCCACGCGCGCACGGGTGGCCGCCTTCCACCCGATCGGCTTCCCAGGGCGGCCCACCGCGATCCGCTCAACCACCGTCATCGTCGACGATGCCTGGTGCATGACCGGGGCGACCCATCTGCGCCGCCGCGGCATGACCTTCGATGGATCTCTCGCCGTTGCCTGCTTCGACCGCAACCTGGCCGATGGCTATTCCGCCGGCATCGCCGATTTCCGCCGCCGGCTGATGGCCGCGAAGCTCGGCATTCCCGAAGCCGCGGCGATCGGTGATGCCACGCCGCCCTGGGTCCGCCTGGCGAAGCCCGACAGCGCCTTCGACATCGTCGCCGACCTGCTGGAACAGGGCGGGCTCGGGCGATGTTCCCCGGTCTGGGCCGGGCCGACCGACAACACGGTGCTGCCGCAGACGGACGACATCGCCGATCCGGACGGGACCTCAGGGACGGACTTCCTCGCGCTGCTGGCCTCGTTGCTCGGAGAGGGGTGAGAGGTCTCACCCGGCATGAGGGCGACAGGTGGACCGGGGAGCCTTGCCCCTCCCCAGTCCCCTCGGTGCAGATGCCCCTCGCCCACGGCGTCCCGCACTCCCGCGCGCCCACCGCGTCATCAGAAGCCGATTTGATCCAGATCAAAGCGCATTGACAGCTTCCGCCGGTGGCGCGCAGCATGTATTCGACATGGATACGTCGTCTTCCAATCGAATACACGACAGCAGCCCTTCTCCGGTCCGGCCCCTGGCCTCCGCGATGAAGGCGCTTGCCCTGCTCGATCACCTGGCGACGCGCCGCGACAGCGTCCGGCCTGCCGAACTGGCGCGCGAGCTCGGCGAAGGGCGGGCGACCGTCTATCAGCGCCTCATCACCCTCGTTGAAGCCGGCTGGGTCGAGGCCCTGCCCGATGGTCGCTATCGGCTGACGCTGCGCGCGACGCGCCTCGCCAAGGCGGCCGCCGAGCAGGCCGGCATCGGCGATCGCGCCATGCGCGTACTGGAGGCGCTGGTGGCCGAGACGCACATGTCCGCCTCGCTCGCCGTGCTGGAAGGCACCGAGCCCTGCATCATCCAGCGCGTCGAACCGGAAGGCGTGCTGCGCGTGGAGATGCGGGTCGGCGCCACCATGTCCCTGCCGGAATCCGCCTCCGGCCGCGTGCTGGTCGCCTTCGCCGAGGCGGCCATGCTGGACCGGCTGCAGCGTGCCGGCGCCGCCCTGCCCGATGCCGCCATCCTCGACGCCGTGCGGCAGGACGGGCACGCCGTCTCCTCCGGCCGCAGCATCGAGGGCATCCGCGCCGCCGCCGTGCCGGTCTTCGACGCCGATCACCGCTGCATGGCCGCGCTGTCTCTGGTGGGCCCGGCCGAGCGTTTCGATGCGGAGACCTGCGTGCCACCCCTGCGCAGCGCCGCCGCGCGCCTGACCGCCATGCTGGAGGGCCGATGAGCACCTCTCTCGCCATCGTCGCGACGGACGCCCCGCGCCCGCGCGCACCGGATTTCGTCATGCGGCCCGAACGCCTCGGCGCCATGCAGCCGAGCCGGCTCAGCCTGTCGCGCGCGCTGATGCTGAAGGCGCTGCGCGAGCGCTGGCACATCGAGCGGCACCGCTTCGACATCGACGCGGAAGCCCGCGGCACCGCGGTCTATGAGATTCTCGCGCCCGGCCGCTCCTTCACCTTCTGCGCCTTCTCCGTCTCTCCGCAGCGCAGCGGCCGGACCGGCCGCATCATCGGCCGCGCCTGGGACATGCAGGGCGCCCTGCTGGAAGGCCCACCTGACGAAGCGGCCATCGAGGCGACACGCAACGAACTGCCGAAGCTTTACCAGGGCCGCGCGACGCCCGGCACGCTGGTCTGGTGCCGGTCCAACCGCAGCATGCGCGTCTTCGAGACGACGGTCGCCGCGCTCGCCGAAGGGCGTCAGCCCGATATCGCGACGCTTGCCTCGGCCTGCTACCTGATGCGCAACACCGGTCTCGACGGCAACGGTACCTTCGGCACGCGGTCCTTCCTCGCGCTCGAAGCGGACCATCCGCTGCGCGGCGCGCTGGCGGCACAGATGCTGACCGCGGTGATGATGCGGGAATTCGCCGCCGACCTGGTCGAATGCCTCGCGCGGCATCGCGCGCCGGCCCGCGCCGTGGCGCTCTCGCCGGAGATCCGGCGCTTCCTCGGCGTCGGCAATGGCTCCGCCCTTGGGCTGATGTTCTTCGTGAACAACCACCCGCGCCTGATCCATGCCTGGATCGCGGCGCGGGAGGAGGCGATCGCGCTCGCCAAGGCGCTGCCGCTCGGTGCGGGCGATGCGCGCATCGTCGCCCTGCGCGCGGAGGGTGCTGCGCGCAGCACGGTTCCGCGCGGAAGACCGGATGCACTACGAAGGCTTCGCGGAATCGGCACTGGTGGCACGTGAGCTCGAAACGGTGGCTGCCGCGTTGGAGGAGTTGCACGCGACCGGGCTCGTCGGTGGCCATCGCGAAGCCTATCCGCTCGCCGCGCTCGCCGATGGCTTCGAGGGTCGATTGCATCCCGAGACCGTCGAGACACTGCTCTCCCTCATGCTGGAACTGGTGCCGGAGGAGGCGGATCGTCTGGCCGGCGACCTGATCGTCAGCGAGGAACTCTCCGTCGAACCCGCCATGGGCTGCGGCGCGCTGCGGGCCTTGCTGCACGCGGAACACGGCTGGGCGCTCGCCATCGACATGACGGCACCGGGCGCCCGGCGCCACGCCTGGTACAAATCGGCCACCGCCGAAGAACCACGCCGCGGCCCGGTGGACGAGTTGCCGGCCGGGACCCACAATCTCGGCCTCGATCTCCCCGGGCTGGCGCAGGCGCTGGACAAGGCGCTGGCGCAGCGTCCCGCGGAACAGCCGGTGTCGCGTCTCCTGATCGAGCATCCCGAACTGCGGCAGATGGTCGCCCGCGTGCAGGGGCTGCGCGGCCTGCCCTACCACGCGCCGCACGCGAACATCATGGGCGAGGACTTCGTCCCGGCGCATATCGTGCGCCTGCTGAACGCGGCGATCCACGGCGTGGACAAGACGCGCGACTTCCTCGGCCGCAACCTGCGCGGCGTGCTGCTGCACGGTGCGCCGACTGCGGCGGACCTGTCGGCCGGCACGCCCGGCGATTGGTTCTATCCGCAGGAGCCCGCGGCATGAACGCGTTGAGCGACACCTCCGTGGTTCTGCTGCCGCGCGAGATCCGCCTGGTCGCGGAACGGCTGCTGCTCCTGACCTCGCTGCCGCAAGGCCTTGTCCCGGCGGTGCGCGACGTCGTCTTCCATTCCGCCATCGCCGGCCTCGGCGGCATCGCCCTGCTGCTTGACCGGCTCGACATGCTGAAGGCCGCCACGCCGGCCGCGCTGCGCGCCGAGGAGCCGGAACCGGGCCGCTTCGCCCTGCACGGCGGCGGCCAGCACGCCTGGGTCGCGCTGCCCTCCCTGCTCGATCTCGCTGGCGAGGCAGTCGCGCGCCACGGCAGCGGCGTCGTCACCGTGACCGATGTCGCGGACCCGGAGGAGTTGCTGGTCGCCGCGGCGCTCGGCCGCCGGCAGGGCATGCTGACCTTCGCCGCGGTGGGGCCGGCAGCGATTGCCGCACCCTGCGCCGAACGGGCCGCGCCTGGGCTGCTGCGCGGCACGCGGGCGACGGCAACCATCTTCGCCGCGCCGCTGACTTCCGGCGCCGCCGAGGAACCGCTGTTGGCCCGCGCCCTGCGCGAGGGCCTGGCCGTGCCGGCCGATCTCTGGTGGCGCGCGCATCACCTGTCGAACACGGCGCTCGCGCCGGACAGCGTCGAATCCCGCCGCCATGCCGGTCCGGTGATCGTGCTGCCGGACGGCACCGTGGTCGGCCGCAAGGACAATGACGACGACACCGATTTCTCGCTGCTGACCCGCGGCGAGTGACGACAAACGGAGGCGCAGATGACGAGGATCCCAGGCCTTCTCTCGCGACGCGGCGCGCTCGCGCTGGGCGCCGCGGCACTCGCAGCGCCGCCCTTCCGGCGCCTGCGCGCGGCGGAGACGCTGTTCGTCAACACCTGGGGCGGCCCCTGGGAACGGGCGGCGACGAAGCACCTGTTCGAACCTTTCACGCGCGACACGGGCATCGAGATCCGTCCCGTCTCGCCGGTTTCCTTCGCCAAGCTGGCCGCGCAGGTGCGCAGCGGCGCCTATGAGTTCGACGTCACCACGCTCGGCCTGGCGGAGCTGGTGCGCGCGCAACAGGCACGGCTGCTCGACAGCCTCGACGGCCTGTCGCTCTACAATGGCGGCGTGTTCCAGAACGGCGTGGCAAGCCACGCCTTCGCCACGGTGCTCGCCTGGCGCACCGAGAAGTACCCCGACGCACCGGCGAACTGGCAGGATTTCTGGAACCTGCAGCGCTTCCCCGGCACGCGCTGCCTGCAGCGCTATGCAGCGCGCGTCCTGCCTATTGCGCTGCTCGGGGATGGCGTGCCGCGCGACCGGCTCTATCCCCTGGACATCGATCGTTCCTTCCGCGCGCTGGACCGCATCAAGCCCGCGCTGCGCGTGTGGTGGACGCAGGGCCAGCAATCCGCGCAGCTCCTGCGGGACGGTGAGGTGGACATGATCGCCATCTGGCATGGCCGCGTCCTCGAGCTGATCGACGAGAACAAGCCGGTCCAGATGACCTGGCAGGACGGCGAGCTCGACACCGCCTATTGGGTCGTCGCGCGCGGCACGCCGCGCCGCGACCTCGCCCGCCGCTTCGTCGAGGCCGCAGTGGAACCGCGCCGGCTCGCCGGCTTCTGCATCGAGGCCGGCTATGGCCCCATGAACCCCCAGGCCTTCGACTTCATCACCGAGGCCCAGGCGACGCGCATGCCGACCTCGCCGCAGAATCGCGACAAGGTCTTCGCCCAGGACATCGTGAACTTCGGCGGCGACGTCGCGCAGGTCACGCAGCGCTTCGAGCGCTGGGTCGGCGCCTGATGACGGCCAGGGCCACAGGGGTCGCGCCGCGGCCCTGGCTGATGTTGCTGCCGCTGCTGGCTTTCCTGGCGGCCTTCTTCCTCGCCCCGCTGGGCCAGGTCCTGGTGATGAGCGTGACCGATCCCGAGCCGGGGCTCGGCCATTTCGTCGCCATCGCCACGGATTCCTACTTCCTGCGCGTGCTCGCCGATACCTTCCTCACCGCGCTGCTGGTCTCCGCCTGCTGCCTGCTGCTCGGCTTCCCGCTGGCACAGGCGATGGCCGATTCAGGGCCGCGCACTGCGGCGCTGCTGATGGTGCTCGTTACCATGTCCTTCTGGACCAGCTTCCTGGTGCGCACCTATGCCTGGATGGTCATCCTGGGCACGGCGGGGCCGATCGCCTGGCTGATGCGCCAGCTCCTGCCCGGGGAACCGCCACAGCTCCTCTTCACCCGGTTCAGCGCCACCGTCGCGATGGTGCATATCCTGATCCCCTATATGGTGCTGAGCCTCTAC
Organism: Roseomonas sp.; assembly: GCA_041906015.1. Classification (GTDB taxonomy): domain Bacteria; phylum Pseudomonadota; class Alphaproteobacteria; order Acetobacterales; family Acetobacteraceae; genus Neoroseomonas. The sequence continues at coordinate 41,643 of JAYRJZ010000005.1, forward strand.
GCGGCGCTGCGCCGGATCGACCCGGCACTCCGCAAATCGGCGGCCAGCCTGGGCGCGCCACCGATCTCAGTGCTCCGCCATGTCACGCTGCCGCTGGTTGCGCCGGGCGTGGTCAATGGGCTGACGCTGGTCTTCGTGCTGTGCCTCGGCTTCTACGTCACGCCAGTGCTGCTCGGCAGCCCGCGGCAGCAGATGCTGGCCGGTGTGATCGGGCACCAGGTGGAAGAGTTCCTCGCTTTCGGGGAAGCCTCGGCACTGTCGGTCGTGCTGCTGGCCAGCACCATGTTGGTGCTGGGGTTGTATCATCGCCGCTTCGGCCTCGATCGGCTCTGGGGCTGACCCATGACCCGGGCGATGCGTATCCTCGGCTGGGTGGTGGCTGCCTTCGTCGCGGCGCCTCTGCTGATCGTCGTGCCAATCTCCTTCAGCGATGCACCATCGCTGGAGTTCCCGCCGCCGTCCTGGGGGCTGCGCTACTACGCCGCCTTCTTCAGCGATCCGCGCTGGATCCAGCCCACGATCAACAGCCTGCTGATTGCAACCGCGGTCGCGGTGCTGACCATGGCGTTGGTCACGCCCGCGACCTTCGCCATCGTACGGCATCGCTTCGGGGCGAAGGGGGCCGTGAACCTGCTGCTGATGCTGCCGCTGGTGGTGCCGCACATCGTCATGGCGATCGGCTACTACGCCTTCCTGTCGGATGTCGGGCTGCTGCACAGCTTCGCCGGCGTGGTGCTGGCGCATACCGCCCTGTCGGTGCCGGTCGCCTTCCTCGTCCTGTCGGCCAGCCTGAAGGGCTTCGATCGGTCGCTCGAACGGGCCGCCATGAGCCTCGGCGCACCGCCGTGGAAGGTGTTCCTGCACGTCACGGTGCCCGTGCTCTGGCCGGGCTTCGCAGCAGCCACGCTGTTCGCCTTCGTACAGTCCTTCGACGAGACGGTGGTCGCCATCTTCGTCTCGGGCAGCGACAGCGAAACCCTGCCGCGCCGCATGTTCGACAGCATCCGCATGCAGGCGGATCCCGTCATCGCCGTCGTTTCCACCCTGCTCTTCGGTGTGGTCCTGTTGCTGGCGCTCGCCGCCATGCTGCGCCGCCGCGCCGCTTCGGGCCCGAGGGGCTGAACCATGGATGCCGCCCATCTCCAGATCCGCGATCTGACCAAGAGCTATGACGGGAAAAGCCTCGCGCTCGACCGCGTCTCGCTCACCGCGCGACGCGGCGAGTTCGTCACCTTCCTCGGCCCGAGCGGATCGGGGAAGACGACGACGCTGATGGTCATCGCCGGCTTCGAGGCGGCGGATGGCGGGTCCATCACCGTGGACGGCGTCGCGCTGGACGGCGTACCGCCGCACAAGCGTGGCATCGGCGTCGTCTTCCAGAACTACGCTCTCTTCCCGCATCGCACTGCATTGCAGAACGTCATGTTCCCGTTGCTGATGCGCCGCGTTCCGAAAGCTGCCGCCGCGCGGCGGGCGCAGGAGATGCTGGACCTGGTGGGTCTCGCCGATTTCGGTGCGCGGCATCCGCGCGCCCTGTCGGGCGGGCAGCAACAGCGCGTCGCCCTCGCCCGCGCTCTGGTCTTCGACCCGTCGCTGCTGCTGCTCGACGAACCGCTCGGCGCGCTGGACAAGAACCTGCGGGAGCAGATGCAGCTCGAGATCAAGCGCATCCAGCGTTCCCTGCGCGTCACGACCGTCTTCGTCACGCATGACCAGTCCGAGGCGATGGCGATGTCGGATCGCATCATCGTCTTCGAAGGCGGCCGGATCCGGCAGGACGGCGCGCCCATGGAGGTCTACCATCACCCGCGCACGGAGTTCGTCGCGCGCTTCGTGGGCGACAGCAACCTGTTGCGGGCGCGCGTGGTCGACCCTGCCGCCGGCGTGCTGGAAGCGGAAGGGATCGGCCGTGTGCAGGTCGCGCCGGAAACGCCCATGCCGGCCGGTGAGGCGCTGCTGCTCCTGCGCCCGGAAGTCATCGTTCCGGCGATGCCGGAAACCCCGAACCGCTTCATGCTCAGCGTCGATGAAGTGGTGCAGTTCGGCGACAGCGCGCTGGTCATCGGCCGCAGCGGCGGCGCCGCGTTGCGTGCGCGCTTGCCTGGGCGCAGCGCGGCCGGGATTGCCGAGGGCATGGTCGTCCCGATGGCCTGGGCACCGGAGGCTGCGCATCTCATCGCGCCGGACACGGCGCAGGCAGCATGAAAGGCGTCATGGACATGCCCTCAAGGATCGGACGCCTGCTGGCGGCAGCGTCGGTCGCCCTGCTGGCAGGCGCGGCGCAGGGGCAGGACATCGGCATCGCGTTGCAGACGGACGCGACTTCGATGGATCCGCATGTCGCGCCGACCTTCACCACCTCGGCGCTGCATCAGCACGTCTTCGATACGCTGGTGACGGTCGATCCACGCCTCGCCACCGGCCCGGACCTGGCCGTGTCGTGGCGCACGATCGACGAAACCACCTGGGAATTCGATCTGCGGCCGGGCGTCACCTTCTCCGATGGCACGCCCTTCACGGCGGATGACGTCGCTTTCTCGATCGCCCGCGTGCAATCGGTGCGGCATGGCGCAGGCACCTACGCGCCCTATGCGCGGCCCATCAAGGCGGTCACCGTGCTCGGTCCGCATCGCGTGCGGCTCGAGACATCGACACCCTATCCGCAGCTCCTGCTCGATGTGTCGCGATTGCGGATGGTATCCGCCACCGCCGCGCGCGACGCAACCACGGCCGACTTCAACCAGGGTCGGGCGGCGATCGGCACCGGCCCCTATCGGCTGCTGCGCTGGACGCCGGGAGAGCGGCTCGAATTCACGCGCAACCCGGCCTACTGGGGCCAGGCCGCGGCCTGGGCGAATGTCACGTTCCGGCCGATCGCGAATGATGCGGCGCGGCTCGCCGCCCTGCTCAGCGGCACCGTGGACCTGATCGACAAGGTGCCGATGAACGACGTGGCGCGGCTGCGCGGCGACGACCGCATCGCGATCTTCCAGCATGACGGCAACCGGACCATGTTCCTCGTGCCCGATACGGCGCGGGAGGTCACGCCCTTCGTCACCGATCGCCAGGGCCAGCCGCTCGATCCGAACCCCTTGCGCGACGCCCGCGTGCGACAGGCGCTGTCGCTCGCGATTAATCGCCAGGCGCTGACGGAACGCGCGATGGAAGGGCTCGCCACACCGGCCAACCAGGCTGCGCCGGAAGGCATGTTCGGCTGGACGCCCAACCTGCCGGCCACGACCTACGACCCCGCCGCGGCGCGGCGGCTTCTCGCCGAAGCCGGCTACCCGCAGGGCTTCCGCCTGACGCTGCATTGTTCCAGCGGGCGCTATGTGAACGATCGCCAGACCTGCCTCGCGGCGGCGCAGATGCTCACCCGCATCGGCATCGAGGCACAGGCCGAGGCCGAGCCGCAGACCGTCTTCATGACGCGCATGACCGCCTTCAACGCCTCGCTGCTGCTGAACGGCTGGGGCAGCTATGGCGACAACCTGATCGTGCTGCGCCAGGCGTTGCATTCGGTCGATCCCTCGCGCGGCTATGGCGGCTTCAACCGTGGCCGCTATGCGAATGCCGAGGTGGATCGCCTGATCGAGACCGCCGCCGCCACCTTCGACGATCGCCAGCGCGAGGCATTGCAGCAGCAGGCGATGGAGACGGCGATGCGCGATGGCGCGCTGGTCCCGCTCTACACCGCCGCCTGGATCTGGGCGGCCCGGCGCGGCATCGCCTTCACCCCCGGTTTCGACGAGGGGACGCTGGCCATGCGCGCCGCCCCCGCCGCGCGATAGGAAGGAACGAGACCATGCTCATCGACGGCCTGCAATGCGGGCATTTCGACCGTGATGCCTTCGAGGCGCTGCGCCGCGGCAATGTCGGCGCGGTGACCATCACCGCGGGCTTCTGGGAAGACGTGACGGAATCGCTCGATTCCATCGGTCGCTGGCGCGACCTCTGCGCCGCCAACGCCGATGTCGCGGAGATCGCGCGCACGGCGGCCGACATCCGGCGCATCGCCGCCGCCGGCAAGCTCGCCATCATCATCGGCTTCCAAAATACCGAGCTGTTCGGCAACCGCATCCGCCTCGTCGAACTCTTCGCCGAGCTCGGCGTGCGCTCCGTCCAGCTCACCTACAACAACCAGAACTGCTACGCCGGAAGCTGCTACGAGGTCGAGGATAGCGGCCTCTCCCGCTTCGGGCGGGAGCTGATCACCGAGATGAACCGCGCCGGCATCCTGGTGGACCTCAGCCATGTCGGCAACGGCTCCACCCTGGATGCGGTGAAGTTCTCGAAGAAGCCGGTGGCGGTCACGCATGCCAATGCCAACAGCCTGTTCCCGCACAAGCGGAACAAGACGGACGACGTCCTGCATGCGCTGCGCGACAATGGCGGCATCATCGGCTGCGCGACCTATCGCAACATCACCGGCGACCACTACTGCGCCACCGTCGAGAACTGGTGCACCATGGTGATGCGCACGGTCGAGATCGCGGGCATCGACCATGTCGGCGTCGGCACCGACCGCAGCCACAACTTCACCAAGCCGGACTACGACTGGATGCGCATGGGGCGCTGGACGCGCGGCGTGGATTACGGTGCGGCCTCGGCGGCGAAGCCCGGCAAGGCCGCGCCACCGGACTGGTTCCCGCGCGTCGAGGATATCGGGAAGATCGAAGGCGGGCTCGCCGCGGTGGGCTTTACCCCCGAGGAAGTCGCCAAGATCACGCACGGCAACTGGCTGCGCGTCTACGAGGCCGTCTTCGGCGGCTGATTGCCAGGAGCGGGGCCCGTCCACGGGGCGGACCCCGCCGCGCAACTGCGCCCGGCCTTCCCATCGCGGCTGTGAGACCCGCCACGGCCCGCCATTCACACGGACCATCGGCGCCATGACCTGGCGCACGATGGAGTAGCGGGTCGGCCGCCATCGGCGGTTGCCATCCCACCAGCGCCACTCGACCACACCAAGACATCCGGCAGCGATGCCAGGATCAGCGGTCGCTTGCCGCGCGCCGACAATGATGACAGTTTTATGTCAATTCCATGTCAGGCCGCACACGCTCGAATCCGCCGTCAGCGATACCCCCTGTAGGGGAGACGAAGGGAAACGTCACATGCAGTTCCGTCACGCCGCTTTCGCGACCCTCGCCTGGGCGGTCGCGTCGTTCGCCGCCCCGTCGGCCAGGGCCCAGGGCACGCTGAACCTGTACTGCTCGGTCCAGGTCGAATGGTGCCAGGCCATCGCCACCAACTTCCAGCGCGACACCGGGATTCGCGTGAACATGACGCAGCGCGGATCGGGCGAAACCCTCGCCGCGATTCGCGCCGAATCGCAGAACCCCCGCGCCGACGTCTGGTTCGGCGGCACTGGCGACCCGCACCTGGCCGCGGCCGAGGACAACCTGACCCAGGCCTATGAAAGCCCGAACCGCACCCAGCTTCACGATTGGGCGCTGCGGCAATGGGAGCAGTCGGGCCATCGCGCCATCGGCGTCTATGCCGGCGCTGTCGGCTTCGGCTTCAACACGGAATTGCTGGAACGGAAGAACATCGCTGCGCCGCGCTGCTGGGCCGACCTGCTCGACCCGCGCTTCCGCGGGGAGATCCAGATCGCCAATCCGAACTCCTCCGGCACCGCCTATGTCGTCATCGCGACATTGGTGCAATTGATGGGCGAGGATCAGGCCTTCGACTATCTCCGCCGCCTGCATCCCAACATCAATTCCTATGCGCGCTCCGGCACCGGCCCCATCAAGGCCGTGGCGCGTGGGGAGACGGCCGTCTCGATCTCCTTCGTTCATGACGCCGTCGTCGAGCGCAATGCCGGCTTCCCCGTCTCCTACGCGACACCCTGCGAAGGCACGGGCTTCGAGATCGGATCGATGTCGATCATCCGCGGTGCGCGCAACCTGACCCAGGCGCGGCGCTTCTACGACTGGGCACTGACCACCCCGGCCCAGCGCCTCGGCTTCGAGGCCGGCGGGCAGCTCCAGCAGCCGTCCAACCGTTCCGCGCCGCTGCCGCCCAACGCGCCGGATCTCTCGCAGATCCGCCTCATCGACTACGACTTCGCGAAGTATGGCCGCGCCGCCGAGCGCCGCCGCCTGATCGAACGCTGGGACCGCGAGGTCGGCAGCCTGCCGCGCTGAAGCCGCATCGCGAAGGAACCGCGCCATGATGCTCCGCCGCCTCGCCGTGATCGGCGCCCTGCTCGCCTCCCTTGCCGCGCCCGCCGCGGCGCAGGGCACGCTCAACATGCTCTGCGCGCCGCAGGCCGACTGGTGCGAGGCCATCGCCGCCGCCTTCCAGCGCGATACCGGCATCCGTGTGAACATGGCACGCAAATCGGCGGGCGAGATTCTCGCCCAGATCCGCGCCGAATCGGCCAATCCGCGCACGGATATCTGGTTCGGCGCCTCTTCCGAGACCCACATCTCGGCCGGCGACCTGCTGCAGCCCTATACCTCGCCCAACATGGCCCAGTTGCAGCCCTGGGCGCGACAGGCGCACCAGGCCTCGAACGGCCGCTGCGTGGGCGTCTCCTCGGGTGCCATCGGCATCGCCTACAACAGCGAGGTGATGGCGCGGCGCAACCTGCCCATTCCCCGCAGCTGGGAGGAGCTGGCCGGCCCCGCCTATCGCGGGGAAGTGCAGCTGCCCAACCCGAATTCCTCCGGCACCGCCTACACCATCATTGCTGGGCTCATCCAACTCTGGGATGAGGACCGCGCCTTCGAATACCTGAAGCGACTGCATGCCAATGTGAATGCCTATACGCGGTCGGGCGCCGCGCCGATGCAGGCGGTCGCGCGTGGGGAGACGGCGCTCGCCGTCAGCTTCAATATGGAAACGGCCTCCATGGCGCAGGCAGGCTTTCCGATCGAGATCGTCTATCCCGCCGAAGGCACCTCCTACGAAGTCGCCTGCATGTCCATCGTCCGCGGCGCGCGCAACCTGGCTCAGGCGCGGCGCTTCTACGACTGGTACCTGACGCCGGCGGCGATGGATATCGGCCCAACGGTCAACCAGTTCCACGTCCCGGCGCATCCGGGTGCGGCACCGCATCCGCGCATCCCCGACCTGACCCAGATCCGCCTGGTCGACTACGACTTCGCGAAGTACGGCGACCCCGAGGTGCGGCGGCGCATCCTCGCGCGCTGGGACCGCGAGATCGGCTCCTTGCCCCGCTGAGGTGACACGAATGCGTTCCACCATCCTTGCCGTCGCCCTCGCGGCGACGGCCGCCGCCGCGCCTGCCGCCGCGCAGGGACAACTCAACCTCTATTGCTCCGCGACGATCGAGTGGTGCACGCCGATCGCCCGCGGCTTCGAGCGCGAGAGCGGCATCCGCGTCGTCCTGTCGCAGAAATCGACTGGCGAGATGCTGGCGCAGCTTCGTGCCGAGGCGCGCAACCCGCGCGGCGACGTCTGGTGGGGCGGCACCGGCGACCCCCATGTCGCCGCCGGCGAGGAAGGCCTGACCCAGCCCTATGAAAGCCCGCGCATCGCGGAGCTGTACGACTGGGCGCAGGCACAGTGGCGCCAGACCCAGGGACGCACGGTCGGTGTCTATGCCTCGGTACTCGGCTTCGGCTTCAACACGGAGCTGGTCGCACGGCGCAACCTGCCCGCGCCGCGCTGCTGGGCGGATCTGCTGAACCCCGTCTATCGGGGCGAGATCCAGATGGCGAACCCGAACTCCTCGGGCACGGCCTATATCGTTATCGCGACGCTGGTGCAGATGATGGGCGAGGAGCAGGCCTTCGACTACCTCAAGCGCCTGCATGGCAGCATCAACAGCTATCCGCGGTCGGGCACGGCCCCGATCACCGCGGTGGCGCGCGGGGAGACGGCACTGTCCATCTCCTTCGTCCACAACGCGGCGGAGGAAGCGGCAGCAGGCTTCCCGGTCGGCCATGCCGTGCCCTGCGAGGGCACAGGCTATGAGATCGGATCGATGTCGATCATCCGTGGCGCGCGCAACCTCGAGAGCGCGCAGCGCTTCTACCATTGGGCGCTCTCGGCCGAAGCACAGATCGCGGCGAGCCGCGAGGCGCGCAAGCTGCAGACCATGGCGAACCGCAACGTGCCGCTGACTGATGGCGCGCCGAACATGGCCACCGCGCGCATCATCGACTACGACAATGCGCGCTTCGGCGCCTCGGCCGAACGCCGCCGGCTTCTCGCGCGCTGGGACCGCGACGTGGGCGCCCTGCCGCGATGAGGCCCTCCTCCTCGCTGCTCGCCTGGTCGGCCGCTGCCATTGCGGTACTCATCCTGCCTTGGCATATGCAGCAGGATGGGCTGACGCTCCTTGGCCTCATGGGCTTCGGGCAGCCGGATGCGGAGGCCGCCTCCGCCCTGTGGCAGGCCATGGCCCATGGGCGTTTCTGGTTCTGGCCGGTGATCGCCGCCGTGGTTGTCACGCTGCCCGGCGCGATGCCGGCCGGCACGGCGCGGCGGCGCTCCACCTTCCTGATCTGGGGCGGCTGCCTGGGTCTCCTCGCCATCGTAGCGCAGGGCCTGGCGATCGGCGTGCAGGGCTGGTCCTATCCCTGGCTGATCGAGTTGTTCGGTGAGCTGGATGATCGCCAGTTCGGCATGGGCATCGGCGGCGCGCTTGCCTTTTTCTCCTTCGTCGTCCTCCTGACGGACGGGCTTGCGCTGCGCGGCCTGTTCCGCGGCGATCGGTTCGTCTCGGGAGCGGTCGGGCTGCTCGTCGCCTGCATCCTGCTCTTCACCGCCTGGCCGGTGCTGACGGTGCTCTCGCAGATGTTCACGCCGCGCGGCGATCTCGGCGTCGCAGCCTCGCTCGCGGATCGGCTGGTCGACCGCAAGATCTGGGGTCTCTCCTGCGTCACCGGCAATGTCGGTTGCGGCGTGTTCTGGAACACGCTGCTGCTCGCCACCTGCACCGCCACCGCGACGACCGTACTCGGCCTGTGCTTCGCGCTGATCGTCACGCGAACGAACTTCCCTGCACGGCGCGGGCTGCGGTTGCTGACGGTGCTGCCCATCATCACGCCGCCCTTCGTCATCGGTCTCGGGCTGATCCTGATCTTCGGCCGGTCCGGTGTGGTGAACCAGCTCGCGGAGGCACTCTTTGGCCTGCAGCTCGGCCGCTGGATCTATGGCTTCAACGGCGTCTTCCTCGCCCAGGTCTTCTCCTTCACGCCAATCGCCTTCCTCGTGCTGATCGGCGTGGTGGAGGGCATCTCACCGACCATGGAGGAGGCGTCGCAGACGCTGCGCGCCTCGCGCATGCGCACCTTCGCCTCGGTCACGCTGCCGCTCATGCTGCCCGGCCTGGCGAATGCCTGGCTCGTGGCTTTCGTCGAGAGCCTCGCGGATTTCGGCAACCCCATCGTGCTCGGCGGTTCCTTCGGCGTGCTCTCGACCGAGATCTTCTTCGCCGTGGTCGGCGCACAGCAGGATTTCGGCCGCGCCGCCGTACTCGCCGCGGTGATGCTCGTGGTCGCGCTGTTCGCCTTCGTCGTGCAGCGCATGGCAGTCGGCACGCGATCCTATGTCTCGATGACCGGCAAAGGCGATGTGGGCCTGCCGCAGCCCCTGCCGCGCCGCGTGAAGGCGGTGGCCTTCGCGGTCGCCATCCCCTGGGCGGTCCTGACCATCGTCGTCTATGCCATGGCCCTGGCCGGCGCCTTCGTCCGCGTCTGGGGGCGCGACTGGACGCCGACCCTCAGCCATTTCCAGCGCGCCTTCGCGCTCGAATGGGCACCGTCCGGCACGCTGATCTTCTCGGGCGGTGCCTGGCATTCCCTGTTCACGACGATCCAACTCGCAGCGATCGCAGCACCGCTGACCGCATCCGTCGGCCTGCTCGCGGCCTGGGTGCTGACGCGCCAGCGCTTCGCCGGGCGTACCGCGCTCGAATTCGCGCTGATGCTGACCTTCGCCGTGCCGGGCACGGTGATCGGCGTCGCCTACATCCTGACCTACAACATCCCGCCGCTCGAGATCACCGGCACGGCGATGATCCTCGTGATCTGCTTCATCTTCCGCAACCTGCCGGTCGGCGTGCGTTCCGGCGTGGCGGCGATGAGCCAGCTCGACAAGTCGCTGGACGAGGCAGCGGTGACGCTGCGCGCTTCGACCTTCCGGGCCCTGCGCACGGTGGTGCTGCCGCTGCTCAAGCCCGCCATCGTCACGGCGCTGGTCTATTCCTTCGTGCGCGCGATGACGACGGTCTCGGCCGTCATCTTCCTCGTCTCCGCGCAGTATGAGATGGCGACAGTCTTCATCATCAACCGCGTCATCAATGGCGACTACGGCCTCGCCATCGCCTATTGCGCCGTGCTGATCGTGCTGATGATGAGCGCGATCGGGCTGATCAACCTGCTCGTCGGAAGCCGGCGCCTTGGGCGCCGCCAGGCTGCGCGACCCGCGATACCGGTCGGAGGCCGGACATGACCACTCAACGGACTGGCGCCCAAGTGCGCCTCGAAGGCATCGGCAAGCGCTATGGCGATGTGCAGGCAGTCAAGCCGCTCGACCTGACGATCGAAGGCGGGACGCTGGTGACGCTGCTCGGCCCCTCGGGCTGCGGCAAGACGACTCTGCTGCGCATGATCGCGGGGCTCGAGCAGGCGACGGACGGCAGGCTGTTCATCGGTGGGCGCGACGTGACGCTGCTGCCGGCAGGGGCGCGCAACGTCTCCATGGTGTTCCAGTCCTATGCGCTGTTCCCGCATATGAACGTGCTGGACAATGTCGCCTATGGCCTCGTCTCCTCAGGCATGCGCAAGCGGGAGGCGCATGCGAAGGCCGAGGCGGCGCTGGAGACGGTGGGGCTGAAGGGTTTCGGCACGCGCCTGCCGTCGGAGATGTCGGGCGGGCAGCAGCAGCGCGTCGCCGTGGCGCGTGCGCTGGTGCTGGAACCGGATGTGCTGCTGTTTGACGAACCTCTCTCCAACCTCGACGCCCGCCTGCGCCGGAGCATGCGCGAGGAGATCCGCGCCCTTCAGCAGCGCCTGGGCCTGACGGTCGTCTATGTCACGCATGACCAGTCGGAGGCGCTCGCCGTCTCCGACCGCATCGTCGTCATGCGCAACGCGGAGATCGCACAGTCCGGCTCGCCGGAGGAGCTCTACACGCGGCCGAATTCCGCCTTCGTGGCGACCTTCATGGGTGAAGCGAACCGCGTCCAGGGCATCATCGAGAGTATCTCGGGCGATGTCGCTCGCGTTCGGATCGCCGAACTTGAACTTGCCCTGCCCGCGCGTGGCCTGGGCCCCGGGCCGGTCGACGTCGTCATCCGGCCGGAGGCGGTGCGGCTGGCGAGCGATGCGGAGGCCGCGATGGCGGCGACGGTGGTTCGCGCGATCTACATGGGGTCGCATGCGGAATGCCGCTTCGAGACAGCCGTCGGGGAGCTCTTCGTGATCGCACCGCGAAGCGCGGCACGGCTGATCCCCGGCGACACGATCAGGCTGGCCCTGGATACCGAGGGCGTCATCCTGGTGCCTGGCTGATGCCGGCGGGCGGCCTGTCATGCCAGCGCGCGGGGACGGATCGCGAGGATCCCGTCTGAGCCGAGGTCGCTGGTCCCTGCCCGCCCGCAATCTGAACAGCGCCCTTCGACAGTCGCCGACCGAGCAAGCGGCATCGCGACCAGCCGTTGAGGGCAACCCCGGCCGCGGCCGGACGCCGGTTCAGTGCAACGACGTGGTCCCAGGCCCAGACGCCGGGCCGCCGGTTGAGGGCGCATGCGCACCTTGCAGGGCAGCACCCCCACGCCCCCGGGACGCCATGGCTGTCACAATATGTTTTAAACAATTGAAATTGTGCTGCGTCTGACCGGTGCGCGCCTATATCTCGTAGTTCTGATGGCTATGGCTGCGCGCCACTGCTTCAAATCGTCAGTCGAACCCCAATCTCCGAGCGGACGCCGGCAGCGCCGCCGCCAGCCTTTCAACAAATCCGGTATTCCATGGACGACAAAGACCGCGTGTTCGCCCGGTTCCAGGACAACAAGACTGCCCCCTCCGATCGCCGCGAGATGCTGACCATTCCCCGTCGTGCCGGCGCGACCGGCAGCCGGGTGGTCGAAGTGGTGCACATGCGCTCGGGCGCAACGCCCGCCGGCAAGGAGCGGCCGCGGCGCATCGATACGCATGTCCGTGCCGCATCGTGGGAGGACGGGTTCCCCGCGCGGGAAGTCGCCACATTGCCCGCACTCGCCGAACCAGTGCCCGCGGAAACGCAGCCGACCGCGCATGTCATGCCGGCGTGGGAGCCCCCCGAGACCGCCCCTGTCATGGAGGTGGCGGAAACAGTCACGGCCACCAGGCCGGCTGCTGCCGCCCCCGCCGCCAAGGCGCGCAAATCCGCGCGGCGCATCGCCGACCCCTTCGATTCCAACGACGATGGTGCGAACTGCATGCGGTGCGGCTACGCCATCGAGGCGACGCGGGAGAGGCGCGGCCTGATGACCTGCGCGGCCTGCGGATAGCGAGGCGGGGCAAAGGCAAGGCCACCCACGTCGCGACACGACCTCCGGCGCCGCGGTGTTGCCAAGCGCCGGTGCTGCCGATCAGATGACCTCTCCACCAGCCGCCCACCCGGCCGGCACTGCAGGAGAGACCATGGGTCAGCCGCAAGTTCCCATCGACGTGGACCCGGAAACCGGCATCTGGCGCACCGACGGCCTGCCGATGATCTATCTGCCCCGGCATTTCCTCGTGAACATGCAGAAATCCGTCGAGGAGGCCATTGGCACCACGGCCTATCGGCAGATCCTCTATGCCTCGAGCGATCTCTCCGCGCTGCAATGGTGCCGGGCCGAGGCGAAGACGCATGGCCTGTCCCCGATCGACACCTTCCGGCACTATCTCCGGCGGCTGTCCCAGCGTGGCTATGGGCAGATGGAGATCGCCGCGCTGGATGAGGAAGCCGGCACCGCATCCGTCGTCGTGCGCCATTCCGCCTTTGCCCTAGGCTATGGCACCGGGACGGGACGGAGCGTCTGCTACACCTTCGAGGGTAGCTTCGCGGGCGGCATGCGCTATGTGCTTGAGATGGCAGGACGCCGCGGCGAACCGACCTGCCGCGAGGTCGCCTGCGCCGCGGCTGGGCATTCTGAATGCCGCTTTGAACTGAGCTGCGACGCCATCCCCTGAAGCTTGGTCAGCGCCCGGCCGGTGCCGGCTTCGGCAGCGCCGCCGGCCGGCGAAGCCGCCCCGCCGTCAGCAGCCCATAGAGGCTGGCGGCAACGACCAGCATCGCCACGACCTGATAGGCCGCGATGGCCTGACCCAGGACGATGGCCGCGAGCAACATGGTGACGACCGGCGCCGGCACGGTGACCGAGCTCGCGACCGAGACATCGATGTGCCGCATCGCATGGAACCAGAAGATGAGCTCCAGATAGTAGGCGACGCCGAGGATGATCGCCGCGCGCTGGAAGCCCGGTTCGGACCAGGCTTCGGACAGCCGGCCGCTCTCCCCCAGCAGCGCCTGCAACAGCAGCAGGAAGGCGCCCGAGATGACGAGCCGCGAGACGGTCACCTGGTTCGGCGTGACGCGCGTCGTGTCGAGCACCCGCTTCAGGAGCAGATGGGCGATGCTCCACAGCAACGGAATGGTGAGTGCCAGGACCGTCCACCAGGACACGGCGGACAGGCTGAACCGCCCTTCGGTGGTCAGGTACAGCAAGGCCGTGACCATCAGCAGGGTAAAGCCGATCTCCGCACGTGACCTGCGCTTGCCGAGGAAGAGCGCCTCCAGGCTCATCGCGACAAAGGGATAGGCCTGCAGTGCGATCACCATGCTGACCGGCCCGGCCTTCTCGGCCGAGAGCACGTAGAGATAGGTCGACAGGCCGAACATCGCGCCGGTGGCGAGCGCGATCAAAGCGATCCGGACCCGGCCCATGGCGGGCGCTGTCGCTGACTCCCCGATCGGGCCCCGCCGCGCGCGCTCCACGAGGAAGAGCGGCAGCGCGGCGAGGAGTTGCCAGGCCGTGGCCCAGATCGCGAAGGCAAGCGCGTCCGATCCCGCCGGGCGCGCATTCGACAGCACAGGCATCGTCCCGAGGATCAGCAGGCAGAGCAGCGCAAAGGCGACGCCTCGCAAGGGATGGCGGCTCATGCGTCGGGCGGGATATCAGCGATGATCATGGCAATCGGCCGTATTGCCTGGCCTCGCGGCGAGCAATCGATATATTGCCATCATGGCAATATGGATGCCCGACTTGGCAGGCCGGCGCGGACCGCGGGCGTTGGCCATCGCGGCGGCCATCGCCGAGGATGTCGCGGCCGGGCGGCTGAAGCCGGGCGATCGCCTGCCGCCGCAGCGCGATCTCGCCTATGCGCTCGCGGTCTCTCCGGACACGGTGATGCGCGCTTATGCCGAGGCGGCACGGCGCGGCCTGGCCAGCGGCGAGGTCGGGCGCGGCACCTTCGTCCGGCTGCCGCTGCCCCCACCATCCGATGTCGGATCGATGGCGCGACCGGCCGATGGCGGACCCATCGACTTCGCGCGCAACCTGCCCTGCGTCGGGACCGCGGGTGATCTGCTGGCCGGAACGCTTGCCGCCCTGGCCGGGCAGGGACCGCTCGCGGCGCTGCTCGATCATCAGCGCCCCAAGGATGGCGTTGCCCATCGGCAGGCTGGTGCCGTGTGGATCGGCCGGTTGGGCCTCGATGCCGAGGCGGAGCACATCGCGCTATGCAATGGCGCCCAGCAGGGCATCTTCGTGACCCTCATGGCCTTGCTGCGGCCCGGCGACGTCCTCCTGACCGATGCGCTGACCTATGCGCCGGTCAAGGCGATGGCGCGCCACCTCGCGCTGCGGATCGTCGCGCTGCCGTCGGATGAGGACGGCATGACTCCCGACGGGATCGAGGCCGCCTGCAAACGCTGGGCGCCGAAGGCCCTCTACTGCACGCCGACGCTCCACACACCGACCGCCGTCACGATGAGCGACGATCGCCGCCGCCGCATCGCGGCGCTGGCGCAACGACACGGCGTTGTCGTCATCGAGGACGATGTCTTCGGCTTCCTGCCGCCGCAACGACCGCCGCCGATCGCGGCCTTCGCGCCGGACACGACCATCCTGATCACCAGCGTCTCCAAATCCCTCGCCCCGGGCCTCCGCGTCGGCTTCATCCACGCGCCCGAGCGATGGATGCCCGCGATCCGTGCGGCGATCGCCTTGTCGTCATGGATGCCGCCGCCGCTGATGGCCGAAATCGTGACCCGCTGGATCGGCGATGGCACGGCGGCGCAGTTGACCACGGCGCAGCGCGCCCATGCGGCACGGCGCCAGGCGATGGCGCAGGCCATCCTGCCCGGACAGGCCGGGGCAATCGCGCATGGTCTGCATCTCTGGCTGCGCATGCCGGAACACTGGTCCGGCGACGCCTTCGTCATGGCGGCCGCGCGTGCCGGCGTGCAGCTGCAGCCCGCCTCGGCCTTCGCGGTGGATGAGACGAAGCCGCCGGCGGCCATCCGGCTGTGCCTGAGTCACGAAGTCTCGGATGTGCGCGTGGAGCATGGTCTGCGACGGGTGGCGGCGCTGTTGGATCACCACCCCAGCGAGGCGGATCTGGTGCCGTAGCGGTCGCCGCCTGGCCGGCATTCCGGACCGAAACATCTCTCGCCGGCTTGACGTTGCCGCGCATGCCTTGTTGCAATGCATCGTCAGCAGGAAATTCCGGATGAGCCAGACTGCCGCGTCAGCAACGGATTCCTCGAATGCCGCGCTTGGTGGAAGAGGCTCCGCACGCGCCTTCGACCGCGCGAAGCGCGTCATCCCCGGTGGCAGCATGCGCAATGCGTCGTGGTTCGCGCCGCATCCGCCCTATGCCGTACGCGGCGAGGGCTGCTGGATCGAAGACCTCGACGGGCATCGCATCCTCGATTGCGCCAACAACTTCTTCTCCCTCATTCATGGCCACGCCTTCCCGCCGGTCGTGGAAGCGCTGCGCGACGTCATCGGCCGCGGCACGGCCTTCGGCCTGCCCACGGAATATGAGACGGCGCTGGCCGAAGCCATCCGCGATCGCGCGCCACGCTGCGAGCAGATCCGCTTCTGCAATTCCGGCACCGAGGCGGTGATGTTCGCCGTGAAGGGCGCGCGCGGGCTGACCGGCCGGCCGGCCATCGCGAAGATGGAAGGCGCCTATCATGGGGCCTATGATCATCTCGAGGTGAGCCTCGGCTCCGGCCCCGCCAATTGGGATGGGCCTGGCGGTGATCCGGCGGCGGTGGTCTACGATCGTGGCACGCCGCCGGCCGTTGCCGCGGATGTCGTCGTGCTGCCCTATGCCGACCCCGAACGCTGCGCCGCGATCCTCGATCGCGAAGGGCCGCGGCTTGCGGGGATCGTGCTGGATACGCTCACCTCCAAGGCCGGTATGGTGCCGCCGCCGCAGGGCACGCTGGACGCCATCCGGGACGCCTGCCGCCGCCACGGCATCATGCTGATCTGCGACGAAGTGATCGGCTTCCGCCTCGCCCATGCCGGCGCGCACACGATCTTCGGGCTGGAGCCCGACCTCATCGCGCTGGGCAAGATCATCGGCGGCGGGCTGCCGGTCGGCGCGGTCGCCGGGCCGGCCACGCGCATGGCGGTCTTCGATCACACGCATGGTACGCCCGCCGTGGCGCATGGCGGCACCTTCAGCGCCAATCCGCTGACCATGGTCGCAGGACGCATCACGCTCGACTACTACGATGCAGCAGCCGTGGATCGGCTCAATCGGCTGGGCGATACACTGCGGGCGCGCATCCAGGCTGGCTTTGCGGCCGCAGGCATCGCGGCGCAGATGACGGGCTACGGATCGCTGTTCCGGCTGCATCTGACTGCGGCACCGATCACGGACTACCGGTCGAGTTACCCGGACGCGCTGGCGAAGAAGACGATCCCGGCCATCCAGCTCGCCATGCTGGACCGCGGCATCCTGCTGACGCCGAACTGTTCGGGGTCGCTCTCCACGCCGATGGGCGCGGCGGAGATCGACCTCATCGCCACCGCCCTGGTCGAGGAGACCGCGCGTGCCCTCGCCGCCTGAGGCTGGCTTGCGCCCAACCCCGACCGTGGGATGGCGGCCTTGAGCTCCATCCATCTGAAGCACGTCTCACGCCATTATGGCGCCTTCGCCGCGGTGGATGACGTCTCCCTCGATGTGGAGCAGGGGGAGTTCGTCACCATCCTGGGCCCCAGCGGCTCCGGCAAGACGACGGTCCTGACCATGATCGCCGGGCTGAACCAACCGACGGGCGGTTCCATCCATATCGGCGGCCGCGACGTGACGGCGCTGCCGGCGGCCCAGCGCAACATCGGCCTGGTGTTCCAGAGCTACGCGCTCTTCCCGCACATGACGGTCTTCGACAACGTCGCCTTTCCGCTCTCCGTGCGAAAGGTGGGTGCGGCGGAAACGCGCCGCCGCGTCGAGGAAGCGCTGGCGCGCGTGCGGCTCGAGCCTTTCGCGCGGCGCAAGCCCAACCAGTTGTCGGGCGGGCAGCAGCAGCGTGTGGCCCTGGCGCGCGCCATCGTGTTCCAGCCCGACATCCTGCTGCTCGACGAACCGCTCGGCGCACTCGACCGGAAGCTGCGCGAGGAGGTGCAGGTCGAACTGCGACGCCTGCAGCGCTCGCTCGGCATCACCACCATCCTCGTCACGCATGATCAGGAGGAAGCGCTCTCGCTCTCCGACCGGATCGTCGTGCTCGATCATGGCAAGGTGCAGCAGATCGCCGCGCCGCAGGATGCCTATATGCGGCCGAGCAATCGCTTCGTCGCGGATTTCCTCGGCACGGCGAATATCTTCGAAGGCCGCATCGGTCCCGATGCACGCTCGATCGTACTGGATGGCGGGATCGCCATTCCCTGCGGCCCCGCCGGCCGCGGGGCGGGAGCACCCGCCACGGCCATCTTGCGGCCGGAGCGCCTGGCCCTTGCCCCCGGCGAGGCCGAGGGCATCCTGCCCGCCACGGTCAGTGAGAGCGTCTATCTCGGCCAGTCCGTGCGCTATCATGTCGAGACGCCGGCCGGCCCGATGATCGCGGTCGCCCCCGGCGGGCGCGATGGCTTCGCCCCTGGCGCCCGGGTCCACGCGACCTGGCAGCCGGAGGATGTCTGGATCCTCGCCGACGGCACCGCGCCGCCCGGATGAGTTCTGCCGAAGACCGGCCAAGGGAGACATGAGCATGACCAACAGGCGCACACTCTTGAAGGCCGCCGCCTTCGCCGCCATCCCCGGCGGGCTCGCCCTGCCGGGCAGCGCCCGCGCCCAGGGCCAGGTGCGGGAATTCCGCATGATCGAGGCAGGCGGCCTGTCGGGCGATTCCATCGAAGCCGGCTACATCCGCCCCTTCACCGCGCGCACCGGCATCCGGGTGATCCGCGAGAATCCGAATCCGCTGGGCAAGCTGCGGGCCATGGTGGAATCGCGCAGCATCACGGCTGCGCTGTACGAGCTCGGCAGCCTTTCCGGCGCCATCGCCAACGCCGCGGGGCTGATCGAGCCGCTCGACTGGGCCGCGATCAACCCCGACCCGATGTTCGAGGAAGCGAAGCAGCCCTGGGGCTTCGGCTACCAGTACTACTCGACCATCATGGCCTGGCGGGCGGATGCGAAGCCGCTGACGAGCTGGGCGGATTTCTGGAACGTGCGCGACTTCCCGGGCAAGCGCACCCTGCCGGACAACGTCACCCTCGCCGTGCCGATGGCGCTGCTGGCCGATGGCGTGGCGCCGGCATCGCTCTATCCGCTCGACCTGCGGCGCGCCTTCCGCAAGCTCGACCAGATCAAGGGCAGCGTCTCGGTCTGGTGGGGCGCGGGCGCGCAGCCGCCGCAGCTGCTGAAGGACAATGAGGTGCAGTACGCCGCCTCCTATTCCGGCCGCGTCGCGGGGCAGCCAGGCATCAGCTTCACCTATGCACAGGGGCTACTCGACACCGCCTATTTCGTCGTCCCGAAGGGGGCGAACCCGGCCGAGAAGGCCGCGGCAATGGGCCTGCTGCATGAGATGTCGATCGCCCGCAACCAGGCGGTCGCGGCGGAAGTCGTGCCCTATACCGGTGCGAGCCCGACGCTCGACCAGTTCCTGCCGCAGGATCGCCTCGCCCTTTATCCGACGACCACGGCGAACAAGGCGGTCCAGGCGCTGGGCAACCCGGCCTGGTGGGCGCAGAACCGCGACGCGGCGGAACGGCGCTGGCAGGAATTCAAGCTCGGTCTTTGATCGGCGCAGGCAGGCGAGGGGCAGCGGCATGGCGACGACCCGACGGATGCCGGCGGAATTCGGCTATGTCCTGCCCCTCCTGCTGCTCATGCTGGCGGTGTTCATCCTGCCCATCGTGCTGATGCTCGCGCGCAGCGTCACCCAGCCCGAATGGACCATCGAGCACTACCAGGACCTGATCGAGACCTCGGTCTATCTCCGTGTCCTCGGTCGCACGCTGCAGATCGCGATGATCACCACGGTCGCCTGCGCGCTGCTCGGCTATCCGCTCGCCTATTGGATGCGCGCGCTGTCGCCGCAGCGACAGGTGCTGGCCACGGCGCTGGTGGTACTGCCCTTCTGGATCAGCATCCTGGTGCGCACCTATGCCTGGATCGTGGTGCTGGGCAATGCCGGGGTGGTGAACCGGATCCTGCTGGATCTCGGCATCGTCTCCGCGCCGGTGGCCTTTCTCTACAATGAACTCGGCGTGGTGATCGGCACCACCAACGTGCTGCTGCCCTTCCTGGTCCTGCCGCTGTTCGCCGCCATGGTGCGGATCGACGAACGGCTGATGCAGGCGGCGGAATCGCTGGGCGCAAGCCGCGCGACGGTGTTCCGCCGCGTCTTCTTCCCACTCAGCCTGCCGGCGCTGGCGGCCGGATCGATCCTCGTCTTCATCCTCACCTTCGGATTCTTCATCACGCCCGCAATCCTGGGCGGTGGGCGCGTGCCGATGGTGGCGAATGCGCTCGACCTGCTGATCAACCAGTTCGCCCGGTGGGAGACGGCCGCGGCCCTGTCCACCGTGTTGCTGGTGGTCACCCTCGCCTGCTTCGCGCTGTCGCGATGGATCGGCGCACGGGGGGCGACGTCGTGAGCCGCGTCCTGCTGGCCACGAGCGGCGTGCTGGTGCTGGCCTTCCTGTGCCTGCCCGCGCTCATCGTGATCCCGATGTCGTTCTCCAGCGCCAACTCGCTGGAGTTTCCGCCGCCGGGCTTCTCGCTGCGCTGGTACGACTCCTTCCTCGGCGATCCGCGCTGGCTGACGGCGCTGCGGAACTCGGTGCTGATCGCCCTGGTCTCGAGCAGCATCGCGCTTCTTCTCGGCAGCCTGGCGGCCTATGGGCTGGTGCGCGGCACCTTTCGTGGCCGACCGTTGATCGAAGGCGTCTTCATCGCGCCGCTCGTCGTGCCGAGCGTGATCATCGCCGTCGCGCTCTACATCTTCTTCGCGCGGATCGGCCTGCTCGGAACGATGCCGGGGCTGATCGTCGGCCATACCGTGCTGGGCGTACCCTATGTCGTGCTGGTGATGTCCGTCGCCATTCGCTCCTTCGACCACAGGATCGAACAGGTGGCGCTGAGTCTCGGTGCCTCGACCGCCCTCATGTTCCGCCGCGTATTGCTGCCAAACTTGCTGCCCAGCGTCTTCGCGGCCTGGATCTTCGCGCTGATCGCCTCCTTCGACGAGGTGATCGTCACCCACTTCATCGCCGGCCCCTATGACACCATCCCCAAGCGGATGTTCAACGAGCTGGTGCTGCAGGTGAACCCGACCATCACCGCCATCGCGACGTTGCTGATCGCGCTGAGCGTCGTGGCCATCGGCATCATCGTGCTGCTGCTACGCCGCGGCGGCATCAGGATGCAGTCGCTGACCTAGGGCTGCCACGCCCACTTCGCTGCCCGGAAGGCGTTTGATACGCTGAGGCGGAGCGAGGAACAGGATCCACCATGCAGACGCTTCCATCCGACCCCTGGCGCTGGGACGCCGTGGATCTGGCACGGGCCATCCGCCTGCGACAGCTCTCAGCGCGGGAAGCGACGCGCTCCGTGCTCGACCGTTGCGCAGCGGTCAACCCGGCCATCAACGCGGTGGTCGAGGTGCTGGCTGACGAAGCCCTCGCCGCCGCCGATGCCGCAGACGCCGCCCTGATGCGCGGCGAGGCGATCGGCCCGCTGCACGGCGTGCCTGTCAGCACGAAAATCAATGTCGATCAGAAGGGCGTGGCCACAAGCAATGGCTGCGTGCCGCTGCGCAACCTGATCGCGGCGGAAGACAGCGCCGTGGTCGGCAATCTGCGCCGCGCCGGCGCCATCCTGTTCGGCCGGACGAACACACCCGCCCTGTCGATGCGCTGGTTCACCGAGAACGACCTGCATGGCCGCACACTCAATCCCTGGAGTGCGGGACATACGCCCGGCGGTTCCTCGGGCGGCGCGGCGGCGGCGCTGGCGGCCGGGATCGGGCCCATCGCCCATGGCAACGACCTGGGCGGGTCGGTGCGCTATCCGGCCTATGCCTGCGGCGTGGCGGGCATCCGGCCCTCCTTCGGCCGCGTCCCTGCCTACAACCCGACCATGACCGCCGAGCGGCCGATCTCCGCGCAGATGATGTCGGCGCAGGGACCGCTCGCGCGCAGCGTGCGCGACCTGCGCCTCGCGCTCTCCGTCATGGCGGAGGGCGATGCACGCGACCCGTGGTGGATGCCCGCCCCCATGCAGGGTCCGCCGACCACACGCCCGATCCGCGTCGCATTGTGCGCCGATCCGATGGGCGGCGGCGTGCATCCGGCGGTGAGGGAGGCGGTGCAGCGCGCCGGCCGGCTCCTCGCCGCGGCCGGTTATGCGGTCGAGGAAGCGACGCCGCCGGACTTCCCCGGCACTGTCTCGGATTGGGAGGCCTTCAGCCGCACGGAGGGCCGCATCGCGCTCGCCGATGGCTTCGCCAAGCTGGGCGACAAAGGCGCGCGCGAAACCTTCGACGCGATGATGGCCCGTGCCCCGGACCTCGACCTGGCAAGCTGGGCGGCGACCGCCGCGCGGCGCACGACACGCCAGCGTGAATGGGCCGCCTTCCTCGCCCGATATCCGATCATGCTCCTGCCCGTATCGCTGGAGCCGCCCTTCCCACAGGGGCTGGATCTTGAAGGCACGCAGGCCTTCGACGGCGTGTTCCGCGCCCAGGCCCCAATGCTGGTCGCGCCGCTGCTCGGCATTCCGGGGGTATCGGTGCCGACCGGACTGGCCGATGGGTTGCCGATGGGTGTGCAGGTCATGGCCGCGCGCTGGCGCGAGGACCTGGCTCTCGATGCTGCCGAAGTCATCGAGGCCGCCTGCCCGATGCCGACACCGATCGCGCCGGGCGCAACGCTTAGCTGAGGCCCCTCTGGCGCGATCGCACACCGCCCCCACCTGAGGACGCGACGGCCTGCGCCGACACGACATCAGGAGAAACCGCATGAGCGCCTCCACCGACTACACACCGCCGAAGGTCTGGACCTGGAACCGGACGAATGGCGGGCGCTTCGCCAATATCAACCGCCCGATCGCCGGACCGACGCATGAGAAGGTCCTGCCGGTCGGGCAGCACCCCCTGCAGCTCTACTCGCTGGCCACGCCCAACGGCGTGAAGGTGACCGTGATGCTCGAGGAGCTGCTCGCCCTCGGTCATGCGGGCGCCGAGTACGACGCCTGGCTGATCCGCATCGGCGAGGGCGATCAGTTCGGCTCGGGCTTCGTCGAGATCAATCCAAATTCGAAGATTCCTGCCCTGCTTGACCGGAGCGGTCCGGCGCCGATCCGGGTCTTCGAATCAGGCGCGATCCTCCTCCATCTCGCCGAGAAGTTCGGCGCCTTCCTGCCGAAGGGCGGCGCGGCCCGTGCGGAATGCCTGTCATGGCTGTTCTGGCAGATGGGCAGCGCCCCCTATCTCGGCGGCGGCTTCGGCCATTTCTATGCCTATGCGCCCACGAAGATCGAATATGCGATCGACCGCTTCGCCATGGAGACGAAGCGGCAGCTCGACGTGCTCGATCGGCGCCTGGCCGAGAGCCCCTATATCGCGGGCGCCGACTACACCATCGCCGATATGGCGATCTGGCCCTGGTATGGCGGCCTGGTGAAGGGCTGGCTCTATGGCGCTGCCGAGTTCCTCGATGTGCAGAGCTACCGGCATGTGCGGCGATGGGCGGATCTCATTGGCGAGCGGCCGGCCGTGAAGCGCGGGCGGATGGTCAACCGCGTCCAGGGCGAGTTGTCGAGCCAGCTCTGGGAACGCCATGCGGCCAGCGACTTCGAGACGAAGACGCAGGACAAGCTCCAACCGGCCGACTGAGTCGTGGCGCCGCACCGGCTCCGGCCGGCTGCGGCGCGCCCGCAGGGCGCGACGATCAATCGCGCTCCATGGGCAGGGATTCGTCCTTCGCCCATTCGTTCATCGAGGCATCGTAGACGGCGAGGTCCTGATAGCCGAGCTGGTTCAGGAGGAACGCGTCCAGCGTGGCCGCGATCCCGCCACCGCAATAGAGAATGATCCGCTTCGACCGGTCCGCGCCCACGCCGGCGAAGATCGCGGCAACCTCCTCGGGCGATCGGAAGGTCAGCGAGCGAGGATCCACCACCGAGGCGACCGGCACGTTGACACTGCCCGGAATCCGGCCTGGCCGGCCATAGCGGGGGTTCGCGCCGCTGTGGAGGTCAGGGGCCAAGGCATTGATCGTGCAGATGGCCGCATCGCCAATGGCGGCCTTCACTGCCTCCTTTCCGACGAACAAGCCCGACCGCGGCTTCGCCGTCAGGCTGCCGGGCGGGTAGGTCCGGGACCCGGCCTCGACCGGCCGCCCTTCGGCCTCCCACTTGTCGAATCCGCCATCGAGCACGGCCGCATCATCGAAGCCGATGGCCCGCAGCATCCACCAGATGCGCGTGGCCCACTGCATGTTGCGGCGCGCATAGAGCACGACGCGAACGCCCTCGCCGATACCCTTCGCCGCCAGGCGTGCGGCGAGTTCCTCCGCCGGCGGCATGGTGAAATTGAACCGGCTTGCGGAATCGGAGAGTTCGCCCTGCAGATCGAGGAAGGCCGCGCCGGGGATATGTGCGCTCCCGTAGTCCGTGCGTCCGCTCTCGATGCGGTAAGGCCGGCCCGTGTTCGTCTCGTAGAGCAGGTAAGTGGTACAGTCGAAGACGCGCAGCGCCGGATCCTGACAGTGATCCGCGAGCCACGCCGTATCAACGATAGCTTCCGGATGCGCATAGCGAATGGCTGTCGACACGGACGATCCTCCCACAGCGATCGGCCGCCGGACTTTCCACAATGAATGGCCGGCGCCGCAAGGGTGATTCGCCCACGGACTGAACCTCGTAGCTCCGAAGAGGCCTGCGAGAACAATGAGCCAGGGATGCCGCAGTGAGCCCCGGGCGAGCAGAGGCGGCTCTACCGTGTCCGCCAGCGCTGCAGGCGCCGGAACAGCATGGCGTCGAGCAGCAGATGCAGGATCTTCACACCGATTGCCGTCACCACGATGCAGGTCGCCATCGCCGCCGCGGCCGCGATCGCCCCGGCTTCATCCATATGGACGATCGAGATGGCAGCGAGCTTGGTGCCCGGCCCGTAGAGAAAGATCACCGCCGAGACCGTCGTCATGGCATTGACGAAAAGATAGACCGCGATGTCGAGAATGGCCGGCAGGCAGATCGGCACCGTGACCCGCCGCAGCGTCACCCAGAACGGCACCTGCAGGGAGGCAGCGACCGCTTCGAACTCGCCGTCGATCTGCTTAAGCGCCGTCACGGCCGTGATGTGCGCGACCGTGTAGAAATGCGCAAGGCAGTTGAGCGCCAGAATGGCAATCGTCCCGTACAGGACGGCGGCCGGGTTCCATGTCGCATTGAAGAAGAAGACGTAGCCAAGGCCTAGCACCATGCCCGGCACCGCCATGGGCAGCATGGCGAGGAAGCGCAGCGCCGCCTGTCCGAGCGGCGCGGCCGCGCTCTTCTCCGTCAGGTAGGCACCGAGGAAGACGACCGGCGTGCCCACCAGCGCCGTCAGCGCCGCCATGCGCAGGGAATTGACGTAAGGTTGCCAGCCGTCCGGGTCGAAGGTCGTGAAGTCGTAGTTCGCCAGCGTCAGCGACAGGTTGTACGGCCAATAGCGAATGAAGGACGCCCATATCGCGACGCCAAGCACCGCCGCGACCAACCCGCCCACGATGGCGCAAAAGAACAGCAGCAGCGCATCCCGCCGGCGCTCCCTTTGCGGCACATAGGGCACCGCGCGCGCCGACAGCAGGGCCACCTGGCGCCGCCGAAGCCTGCGGTCGATGACGAAGGCGATGACGGCCGGCGTCAGCAGCACCATGCCCACCACCGCACCCATGCCGAAATTCTGCTGCCCGACGACCTGCTTGTAGGCATCGGTAGCGAGGACGTTGAACTGCCCGCCGATCACCTTGGCGATGCCGAAATCGGTAATGACGAGCGTGAATACGACCACTGTCGCGGAGACCAGCCCATACAGCGCCCCGGGCAGGGTGATGGTCGAGAAGATCCGCCAGGACGGCGTCCCGAGCGACTTTGCCGCTTCGTAGAGCCGGCCGTCAGCGAGGCCGAGCGCGGCGACCAGGATCATCGTCGCGTGCGGCAGGCAATAGAAGACCTGCGACAACACGATACCGATCGGGCCATAGATCGAGGCACCGAACAGCAGCTCCTTCAGAAACCCCTGATTGCCGAAGATGTAGATGAAGGACAGCGCCGGCAGCAGCGAGGGCGCGAAGATCGGCAGGAGTGCGAGCGCATAGAACAGGCCCTTGAGGGGAATGCGGCTGCGCGTCAGCGCATAGGCATAGAGGAAGGCGAGCGGAATGACGAGAATCGTCGCCACCGCGGCAACGAACAGGCTGTTCAGCAGCGACTGCACCAATGCCGGGGTGGTGACGTAACGGATGTAGTTGGCCAGACCGATGAAGCGGCCGTCGGCGTCAAGGAAGCTCTTCGACAGCACGGCCCAGAGCGGCAGCGCGATAGCGAGGCACAGCACCGCGCAGAGCGCGACGACGAGCAGCGCCGCCACGCGATCCTCGTTCAGCAGACGGTCCGCGCCGCGCTTGACGACACTGGCGCTCACGCATCCTCCTCCGCGATGGGAGCGCGGCCGGGGAAGACCCGCAGCGCCCCGGGCGGCAGCGCAACACGCATTGCGGCGCCGACCGCCACGTCGAGATCACGCATCAGATTGGCCGAGAGATCGGCCAGGAAACGGATGCCCGGCGCGTCGTGCGCCAGCATTTCGGCGCGACAGAAGGCGCCCAGGAATTCAAGATCCCGTACGACGACCTCGACAGTGTTCTCGTCCCCAGGCTCCACGCCGCGGATGCGCACCTCCTCGGGACGCAGGCCGATGCGGATCGGCGTGCCGGGTGCCGGCAGCGCACTCGCCACGCGCAGGCTGCGCGTCCCCAGGCCAATCCGGTCGGCCCCGGCCACGACCGAATCGAAGAACGTCATCGTCCCCACGAAATCCGCGACGAAGGCCGTGGCAGGGCGGCGATAGACCTCCTCCGGCGAGCCGATCTGCTCGATCATACCGTGATTCATCACCACGATCCGGTCGGCCATGGCGAGCGCCTCCTCCTGGTCATGCGTGACCATGATGGTGGTGACGCCGAGCCGGCGCTGCAGGGCGCGGATCTCCTCGCGCAGCCGTATCCGGACGCGCGCATCGAGCGCGGAAAGCGGTTCGTCCAGCAGCAGCAGGCCGGGTGATGTCGCGAGCGCCCGCGCCAACGCGACGCGCTGCTGCTGCCCGCCGGACAACTGCACCGGCAGCTTGCTTCCCTGGTCCGGCAACCCCACCAGGGCCAGCAGATCCGTCACACGCGTGGCGACGACCGAACGCGGAATGCGCCGGTTCACGAGGCCATAGCCGATGTTCTCGGCAACGGTCAGGTTGGGAAACAGCGCATAGGACTGGAAGACGATGCCGAAGTCGCGCGCCGAAGGTGGCGCATGCGACACATCGCGGCCGTCGATCACGATGCTGCCCTCGTCCTGGCGATCGAGGCCGGCAATGGCGCGCAGCAGCGTCGTCTTCCCGCAGCCCGAGGGACCGAGGAAGCAGACGAACTCGCCCTGCGCGACATCGAGGTCGATGCGTTCGAGTGCGGTGAACTGCCCAAAACGACGTGTCAGACCCCGCACGCTGAGGAATGCCGGCGCGGGCCTGGCTGCAGACGCGGCCGTCCCGCCCGCCAGCATCTCGAAGCGGAACGCGGTCGTCATGCCCTGGCCCCTTTCGCCTCATGGGGCGCGAGCCTCGCGACCCGCGTCCCGGATCCGCTCAGTTGCGCGGTGCCGCCTTGGATTCGTAGCGGCGCGACCACTCCGCCAGGATACGTTCGCGGTTCGCCGCCATCCAGGTGAAGTCGATGGCGAACATCCGTGCCTCGGCATTGGCAGGATAGTTAGGTGGGGTGTTCGTCACACCCGGCATCGCCACCACGGCATAGAATCGGCTGTAGAGCTCGTTCGCCCCGCGCGTCGCCGCCCAGTCGGCGATGCGCCGCGCGGCATCGAGATTGCGCGTGCCGCGAACGATCGCCGTCGCTTCCATGTCCCAGCCGGTGCCCTCGGCGGGGATGATGACCTCGATCGGCGCGCCCTGGGTGCGCTCGCGCGCGCCGCGCATGTCGAGCGAGATGCCCGCGACGCGCTCCCCGCGCGCGGCCTGCACGCAAGGCGCGGAACCGGAATGGGTGTAGACGGCCATGTTCTCGTGCAGCGCGTCCATGAAGCGCCAGCCGGCCTCCTCACCCATCTGCTGCAGCCACATGGCGACCATCAGGTAGCCGGTGCCGGAGGAAGCCGGGTGCGGCATCACCAGCCGGCCGCGGAATTCGGGCTTGGTGAGATCCCGCCAGGTCGTGGGCGTCGGCGCATTGGCGCGGCGCGCCTCGACCGTATTGAAGCAGATGACGCCGAGGAACGCGTCCATCCCGGTCCAGCTTGGCGGCGGATTGCTGTCGCGGAAGGCCGGCTTCAGCGCATCGGCACCTGCGGGCGCATAGGGCTCCAGCAGGTTCATCCCCTCGAAGAGCAGCAACGAGGAGGCGGCGAGACCCATGATCATGTCGGCGCGCGGGTTCTCGCGCTCAGCGAGCACGCGCGCGGTGATGACGCCCGTGGAATCGCGCACCCAGACGACCTCGACGCCAGGCACCGCGGCCTCGATCGCCTGCTTGAACGGCGCGAGCTGGTCCGTCTCCAGCGCCGTATAGATCGTCACCCGCGTGCGGGACTGCGCTTGCGCCGTCCCCACGTTGAAGGCGAGGGCCAGCATCGCCCCCGCCGCCAGCAGCCATCGCCTCATCCGCTCAGCCTCCGTTGCCCTGTTGCCTATCCTGGCCAGGGGAGCGAGTAGGTTCGGATGGTGGTGAAGCTCTTCATCGCCTCTACCACGCCCTCCTTCTGCCCCAGACCGGAATCCTTCACGCCGCCGAAGGGCGACATCTCGATGCGGTAGCCCGGCACTTCCCAGACATTCACCGTGCCGACCTCAAGCTCGTTCACGAAGCGGGTGATGTAGTCGAGCCGATTGGTGCACACGCCCGAGGACAGCCCGTAGGCCGTGCTGTTGGCGATGCGGATGACCTCCGCAATGTCGTTCGGGCAGCGCAGGATGGGGATGACCGGACCGAAGGTCTCCTCGCGCACCAGCTCGGCATCATGCGGCACGCGATCGACGACAGTGGGCGGATAGAGCGCGCCGCGGCGCTCGTTGCCGTGCAGCAGCACCGCGCCTTGCCCCACGGCATCGGCGACACGGCGTTCGAATTCACGGGCGGCCCGTTCATGGATGACGGTGCCGACATCGACGGTCGGGTCCATCGGATCGCCAGCCACCAGCTTGCGCGCCTTGGCGAGCACCAGCCGCGAGAATTCCTCCGCCACGGCATCCACCACCAGGATGCGCTTCACCGCGGTGCAGCGCTGCCCTGAATTCTTCGTCGCCCCCGTCACGGCCAGCTCGGCCGCCTTGTCGAGGTCGGCATCCTCCATGACGATCAGCGGATCGTTGCCGCCGAGTTCCAGCACCACGCGGCGGTAGCCCGCTGTATTGGCGATGTGCTTGCCCACGCGCACGGAGCCGGTGAAGGTGATCAGCTCCGCATCCGGATCGGTGATCATGGCATCGCCCATGCTCGCCGGATTGCCCGTGACGACCGAGAGCATCTCCGGCGGCAGTCCAGCCTCATACAACACGTCGGCGAGCGCGAGCGCGGTCAGCGGCGTGAGCTCCGTCGGCTTCAGCACGACGCGATTGTTGGTGGCGATGGCCGGGGCGATCTTGTGGCTGACCATGTTGAGCGGGTGGTTGAACGGCGTTATCGCGGAGATGACACCGGACAGCGGCACCCGTGTTGTGAAGATCTTGCGACGCTTGCCCATGGGGCTGATGTCGCAGGCATAGGTCTCGCCATCGTCGAGGATCGCGAGCTGCGCGGCAAAGGAATAGACATCGTAGGCGCGCGAGGCTTCGTACAGCGAATCCTTCCAGCACAGGCCGGATTCCGCGGTGATCAGACGGGCGAATTCCTCCCGCCGGTCGCGCAGCGCCTCCGCCGCGCGCAGCAGGATCTGCTGGCGCTCGTAGCGCGTGAGCTTCGGCGTGAAGGCGCGCGCGGCGGCGAAGGCCTCGCGCACATGTTCGGGACGCGCCGCGGGTACGGTGCCCACCAGTGCGCCGTTCCAGGGGTTGAAGACCTCCACCACCTCGTCGGTGGTGACCTTGCGGCCGGCGATGCGCATCGCTTCGCGGCGGATCAGGGGCTTGGCCTGGATGTTCATGACGCACACACCAGATTCAGCGCCACGTCGAAGACATCGAAGTTGCGCAGAACATGCGCCGGGTCGAAGCCGACCTTGCGGTTTGCGATCATCGGCACGGTCTGCTCGGTGAGCCCGCCATGGGAGCGGAGCGGTTCCGTCAGTCCCGACAGGTCGTGCCGATCCCGGCTGGTGCCCAGCACCTTGTGTCGTCCGGAGACGACGACGATGTCGCCGACCCGGTCAGGCGGCAACTCGAAGCGCGCGCAGGCCTCCGCCTTGTCGAGCGCGACCTCTACGCCCTCCAATCCGCTCAGCTTCGCCAGCAAGGCAAGCATATCGGCGGCCGGCGGCAGATAGACCGTGGCGAAGGACCCCAGCGCACCGTGATGGACCACATAGGGGTCGGTGATCGGCAGGATGACGCGTGACGCCGCCGAGCCGGTCCAGGCGTCGAACAGGTCCTGCAGGAAGATCACATCCGGCGAGCCGTCCGGCCGATGCTTGTCGTTCATGCCGTGATCGGCGGTCAGCACCACCACCGCGCCTTCCGCATCCAGCGCGCCGACATGGCGGTCGAGCATGGCATAGAAATCGTTGGCCACCGCCGAGCCCGGCGCCGCCTTGTGCTGCACATAGTCGGTGGTGGACAGATACATCACATCCGGCCGCATGGACCGCAGCAGCGCCACGCCAGCGGCAAGGACAAACTCCGACAGTGCCGCCGAATAGACATCGGGCACGGGCATGCCGGTCAGGCCCAGCGCATCGGCGATGCCATTCGTCTCCAGGCTGACCTGGTCCGCCTTCTCCGAGGAAAAGGCGACGGCTGTGCCCGACGCGTAGTCCAGCCCGAAGCCCAGCAGCGCACGCAGCTTGTCCTTCGCGGTGACGACCGCGACCTTGGCGCCGCCATCCTGAAGGGCCTTCATGATGGTGCCGCAGCGCAGGAAGCGTGGGTCGTTCATCATCACTTCCTCACCCGTCGCCGGGTCGAAGAAGTAATTGCCCGCGATCCCGTGCACCGAGGGCGGCCGCCCCGTGATGATCGAGATGTTGTTCGGGTTGGTGAAGCTCGGCATGGCCGACAGCGCCGTTGTGCTAGTGCCGTCGCGCATAATTCGTGCCAGATGCGGAGCGATTCCGGCAGCAATGGCGGCTTCGATATAGCCGGGCTCCGAGCCATCCACACAGATCACCACGGTGGGCGTGGCGGGAATGCGGTACAGCCGGCCATTGGCCTCGACCGTGCCGAGGCGGCGCTGGATGTTCATGCTGCTTCCCCGTCGTCAGGCGGCCATCGCCGCATCGGTCATGCCGAACTCAGCCAGGACCTCACGTACCGCGGCCAGGGCGCCTGCCATCTGCTCAGGATACAGGCGGCCGATGCAGCCGATGCGGAAGCTCTCGGCGACCGTCAGCTTGCCGGGATAGATGACATAGCCCCTATCCTTCAGCGCATCATAGAAGCGCTGGAACACGAAGCGCGGATCGCGCGGCATGTGGAAGGTGACGATGATCGGCGCCTGCAGCGCATCCGGCAGCAGGGTACGGAAGCCGAGCGCGCGCATGCCCTCGACCAGCACGCGGCCATTCGCGGCATAACGCGCCCCGCGTCCGGGTTGCCCGCCTTCGGCGCGGAACTCCTCCAGCGCCTGGTGGAAGGCGACGATCACATGGATCGGCGGCGTGAAGCGGTACTGCCCGGTCTTCTCGAAGGCCTGCCACTGGTCGTGCAGGTCGAGCACCAGGGTCGTCGCATTGCCGGCCGCACGCGCCAACGCCTCCCGCCGGCACAGCACGAATCCAAGCCCTGGCACGCCCTCGATGCACTTGTTGGATGACGCGGCGATGGCATCCGCATGCACGGCATTGGCATCAAGCGGCAGCGCGCCGAAGGCCGACATGGAATCGAGCAGGAAGGACTTGCCATGCTTCGCCGCCAGCGCCCCGATCTCGGCCACGGGGTTCAGGATGCCCGAGGTCGTCTCGCAATGGACGGCGAAGACATGCGTGATGCCTGGCGTCGAGGCGAGGATCCTCTCCACCGCGGCCAGATCCGGCGGCGTGTCCTCCGCGGTCTCGTGCACCACCACGCCGCGCCGGGCGATCTCCAGGATCCGCTTCGCGCGATGGCCATAGGCTCCGTTGATCAGCACGAGCACCGCGCCGTCGGCCGGCACCAGGCTGGTCAGCATCGCCTCCACCGCGAAGGTGCCCGATCCCTGGACCGGCACCGTCACATGGGTGGCCGCGGCGTTCACGATGGGCGGCAGCCACTCCAGCACCTCGCGGTTGATGCGCAGGAATTCGGCGTCGCGCGATCCCCAGTCATGCAGCATCGCTGCCTTCACGCTGCGCGAGGTCGTCAACGGGCCCGGCGTGAGTAGAAGGGCATCGCCGGTCTCGGACGCGGCGCGCGGGACAGGGGACATGACGGAACCCTCCGGGTGTGGCGGGCCCACTCTCCCTGGCGGCCTGCCATGGGTCCAATATTCACTTTCGATGCAGGATATAGAGTGGTTCTATATGATGCATGGCCCTCGCCACATTGCTCCACGCCTTCCATCAGGTCGCCGAGGCGGGTTCCTTCTCCGCTGCCGCGCGGGCGGGTGGCGTCAGCCAGCCGACGCTGTCAGCCCAGGTGAAGATGCTGGAGGCGACCTACGGCGTCGCACTGTTCGACCGGCGCGGGCGTGGCGCCGGGCTGACGCCGCTCGGGCAAAGCCTCCATGCCGTCACCGAACGCCTCTTCGCCGCGGAGGAGGAAGCCCGCGCCCTGTTGGCCGGCGCGGCCACGCTGACGCGCGGCCATCTCCGCATCGCCGCCGACAGCGCGTCCCATGTCATGCCCATCCTCGCGCGCATACGCGAGCGGCATGAAGGCCTGACCTTCTCGCTGTCGATCGGGAACTCGTCGGACGTCATTGGCCGCGTGCTGGACCACCACGCCGACGTCGCCGTGACCGCGCGGCGCAGTTCCGACCCGCGCCTGCACAGCCGGCTGCTCAGCGAGGATCACCTGATCCTCTTCGTCCGTCGCGATCACGCGCTGGCCGGGGCGCAGGTCGTGCCGATCGGCATCCTCGCCACGCAGGATCTCGTCATCCGTGAACGCGGTTCCATCACGCGCGAGGTCTTCGAGGAACGCCTGGCCGAAGCCGGCGTCCGGCCGCGCGCGCTGCTGGAGGTCGAAAGCCGCGAGGCCGTTCGCGAGGCGGTGCTGGCCGGCTTCGGCGTCGGGGTCAGCTTCGCGGCGGAACTGCCGGCCCAGCCTGACCTCGCGCGCCTGATGCTGACGGATGCCGAAATGGCGGTGGCGGAATATGTCGTCTGCCTCGAGGAACGGCGCCGCCTGCCGCTGGTCCGCGCCTTCCTCGCGGCCGTTCCCGCGGCGCGCTGAGGGTTCAGCGCCGCCGCAGCCAGCCCGCCACGGCCTCGGCGGTCACGGCCCCAAGCAGCGGTACCGTCGCCTTGGTTGCGGCGAGCCCCAGGGCATCCCTCAGCGGATTCCGCGCGCCCACCGCCGCCAGCATGGTCTGACGCAGCGCCCGCGCCTCCTCCGCCACCGGATCGGGGCGGCGCCGCGCCAGCAAGGCGAAGAGGCCCGCCAACACCAGATCGCCCGCCGCGATGATGCCCGCCGCGGCGGCCAACCCGTAGGCCGGCGCAAGCTGCGCGACTGCCGCGACATGGGCCGTCGCCAGCGCCGCGGTGCCGAAGACGCCGGCCACCGCGATCCAACCGGTGCGGCGTGCGAGGCTGGTCGCCTCACGGCGCAGGCGAACGCCTTCAGCCTGCGCCGCCACGTCGAGCATCTGCAGCATGCGCATGGGCGTCAGCGCCGGATCAGCAGACCGATGGCGATGCCCGCCAGCGCCGCCGCCCCGATGGCGACGAAGGGCTGGTCACGCACCGTTCCCGCGATCTGCCCGGCCCGCTCGCGCACCGTTTCGGCCGCGCTGTGCGCCAGGTTCTCGGCCTGACCGGCCACTTCCGAGACAGCCGGGGCGACCCGCTCGGCCATCAGCGCCTCGACCTTCTCGCGCAGCGCGGCGAGTTCGGCCCGCGCGGCGTCCTTCGTATCCTCGGCAATGGTTCGCGTGGCGGTCCCGATATCCTTGGCCATGCGGTCGGAAGCAGCGGACATGATCAATTTCCTTTCCTGTCTCTCGTCGGGACAACGCCGCTTGCCCGCTGCGGGTTGCATGGCGACCCGCAACCCGAGGGACTGCCGGCGCGTTCGAGCTGCGTCGCTTCTTGGAGATCGTCATGCCCGCCTCGCCGGACCAGCCCGTGCGGCCGATCCAGACCGGACCGGACCCTCTCTGGCTCATTGCCGCGCTGCTGGTTCTGGCGGCCTTGCATCTCGGTCGTGCTGTCTTCATCCCGATGGCCCTGGCGTTGCTGCTCTCGGTCGTGCTGATCCCACCGGCCCGGCTGCTGCAGCGCCTGGGCATGCCGCGCGCCCTGGTGGTCGCCCTGCTGCTGCTGCTCAGCCTCGCGGCGATCGGCGCGACCATGCTGCTCGTGACATCCCAGGCGCTCAGCCTCGCCGCCGAGTTGCCGAACTGGGAGAGCAACCTGCGTGACAAGCTTCATGCCGTCTCGGACGGCGGGGGGGTGCTGCATCGCGCGGCCGCCACCATGCGCCGCCTGTCCGAGGAGCTCGGCAGCAGCGGCGCTCCGGCAGCAGCAACCGTCGCGGTCGTTCCGGTAGCCGGCAGTGTCGGCACGCTGGATGCGCTGATCGAGATGGCGGCGCTTGTTTCCGCGCCGGCAGCTTCGCTCGCCGTCGCCCTGCTGCTGATGGCCTATCTCCTGATGCAGATGGAGGACGTACGGGACCGCTTCCTGCGCCTCGCCGGCATGCAGGACCTGCACCGCACAACCCGGGCCATGGCGGATGCAACCGAACGCGTCGGCCGGTACCTGCTGATGCAGATGCTGCTGAACCTCATCTTCGGGCTCGGCATGGGGCTCGGCCTGGCCGCGATCGGCGTGCCGAATGCGCCGCTCTGGGGCGTGCTCGCCTTCGTGCTGCGCTTCATTCCTTTCCTCGGCGCCTGGATCGCCTTCACCCTGCCGCTGATCGTCGCCGTCGCGACAGGCCAGGGCTGGACGGAGCCGCTGCTCGTCGTCGCTCTCTTCATCCTTGTCGACGGCACGGTGAGCCATGTGCTCGAGCCGCAACTCTATGGCCGCACCACAGGTATCTCGCCGCTGGCTCTGCTGATCTCCTCCGCCCTGTGGACCGTGCTGTGGGGGCCGATCGGGCTGCTGCTCGCGCCGCCGATCACGGCATGCCTCGCGATCCTCGGCCGCCACGTGCCGGCCTTCGCCTTCCTCGAAATCCTGCTCGGCGACGGTGAGGCATTGCCGACGCCGCTGCGCTTCTATCAGCGCTATCTCGCCGACGATGCCGAGGGTGCGCAGCAGATCGCCGAGGAACATGCCGAGGCCGAAGGCATCGCGACGACGCTCCGTGACCTGGTGATGCCCGCCATCGCCGCGCTGGCAGCAGATCGCGCCGCGGGCTCGCTCTCCGCCGCCTCGGCCGCGCGCATCGGGAACGAACTCGCGGTGCTGGCGCGCGCGCTGGTGGCCGACGAACCCGAGCCGACAGGGGTCGCCGCTCTTCGCGCGATTCCCGCTGCCGGTCCCGCGGATCGTGCCCTCGCCGCCACGGTTCTGGCGATGGCGCGGCTGCGCGGCTGGCGCGAAGCGTCGGAAGGTGAAGCCGCGGGTATCGCTATCCTGTGCCTGACGCGCGCGGTATCTCCGCAGCGCCTGCGCCGGGCGCGCGCCGAAGCACAGCGCGACGGCGCGGATGTCGTGGGCCTGGCGCTGGACGAGGCGGCATGGGCGCAGCTCGGCCCTGCGATCGCGCCAGCACCCGTGACGCGCAACCTGGAAGGCGCGATGACCCGGCTCGGGCAATGCCCCACCCGCATCACGCCACCAGTCCAGACGCGGCCGGATGAGGATCCCTCACTGACGGCTGCCGTCGCACCGGCCTGAGGGGGCCTTCCGCGGTCGCGGCGCCGATCACCCCGGCGCCGCCGGCCGGGGCCGATCCCGATCGATCTCCAGCAGCGGGACCGACTCAGACACCGATACCGAGCGAAGGAAGCTTCATCCCCATCCGCCTCGCGTGCTCGATGGCGGTGTCGTAGCCGGCATCGGCATGACGCATCACGCCCGTGCCGGGATCGTTCCACAGCACGCGCGCCAGGCGCTTCGCCGCCGCTTCGGTGCCGTCCGCGACGATCACCACACCCGCATGCTGCGAGAAGCCCATTCCCACCCCGCCGCCGTGATGCAGCGACACCCAGGTGGCGCCCGATGCCGTATTCAGCAACGCATTGAGCAAGGGCCAATCGGACACCGCGTCCGAACCGTCCTTCATCGCCTCCGTCTCGCGGTTCGGCGAGGCGACGGAACCGGAATCAAGGTGGTCACGGCCGATGACGATCGGCGCCTTCAGCTCGCCCTTCGCCACCATCTCGTTGAAGGCGAGGCCAAGGCGGTGCCGGTCGCCAAGGCCCACCCAGCAGATCCGCGCCGGCAGGCCCTGGAAGGCGATGCGCTTGCCCGCCATGTCCAGCCAGTTGTGGAGATGCGCGTCGTCCGGCAGCAGCTCGCGCACCTTGGCGTCGGTCTTCGCGATATCCTCGGGGTCGCCCGACAGTGCGGCCCATCGGAAGGGGCCGACGCCACGACAGAAGAGCGGACGGATATAGGCAGGCACGAAGCCCGGAAAGTCGAAGGCGTGCTCGACACCCATCTCCTGCGCCATCTGGCGGATATTGTTGCCGTAGTCGACCACCGGGATGCCACGCGCATGGAAGCCGAGCATCGCCTCGACATGCCGCGCCATCGATCTTTTCGCCGCCAGGGTCGTGCCGGCCGGATCGCGTTCGCGCCGCTCCTCCCATTCCGCGATGGTCCAACCGGCGGGCAGGTAACCGTTCAGCGGATCATGTGCGCTGGTCTGGTCGGTCACGACGTCGGGGCGGATGCCACGGCGCAGGATCTCGGGGAAGATCTCCGCGGCGTTGCCGAGCAGGCCGACCGACACCGCGCGGCCTTCCTTCGTCGCGACCTCGATCATCGCCAGCGCCTGGTCCAGCGTCTCCGCCTTGATGTCGAGATAGCGGGTGCGCAGGCGCATCTCGATGCGGCTCGGCTGGCATTCCACCGCGAGCATCGAGGCGCCGGCCATGGTCGCGGCGAGCGGCTGAGCGCCACCCATGCCGCCAAGACCGCCGGTGAGAATCCACTTGCCAGCGAGGGTGCCATTGTAGTGCTGGCGGCCGATCTCGGCGAAGGTCTCGTAGGTGCCCTGCACGATGCCCTGGCTGCCGATATAGATCCACGACCCGGCCGTCATCTGGCCGTACATCATCAGGCCCTTGCGATCGAGCTCGTGGAACTTCTCCCAGGTCGCCCAATGCGGGACGAGGTTCGAGTTCGCGATCAGCACGCGAGGGGAATCCGCCGTGGTGCGGAAGATGCCGACAGGCTTGCCGGACTGGATGAGCAACGTGTCCTCGGGGTCGAGCCCCTTCAGCGCAGACACGATGCGGTCGAAGGAATCCCAGTCACGCGCGGCGCGGCCGATGCCGCCATAGACGACAAGCTCGTCCGGCTTCTCGGCAACCTCGGGGTCGAGGTTGTTCATCAGCATGCGCATCGCCGCCTCGGCGCCCCAGGAAGGGCAGACCGGGATCGAGCCGCGAGGCGCGGTGACGATGCGGGAATTCGCGATGCGGGTCATGGGGTGGAATCCTTGCTGATGGGGTGGAAGCGGAGGGGGCGCCGCCCCCTCCGGACCTCCCCCGCCAAAGGCCGAAAGGCCTTTGGAAACCTCAACTTGGTGCTGGGCCCGGCGTATCGGCCACACCCTCCAGGCGCGCTTGCTGCGCAAGGGCTGGCTTCGGCGCTCGTCCGGTCAGTGGCGCGCGACGCCAAATCGAGGTTTCCAAAGGCCTCTCGGCCTTTGGCGGGGAGAGCGCGAGAGGGGCAAAGCCCCTCTCGCATCACGGCACCACCCCGGGCAGCGCGGCACCGCCAACCAAGGCTCCGCCCTCCACCAGCGCCGTCGCCGCGGCGATATCCGGGGCCAGGAAGCGATCCGCCGTCAGTGGCGCGACGCGCGTGCGGATCGTCGCATGCGCCGCTTCCAGCGCCGTCGAGGACGCCAGCGGCCGCCGATGTTCCATTGCCTCCGCCGCGGCCATGGCTTCGATACCGATGATCGACGCGGTGTTCGCCGCCATGTCGAGCAGCCGATACGCCGCATGCGTCGCCATCGACACATGATCTTCCTGGTTCGCCGAGGTCGGCAGCGAATCCACGCTCGCCGGCATGGCGCGCTGCTTGTTCTCCGATGTCAGCGCGGCCGCCGTGACCTGCGCGATCATCAGTCCGGAGTTGAGTCCCGCATCGCGTGCCAGGAAAGCCGGCAGGCCGCTCATCACCGGGTCGACGAGCAGGGCGATGCGCCGTTCTGCAAGACTGCCGATCTCGGCCAGCGCAATGGCGATCTGGTCGGCGGCGAAGGCCACTGGCTCGGCGTGGAAATTCCCGCCGGAGACGATGGAGCCGTCCTCCAGCACCAGCGGATTGTCCGTGACCGCTTTGGCCTCGGTCTCCAGCGTGCGCGCGGCGAAGCGCAGCATGTCGAGCACCGCACCCATCACCTGCGGCTGGCAGCGCAGGGAATAGGGATCCTGCACGCGGTCATCGCCGAAGCGATGGCTTTCGCGGATGGCGCTGCCGGCGAGCAGGCCGCGCAGCGCCTCCGCCACCTCCGCCTGGCCGGCATGGCCGCGCAGCGCATGGATGCGCGCATCGAATGGCGTATCGGACCCGCGCAACGCATCGACAGTCATCGCGCCGGTCATCAGCGCAGCCTGGAAGACACGCTCCGTGGCGAAGAGACCCGCCAACGCGATCGAGGTGGAGACCTGCGTGCCGTTGATCAGCCCCAGGCCTTCCTTCGGCCCCAGCGTGATGGGCGCGAGCCCGGCATCGCGCAGCGCCGCCGCGGCTGGCATGCCAGGCAGGACCTGGCCTTCGCCGAGCATGGCCGCCGTCAGATGCGCCAGCGGCGCCAGGTCGCCTGAGGCACCGACCGAGCCCTTGGCCGGGATCACCGGCAACACATCGCGGGTGCGCATCGCCTCGATGAGCGCGATCACCTCCCACCGCACACCCGAGGCACCGCGGGCGAGGCTCGCCGCCTTCATCGCCATGATCAGGCGAACGATGTTCCCCGGCAGCGGTGCGCCGACGCCGCAGGCGTGCGACAGGATCAGGTTCCGCTGCAGCGTCGCAAGGTCACCGTCGCCGATGCGCACCGAAGCAAGCTTGCCGAAGCCCGTATTGACGCCATAGGCGGTCTCGCCGGCCTCGATGACGCGCGTCACAGCCGCCGCGCCGCGATCCACGGCGGCGCGCGACGCGGGATCGAGCGGGATCGCCGCGCCGCCCAGTATGTCGCGCCAGGCGCCGAGAGGCACCACGCCCGGTGTCAGCATCATGCGCGGATCCCCTGATGAAAGCGCGCGAAGAGCGGCGACGGGCCGATCTGCGCGACGAGTTCCGACAGCGTCTCGACGGACCAGATCGCGAGGTCCGCATCCTTCCCGGCCTCGATGCTGCCGATGCGGTGGGCGCGACCGAGCGCGTGGGCGGCCTCGATAGTGATGCCGCGCAGAGCTTCATTCACCGTCATACCGAACAGCACGCAGGCCAACGTGCCACAGACCCGCAACGAGGCGATGGGCGAGGAACCGGGATTGAGGTCCGTCGCCACCGCCATCCGCGTACCGGCCGCGCGGAAGGCGGCGATGGGCGGATGGCGCTGCTCCTTCAGCATCAGCGTCGCGCCGGGCAGCAGCACGGCGACGGTCCCGGCGCTCGCCATGGCGACGGCCCCGGCCGTGCTGGTGTATTCGAGGTGATCGGCCGACAGCGCGCCATGCGCCGCGGCCAGGGCGGCGCCATCGCCATCGGTCAACTGGTCGGCATGCGACTTCACACGCAGCCCGGCGGCCTGCGCGGCGGCGAAGACACGGCGGCATTCCGTCGCGGAGAAGGCGATGCTTTCCTGGAAGACGTCCACCGCATCCGCGAGACCCTCGGCCGCGATGCGCGGGATCATCCGGTCGCACACCAGGTCGAGATAGGCGGCGCGATCCACGCCCGGCGGCACCGCATGCGCGCCGAGATAGGTCGCCGCGACCGAGACGCGCCGATGCGTCGCGAGCGCTCGCGCGACGCGAAGCTGGCGCAGCTCCGTCTCCTCGTCGAGCCCATAGCCGGACTTGATCTCGACCGTCGTCACGCCTTCGGCCAGCAGCGCGTCGAGGCGCTTCAGCGACGCGGCGGCGAGCGCGTCCTCATCCGCGGCGTGCGTCGCCCGGACCGTGGCGGCGATGCCGCCGCCCGACCGCGCGATGTCGGCATAGGATTCGCCGGCAAGACGCCGCGCGAACTCGTCAGCACGATTGCCGGCATGGACGAGGTGGGTGTGGCAATCGACGAGGCCGGGCGTGACCCAGCGCCCCTCCAGCCCAATGCGCTGCGCTGCATCGGGCGCGTCGCCGCGCGACCCGACCCAGGCGATGCGCCCGTCACGGATCGCGATCGCCCCGTCCTCCATCACGCCAAGCCCGGCCGCGCCCGCCATGGTGGCGAGCCTTGCGTCGGTCAGCAGCAGATCGGCCTTCACGCCGTCACTCCTGATTTTCGGTGCTGGCGCGGTTCGGCCAGCGGCGTTATTGTATAGACATTATTCTGCTCCGGAGCCGCACCCATGCGCAAGATGGTTTTTGCCGAGGCCCTGCTGCCCGAAGGCTGGCGCCGCGACGTGCGGGTGGAGATCGATGCCGAAGGCCGTATCGCCGCCGTGACGCCCGATGCGGAGCCCGGCCGCCTGGTCGCGCTGCCGGGCCTGCCGAACCTGCATTCGCACGCCTTCCAGCGCGGCATGGCGGGGCTCACCGAACATGCCGGCGACAGCGAGGATTCCTTCTGGACCTGGCGGGA
Organism: Roseomonas sp.; assembly: GCA_041906015.1. Classification (GTDB taxonomy): domain Bacteria; phylum Pseudomonadota; class Alphaproteobacteria; order Acetobacterales; family Acetobacteraceae; genus Neoroseomonas. The sequence goes on from JAYRJZ010000005.1 coordinate 82,502, forward strand.
GCTGATGTATCGCTTCCTCGCCCATCTCGCGCCCGATGACGTGGAGGCGATCGCCACCCTCGCCTATGCCGAGATGCTGGAGGCGGGCTTCACCCGTGTCGGCGAATTCCACTACCTGCACCACGCCCCGGACGGCGCGCCCTATGCCGATCGCGCGGAAATGGCGGAGCGCATCGCGGCGGCCGCGGCGGCCACAGGCATCAACCTGACGCTGCTGCCGTGCTTCTATGCCCATGGCGAGATCGGCGGCGCGCCGCCCGTTCCCGGGCAGCGACGCTTCCTCAACGACCTCGATGGCTTTGCGGCGCTGGTCGAGGGCAGCCGGCGGGCCGTCGACGGCCAGGCCGGCGCCACCTTCGGCCTCGCACCCCATTCCCTGCGCGCCGCGACCATCGACGAGATCCGCGCCGTCGCGACCATGGCCCGCCCGGGCGAAGCGTTGCACATCCACACTGCCGAACAGGTGAAGGAAGTCGAGGCCGCGCAGCGCATCCTCGGCCAGCCGCCGATCGCCGCGCTGCTCGAAGCCGGGCTGATCGATGCGCGCTGGTGCCTGATCCACGCGACGCACGGCACGGAAGCGGAGCTCACGCGTGTGGCCCAGGCCGGCGCGGTCGTCGGCCTGTGCCCCATCACCGAAAGCAATCTCGGCGACGGTATCTTTCCCGCGCAGGCCTATCGTGACGCTGGCGGGCGCTTCGGCGTCGGGACGGATTCCAACGTGCTCATCTCGGCGTCAGGCGAGTTGCGTACCCTGGAGTACTCGCAGCGCCTCGCCCGGCAGACGCGCAATGCCCTGGCCCCGCGTGCCGGTTCGACGGGGCGCGCACTGTGGCAGGCGGCGATGGAAGGCGGTGCCCAGGCGCTGGGCGCAGGACCGGCGGGCATCGCGCCGGGCGCCTTCGCCGATCTGGTGCTGCTCGATCCCACACAGGCCGCCTTCTCGGCGCGGGCGGAGGACCGGATGCTCGACAGCCTGGTCTTCGCCGCGCGCACGGACGCGATCCACGAGGTCTGGGTGCGTGGCCGGCGCGTCGTGGAGGCCGGCGTCCATCCCGCGCGGGCCGTGGCCGAAGGACGCGTAGCGGCGACACTCGCGCGCATTCTCGGTGCATGACGCGAATGGTTCGGCGCAGCGAGACGACTACCAAGGCGCGGCACCTTCCGCCTGCAAGCGAAGGACGCTCGGCATGAGCCCCTTCGTCCTCGACGGCGATGGCCCGCTGCACGCCCAGATCCGCCGCGCGCTCGGCGGAGCGATCCTTACCGGCCGCATCCCTCCCGGCGGCCGCATTCCGCCGGAAAGCGAACTCATGACGCTGTTCGGCGCCTCCCGCATGACGGTCCATCGCGCCCTCGCCACGCTCGCGGCGGAGGGCCTCGTCCGCCGCAATCGCCGGGCCGGAACCGTCGCGAGCCCGGAGGCGCGCGGCCGCGCCGTCTTCGAGATCTGGGACATCGGTGCCGAGATCCGCTCCTCAGGTCAGGAACATCGCTTCGAGATCCTGACCCGGCTTCTCCGCCCCGCGGCTGGCGGCGAGATGGATCTGCCCGATGGCACGCCGCTGCTCGACATCACGACGCGGCATCTCGCCGGCGCCACGCCGATGCAGGTGGAAGAACGCCTGATCAACCTCGACGCCACGCCGGATGCCGCGGCGGAATCCTTCACCGCGACACCGCCCGGCCGCTGGCTTCTCGACCACGTCCCCTGGACCGAGGCCGAACACGCCATCCATGCCACGGCCGCCCCGCCACGCGTCGCGACGCTGCTCGGCATGAAGAGCGGCGACGCGGCGCTGGTGGTTGAACGCCGCACCTGGAACGGCACGACACCGGTCACCTTCGCGCGCCTGTGGCATGCCGGGGATCGACATCGCCTGGTCGGGCGCTTTTCCGCCAAGGGCTGACGGCGGCTGTCAGTCCCCCGCCGCCGCGGCATGCCCCCAGATCGGGGGCACCGCCGCAAGGTCCTCAAGGGAGATATGGCACAGCAGTCCCTGGCCCTCGCCGCGCGGCCGCCAGGGTGGCGGCTTGTCGCAAAGCGGGCCGATCCGGCGCGGGCAGCGGGTGACGAAGGCGCAGCCGGGTGGCGGCGTCGCCGGGCTTGGCAACGGCCCCTCCAGGCGCAGGCGGCGGACCGAGATCGCGGGATCGGGCACGGGCGCGGCGGCCAGCAATGCCTCGGCATAGGGATGCATCGGGGAGGCGAAGCGTTCGCGCAGCCGGCGCAGCTCCATGATGCGGCCGAGATACATCACCGCTACTCGATCGGCGAATTGCTGCACCATGTTGAGATCATGCGCGACCATCAGCAGCGCGACGCCGGTTTCCTGCCGCAACTGCGCGAGCAGGTCGAGGATAGCGGCCTGCACCGAGACATCGAGTCCGCTCGTCACCTCGTCACAGAGCACGAGGCGCGGCCGCGCGGCGAAGGCACGGGCGATCGCGACGCGCTGCTTTTCACCCCCCGAGAGTTCGTGCGGAAAGCGCGATGCATAGGCGGCCGGCAGGCGCACACGTTCGAGCCAGGCGGCGACCTCGCGCTGCAAGGCCGCGCCACGCAGCCCGTGATAGAGCGACAATGGCCGGCCTAGCGTCGTGCCGATGCGCAGGCGCGGATTCAGCGATTGGTCGGGCTGCTGGAATATGAGCTGAATCGCCCGGCGCCATGCCTTCGGGAAGGCGGCGCCATCCTGCAGGCGGCGTCCTTCGAAAGTGATGCCGCCCGCGAACCCCGACAGGCCCGCAAGCGCCCGCAGCGCGGAGGATTTGCCGCAGCCGGATTCGCCGATCAGCGCGAAGCATTCGCCGGCGGCGATCTCGAAGGAGACGCCGGCCACGGCCTGCACTGGAACTTCATTGCCGAAGAGCCGGCGGCGGCCATGCGTGACGACCAGGTCCTCGACCGCGAGCAGCGGCCCGGATGCCGCGGGCGGCTGCGGCACGCGGCCGGGGGACGGGTTCAGGCGCCGCGCCTCGTCCACGCGGCAGCAGGTCACCTCATGGCCCTCGGCCGCGACGGTGGGTGGCGGTTCGGCACAGGCCTCCGCAGCGATCGGGCAGCGCGCGACGAAGACGCAGCCCGGTGGCCGGTTGCGCAGATCGGGGGCACCACCCGGCAGCGGCGCGGGCAGGCGCCGTTCGACGCCATGCGGATCGGGCAAACTATGGAGCAGCAGCTTCGTGTAGGGATGCGTCGGCGCGCGCAGCACCGTCGCCGCAGTTCCGCGCTCCACAACGCGGCCCGCATAGAGCACCGCCGCGCGATCCGCGACCTGCGCCGCGATGCCGAGGTCATGCGTGATGTAGAGAACCGCAAGCCCCTCATCCCGTCGCAACGCGGCGATCAGGTCGAGGATGCCGATCGCCGTGGTAGCGTCGAGCGCGGTGGTGGGCTCATCGCAGACCAGCAGCTTCGGTCGCGCGGCGAGGGCCATGGCGATCAGCACGCGCTGCTTCTCGCCGCCCGACACCTCATGCGGGAAGCGTCGCGCGAGGCGGCCGGCATCCGGCAGACGAACGCGCGCCAGCAGGGCCATGGCCTCGGCTTCCGCAGCGCCCGCATCCATGCCGTGCAACGTGGTCAACACCTCGGTGATCTGTTCGATCAGCCGCATCGCCGGGTTCAGCGCCGTGCCCGGATCCTGAAACACCATGGCGACGCGGCGGCCGCGATCCTGCGGCGTGACCTCCTGCCCGTCGATCAGGATGCGTCCGGCGATCCGCCGCGCATTCGGCGCCATCCAGCCAGCGCAGGCATAGCCGATGGTGGATTTTCCGGAACCGCTCTCGCCGACCAGCGCCAGGAGCTCCCCGGGCGCGACCGAAAAGGACACGTCGCGCAGCACCTGCAGCGTGCCGCGCGGCATGGCGTAGTCGAGGGAAAGGCCCTCGACGGAAAGCCCCGAGCCGCTCATCCGGCGGTCTTCGGGTTGAGGGCGTCGCGCAACGCATCGCCGAACAGGTTGAAGCCCATCGCCACCAGGGCGATGGCGCCACCCGGCACCGCGACCATCCAGGGATTGCGAAACATGTACTGCCGCGCCTCGGCCACCATCAGCCCCCAGTCGCTGGCAGGCGGCTGTGCGCCGAGGCCGAGGAAGGACAGCGTCGCCCCGGCCATGATGGCGAAGGCGACGCGGATCGTCGCCTCGACGATCACGGCGGCGCCGACATTGGGCAGGATCTCGCGCAGCAGCAGGAAGGTGCGGCGTTCGCCGCGCGCGATCGCCGCGCGGACATAGTCGCGCTGCACCACCGACAGCGTCACGCCGCGCGCGATGCGCGCCATGGATGGCGTCGTCGCCACGGCCACCGCCAGCACCGCATTGGTCGAGGAGGCGCCGAGCACCGTCACCACCAGCAGCGCGAAGACCAGCGTCGGCAGCGCCAGCAGCGAATCGTTGACGCGCATGATGACGGTATCGGCGATGCCGCCCAGATGACCCGACAGCAGGCCGATGGTCGTACCCAGCACCGTCGCGATCCCGGTCGCGACCACGCCGAACAGGATCGTCCCCGGCGCGCCGGTCATCAGGCGCGAGAGCAGGTCGCGCCCGAACTGGTCCGTGCCGAGCCAGAACTGCGCGCTGGGCCCGGCCAGCCGCGCCGAGGCGTGAAAGCGCGTCGGATCATACGGCGCGAGGAAGGGCCCCGCCACGGCCAGAATCACGACCAGCGCCAGCAGGACGACGCCCGCGATCCCCGCAGGACTCGCGACCAGGCTGCGCCAGAGGTCACGTCGCATGGCGCACCCGCGGATCGAGGGCGGCATGAACCATGTCAGCCAGGACATTCGCCACCGCATAGACCAGGGCGAGCGCCAGCACCGAACCCTGCATCAGCGGCAGGTCGCGGTTCTGGATCGCCACCAGCATCAGCCGACCGGCGCCGGGGAAAGCGAAGATCTCCTCGACCACGAGGATGCCACCGATGAGATAGCCGACATCGAGCGCGATGACCGTCACCGTCGGCACCATCGCATTCGGCAGCGCATGGCGGAACAGCACACGGCGCCAGCCAAGACCTTTCAACTGGGCGGTGCGCACGAATTCGGCGGTCAGCACGTCCACCATCTCGCTGCGGGTCTGGCGCACGATATGCGCGGTCAGCACGATGGCGAGCGCCAGGACCGGCAGCACCATGTGCCGCGCATATTCGAGCAGCGGCGCGTTCGCCTCCTGCGGCCAGCCGCTGGCGGGAAACAGGCCGATCTCGGGCCGGGCCAGCAGCACCAGCAGCAGCGTCGCGGTGACGAATTCCGGCACGGAGATGCCGAGCACCGAGACGGCGCCGATGGCCAGGTCAGCCTTCTTGCCCCGTCGCACCGCCGCCAGCACGCCCAGCGGCACGGCGATAACCGTCACCGTGACCAGGGCCGCCACGGCAAGCACGAGCGACCGCGACAGCGCATCCCACACCAGCGCGGCGACCGGCTGATTCAGGGAGATCGACCGCCCCCAATCCCCGCGCAGCACACCGCCGAGCCAGGTGCCGTAACGGCTCCACCACGGCGCATCGAGGCCGAGCTGGTCGCGCAGCGCGACGAGTTGCTCCTCGGTCGCGAATTCGCCCAGCATCATCTGCGCGGCGTCGCCGGGCAGGATCTCGGTGACCGCGAAGATGACGAAGCTGGTCAGCAGCAGCGTCAGCAGGACCCCGAGGACCCGCCGCGCCAGCGCAGCGATGTTCATCTCAGCCGCGCCGCGGCGACGCCTCCGATACCCAGACCTGATGAAGCTGCATCAGCCCGCCGCGCGGATGCAGGCGGTAGTTCTGCACCCAGTTGCGCCGCGCGGCGAGGAGGTCCTCGTAGAAGGGGATCAGATAGGGCAGGTCGCGCGCCATGAGCTGCTGCGCCTCGGCGTAAAGCTCGCGCCGCCGATTTTCGTCCAGCGTCTGCCGCGCGGCATAGACGGCGCGGTCGAAGTCGGCGTTGTTCCAGGCGGTGTCGGCCCAAGGCGCGTCAGAGGTCAGCAGCAGCGTCAGGATCGAATCCTCATGCGGCTGCATGTTGAAGCTGCCGATGGTGAAATGCGCCTTGCGCCAGACATTGGCGAGATAGGCCTCCCAGGCGACGGTCTGCACGTCGATCTCGAAGCCGCCTTCGCGCGCCATCTCCTTCAGCGCGACGGCGAGCTGCGCGCGCGCCGCCGGGCGGTTCGCGACCGGCAGCGTGACACGCAGGCCGCGCGGGTGGCCGGCCTCCGCGAGAAGCCGCCGCGCTGCCCGCGGGTCGCGCGCCGGCGCGGGAATTTCCTTGGCGAAGCGGTATTCCGGGCTCAGCGGCGAATCCTGCGCGACGCGGCCGTAGCCTTCCGCCACCAGGTCGAGCATCGCCTGCCGGTCAATGCAAAGCTGCAGCGCGCGGCGGACGCGGATGTCGTCGAAGGGCTTCTGGTCCATCCGCAGGATGAAGTTGAAGAAACGGCCGGAGGGCTCGCGCATGCCCACGATGCCGTTGGTGCCTGACAGGCGCGCGAATTCCGCCGTCTGCACCTGGTTGATGATGTCGGTCTCGCCATTGACCAGCGCAGCCGCCTCGCCAGCGAGGTCGGGGAACAGCACGACCTCGACCGCATCGAGGTGAGGCTGGCCGGGACGGTGATACCGGTCAAAGCGCTCCACGCGCAGGATGCGCCCCGCTTCGTAGCGCGCGAGGCGGAACGGACCCGCGCCGAAGTCGCCATTGTCGAGTTCGCCCATGCCGCGCGCCAGCACCTCGGCCGGCACGATGCGCGCGTTGAACTGTGCGAGGTTCACCGGGAAATCCGCGAAGGGCCCGGTGAGCGTGAAGACGACGGTGCGCGCATCCACCGCCTCGACCGAACCGATCGGGCCGACATTGCGCAGGCCCGGACTCGCTGTGGCCGGGTCGAGGACGGCACGGAAGGTGGCGACGACATCCGCCGCCGTCACCTTGGGCCCATGATGGAAGAAGATGTCGTCGCGCAGGGTGAACCGCCAGGTCTTGGCGTCGCTGCTTTCCCAGGCCTCGGCGAGGTCGGCTTCCGCCGACATGTCGGGCTTCAGCGCGGTGAGCCCGGCATACAGCAGCTCACCCGCGAGGTAGTCCGGATTGATGATGTGCTTGAGCGGGTTGAGGGTGGTGACGCGCTGATTGATCGAGACGCGCAGCGTACCGCCGCGCCGCGGCTGCCCTTGGGCGAGGGCCTCGCCCGCGGCGGGCGCGAGTGCGGCTGCGGCGAGCAGGGAACGGCGGGTCGGCTGCATGCCCATGGTCCTCGATACAGACGGTGACGGCCGCCGGGAGGCTAGGCAGACCGGTGAGAGCTTGACCGGCGTCAAGTCACACGGGGCCACCCCGCAAGCATGTTCCGTGCCATCATGCCGGTATCCCACTGGCATGCGCATTGCTGACACGCGGGGCCGAAGCGCAGTCGCGAAGGGACGTCAGCCCTTCGGCGCAAGGGGCCCGAGAGTCGATGACGCAACGCAAGATGCATCTGGTCGCTTACCTGAAGACCGGGCCGACCGCGAATTTCCCGGGCTGCTGGCGGCATCCGCAATCCGACCTGCACGACATCTTCATGCCGGAACGGTATGAGCATCTCGCGCGCGTGCTGGAGGCCGCGCGCTTCGATGCCGGCTTCTATGCCGACACGTTCGGCCTCGCCGATACGCATCGCGACGGCTTCCGCACACATCTTGGGCGTGGTGGGCAGATCACCTATCTCGATCCCCTGGCGATCCTGCCGCAGATGTTCCGCGTCACGAAGCACATCGGCTGGGGTACGTCGCTCTCGACCACCTTCATGCCGCCCTATCATCTGGCGCGCACGGTCGCCTCGCTCGACCATGTGAGCGGCGGGCGCGCCTGCTGGAACGTCGTCACCTCCGCGACGGAGTTCGAGGCGCAGAACTACGGCCTGCCCAACCTGCCGCCGAAGGAAGAACGCTACGACCGCGGCGACGAGGTCCTCGAGGCATGCCAGGCCCTGTGGGACGGCTGGGACGAAGACGCGCTGATCATGAACCGCGAGACCGGCGAGTTCGCCGATCCGTCGAAGGTGCGCTACGCCAATTACCAGGGCCGCTACGTCAGCACGCGCGGGCCGCTGTCCATCCCGCGCAGCCCGCAGGGCCGGCCGGTGCTGATGCAGGCTGGCGCCTCCCCGCGCGGCAAGGAATTCGCCGCACGCTGGGCCGAGATGATCTTCTGCAGCGCCCACGCGAAGGAGGATGCGCTCAAGTACCGCAACAGCGTCGCCGCGCTGCTCGACCGGTTCGACCGCCCGCCCGGCGACTGCAAGGTGCTACCCTCCTTCGGCGTCGTGCTGGGGGAGACGGACGCGATCGCCCGGGAGAAGGCCGACTATCTCAATTCACTGCTCGACAAGGATGTCGTGCTGGCCTGGAAGTCGAACACGCTCGGCGTAGACCTCACCGACATGAAGACGGAGGAGGAGGTCATCGCGGCGGCGGGTAATGCGGGCATCCAGGGTTCGCGCGAACGCGTCGCGCAACAGGCGCGCGCCGAGGGCATCAGCTTCTACGAGGCGCTGCGCCGCCCCCATGGCGTCATCGTCGGCACGCCGAAATCGGTAGCGGATCGGATGGAGGACTGGTTCACCTCGGGCGCCTGCGACGGCTTCATCCTGTGGGCGACCATCTTCCCCGGCATGTATGAGGAATTCGCCCGGCTCGTCGTGCCGGAACTGCAGCGGCGCGGCCTGTTCCGGACCGAGTATGCCGGCCGCACCCTGCGCGAGAACCTACGGAATCCCGGATAGGTAAGGCCCCTTTCGCCTGGCGCGGCACCAGCGCACATTGCGGGATCAATTTCGGCCCGCGCCGCCCGTCTTGCGTCGAGCAGGACCGGGCTGCGCCGCAGGAGGAACGGCATGTCCGCCGACCGCAAGATCGCCCTCGCCATACTGGTCAATCCGACCGGGTATCACCCTGCCTCCTGGCTGCATCCCAGCACCGACCTGGCATCCGCGACGAGCATCGAGTGGTACCGTAACGCCGCCCTGACGGCCGAACGGGGCCTGTTCGACCTGTTCTTCATCGCCGATACGCCGGCCGCACGCACGACGCAGCTCGAGGCGTACAGCCGCTTCCCGATGTTCATGAACGTCTTCGAGCCGATCACGCTGCTCTCGGCGCTGGCGGGCATGACGACGCATATCGGCCTGGGCGGCACGGCGAGCACGAGCTTCTCCGAACCCTACAACGTCGCCCGTCAGTTCGCCTCGCTGGATCATCTGAGCCACGGGCGGGCCGCCTGGAACGTCGTGACTTCGGCCAATGATTTCGCCGCGCGGAATTTCGGGCAGGACAAGCTGGCCCCGCACGACCAGCGCTACGAACGCGCAAGCGAATTCGTCGATGTCGTCCAGAAGCTGTGGGACACCTGGGAAGACGATGCCTGGATCCGCGACCGGACGCGCGGGCAGATCTTCGAGCCGTCGAAGCAGCATGTGCTCGACCACGACGGCAAGTTCTTCAAGCTGCACGGCGCGCTGAACATCGAGCGCACGCCGCAGGGCCAGCCGGTCATCATCCAGGCCGGCGCCTCATCCACCGGCCGCGACTTCGCCGCGCGCGTGGCGGAGGTGGTCTTCGCCTCCGACAGCACGGTGGAAAAGGCCAGGCGCTCCTATGACGATCTCAAGGGCCGCATGGCGAAGTTCGGCCGGGAGCCGGGCGAACTGAGAATCCTGGCCGGCAATCCGAACCTCCTCGCCGAAAGCGCGCAGGAAGCCGAGGACATGTACCGGACGCTGCAGGAGATGATCCATCCGATCGTCGGCAAGATGCGCCTCGGCATGGATCTCGAGGCCGATTTGACGGATCTCGACCCCGACGCGCCGATCCCCGAGGACCGGATCCCGAGGAGCGCCAATTTCCACCAGGCCTATTTCGACCACATCATCGGCCTGATCCGCCAGGGGATGACCCTGCGGCAGCTCTGGCTCCGATACGAACGCGGGCATGAGACCTTCCGCGGCACGCCGGTGCAGATGGCCGATCACATGGAGGAATGGTTCACCGCCGGCGCCTGCGACGGCTTCATGATGACCTTCTCCCTGATGCCGGGCGGCCTCGCCTTCTTCGTGGACCAGGTCGTGCCGCTGTTGCAGAAGCGCGGGATCTATCGCACGGCCTATGAAGGCCGGACACTGCGGGATCATCTCGGCCTGAAGCGCCCACCGAACCGCTACGTCGCGGCGGATGCGACGGCGACGGCGGCCGAATGATCAGGCGATGGCGGGCGGCGCGGCGCCACCTCGGCACCGCGCGCCCCGCCGTGCGGTGCAAGGTTCACCGCCACCAGCAGCCCGCAACAGCGCAGATCGACGACATGCGGCGCGCCCTGCAACGCGGCAGGTGCGACGCTCACCCTTCCTCTTGCAGCCGCCGCCAATCGACCTTGTTGCTCGCCGTTCGCGGCAGGCTGTCCACGAAGACGAATTCCCGCGGCACCTTGTAGGCCGCCATTTCCTGCCGCGCCCAGGCGGTCAGGGCCGCGGCGTCGATCGCTTCCCCATGGCGCGGGACGATGAAGGCGCGCACCGCCTCGCCGCGCGCGGGATCGGGAACGCCGATCACGCAGCATTCCTGCACGGCGTGATGCCGGTACAGCACCGCCTCGCATTCCGCGGGCCAGACCTTGAAACCGCTGACGTTGATCATGCGCTTCAGTCGATCGGCGATGAAGAAATAGCCGTCCTCATCCACGCGCCCGAGATCGCCGGTGCGCAGGAAGCGGCGCCCGTCATGCTCGACGATCGTCTTCGCCGTCTCCTCCGGGCGGCGCCAATAGCCCAGCATGATCTGTGGCCCAGTAACGATGATCTCGCCGATCTCACCCGTGGGCAGTTCCTCGAGCGTGTCGGGATCAACGATGCGCGCTTCTGTCTCCTGGATCGGAATGCCGAGGCATTGCGCCTTGGGCCGCTGCAGCGGGTTCAGATGCGTCGCGCAGGCCGCCTCGCTCAGCCCATACCCCTCGATGAAGCGCAGGCCCCATCGGCGCTCCAACCGCTCGGCCACGGCGGCGGGCATGGGCGCGCCGCCGCCGGTCATCACGCGCAGATGGGCAAAGGCACGCTCGTCGAACTCGGGCGAGGCGAGCACATCCACCACCATGGTCGGCGCCGCGCTCCAGATCGTCACGCGATGGCGGATGAACAGCGGCGCCACCAGATCGCGGTCCCAGCGCGTCATCACGACGATCGTCGCGCCCGCGTGCAGGCCGCCATGCATCGACACCTGCATGCCGGCGACATGGAACATGGGCATGAAGCCGGTGATCACCGTCTCATCGTCATAGCCGTACCATTGCCGCTGCGCCGCGACGTTCCCGAGCACCGCACGATGCGTGTGCATGCACGCCTTCGGCGCGCCGGTGGTACCGGAGGTATAGGGCAGGATGCACAGATCCTCCGGCCCGCTGTCGTCGGGACGAGGCGAGCGTCTTTCCGCAAGGGCCTCCGACCAGGCGACGAATCCGGTCGGCAAGGCGGCCGGCAGCGCGCAGGCTTCCATCAGGGCCGGCAGGTGATACGGTGCCGGACTCGGCACCTCATCGGCGTAGGAGGCGACCACCGCCAGCCGCAGCGAATCAGGCAGCAGCGGGGCAAACTGATCCAACAGTTCGGCACCGATGAGCGCCACCTGCGCGCCGCTGTCCTCGCAGAGATAGGCGAGTTCGGGCGTGCGGTTCATCGGATTCACCGGCACCACCACGCCGCCAGCGCGCAGCACGGCCTGGAAGGCGGTGATGTAGTGCGGCGAATTCTGCATCGCGACGAGAACGCGATCACCCTTCGCAACGCCCGCCCGATGCTGCAGGAAGGCGGCCAGTCGTTCGACACGCTGCAGCAGCGCCCCGTAGGTGATCTCCATGCCGTAATAGGCGATGGCGGCGTGTTCGGGCCGGCGCGTCGCGGAGAGGCGCAGCGCCTCGCCCATGCTTCGGGGCAGGGGGCCGATTTTCGCCGGCAAGCCGGGCGGCCAATGGGGATGGCGCGCGCTCACGCGGCCTGCGGGTCGAAGGCCCAGGCCTTGCTGACGATGCGCCAGCCTTCGGGGTACTTCACCAGCAGCAGCTCATCCACGAAGCGGTTGGGGGCAAGCGCGTCGCGCACCCGCACATGAGCCGTGCTCGCGCTTGGCTGGGACAGGGCCACGACCTCGTCGTGCCGGGCATCGCCGCGCGATGCCGGCGCCGGCCGCCCGGCGACGCGCGTCATGTAGGATTCGAAGTCGAGAGCCTCGGTCACGCCATTCTCGGCGCTGAAGAGCTGCGCCTGCGGGTGGAACACCTCGCGGAACCGCGCGACGCTGCCATCGTACAGCGCGTCGAAATAGCCCTGCACGGTTGCCAGGATGGCCTCGCGGTCATCGCTCATGCCTGCGTCTCCATCATCGCATTGTGCTCGCGGTCGGCCAGGGCGAGGCTCTCATCGAGGATCGCCAGCAGCGTCTCCGATTCCGCCTCGGAGACGATCAGCGGCGGGGCAAGAAACAGCGAGGTCTGCTCGCCGCTCGTGCCGATCACGGCACCCAGATCCAGCGCGCGCCCTGCGACACGCGAGGCGATGGGTGCCTCGACCGTGTCCGCCAACCAATGCCGCCAGTCCGGGCCATGCAGCTCGATGGTCCAATGCAGGCCCTGGCCAGCGACACGGCAGACACTGGGATGGCGTCGCGCGATCTCGGTCAGGCGTCGCGCGTAGAGTGCTTCCAGCGTCGCCACCCGTTCGAGCAACGCTTCCTCGCGCAGGATGCGCAGATAGGCGCTGACCGCCGCCATGGTCATCGGATGACCGCGCAGCGTGCCGTAGTTCTGCCAGGCGCTGCCTTCCATCTGCGCCACGGTGTCACGCGACAGGATCACCGCCGCCACCGCGACCGCGCCACCACCGAGCCCCTTGCCGAGCGTGACGATATCCGGCCGGCTGCCGCCGCCCTGGAAGGCAAAGGGACGGCCGGCCCGGCCGAGCCCCGTCACCACCTCATCCGCGATCCACAGCGCGCCCTCGCGCCTTGCGATCGCCGCGACCGCGTCCTGATAGGCACCGTCGTGATAGAAGCCGCCCTGCGTGTAGTCGAGGATCACCGCAGCGGATTGCGCGAGCATCCCCGGCACACCCGCGAAGTCCAGCATCGAAGGACGGCCGGTGCCCGTGGCGCTGTCGTAGATCAACCCGTCCGGCGCGGGCAGCACATGCACCGGCGCACAGGGGAAGGGCCGTCGCGTGCGTTCTGGCGCCGCAAGGCCGCCATGCCAATGCGGCTGCACCGTCACGTCGCGCGACAGGCCCACCAGCCCGTGATAGGCGCGTTCCCGCGTCGCGATCGGCTGCCGTCCGGTCAACGCCTGCGACAGCGACAGGGCGATGTCGTTCGCCTCGCTGCCGCTGAGGCAGAAGCGCACCGCACCCGCCCAGGATTCCTCGCCGGCCAGGCCGACCTCGAACAGGTCCTCGGCGGCCTGGTCGCGCCCGGTCCAGGACCAGCCCTCGCTGACCATGGGCAGGGAGACGGCCTCACGCAGCGCCTCGATCATGCGCGGATGGCCATGACCCAAGGGGCCGCCGGTATTGCTGCCATCCAGCACGCGGCGCCCATCGGCGAGATGGAAATGCACGCCCTGGCCGCCGACGACGCGCGGCGCCTCGGTGCCGGCATTCAGACCCGTGCGCAGCAGCTTCGTCATGTCGTCCTCGCTGATGTCCGGCCAGGATACGGTTCGGCTCCGCGGGCGACAGCGCCAGGTCGCGGGCTTTGGCGTGAGCCAGTCATGCGTGCAAGGCCTCGGCGACCCGGGCCAACCGCGGCATCGCCTCCTCCTCCGGCAGGCGGCCGAAGCCGATGATCAGACCCTGCCGATCGGGCGGCCCGACATAGCATTGCGAGAGCGGCTGGATGAAGTTGCCCACCGCGCGGCTTCGTGCCGAGGCCTCCCGGTCCGTCAGCCGCGCGGCGAGGTGTGGCGTGAACAGCCCCGTCAGATGCAGCCCCGCGCCGCTCGGCGCCACTTCCAGCTCCTTCGGGAACAGCGTCGCGAGCGCCTCGAGCACGGCCTTCTTGCGCGCCGCGTAGACCGGCCGCACCCGTCGCAGATAGCGCAGCAGATGGCCCTCGCGCAGGAATTCGGCCAGGGCAGGCTGGGCCGTGCCCGCGGTGTGCACGTCGATACGCGCGCGCCCGCGGCCAAAGGCTTCGACAAAGGTGCTGCTCGCAACGAGATAGCCGATGCGCAGGCTCGGCATCATCACCTTGGAGAAGGTGCCGAGATAGATGACGTGCCCCGCGCGATCGAGCGATTTCAGCGATGCCACCATGCTGTCGCGATGGCGGAATTCGGAATTGTAGTCGTCCTCGATGATCCAAGCCCCTTCACGCCGGGCCCAATCGAGCAATTCGAGACGTCGTTCGAGGCTCATCGCCACGCCAAGGGGGAACTGATGCGAGGGCGTCACCACGGCGAGCTTCGCATGCGGCGCGCGGCGCAGGCCCTCCGCCACGATGATTCCCTGGTCGTCGACCGGCACCGGCACCAGTTTCGCGCCGGCGGCCTGCAGCGCCCAGCGCGCCTCGATGAAGCCCGGTTCCTCCACCCAGACCTCGTCGCCTGGGTCGATCAGCATGCGGCAGCAGAGATCCAGCGCACCGGCGCTCGCGGGGGTGATGACGATTTCCTCCGGTCGGCAGAGCAGGCCGCGCACGGTGCCGAGGAACTCCGCCGTCGCTTCACGGAGCGCTTGCCAGCCCAGGGACGACATGTCGGTGCAGGCCGAACGCGGCGGGTGTCGCCACACCTGGCGCAGGATCCGCGCCCAGTCATCGAAGGGAAATCCGGAGGTGTCCGGCGTGCCGGTCGAGAACGGCGAGGAAAGATCGAAGGCATAGTCGATCGCCATCACCGATCGCCAGCGATGCGACAGCCTGCCGGCATCGAGGCCGGCATCGGTTGCTTCCGGCACCGCCTTCCGACTGATCGCCGCGACGCGAACCCCGCCGCGCGGCACCGAGAGGAGATAGCCCTCGGCATAGAGCAGTTCCAACGCCGCGAGCACGATGGCGCGGGAACAGCCGAGCTCCCGGGCGATCTCGCGTGAGCCGATCAGGCGCGAACCGGCGGGCAGGCGCCCATCAAGGATGCCTGCGCGCAGATTCGCCGCGACCTGCTGATGCAACGGCAGGCCGCTGGCGCGGTCGAGCGCCATGCCGGCGAGCGAAACCCGCCGCGCGCGGGCGGGATCAGTCCGGCGTCCCGAAGCCGCCGCCACCGCAGCTCTCCATCGTCACCAGATCGCCCTGGCGCAGCACCATGTTGGTCTTGCCGGTGATGGTGCTGCGCGTGCCGTCCCGGTCCAGCGTGATGCGGAAGGGCTCGCCCGGCTCGCCGCCGGCGAGGCCATAGGGCGGTACGCGCGTGCGCTCGACACAGGAGGTGAGCCACATGCTCGGCGATAGGATCCGATAGCTGCGCACCACCCCATCGCCGCCGCGATGCCGGCCCGCGCCGCCGGATTCGCGGCGGATCGATTGCTGTTCGATCCGTACGGCGTAGTTCGCCTCGATGACCTCGACCGGCGTGTTGGAGGTGTTGGTCAGGTGCACGCGAACCGCCGGCGAGCCGTCGCGGTCATGGCGCGCGCCCTCGCCGCCGCCATGTACTTCGTAGAGCATGCGCCAGGCATCTCCGGGCCGCGGCTCAGCGAAGGCGAGCAGGCCGGAGGTCGCCGGCCCGCCTGCCGATAGGCGTTCGGGGATGACATTCTCCATGGCGCGGAACACAGCATCGACGATGCGCATGGAGGTCTCGTGGTTTCCCGCGGCAACCGAGGCGTTCCAGCCCGGCTCGAAGACCGAGCCTGGCCTTGTGATGATGGTGATCGGCCGCAGTGCGCCGGCATTCTGCTGCATGTCACGCCCGCTCAGGATACGTGCCGCATAGGCGACAGCCGAACGCGCGATGAACGGCGTGGTGTTGCAGAAATTGGTGACGCGGTCGGTGCTGCCGGACAGGTCGAAGGTCGCTTCCTCGCCGTGGATCGCAATGCGGACATGGATGCGGGCCGGCTCTCCGCCCGGGCCGCCGTCGTCGAGGAAGTCCTCCCCTTCGTACTCGCCATCAGGAAGGTCGCCGATGGCGGCGCGCATCTCGGCTTCCGACAGGTCGTGCAACCGCGCCAGGGTCGCGAGGAACACCTCGGTGCCGTGTTGCACGCAGAGTTCATGGATGCGGCGTTCAGCGGCCTGAGTGGCCGCGACCTGCGCCATCAGGTCGCCCTCGCAGGAGACCGGGTCGCGCACATTCGCCAGGATGAAGTCCAGCACCGGCCGGTTCACGCCCTCGGCCGAGACGATCGGCATCGGCGGGATGCGCATCGCCTCCTGGAAGGTGTCGACCGCCTGCGCCAGATAGGAACCCGGCCAGGTGCCGCCGACATCCGGCCAATGCGCGAGGCTGATCGCGAAGGCCACGATGCGGCCGTCCACGAAGACCGGCCGCACCACCTTCACGTCGTTCAGATGGTTCCCACCCAGCGCACCGAGATTGTAGATGACCGCATCGCCCTCGCGGAAGCGCTCCGCGGGCCAGACCTTCAGCAGTTCCGGCACGGTATAGGCCATCGCGCCCAGATGGATCGGGATGTCGCGGCCCTGCCCCACCAGCCCGCCGGCGGCGTCCGTCAGCGCGGAGGACAGGTCGCCCGCCTCACGCAGCAGCGGCGATCGCGCGGAGCGCGTCATCACCAGACTCATCTCCTCCGCCGCGGCGGAGAGGCCGTGGCGGATCACCTCGACGACGAAGGGATCGAGCGTGCTCATGCCGCGCTCCTGCTCAGGAAGAGAGTGCCGAGATCGTCGCCCTGCGCCTGCCAGCCCGGGGGAACGACCACGGTGGACCAGGCATCCTCGATGATGGCGGGACCGGCGACGCGGCCGGTGAGCGTTTCGCGCGGGAGGATCGCAGTGTCGACCGCGCCGACATCAGGGAAGACGCAGCGCCGGGTCCGCGCCGGGCGCGCGGGGCGACCGACTTCCGGCCGAGCCATCGGCGTGACCGATGGTTTGCGCGCCTGCACGCGCAGGGATTCGACGACACAGGGTTCCTCGGTCGCATAGCCGAACAGCACGCGATGGCGACGATGGAACTCGGCGATCATGACCGTCGGATCGAAGGGTACCCCGAAAGGCACGGGCAGCGAGTCGCTCTGCGCCGCGTAGCGCATCAGGGCGACATGCTCGATCGCAATCTCGTCCTGCGGAATGCCATTGGCGAGCAGCGGTGCCGTCGCATCCCGTGTCAGCTCCGCCAGGCGTTCCTCGAACACGGCGCGCGAAAAGCCATCCAGCGACAAACGGACGGTCCGCTGCTGCAGGAAGGAGAAATCCGCTGTCAGGCAACCCAGTGCGGAAAAGGCGCTGGAGGCCGCGGGAACAATGACTTCCTTCAACCCATAGAGATCGGCGAGACCCGCGGCATGCATCGGGCCGCCGCCACCAAAGGCGAGCAACGTGCAGTCGCGCCCATCGACGCCGCGCTCGACCGTAACACGCCGCAGCGCGCGTGCCATCGCCGCATTGGCGACGCGCAGGATGCCGAGCGCCGTCTCCGTGATGCCCAGGCCGAGTTGCCGCGCGATCGGCGTGACGGCCCGCTCAGCCGCAGCGATGTCGAGGGTGATGGTGTCGCCGAGCTTCACCTCGGGATCGAGATAGCCGAGCAGCGCATTCGCATCGGTGATGGTCGGTCGCGTTCCGCCACGGCCGTAGCAGGCCGGGCCCGGTTCCGATCCCGCGCTCTCCGGCCCCACCGACAGCCCGCCAGGCCCAAGCTTCACAATGGACCCGCCGCCCGCACCGATGGAATGCACGGCGAGCATCGGCTGGCGCAGCGGGCGCCCGCCGATCATCCGCGTATCGGTCATCTCCGCCTGTCCATCGACGATCAGGCAGACATCCGTGGTGGTGCCGCCCATGTCGAAGGTCAGCACCCGCGACCGTCCAAGCTCCCGCGCCATGCGAGCGGAGGCGGAGACACCCGCGGCCGGTCCGGACGCGGCCATGACCAGGGGCCGGCGCTTCGCTGCCGGCACGGGTACCATCGCGCCGGCCGAATGGAAGACCTGCAACCCCGCGCCAAGCGGCAGCTTCTTCTCCAACTCGCTGAGATAGGTCACCGCGATCGGCATGGCCGCGGCGTTGAAGGCGGTGGAGGAGGCACGTTCATATTCGCGCGCCTCCGGGTTGATCTCATGCGAGACACAGAGATGCGCCACATGCGGCGCCAGCGCCTTGGCGAGCTCGCGTTCATGCACCGGATTGGCGTAGGCATGCAGCAGGCAGATGGCCACGCTCTCGGCGCCGGATTCCTTCAGCCAGCCGATGGCGCGCGCGATCTCGTCATCGGTCAGGGGCTCCAGCACCGCCCCGGTGTGATCGAGCCGTTCGCGCAGCCCGAAGCACAGCGCATGCGGGACGAGCGGCTTCGCCTTGGGCGGGATATCGAGGCGATACAGGTCTTCCCGCCGATAGCGGCCGACCTCGAGGACATCCTCGAAGCCCGCGGTGGCGATCAGCGCCACCTTCGGCAGACGCTCCTCGACCAGCGCGTTGGTGACGCGCGTGGTGCCGTGCACGAAGCGGCGCACCTCCTCCTTCGCCAGCCCGACGGCGGCGATGGCCTCCAGCATCGCGCGCACCGGCTCCGCGGGGCGCGAGGGGACCTTGGCGATCCGCGTCTCCTGCGTTCCGGCATGCACGGCCAGGATATCGGTGAAGGTGCCGCCGATATCGGTGCCGATGTCCCAATCACGCTCAGGCAAGTCTGCGTTCCTTCAGTCAGCCCGCCATCTCGGGGGCAGGGTCGAAATGCGGAATGGCGGCAAGCAGTTCCCGCGTGTATGCCGCCTGCGGTGCGGCGAAGAGTTCGCGGCTGTCGCCCTGTTCGACGATGCCGCCTTGCTGCAGCACGATGGTGCGTTCGCACATCATGCGCACGACGTTGAGGTCGTGGCTGACGAAGAGAAAGGCGAGGCCTTCCTCCCGCCGCAGATCGTCAAGCAGCTTCAGGATCACGGCCTGCACCGAGACATCGAGCGCGGCCGTCGGTTCATCCAGCACCAGCAGGCGCGGCTTGCAGGCGATGGCCCGCGCAATACCCACGCGAGCCTTCTGCCCGCCGGAGAGCTGATGCGGAAAGCGCGTCAGCAGTTCCGCGGGCAGGCCGGCGCGGGCGGCACATTCCGCGACGCGTTCGCGCAGTGCCGCGCCATCCTTCATGCCGAGCATCCGTCGCAGCGGGTGGGCGATGCTGTCAAAGGCGCTGAAGCGTGGATTCAGGCTGTCGTGCGGATCCTGGAAGACGATCTGGATCTCGCGCCGGCGACGATCGGCGTGGAAATC
Organism: Roseomonas sp.; assembly: GCA_041906015.1. GTDB lineage: Bacteria > Pseudomonadota > Alphaproteobacteria > Acetobacterales > Acetobacteraceae > Neoroseomonas. The sequence goes on from JAYRJZ010000005.1 coordinate 101,900, forward strand.
GCGTGCCGGGACACCCCCGATATCTTCCCCATCGAAGAGGATCGTGCCCTCGGTGCGATCGATCAGGCGGCAGATCAGGCGCGAGATGGTGCTCTTGCCCGACCCCGACTCGCCCACCAGGCCAAGGCTTTCTCCCGGTCGGATCGAGAAGGAAACGCCATTGACGGCGGCGAAACCGTCATAGCGCTTCACCAGGTCACGCACCTCCAGCAGCAATGGCGTGCCGGCGGCCTGCGGGCGCGCCGGCGCCGGCGGACGGGGCGCTTCGCCGACCAGTTCCTCGACCGTCGAACGCGGCGTCGGGGATGCCGCAACCAGGCGCTTCGTGTAGTCATGCCGCGGCCGGCGAAACAGCGTCTCCGGCCGATCGCGCTCGACCACCTGGCCTTCCTGCATCACCGCTACCTCACCGCAATACTGCGCGGCGAGGCCGAGGTCGTGAGTGATCAGGATCAAGCCCATCTTCCGCTCGGCAGTCAGCCGCGCGAGAAGGTCCATCACCGTCTTCTGCGTCGTGACATCGAGGCCCGTGGTGGGCTCGTCCGCGATCAGCAGTGCCGGGTCGCAGGCGACCGCCATGGCAATCATCACGCGTTGGCACATGCCGCCCGACAATTCGTGCGGAAAGGCGTCGAAGCGGCGTTCCGGATCGCGGATCAGCACATCGCGCAGCAGGCCGAGCGCGCGTTCATGCCGCTCCTTCCGTGTCAGGTCGCGATGCGCGCCCAGCGCATCCATCAATTGCCGGCCGACGCTGCGGATCGGGTTCAGCGCCGCGCGCGGATTCTGGAAGATCATGGAGATCGCGCCACCGCGAAGGGCGCGCATCTCGCCTTCACCGGCCCGCGTCAGATCCTGCCCCCGGAACAGGATGCGCCCGCCGGTCACGCGCCCCGCGCGGTCAAGCAGCCGCGTGACGGCATAGGCCGTCACCGACTTGCCCGAACCGGATTCGCCCACCACGCCCAGCGTCGCGCCCGGATCGAGGTCGAGCGACACGCCGCGCACCGCCTGCACCATTCCACGTCGCGTGGAAAAGGCGACGTGCAGATCCTCGACCTGCAGCAGCTTCGCGGTCATGTGCGCATCCGCGGGTCGAGGATGTCGCGCAGCCCGTCCCCCAGCAGGTTGAAGCACAGCACCGCGATCATCAGCGTCAGCCCCGGAAAGGCCACCAGCCACCATTGCCCCGACGTGATGAAGCGTGCGCCCTCGGCGACCATGATCCCCCATTCCGGCGTCGGCGCGGTGACACCGAGACCAAGGAAAGAAAGCCCCGCCGCATTCAGGATCGCCCAGCCGAGATTGAGCGAGATCTGCACCGCCATCGCCGGCAGGATGTTCGGCAGCAGGAAGCGCAGCACGATGGATAGATGGCTGTCGCCGCAGGCCTGCGCCGCTTCAACCCAGCCGGCGTCGCGGCGGACATTCACCTCGGCGCGGGCGAAGCGGATGTAGAATGGCAGATTGATGAAGGCGGTGGCGACAACGATGTTCTCGACGCGGTTGCCCAGCGCGGCGACCATGGCCATGGCAAGCACGAAGAGCGGGAAAGCCATCAGCACATCGACGAAACGGCCGACGACACGATCGAGCCGGCCGCCCGCATAACCGCAGAAGCTGCCGATCACGGCCCCCGCGGCGAAGGAGATGGAAACCGCCGAGAAGGCGATGAGCAGATCGAGCCGCGTCGCGGCGATCAGGCGCGAGAGGATGTCGCGCCCGAGCTGGTCCGTGCCCGCCCAATGCGCTGCGGAGGGAGGCTGCAGCGCGTTCTGCACGTTCGAGGCGATCGGATCGTAGGGAACGATCCAGGGCGCGAAGGCGGCGATCAGCACCAGCAGCAGCACACCACTGGCCGCGACGGCCGTGACGGGATTGCCGCGCAGCACCCAGCCGGCGTGGCGAAGCGTCGCGCTCATTCGATGGACACCCGCGGATCGGCGATGCCGTAGAGCGTGTCGATGATCAGGTTCACCAGCACGAAGGCGCTCGCCATCAGCAGCACGAAGCCCTGCACCGGCGCATAGTCCGACCCCAACAGCGCATCGAGCGCATAGGAGCCGACGCCAGGCCAGGAGAAGACCTTTTCCACCAGCACGTTGGCGCCGAGCATGGTCGAGAAGACGATGCCCGTGATGGTGATGACGGGCAGCAGCGCATTGCGCAGGGCATAGACCACGATGACCCGCATCCGCCCCAGCCCGACCGAGCGCGCCGTGCGCACGAAGTCGCTGCCGAGCACCGACAGCATCGAGGCGCGCGTCATGCGTGCGAGCGGCGCAAGGGTGAACAGCGCCATGGTCGCGGCCGGCAGAACGAGCTGGGAGGCGGCGGCACGCCAGCCTTCCCAATCGCCCACCAACGCGAAGTCGATCAGCAGGAAGCCCGTGATGTCGGGCGGCGAGGCAGCGAAGATATCGATCCGCCCTGTCGGGTCCGGGGCGATGCCGAGCACGACATAGAAGACGTAGATCAGCAGCAGGCCCGACACGAAGGTCGGCACGCAGACACCGAGCGAACACACCAGCCGGACGCCGTGATCCAGCAACGACCCCGGCCGCAGCGCCGCCAGGATGCCAAGCGGCAATGCCAGCACCAGCGCCAGCACGAGCGCCGTCAGCGTCAGCTCCAGGGAGGCGGGAAGCCGTTCCGCGAGATCCTTCAGGACGGGCTGGCCCGTGGTCAGCGACCGGCCGAGATTGCCGGTCCCTACATCATAGAGATAGTGCGCGAGCTGCACCGGGATCGGCTTGTCGAGGCCGAGCTGTCGCCGCAGCTCGTCGATCTCCGCCTGCCCGGCGTTGGGTCCGGAGGCGAAGAACACCGCCGGATCCCCGGGCAGCACCCGCATCAGCAGGAAAGTGAAGACCACCACGCCGAGCAGCGCCGGGGCGGAGGCGAGCAGCCTCCGCCCGACCCGCAGGCCGATCGCCCGCAGCGCACGCATCGGTCAGCCCCGCTTCATGTCCCGGAAATCCACCTGACGATGGAACCAGTAGGTGTAGCCCGATACGTCCTTGGCCATCACCGCATCCTGCATCGACTGCCAGACCATCGCCATCGGCATTTCCTGCGCGGCGATGTTGATCATGCGCTTCACCGCGGCGTCGTATTTCGCGGTGTCGGTCTCGAAGCGCGCAGCCTGCACCAGCTCGTTCATTTCCGCATTGTTGAAGCCGCTGTAGTTCCAGCGATGCGCCCCGACGAAATAGGTGCGGAAGAAATAGTCCGGCGAAGGCAGCCAGGCCGCGCCGATATCGGTGAAGAAGGGCAGCCGCCGTTCGACCACCATGGTCGAGATCTGCGCGTCCGGCATCTTCTGCACCGTCACTTCGACCCCGATGCGCGCCAGCGATTCCTTGATCAGGGCGGCCATCGGCTCGGCGAAGGCGGCCATGGAGTTGGCGAAGGTGAAGGTCGTGGCGAAGCCGTTGGGATGCCCGGCCTCCGCCAGCAGCGCCTTCGCGCGGTCGAGGTTCAGGTTCAGCGGCATGGTGCGCGGGAAGGCGGCGTCCGGCGCCTCGGTCCATTGCGCGCCGAACAGGATGCGCCCGCGACCGAACTGCGCGGCCTGGAACATCGCCTCGTAAGGCAGCGCCGCGGCGAAGGCCTGACGCACCTTCGGGTTGTCGAAGGGCGCGAGCTGCGTGTTGAACACCACGGCCTGGAAGGCATTGGTCTGCGGGATGGAAACCACCTTCACCCGGCCGCGCTGGATGATCGCGGGAATGTCGCTCGCCGCGAGGTCGATCGACAGGTCGGCATCGCCCCGTTCCACCAGGCTCGCGCGGGTCGAGGCCTCCGGCACGGTCTGCAGGATGACGCGGCGGAAGAAGGGCAGCGCGCCGTTCTTGCCGTTCTTCCAGGCGTCGTTGCGGCGCAGCACGACCTGCTGGCCGGGGCGGTTCGTCTCGACGATATAGGCGCCGCCGCCCGCCGTGTTCTCCTTGAGCCAGTTCATCGCCCAGGGATCGTCGGCCGTGGCGTTCTTCTTCGCCAGCGTGCTGTTGATCATCAGCGCATAGGGAATGCACAGGTTGCCCAGCGCGAGACGGTCCGGCCGCGGCAGCTTCACCTGCACCTGGCGGTCGCCGACGATGCTGTACTGATCGGGCGAGGTGTGCGAGCCGCTCGCCACCTGCGGCGGCGCGAGGCTGCGCGCGGAGACCATGCGGTCGAGCGACCACTTCACATCCGCGGCCGTGACGGGCGTGCCGTCATGCCACATCGCGCCTTCGCGGATGTGGAATGTGTAGGTCAGGCCATCGGGGGAGCGGTCGATGCGATCGGCCAGCTCGCCATGGATGTTGTCCATGTCGAAGGTCGGTCCGCCTTCGCCTTCCTTCACGCCGAAGGAGGCGAGGCGGTCATAGGTGCTCATGGCGAGGCCGAAATTCTCGCGCGTGCCGCCTGGCGTGGTCGGATCGAGCGAGTTGATGATCCCGCCCATCACCTGGCGCAGCGTCTCCGCGCGCGTCTGGGCCACGGCGTCGCGCGCGCCGGCCGTCGTCCCGATCGCGCCGCCAGCGGCGGCGCCGAGCAGACCCTGAAGGCCCTGCCTGCGATTGAACTTCATTGCTGCATCCCTCGTTGCTCGCCGTTGCGTTGCAGTGCCGCCCTTGGTTCTGCCTGTTCTTCTGGCCCATCGAACCAGCAAGATCTGGCCCATGGAAAGGGCCAGATCATACCATGAAGCATGGGCCAGATACCCGGCGACGGCCCGGTCCAAAGCAGGGCGGCAGGGTGACGGCGCGAGGATCGCGCACGCAACCCCACAGACGGGCCTGATGACGCCACCGACGACCGAATTGCCCGTGCTCTGGGCGATTTTTGCCCAAGAGCTGGGCTCCTTCCGTTCTCGATGCGTCCCATGCGGTGTCGGCGACGGCATCGCGAGACCATTGGACAAGACACTGAATCATCCATGGTGGCCGCTCGTCACGCCGCCTCAAGGACGCGTCGGGCGACACCTCGCCACTGGCGGAAAGCGCCGGCATTTCTGGGGTTCGCTGCGCCGCACCGAGTGTTCCATCAGGTCTGCCCCTGCGGGCCTGGACAGGCGCGACGGTTCATCGAACAGCAATGGAACTGCCACGCCGCGGTCGCCCGGATGCTCTAGGGGGTGCCCCGTCTTCGCAGGGGCATCGCATGACAAGGCGTCGGAATGTTTTGTTGATCGTCGTCGATCAATGGCGGGCGGACTTCATCCCAGCCCTCGGCGCCGGCTTTCTGAAGACGCCCAATCTCGACCGCCTCTGCCGCGAAGGCGTGACCTTCCGCAACCACGTCACCACCGCGGTGCCCTGTGGCCCGGCGCGCGCCTCGCTGTTGACGGGGCTCTACCTGATGAACCATCGCGCGGTACAGAACACCGTGCCGCTCGATGCACGGCACATGAACCTGGGCAAGGCGCTGCGCCTGATCGGCTATGACCCGGCGCTGATCGGCTACACCACCTCGACGCCCGATCCGCGTACCACCGGCCCTCGCGATCCGCGCTTCACCACGCTCGGCGACCTGATGGACGGGTTCCGCAGCGTCGGTGCCTTCGAACCCTCGATGGATGGGTATTTCGGCTGGCTCGCGCAGAAGGGGTATCCGGTCCCGGCGCGGCGCGGCGATATCTGGTTGCCTGAAGGCGAGGATGCCGAGCCCGGCGCCACCGACCGCCCCTGCCGCATCCCCGCGGAACTGTCGGACAGCGCCTACTTCACCGAACGCGCGCTGACCTATCTGAAGGGCAAGGGCGAGAAGCCCTGGTTCCTGCATCTCGGCTACTGGCGCCCGCATCCGCCTTTCGTCGCCTGCGCGCCCTATCACAGCATGTACCGGCCCGAGGACATGCCCGCCCCGGTGCGTGCCGTCGATCCGGCGAGCGAAGGCGCGCAGCATCCGATGCTCGGCCATTATCTCGATTCCATCCGCCAGGCCTCCTTCTTCGAGCGCGCCGAAGGCCAGGGTGCGGCACTCGATGCCGCGGAGATCGCGCAGATGCGCGCGACCTATGCCGGCATGATGAGCGAGATCGACGACTGTCTCGGCCAGGTCTTCGCCTATCTGGACGAGACCAAGCAGTGGGAGGAGACGCTCGTCGTCTTCACCTCCGACCATGGCGAACAGCTCGGCGACCATCACCTGCTCGGCAAGCTCGGCTATTTCGACGAGAGCTTCCGCATTCCGCTGGTGGTCAAGGATCCCGACGCACCGCAGGAAGGCGGCCGCATCGAGAGCGCCTTCACCGAGAGCGTGGACGTCATGCCGACCATCCTCGACTGGCTGGGCGGCGAGATCCCGCGCGCCTGCGACGGCCGCTCCATCATGCCCGTGCTGCATGGCGCGACCCCGGCCGATTGGCGGCGCTTCATGACCTACGAGTTCGATTTCCGTGACGTCTATTACAGCCAGCCGGAAGGCGCGCTCGGCCTCGGCATGGACGAGGCCTCGCTGACGGTGGTGCAGGACGAGCGGCGGAAATACGTGCACTTCGCCGCGCTGCCGCCGCTCTTCTTCGACCTCGAGAAGGATCCGGACCAGTTCACCAATCTGGCTGAGGATCCGGCCTACGCCGCCGAGGTGCGCGACTACGCCCAGAAGGCGCTGTCCCACCGCCTGCGCCATGCCGAACGCACCCTGACGCATTTCCGCGCGACGCCGAACGGTCTCGAGAACCGCCTCGCCTCGCACAACGCCGCCTGACAGACGAAGGAGAAGCCCCATGCGTCTCGATCGCCGTACCCTGCTCGCCGGCGGTGCCGGCCTCTTCGCGCTGCCGCGCATCGCCATCGCGCAGGCGGACCAGCGCCCGTCCATCACCATCGCCGTGCAGAAGGTGTCCAACAGCAACACGCTGGAACCGCTGCGCGAACAGTCCAATGTCGGGGAGCGCGTCTTCCTGACCTCCTTGTGGGAAGGGCTGCTGGGCCGCAACTACGCCAGCGCCCTGGAGACCGTGCCGGTGCTGGCAGTGGAGAGCCGCCGCATCAGCGACAACGTCGTGGAGTTCAAGCTCCGCCCCGGCGTGAAGTTCCACAATGGCGACGAGTTGACGGCCGAGGATGTCGCCTTCTCCTTCGGCAATGACCGCATGTTCGGTCCGAACGGTCCCAACAGCGCCAGCACCATCCGCGTCGGAGAGACCAATCCGACCAACAGCGGCAAGGAATTGCCGGTCGAGGTGCCCGCGGTCGCCAACCGGTCCTTCCCCGGCTTCGAGAAGATCGAGGTTGTCGACCGCCACACGCTGCGCTGGATCAACCGCACGCCGGACGTGACGCTGGAAGGCCGCCTTGCGCGCATCGGCAGCGAGATCGGCAGCCGCCGGGGCTTCGCCGAGGCGGCGAGCTGGCTCGATTGGTCGCGCAAGCCCGTCACCACCGGCCCCTACAAGGTCGCCGAGTTCCGCCCCGACCAGTCGCTGACGCTGATCGCGCATGACGAATACTGGGGCGGCCGCCCGCCGATCCGCCAGATCCGCTTCGTCGAAGTGCCCGAAGTCTCCTCCCGCGTGAACGGCCTGCTGTCCGGCGAATATCAATTCGCCTGCGACATCCCGCCCGACCAGATCACCGGCATCGAGCGAAACGCGGCCTTCGAGGTAGTGGGCGGCACCATCCCGAACCACCGCATCACGGTGTTCGACAAGAACCACGCGATCCTGCGCAACCCGCTGGTGCGCCGCGCCTTCACCCATGCGATCGACCGCCAGGCGATCGTCGAGAGCCTGTGGGCCGGCCGGACCGAGATCCCGAAGGGTCTGCAATGGTCCTTCTACGGCGACATGTTCATCGCCGACTGGTCCGTGCCGGCTTATGACCCCGCCGAGGCGCGACGCCTGTTGCGCGAGGCGGGCTACCGCGGCGAGCCGGTCCCCTACCGCCTGCTGAACAACTACTACACCAACCAGGTCGGCACGGCGCAGATCCTGGTCGAGATGTGGCGCCAGGTCGGCCTGAACGTCCAGATCGAGATGAAGGAGAACTGGTCGCAGATCCTCGAACGCTCGCCCACGCGGGCGGTGCGCGACTGGTCGAATTCGGGGCTGTTCAGCGATCCGGTCTCCTCGCTGGTGAACCAGCATGGTCCAAATGGCCAGCAGCAGCAGGTCGGCGAATGGTCCAATGAGGAGTTCAACCGCCTCTCGGTCGAGCTCGAGACCAGCACCGACCGGGCACGCCGGCGCGTCGCCTTCCAGCGCATGCTGGTGATCGCGGAGCGCGAGGACCCCGCCTATACGGTGCTGCACCAGAACGCGACCTTCACCGCGAAGCGCAAGGATATCCGCTGGAAGGCGGCGCCGGCCTTTGCGATGGATTTCCGCGCGCAGAACTGGGGGGCGTGATGATGCTGTCCCGCCGTGCGGCGCTGTTCGGTGCCGCGGCCACGACGCTGTCGCGCCCGGGCCTCGCCCAGGCGGATCAGCGACCGTCCATCACCGTCGCCGTGCAGAAGGTGGTGAACAGCAACACGCTCGAGATGGCGCGCGAGCAGTCCAATGTCGGCACGCGCGTGTATGGCTCCTATGCCGAGATGCTGATCGACACCGACTGGGTCGGTGACCTGTCGATGCGTCCCGGCCTCGCCACCGCCTGGCGGCGCATCGACGACCGGACGGTCGAGCTCGACCTGCGGGAAGGCGTGCGCTTCCACAATGGCGACGTCATGACGGCGGAGGACGTCGTCTTCTCCTTCGGTCCGGAACGGCTCTGGGGCGCGGGCGGGCGGCAGGCGCAAGGCACGCTCTTCGCCAACAGCGCCACCGGATCGACCGGCAAGGCGCCGCCGCCCGAAGTCCCGGCCATCGCGCGCCGGACCTATCCGGGTTTCGATCGGATCGAGATCGTTCGCCCCGGCGTGGTCCGCTTCGTCAACCGCACGCCGGATGTCACGCTGGAAGGGCGCATCGCGCGCAATGTCGGCATGATCGGCTCGCGGCGCGGCTTCGCCGAGGCAGAATCCTGGCTCGCCTGGGCGCGTCGGCCGATCGGCACCGGCCCCTATCGCGTCGCCGAGTTCCGCCCCGATCGCGACCTGACGCTGGAAGCCTTCGATGAGTACTGGGGCGGCCGTCCGCCGCTGCGCCGCATCCGCTTCGTCGAGGTGCCGGAGCCGGCCTCCCGTGTGAATGGCCTGCTATCCGGCGAATATGACTTCGCCTGCGACGTGAATCCCGACCAGATCGCGGATATCGAGAAGAATCCGCGCTTCGAGGTGGTGGGCAGCACCATCACCAATCATCGCCTGACGGTGTTCGATCGGAACCATCCGCAGCTTCGCGATGCCCGCATCCGCCGCGCCTTCACCCATGCCATCGACCGCCAGATGATCGTCGATGCGCTTTGGGCGGGCCGCACGAGCATCCCGAAGGGCCTGCAATGGGAGTATTATGGTGAGATGTTCCAGTCCGACTGGAACGTCCCTGCCTATGATCCCGCCGAGGCGCGCCGCCTGCTGCGCGAGGCAGGCTATCGTGGCGATCCCATCCCCTATCGCCTGCTGAACAACTACTACACCAACCAGGTCGCGACCGCGCAGATCCTGGTCGAGATGTGGCGCCAGGTCGGTCTCAACGTGCAGATCGAAATGAAGGAGAACTGGGGCCAGGTCTTCGATCGCAACAGCCCGCGCGCCGTACGCGACTGGTCGAACAGCGCCTCCTTCAACGACCCCGTCTCCTCCATCACCGCCGCCTTCGGCCCCGAAGGCCAGAACCAGCAGGTCGGCGAATGGACGAATGAGGAGTTCAACCGCCTCTCGGTCGAACTCGAGACCGGCACCGACCGCGCCCGTCGCCGCGCGGTCTTCCGCCGCATGCTGGAAATCGCGGAGCGCGAGGACCCTGTCTATACGGTGCTGCACCAGACGGCGACCTTCACCGCCAAGCGCAGGGATATCCGCTGGAAGGCCGCGCAATCCTTCCTGATGGATTTCCGCCGCGAGAACTGGGGCGCGTGACCATGCTGGTCTCGCTGCGCGACCTTCGTGTCGCCTTCGACGGCGTGCCGGTGCTGCGCGGCATCGACCTCGACATCCCGCGCGGCGGTGCGGTCGGCATGGTGGGTGAATCCGGCTGCGGCAAGTCCGTGACCTGGCTGGCCGCACTCGGTCTGCTGCCGGGCCGCGCCCGGGTCCGGGGCAGCGTGCATCTCGACGGTGCGGAAATTCTCGGTGCACCGGCGGCGACGCTCGACCGCGTGCGTGGCGGGCGCATCGCCATGATCTTCCAGGATCCCGCGTCAAGCCTTAACCCCGTGCACCGCCTTGGGACCCAGGTGGCCGAAGCGGTGCGCCTGCATCGCGGCCTGTCCGGCGCCGCCGCGCGCGCCGAGGCGAAGCGCCTGTTCGACCAGGTCGGCATCCCCGATGCCGCGCGACGCCTCGACGCCTATCCGCACGAATTGTCGGGCGGGCAGAACCAGCGCGTGATGATCGCCATGGCGCTCGCCGGACAGCCCGAATTGCTGGTGGCGGACGAACCCACCACGGCGCTGGATGTGACGATCCAGGCACAGATCCTCGACCTGCTGAACCGGCTGCGGCGCGAGACCGGCATGGCGCTGGTGCTGATCTCCCACGATCTCGGCGTCATCTCCGAAACCTGCGAGGAGGTCGCCGTCATGTATGCCGGCCGGATCGTCGAACGGGCATCGGCCGACGCGCTCTTTGCGCGCCCGACGCATCCCTACACTCAGGGGCTGCTGGCGGCGCTCCCGCCACTCGATGGTGCGAAGCAGCGTCTCGCCGCCATTCCGGGCAGCGTGCCGGACCCGCGCATGATGCCCGCCGGTTGCGCCTTCGCGCCGCGCTGCGCGCATTGCATGGCCCATTGCGGCATCGAGATGCCACGGGCGGTCACCGTGGCGCCGGACCACAGCGCCGCCTGCCTGTTGGCCGAGACGCGGGAGCTCGTGGACGCATGAGGGAAGCCGCCCTTCTCGAAGCCAAGGACCTCGTGCGTCGCTACGGCATGCGGCGCGGCCTGCTCGGTCGCATGACGGAGGTGACCGCCGTCGCCGGCGTGTCGCTCACGCTGGAACGCGGGCGCACCCTCGGCCTGGTGGGTGAATCCGGCTGCGGCAAATCCACGACGGGACGCATGGTGCTGGGGCTGGAGATGCCCGATGCCGGCAGCGTCTCCTTCCAGGGCAAACCGATGCCACCGCCGGGCACGCCGGCCTGGCGCGCGATGCGCGCCCGCATGCAGATGGTCTTCCAGGATCCGCTCGGCGCGCTCGACCGCCGCATGACCATCGCGGACCAGGTCGCCGAACCGCTCGTCATCCACGGCATCGGTGCCGCGTCCGAACGGGCGGCGCGCGTCGAATCCCTGCTGCGCGGCGTCGGCCTGCGGCCCGACCAGGGCGCGCGATACCCGCACGAGCTCTCCGGCGGGCAGCGCCAGCGCGTCATTCTCGCTCGCGCCCTGGCTACCGAACCCACGCTGCTGGTCTGCGACGAACCGATCAGCGCGCTCGACATCTCGATCCAGGCGCAGGTGATGAACCTGCTGGTGGACCTGCAGGCCGAGCACGGCATGGCGATCCTGTTCATCAGCCACGACCTGCGCGCGGTCCGCCAGGTCAGCGAGCATGTCGCGGTGATGTATCTCGGCACCATCGTCGAGGAAGGCCCGCCCGACGCGCTGCTGCACGATCCGCGGCATCCCTATACGCGCGCCCTGGTGTCGGCCATCCCGCATCCCGGCCGGCGCGGCGAGCGCATCGTGCTGCAGGGCGATCCGCCCAACCCGGCCGCCCGCCCGGCCGGCTGCGCCTTTCATCCGCGCTGCCCGCTCGCGTCGGCGCAATGCCGCAGCCAGGCGCCCGCGCTGCGCGACGAGAGCAGCGGCCGCCGCGTCGCCTGCCACCATCCCGATGCGCCGATGCTCGCGAGGGCTGCCTGATGCTGCGTTTCCTCACCACGCGCCTGGCGCGCGCGGTCGTCACCATCGTCATGGTGGTGACCTTCGCCTTCGTCGTGCTGCGCCTGTCCGGTGACCCCGCGCTGCTGATCATGAGCGTGGACGCCCCGCCGGAAGCCATCGCGGCGTTCCGCCAGGCCTGGGGCCTCGATGAGCCGCTCTGGCTGCAATATGCGAAGTACTTCTCCGCAATCCTGCATGGCGATCTCGGCCGTTCGATGCGCGACGGGCGCGATGCCATCACCCTGGTCGCGGAACGCATTCCGGCCACCCTGGCGCTGACGCTGCCCGCACTCGCGATCAAGCTGTCCATCGGCATCCCGGCCGGCGTCTATGCGGCGCTGCACCGCAACTCGCTGACCGATCGCGTGGTGATGGGCCTTGCCGTGCTGGGCTTCACCGTGCCGTCCTTCGTGCTCGGCCTGCTGCTCGTACTGGTCTTCGCGGTGCAGCTCGGCTGGCTGCCTTCGGGCGGGCAGGACTCCTGGCGCCACGCGATCCTGCCGATCATCACGCTGGGCGCCGGCGGCGCGGCGGTGCTGGCGCGCTTCACGCGCAGCGCCATGCTGGAAGTGCTCGGCCAACCCTATATCCGCACCGCGAGTGCCAAGGGCGTACCCTGGCGCGCCGTGATCCGCGACCACGCCCTGCCCAACGCCGCCATCCCGACCGTGACGATCGTCGGCTTCATGGTCGGCAGCCTGATCGCCGGCGCGGTGGTGGTGGAGAGCGTCTTCTCCTGGCCAGGCGTCGGCCGGCTGCTGGTCGTCGCCGTGGCGAACCGCGACCTTGCGGTCGTGCAGTGCATCCTGCTGCTGGTCGCCGGGACCATGGTGGCGTCGAACCTGGTCGTCGACCTGCTCTATGGCGCGCTCGACCCGCGATTGCGCCAGGCCCGCGCGGGAGGAAACGCCTGATGTCCGACGCCACGCTGCCGGCCGTCGCCACGGCGCCGCGCTTCCGCCTGAACCTGCCGCTCGGCGTCGCCATCGGCGTCGTCTGGCTGGCGCTGATGCTCGCCGTCGCGCTACTCGCCGACGTCATCAGCCCCTATTCGTACACCGCGCTTGATCTGCGCAACCGGCTCTCGCCGCCCATCGGCCTCGGCGGCGGCTGGGCGCATCCGCTGGGCACCGATGAGCTCGGCCGCGACGTGCTCTCGCGCCTGATCTTCTCCATCCGGATGAGCCTGCTGATCGCCTTCGGCGCGACCATCATCGGCGCGGTGTTCGGCACCACCATGGGCTTCCTCGCCGCGCATTTCCGCGGCTGGGTGGAACAGGCCGTGCTCGCGCTGGTGGACTTCTCCGCGAGCCTGCCCTTCCTGATCCTCGCGCTGGCGGTGCTCGCCTTCTTCGGCAATTCGCTGTCGCTCTTCATCGTGCTGCTCGGCTTCCACGCCTGGGAGCGCTATGCGCGCATCGCGCGGGGACTCGCCATCAGCGCCGGTGCGCAGGGCTATGCCGCGGCGGTGCGGCAGCTCGGCGCCGGACCGCTGCGCGTCTATGCACGGCACATCCTGCCCAATATCGCCTCGACGCTGATCGTCTCCATGACGCTCGCCTTCCCGGAGATCATCCTGCTCGAAAGCGGGCTGTCCTTCCTCGGCCTCGGCGTGCAGCCGCCGATGACCTCGCTGGGCAACATGGTGGGCTATGGGCGGGAATACCTGACCCGCGCGCCGTGGATCCTGCTCGCCCCGGCCTTCACCATCATCACAACGACGCTCGCCGTTTCGATGGTCGGCGACTGGCTGCGCGACCGGCTGGATCCGACGCTGCGATGACGCCCGGGCGGCGAGAGGTACCCTCTCGCCACCCGACGCATCACCCCCTGACGCGCTTCCATTTCAGCCGGCCGTCCATTCGCAACGGCGGCAGGCCTCAAGCGCCCAGCAGACGCGAGAGCAACCTCGCCTCCGCCATGACGACCGGGGCGATGGTCGTCGCCTCCGCCGCGCCCAGGCGCACCACGGGGCCGGATACCCCGATCGCCCCCAGGAAGCGCCCGTCGCGCCCGAAGACCGGGGCGGCCACCGCGGCGATCTCCGGATCGCGCTGGCCGATCGACACGGCATGGCCCCTGTCGCGGACCTCGTCATGGATCGGCAGCGTGCCGCCGGTGAAGGCCATCAGCACATGGCCGCTCGCCCCGCGATCGAGCGGCATGGCCGCCCCCTCCTCGATATGCAGCCGGATCGGGCGCGGCGACGGCTCGCGGAACAGACAGATGCGGCGCTGGCCCTCCCGCACATAGAAGCCGCCTGTCTCGCCCGTACGCTCCACCAGGCGCGTCAGGGCGGGGCGCACCTGCTCTGCCAGGTCGTAGCCCGCGCGGTAGAGGCCGCCGAGGCGAAAGGGCGTCGGCCCCAGCCGGTAGGTGCCGTCCGACCCCCGGACCATGTAGCCGAACCGGATCAGCGACCCCGCGAGCCGCAACGCCGTGCTGGGATAAAGCCCTGCGCGCGCGGAGAGTTCGGCCAGCATCAGCGTCTTCGTGCCATCCGCGAAGGCTTCCAGCAGACCGAGAGCACGCTCCACCGCCTCCACCCGCTGTTCCGCCGCGGGCGGGGCAGGGCTGGCGGGACGGCCGCGCCGGCGCGGCAGGCGCGCCTCCGTCTTGACCTCGGGAATGTCCACGGCGATTATTCTATCCATCAGAATTTATTTCTGTTCAGCAGAATAAATCATGCCCGGTGATCCGGCAAGAACAAGCCGGCACCGCCGGCGAGAGGAGACGGTAGATGAGCGACCTGCCCCACACTGTACGCATCGCCGAGGAAGGCCCCCGTGAAGGCTTTCAGATCGCGACGACGCCCATCCCGACCGCCGACAAGATCGCGCTGATCGACGCGCTCTCCGCCACCGGCGCCCCCCGCATCCAGGTCGCGTCCTTCGTCAGCCCCAAGCGCGTGCCGGGCTGGGCGGATGCGGACGCCGTCGTCGCCGGCTTCACGCCCCAACCCGGCATCGCCTACACGGCGCTGTGGTTCAATCCGCAGGGGCTGCAGCGCGCGCTCGCCTTCAAGGACCGGCTGTCGGTCTACGGCTCCATCACCGTCTCGGCCTCCGAGGCCTTCTCCCTGCGCAACCTGCGGCGCGACCGCGCCGGGCAGATCGAGGCGCAGCGCGAGAACGTCGCCGAGCATCTGGACGCCGGCGTGCCGGTCAACCGCGTCTCGGTCCAGGCCGCTTTCGGCTGCAACTTCCAGGGCGATATCCCGCCCGCCACGGCCATCTCGGCCGTCGCCGACGCGATGGCGGTCGCCGCCGAAACGGGCTGCGCCATCGAGCGCATCTCCCTCGCCGACACGATGGGTTGGGCCAACCCACTGCTGATCGAACGCGTGGTCGGCGAGGTCCGCGCCCGCTGGCCAGAGCAGAAGGTGTCGCTGCATCTGCACGACACGCGCGGCCTTGGCATCGCGAATGCCCTCGCCGGGCTGCGCATGGGCGTCGCGGAATTCGACGCGGCGGTGGGTGGCGCCGGCGGTTGCCCCTTCGCGGGACATCCCGGTGCGCCAGGGAACATCGCGACGGAAGAGTTGGTGATGCTGTGCGAGGAGATGGGCATCGCCACCGGCATCGACATCGATGCGCTGATCGAGGCCGGGCACCTGGCCGAGAAGATCCTGGGGCGGACGCTGCCCTCCGCGCTGCTGCGGGGCGGGTCGCTGACCGCGTTCCGGGCGAAGGCGCGCGCGGCATGACGGGCGATCAGAGAGGGGCTTTGCC
>JAYRJZ010000110.1:0-17290 GCA_041906015.1 Roseomonas sp.
AATCTGTTGGGGTGGGGCAGGATGGTCGTGGAGCACCCCTTCAGCGCGCGTCGTGCGCCAAGGTGGGTTTCGGCACCATTCTGCCAGTGGCGCACGGTGCCAGGTATCGGTTTCCAAAGGCCCTGCGGCCTTTGGCGGGGAGAGCCCGAGAGGGGCAGAGCCCCTCTCGGTTCCCCAGCGGAGGCATCAGGCTCATCAGGAAGGGCTTGCGGCCTTGGTTGAGGCGGCGTTCGGCGGGGCGCCAAGCCCTTATGCGATGCGACAGTCGCGGCTCCTCGCCGCACCGACGAGGCGACGCCCCACGCCGTCATGGCCGGCAGCGAACCGGGAGCCGCTGGGAATCAGCCAGCCTTTCCGAACGCTCCGGCAGCGCGTAGCTCGCCCATCGCCGCGGCGTCGTAGCCCAGCATCTCCAGCACCGCCGCATTGTCCGCGCCAAGGACGGGGGCCGGCCGGTCCGGCTGCGCCTCATATCCTGGATAGAGTACCGGTTGCCGCGTCGCGCGCGCGAGGCCCGTGCCATTCGGCTCGAAGAAGCCGACATCCTGCAGATGCGGGTCGGTCAGCAGGTCTTCCAGCCGGTTGACCTTCGCATGCGGGATGTCGAGGGATTGCAGCGCGCGCAGCCATTCCTCGGTGGTGAAGCGCAGCATTTCCTCCGCCAGCACCGAATAGAGCTCCGCGACATGGGCGCTGCGCTGGCCGGGATCGCCGAACCATGGCTTGGCGAGGACATCCTGGCGGTTGGTGAATTCCAGCAGGCGGCGCCACTGCGCCTCGGTATAGGGCAGGGCGGCGATCCAACCATCGCGCGTGCGATAAGGGCGGCGGTCGGGTGCGAACATGCGGTGGTAGCCCGCGCCATCGGGCGGGCCGCCGAAGGCCGCGGCGGCCAGGTGCTCGTTCAGCACGAAGGCGGCGACGGCTTCGAACATCGCGGCCTCGACCTCGATCGGGCCACTGCGGCCGCGCGCGCGGGAGGCGACGGCGGCGAGCAACCCGTAGGTCGCCGTCAGTGCCGCCACCTTGTCCGCCATCACGCCGGGCACATAGGCCGGATCGGCGCCGCGATAGGAGGGTAGCGCGGCGATGCCGCCGGCGGCCTGGATCACGTCGTCGAAGGCTGGGCGGCCGGCGTAGCGCCCGCCGCTGCCGAAGCCGAGCGCGGCGCAGTAGATGACCTCAGGATTGATCGCGGCGACCTTGGCAAAGCCATAGCCCAGCCGGTCGATCGCCTGCGGGCGCATGTTGTGCAGGAAGACCTCGGACCAGCCGATCAGCTTGTCGAAAACCTCCCGCCCTGCTGCGGTCTTGAGGTCCAGCACGATGCTGCGCTTGTTGCGGTTGTTGCAGACGAACATGGCGCTGTCGCCCTGCGGGCCGCGCGGCTGGATGGCGCGGGCGAGGTCTCCCTCCGGGCCCTCGACCTTGATGACATCCGCGCCGAGATCGCCCAGCAACTGCCCGATCAGCGGGCCATAGATGACGGTGGTCAGGTCGAGGACGCGCAGCCCCGACAATACAGGCAGCATGGTGGCGTTACTCCGGCTTGATGCCCGCATCGGTGACGACCTGGCGCCAGAGCGGCAATTCGCGGCGCAGGCGCGCGGACAGGTCGTCAGGCCCGGTCAGCAACAGCGTTCCGCCCGCTTCCGCCATGCGTGCGGCGAGCGGTGAATCGCGCAGCGTGCCGAATTCACCGGTGATGCGGCCGATGGCGTCCTCGGGGAAGCCGCGCGGGGCGAAGAGCGCGAACCAGATGGTGATGCCGGTGCCGGGCACCGCCTCGGCGAAGGTGGGCGTGTCGGGCAGGATCGGCAGGCGCCGCGGTGCGCTGACGCCGAGCAGCACCCCGCGCCCTTCCCGCACATGCGGCAGCAGCGTCGCGAGGTCGCCGCTCATCACATCCACGTCGCCGGCGAGGAAGCCGCTGATGAGCTGCCCGCCGCCGCGATACGGCACGTGCTGCCAGGTGATGCCGGCGCGCGAGCCGAACAGCGCCGCCGACATATGCGTCGTCGTGCCGTTGCCGGAGGAACCGTAGGTGATCTCGCCGGGACGCGCCTTGGCCGCGGCGACTAGGCCGGGCAGGTCGCGGAAGGCCGCGTTGGGCCGCACCATCAGCCCCAGGCTGGCTTCCGAGACGGTGGAGATGGGCACGAGCTCCGCGACGGGATCGTAGCCGATATCGGGCTGCACGGCCGGCTGGATGGCGACCGCGCCCGTGACCATCAGCAGCGTGTGCTGGTCGGTCGCGGCGATCACCTGCTTCGTGCCGACCGCGCCGCCCGCGCCGGGACGCGTCTCCACCACGAAGGGCTGGCCGAGGCGCGACGAGAGATGTTCCGCGATGAAGCGGCCCGGGATCTCGACCGGCCCGCCAGGCGCGTAGGGGATGATGATCCGCACCGGCCGGTTCGGCCAGGCGCGCGACTGCGCGCGTGCGGCGAAGGGCATGGCGAGGGCGGCGGTGATCAGGGGGCGGCGGGTGATGCGCATGGATGTTTCTCCCGGTCGTCAGGCTAGGCCGGGTCGCCGCCACCCGTGAAGAGCGCTTCGGCATCGAGGATGCGCCGCGCCTGCTTCAGATGCGGCATGTCGATCATCTTCCCCTCGATCGCGACGGTGCCGAGGCCCGGATTGGCGGCGAAGGCTTCGACGATGCGGCGCGCGAAGGCGACTTCCTCGGGCGTCGGGCGGAAGCCTTCGTTGATCGGCGCGACCTGGGCGGGATGGATCGCCATCTTGCCGGTGAAGCCTTCGCGTCGCGCGGCGGCGCAGGCGGCGCGCAGGGCGGCGTCGTTGCGGAAATCGGGTTCGACCGTGTCGATCGGCTGCGTGCCGGATGCGACGGCGGCGAGCAGGCAGGCGGAGCGCACATAGCGATAGGTCAGCGCGACGGCGCCGCTCGCATCGAGATTGCCGCTGGCGCCGAGCGCGGCGGGCAGGTCCTCCTGCCCCCAGGTCAGGCCGGCGAGGCGCGGTACCGGAACCGTCGCATACTCTGCGAGGCGCAGTGCGGCCGCGGCGGTTTCCGTCGCGACGGCAAGCAGCCGGATGCTGCCCGGTGTCACGCCGTCGCGCATCTCCAGCGCATCGAGCCAATGCGACAGGCGCAGCAGCTCGTCCGGCCCGTTCACCTTGGGGACGACAAGCCCATCCGGCGCGGCGCGCACCACCGCCGCGACATCCGTCAGCCCTTCGGAATCCAGGGGGTTGATGCGCACCCAGATCTGCGGGCGCTGATCCGCATGCGCCGTCAGGTAATCCACCACCATGTCGCGCGCGACAGGCCGACGCGCAGCGGCGACGGAATCCTCGAGGTCGAGGATCAGCGCATCCGCGCCGCTGTCAGCTCCTTTGGCGAGCTTCCGGTCGCTGTCGCCTGGGATGAACAGCCAGGAACGGATCATGCCGCGGGCCTGCCCAGCATCAGCGCCTGGCGGCGGCAATGCCCCACCAGCACGTCATGCTGGTTGTAGGCGCGGTGCATGAATTCGACGATGCCCTGGCCGGGGCGCGACTTGCTGGGGCGCATCATCAGCACCTCGGATTCCACGCGGATCGTGTCGCCGTGGAATAGCGGCTTCGGAAAGCGCACTTCATCCCAGCCGAGATTGGCGACGGTCGTTCCCAGCGTCGTGTCGCCCACCGATATGCCGACCATCAGTCCCAGCGTGAAGCAGGAATTGACGATGCGCGTGCCGAACTCGGTGCCCTTCGCATACTCCTCGTCGAGGTGCAGCGCCGCCGGATTGTGGGTGATGGCGGAGAACCAGACATTGTCGGTTTCGGTGATGGTCCGCCGGATGGCGTGGTGGAAGACCTGGCCGACGGTGAATTCCTCGAAATACAGGCCGGCCATGGCGTTTCCCCCGATTTGCTTGGCGTCTTGCAGATCGTAAGCATGCGTACGATCATCGGGCAAGCCATCGGAGGAAGCATCATGGATTTCGGCCTGTCGCCGGAGCAGGAGGCGATCGTGGACGGCGTCGCCGCCATCTGCCGACGCTTCGGCGACGATTACTGGCGCGCCTGCGATGATGAGGCACGCTTCCCGCGCGAGTTCCACCGCGCCATGGCGGAAGCCGGCTTCCTCGGCATCACCATGCCGGAGGAACAAGGCGGCGCGGGCCTGGGCGTGACGGAAGCCGCGCTGATGATGCACACGGTCGCGCGGCATGGCGGTGGCATGGCCGCGGCATCCTCCATCCACATCAACATGTTTGGCCCGCACCCGATCGTGGTGCATGGCACGCCCGAGCAGAAGGCGCGCTGGATCCCACCGCTCATCGCCGGCACCGACCAGGCCTGCTTCGGGGTGACGGAACCCAATGCCGGGCTCGACACGACCTCGATCACCACCTTCGCGACGAAGGTGCCCGGCGGGTACCGCGTGAACGGGCGGAAGATGTGGACATCCACCGGGCAGGTGGCGAACAAGATCATGCTGCTGACACGCACCACGAAAAAGGAGGATGCGCGCAAGCCGTCGGACGGCATCACGCTTTTCTACACCGACATCGACCGCAGCAAGGTCGAGATCAAGCGCATCCCGAAGATGGGCCGCGCCGCGGTCGATTCGAACATGACCTTCATCGATGACCTCTTCGTCCCAGAGGAGGATCGCATCGGGGAGGAAGGCCGCGGCTTCTCCTACATCCTCGACAGCCTCAACCCGGAACGTATCCTGATCGCGTCCGAAGCGATCGCCATCGGACAGGATGCGCTCGATCGCGCCGCGCGTTACGGCCGCGACCGCAGCGTGTTCGGCCGGCCGATCGGGCAGAACCAAGCGATCCAGCATCCGCTCGCGGAGTGCTGGACGGCGCTGGAATCGGCCTGGCTGATGGCGATGAAGGCGGCCTGGCTCTACGACACCGGCAAGCCCTGCGGGGCGGAGGCGAATGCAGCCAAGTTGCTCGGTGGCCGGGCGGGGCACGACGCCTGTCTGCAGGCGGTGCTGACCCATGGCGGCATGGGGTATGCGAAGGAATATGTGGTCGAACGCCTGCTGCGGGAGGTGCTGATCTGCCGCATCGCGCCGGTGTCCGAGCAGCTCGTGCTGTCCTTCATCGCCGAGCGGGTGCTCGGCCAGCCGAAATCCTATTGATGGGCGGCGCGGTACCTCGGGAAGGGGTTTTGTCCCTCCCCGGACCCCACCCCAGCAAAGGCCGCAAGGCCTTTGCAAACCGCGATCTGGCGCCGTGCACCGCGGGCAGAACCGGCGCCGAAGCCTGCCTTTGCGCCCGTAGCAAGGCCGCCGCGCCCAACGTCAGAAGCCGGCTTTCCAAATGACACTGTCATTTGGCGGGGTGAGGTCTAGCGAGGGGCGGAGGCCCTCTTCAATGCGCGCGCGATCCCCATGAGCAGCAAGCCTCGTGGCCGCGGCAGTGCCGGCTTCCGCATCGGCTATCTGGTCCACGACGTCTCCCGCCTGCGCCAGGCCTTCTTCACCGAGAAGATGCGGCCCCATGGCCTGACGCATGCCCAATGGTGGGCGCTTGGCCAGTTGATTCGCCACGACCCGGTGGGCGGCCTGACCCAGGCCGAGCTCGCCCGCGCGCTTGGTCTCGGCAAGGTCGCGACCGGGGCGATGATCGCGCGGCTGGAAGTGGCGGGGTTGGTCGAACGCCGCGCCGATGCCGCGGATCGGCGTCTGAACCGGGTCTTCGTCACGGCGCGCGGCAGCCGCGTGGTCGAGCGCATGGTCAGCGTCGCGGAGACGCTGAACGCCACCCTGTTGCAAGGGCTGGCGCGAGAGGATCTGGACGCGACGATCCGGGTTCTGACCGAACTGCGGCGTCGGCTTCAGGACGCGCCGAAGGCGGGCTGAGGCGCGACAGCCCGATCCGGTCCGCGCTGTATCAATGTGTTGCGATGCAGCAATCGGCATTGACCCGGCCTTGGAAACTCGTCAGTTTCGTCTCTGAAAACTGACTAGTTTCCCCAGAGGTACCCCAATGCCGGATCTGGCTCATCGCCGGACGCCCCGCCGCGCGATCCTTCTCCTGACCCTGGCGGCGATGCTGCCAGGGCTGGCGGCCTGCGACGACGGACCAGGCCAGCGTGGGGCCCAGGCGGCCACGCCGGCCCCGCGCCCGGTCGAGGTCACCGTCCTCACCCTGCGCCAGCAGGCCGCGCCGGTGAACACGGTGCTGCCGGGCCGGACCACGGCCTTCCAGGTCGCCGAGGTCCGCCCGCAGGTGGGCGGCGTGCTGCGCGAACGGCTCTTCACCGAGGGCCAGGAAGTCGCGGCCGGCCAGCCCCTGTTCCGCATCGATCCCGCGCCCTTCCAGGCCGCGCTCGAAACCGCCGAGGCCTCGCTCGCCCGAGCCAAGGCGACCGCAGACCAGGCCGAGACCACGGTCAACCGCTATCGCCCGCTGGTCCGCGCGCGCGCGGTCAGCCAGCAGGATTTCGATGCGGCGGAGGCCGCGCTGCGCCAGGCGCAGGCGGATGTCGCCTCGGCCCAGGCGGCCGTGGACACGGCGCGCATCAACCTTGGCTACACGGTGGTGAATTCGCCGATCGCCGGGCGCACCGGGCGTGCTTCGGTCACCGTCGGCGCGCTGGTCACGGCCAGCCAGGCCAATGCGCTCGTCACCGTGACGCAGCTCAATCCGATCTATGTGGATGTGACGCAGCCGAGCGCCGCCCTGCTGCGCCAGCGGCGCGACATCGCCGAGGGCGTGCTGAAGCGCGACTCGAGGGATAGCGCTGTCGCGACGCTGCTCCTCGAGGACGGCACCGAATATGCTCCTCGCGGCGAGATCCAGTTCTCCGAGGTCATCGTCGACCAGGGCACTGGCTCGGTCACGCTGCGCGCGGTCTTCCCCAATCCGGACGGGCTGCTGATGCCCGGCATGTTCGTCCGCGCCCGCGTCGAGGAAGGCGTGATCGACAAGGCCCTCCTGGTGCCGCAGCAGGCGGTGCTGCGCACCCCGCGCGGTGAGCCGATGGCCTATGTCGTCAAGCCCGACGGCACGGTCGAACAGCGCATCCTGCAGACGAGCCGCGCGATCGGCACCAACTGGCTCGTCTCCGCCGGGCTCAGCCCGGGCGACCGCGTGGTGATGGAAGGCGTGCTGCGCATCCGCCCCGGCGCGAAGGTCACCGCTACCGAGGTGACGGCTCCCGCCACCGCCGAAGCCACCCCCGCCCGCAGCGGCGGCTGATCCAGGCATTCCCTCATGGCCCGCTTCTTCATCGACCGCCCGGTCTTCGCCTGGGTGATCGCCATCGCGATCATGCTGGCTGGCCTGCTTTCCCTGCGCACCCTGCCGGTCGCGCAATATCCCTCCATCGCGCCGCCCGCGATCTCGGTCACGGTGTCCTATCCGGGCGCTTCGGCCGAGACGGTGCAGTCCACCGTGGTGCAGGTGATCGAACAGCAGCTCAGCGGCATCGACAACCTGCTCTACTTCTCCTCGAACGCGGCGAAGGATGGCAGCGCCACCATCACGCTCACCTTCGCGCAGGGCACCAACCCCGACACGGCGCAGGTGCAGGTGCAGAACAAGGTGCAGCTCGCCGTGCCCCGCCTGCCGCAGACCGTGCAGCAGCAGGGCATCCGCGTCGCCAAGGCGACCAACAACTTCCTGCTTGTCGTCGGCTTCGTCTCCAATGACGGTCGGATGAGCAACTTCGACATCTCCGACTTCGTCGTCACCAATATCCAGGACCCGATCAGCCGCACCCGCGGCGTCGGCGACTACCAGGTCTTCGGCTCGCAATATGCCATGCGCATCTGGCTCGACCCCGCGAAGCTGGTGAACTACGGCCTGACGCCGGGCGACGTCGCGACCGCCATCCGCGCCCAGAACGTGCAGGTGGCGAGCGGCGAGATGGGCGCGCTGCCTTCGGTCGAGGGCCAGCAGCTCAACGCCACCGTGATCGGCCCGTCCTACCTGACTTCGCCCGAGGCGTTCGGTTCCATCCTGCTGCGCGTGCAGACCGATGGTGCCCAGGTCCGCCTGCGCGACGTCGCGCGCGTCGAGGTCGGCGCGGAATCCTACGCCATCGACGCACTCTACAACGGCCGTCCGGCCGCGGGCATCGGCATCAAGCTCGCCTCGGGTGCCAATGCGCTCGACACGGCGGAGGCGGTGCGCGCGACCATCGACAACCTGCGTCCCCTGCTGCCGGACGGCGTCGAGGTCATCTACCCCTACGACACGACGCCCTTCGTCAGCCTGTCGATCGAAAGCGTGGTGCACACCCTGTTCGAGGCGGTGGTGCTCGTCTTCTTCGTCATGCTGCTCTTCCTGCAGAACCTACGTGCGACGCTGATCCCGACCATTGCGGTGCCGGTCGTGCTGCTCGGCACCTTCGCGGTGCTGTCGCTCGCCGGCTTCACCATCAACACGCTCACCATGTTCGGCATGGTGCTCGCCATCGGCCTGCTGGTGGACGACGCCATCGTCGTGGTGGAGAACGTCGAGCGCGTGATGGCCGAGGAGCATCTCTCGCCGCTCGAGGCCACGCGCAAGTCGATGGATCAGATCACCGGCGCGCTGATCGGCATCGGCCTGGTGCTCGCCGCGGTCTTCCTGCCGATGGCCTTCTTCGGCGGGTCGACCGGCGTGATCTATCGGCAGTTTTCCATCACCATCGCGACCGCGATGGGCCTGTCGGTCTTCACCGCGATCTTCTTCACGCCGGCGCTGTGCGCGACGATCCTGAAGCCGCACAAGCCCGGCCAGTCGGAGAGGGGCTTCGCGGGCTGGTTCAACCACAATTTCGGGCGGCTGACGAGACTCTATACCCGCTTCGTCACCGCCAGCCTTCGGCGCCCCATCCGCGTGCTGCTTGTCTATGGCGCGCTGCTCGGTGCGCTCGCCTTCGGCTTCATGCGACTGCCCGGCGGCTTCCTGCCCGATGAGGATCAGGGCATCACCTTCGTGCAGGTCGTGGCCCCGCCGGGTGCGACGGCGAGCCGCACCCAGGCCGCGCTCGACCAGATCACGCGGTATCTGCGGGAGGAGGAAGGCGACACCGTCGCCTCGGTCTTCGCCATCAACGGCTTCAACTTCTCCGGCCGCGGCCAGAATGCCGGCATGGCCTTCGTCCGGCTGCGCGACTGGGGCGATCGCAAGGCCGCCGCGCAGCGCGTGCAGGCGCTGAACGGACGGATCATGGCCCGCTTCGGCGGATACCGCGACGCCATGATCTTCGCCTTCGCGCCGCCCGCCATCACCGAGCTCGGCAATGCGACGGGCTTCACCTTCCAGTTGCTCGACCAGGGCGGGCGCGGTCATGCAGCCTTGATGGATGCCCGCAACCAGCTGCTCGGCATGGCTGCGCAGAGCCCCATCCTGATGGCGGTGCGCCCGAACGGGCTGAATGACGAGGCGCAGTTCAGCCTGGTCATCGACTGGGAACGCGCGAGCGCGCTCGGCCTCACGGTGAACGACATCAACACCACGCTCGCCACCGCCTGGGGCTCAACCTACGTCAACGACTTCATGGACCGCGGCCGTGTGAAGCGCGTCTATCTCCAGGGCGATGCGGAATCGCGCATGCTGCCGGGCGATCTCGACCGCTGGTTCGTGCGCAACGCGGCGGGGCAGATGGTGCCCTTCTCCGCCTTCGGACGCACCGAATGGGTCTACGGCTCGCCACGGCTCGAACGCTTCAACGGCATCCCCTCGCGCGAGATCGCCGGCGCGCCCGCGCCCGGCCACACCACGGGCGAGGCGATGGCCGAGATGCAGCGGCTCATGCAGCAACTGCCGCCGGGCTTCGGCTCTGCCTGGTCGGGCTTGTCCTATGAGGAACGGCAATCCTCGGGCCAGGCGCCGGCGCTCTATGCCATCTCGCTGCTGGTGGTCTTCCTCTGCCTCGCCGCGCTCTATGAAAGCTGGTCGATCCCGGCCGCGGTGATGATGGTGGTGCCCTTGGGCATATTGGGGGCGGTGGCCGCATCGCTCGCGCGCGGCCTGTCCAACGACATCTACTTCCAGGTCGGGCTGCTGACGACCATCGGCCTGTCGGCCAAGAACGCCATCCTGATCGTCGAGTTCGCCAAGGAGAATTTCGACCGAGGCATGGAACTGCTCGAGGCCGCGACCGATGCCGCGCGCCAGCGCCTGCGCCCGATCATCATGACCTCGCTCGCCTTCGGGCTCGGCGTGGTGCCGCTCGCCATCGCCACCGGCGCGGGGGCGGGCGGGCAGAACGCGATCGGCATCGGCGTGCTGGGCGGCGTGGCGGCCGGCACGGTGCTCGCCATCAGCTTCGTGCCCCTGTTCTTCCTGGTGGTGCTGCGCCTGTTCCGCACGCGCCGTCGCCCGGCGCCCCACGCCCCGACACCGGCCGCCGTGCCACAGGCGGGAGAGTGACCATGACCCGACTTCCCGCCATCTCCTTCGCCGCCTTCCTCCTCGCGGGCTGCAGCCTGATCCCGGACCGGCCGGAGACCAACCCCGCGATTTCGGCCGCCTGGCCGGAGGGGCCTGCCTATCGCAGCACGGCAGGCACCACGGCCGCGGATCCGGCACGCGAGGCGGATGCGATCGGCTGGCGCGACGTGTTCACTGATCCGCGGTTGCAGCGCGCCATCGACACGGCGATCGCCAACAACCGGGACCTGCGCATCGCCGTGCTGAACGTCGCGGTGGCGGAAGCGCAGTATCGTGCCCAGCGCGGCGAGCTGTTCCCGCAGATCGGGGCCTCGGCGAGCTACACCGCCACGCGCACGCCGCTGCCCGTCGCGTCCACCTCGGTCCCGGTCGATGCCACGGGCGGCGTCACGCGGCGCATCTCCTCGGCCGGCGTCGGCATCAGCTCCTATGAAATCGACCTCTTCGGCCGTGTGCAGAGCCTGACGGAATCGGCCTTCCAGACCTATCTCGGCTATGCCGAGACGCGGCGCGCGGCGCAGATCAGCCTGATCGGCCAGGTCGCCGAGGCGTGGCTCGCCATCGCCGCGGACCAGGAGGCGCTCGACCTGACGCGCCAGACCCTGGCGAACCAGGAGGAGGCCTTCGGCATCACCCGCGCCGCCTATCAGGGCGGCACGGCGACGGAGCTGGCGTTGCGCCAGGCGCAGACCTCGGTCGAGACGGCACGTGCCAGTTTCGAACGCTATACCCGACTCCGCGCCCAGGACGTGAACGCGCTGGCATTGCTGCTGGGCGTGCCGGTGCCGCAGGACATGCTGCCGGATTCACTCTCCCGGTTGCAGCAGCCGGTGACGGACGTGCCTGCGGGCGTCTCCTCCAGCATCCTGCTCCGTCGGCCCGACGTGCTGGCGGCCGAACGCAACCTGGTCGCCGCCAATGCCCAGATCGGCGCCGCGCGTGCGGCCTTCTTCCCCTCGATCACGTTGACGGCGAGTGCGGGGGCGTCGAGCGCGAGCCTGTCGAATCTGTTTGGTGCGGGCAGCGGAGCCTGGAACTTCGCACCGCAGATCAACCTGCCGATCTTCACCTTCGGCACGCTGCAGGGGAATTTGGATGCGTCGCGGCTGCGCACCGACATCCAGGTCGCGACCTATGAACGCACTGTCCAGTCCGCCTTCCGGGAAGTGGCCGACGCGCTGGCCGCGCGTGGCACCTATGACCGCCAGATCGCGGCGCAGCGCGCGTTGGTCAATGCCTACCAGGATGCCTATCGTCTCGCGCTGATGCGCTTCCGCACGGGGCTCGACAACTACCAGGCCTCGCTCGATGCGCAGCGGCAGCTTTTCACGGCCCAGCAGGACCTGATCGCTCAGGAGTTGCTTCGCCAGCAGAACCGCGTTTCACTTTATCGTGCCCTGGGGGGCGGTTGGCAGGAACGGAGTGGAGCGGTGACGCAGACGGTATCGGCAGCGCGATGAGCGCGACGGCGGAGATCGCGCCACGGCGCCGGCTGTGCGAGGCGGATCGCCTTCGCCTGCTGCGCGAGGCCGCCGAGGCGATCTTCCTCCGTGACGGCTATGCCGCCGCGCGCATGGACGACGTGGCGCATCTCGCCGGCATGTCGAAGCGCACGCTGTATCAGCACTTCCCGTCGAAGGCGGCGCTGTTCGAGGCGGTCATGGAGGATTGCCTGCTTCCCTTCAAGCATGACGTACCGCTGGAGGAGGGTGTCGATCTCGCATGCGCGCTGCGTAACATCCTGCTGGCGCTGATGCGTCACCTGTTCCAGCCGCGGCAGGTGGCGATCTTCCGCCTCATCATCGGGGAGGTGAAGCGTTCGCCGGAACTCGCGGATGCCTTTCACCGGGCGGGACCGGGCAAGGGAACGGGCGCGCTCGAGTACCGTCTGGACGCCGAGATCGCGGCGGGACGGCTGGCCTTGCCCGATGCGCGCGAAGCGGCGCGCATGCTGCTCGGCATGGCGATCGGCGCGTCTCAGATGTTCCTGCTGCTGGGCTTGCAGGGTCCTCCGACCGAAGCGGAGATGGAGCAGCGTGTCTGCGACGCGGTGGATGTCTTCCTGCGCGGCGCGGCATGCGATCCGGCCGCCTGATCGCGGCGCGCCGTCACGCCGCGCCGCGATCCTGCTCCATCCAGAGACCTGCCTTCCGGGCCGCCTCGCGCAGCGCCTCGACGATGCCCTGATACCCGGTGCAGCGGCAGATATTCGAGGCCAGCGCCTCCCGCAGCGTTTCCTCGGTCAGCATCTCCCGGCGCTCCAGCAGCCAGGTGCTCAGCATCAGGAATCCCGGGGTGCAGAAGCCGCATTGCAGCCCGTGATGGTCCTGGAAGGCCTGTTGCAGCGCATTGAGCGTGCCATCCGGTGCGGCGAGGCCTTCCACCGTTCGGATCGCGGCGCCCTCTGCCTGCACCGCGAACATCAGGCAGGCGCGTGCCGGGACGTCGTCCACCAGCACGGTGCAGGCGCCGCAGACGCCATGCTCGCAGCCGAGATGCGTGCCCGTCAGGCGGCATGATTCGCGCAAGGCGTCGGCGAGCGTCGTGCGTGCCTCGACTTCGATGCGCTGCGCCGCACCGTTCACGGTGAAGGTCACGATATGGCGGCTCATGCACGTTGCTCCGCCGCGCGGATGGCCGCGCGGATGCGCGGCGGCGTCGCCGGAATTTCCAGGATCTCCACGCCAAGGGGCGAAAGCGCATCGCTGATGGCATTGGCGATCGCGGCCGGCGCGCCGATCGATCCGCCCTCGCCCAATCCCTTCGCGCCGGTCAGGGTGAAGGGGCTGATGGTCTCGCGATGGTGGATCTCGATCCCAGGGATCTCCATCGCACTCGGCATGGTGTAGTCGGCGAGCGTGCCGGTGAGGATGTTGCCGTCCTCGGCGATGACGATCTCCTCGTACAGTGCATTGGCGATGCCCTGCGCGACGCCGCCGCGCACCTGGCCGTCCGCGATCAGCGGATTGATGATGCGCCCGGCATCCTCGACCACCAGGTAGCGCTCGATGCGCACATGACCGGTCTGCACATCCACCTCGACAATCGCGGCATGGCACGCGTTGGAGAAGGTGCCGGGCGGATCGTAATGCGCGGTCTCGGCCAGGTTGAAGCCGTCGAACAGGTCGCTGCGCTGGTGCACCTGCTTCGCCAGCGCCGCGATGGCGATGGATGACCCATTCGCCGCGACGGCCTCGCCCTCGCGCAGCGTGATCTCCACCGCACTGGCTTGCAGCACCCGCGCCGCGGCCGCACGCAGCCGCGCGGCGAGCTTGTCCGCCGCCTCCTGCGATGCGCCGCCGCTGATCACCATCGCGCGGCTGGCGAAGCTGCCCCAGCCATAGGGCGTGCGGTCGGTGTCGCCATGGATGACGCGCACGGCTTCCGGCGCCACGCCGAGCCGGTCCGCGACGAGCTGTGCGAGCGCCGTGCGCAGCCCCTGCCCGTGCGGGGAGGCGCCGATGCGCAGTTCCACCTCGCCGCCCGGCGTCATGGCGATGTCCACCACCTCGTATCCCGGCACCACGCCCATGCCGCGCGCGGCGAAGGCCGGCGTGCCGTAGCCGGTGCGTTCATTGAATACGGACAGGCCAAGGCCGAGATGGCGCCCTTCCGCCCACGCCGCCTTCTGCCTCTCACGGAAGGCGGGGATGTCGAGATGGGCCGCCGCGTCGTCCAGAGTCTCGATGTAGCTCGCCTCATCCAGCGTCAGCCCGGTCGCGCTGCGATGGGGGAAACTGTCCACCAGGTTCATCGTGCGGATCGCGACGGGATCGAGGCCGATGCGCTTCGCCGCGATATCCATCAGCCGTTCAAGTCCGAAGGTGATGACCGGCCGCGACACGCCGCGATACGGTGCCATCGGGCAGGTATGCGTCAGCACGCCGCGCGCCCGCGCGCTGTAGGCCGGCACCTTGTAGGGCCCTGGATACTCCGCGAAGGCCATCAGCGGTTCGACCCCGCAGGTCGTCGGATAGGCGGAGAAGGCGCCGACATTGGACAGGATGTCGGCGTCGAGTGCGAGCAGCGTGCCGTCCGCGGCGAAGGCCCCGCGCAGCCGGTGTTCCTGGTCGCGCGAATGGGCCGAGGCGATCAGGTTCTCGTTGCGGTCCTCGATCCAGGCGACATCGCAGCGGTACTTGCGCGCCAGCCAGACCAGCACCGCATATTCCGGGAACAGCGCCATCTTCTGACCGAAGCCGCCGCCGACATCGGGGGCGATCACCTGCAGGTCGGCCTCGGGCATGGACAGCAGCTCGGCGATGCCGGTGCGCAGCATGTGCGGCATCTGCACCGAGGCGGTGAGCCGCACGCGCCCCGTGGTGCGATCGTATTGCGCGCATCCCGCCCGCGCCTCCATGGGCGAGGCATTCTGCCGGTGCGACCGCAACGCGATCTCCACCACATGCGGCGCGGTGGCGAAGGCCGTGGCGGCCTCTGGGGAATCCACCGTGCCCTCGACCGCGACGTTGCCGGGGGCGACGGCGTGCACGGCTGCCGCGGCGGGGTCGAGCGCCTCCGCCATGCCGACCAGCGCGGGCTCGGTGTCGATCTCGAGCGTCACTGCCTCCAGCAGGTCCTCGGCCAGCGCGGCGGACGGCGCGACGATGGCGGCGATGGGCTGGCCGACGAAATGCACGCGATCCGCCGGCAGCACGGGCTGCTCCACGGGCCGGTAGGCGAAGCGGTAGAGCATTGGCCTGATGGTGCCGATCGCGCCGAGTTCCGCCGCGCTGACGAAGATCGCCCCGGGCGGCATGTCATCCGGCGCGCGCAGTGCGGTGATGCGGCCATTCGCGACGGGGCTGCGCAGGAAGCGCACGGCCCGTGCCCCGACCGCGACATCGGCGGTGAATCGGCCCTCCCCGCGCAGCAGCGCGGGGTCCTCGAAGCGGCGCAGGCGGCGCCCGACCCAGGTCATGCGGCGATCGCGTCCTCGATGGCGCGGCGGACCATGACGCGCACCAGGTCGCGTCGGTAGGCCGCCGGGGCGTGGATGTCGTCCTGCGGGTCGCAGCGGGTGGCGGCGCATTCGGCGGCGGCCTCGGTGCCGTCCCCGGGTGATCGGCCAACCAGGGCCGAGGCGGCTTCCGTCGCGAGTTCAGGCCGACCGGCGATGCCGCCGAGCGCGATACGTGCCTCGGCCACGCGCCCCGTTCCGTCCAGGCGCAGTGCCACCACCGCCATGGCCAGCGCGAAATCCCCCGCGCGGCGGGCGAATTCCGCGAAGCCGCAGCGCCAGTCGGGGCCGAGTAGCGGCAGATGGGCCTCGGCCAGCATCTCCCCCGCTTCGATGGCGGTGGTGAAGACGCCGTGGAACCAGTCCTCGGCCGCGACCTCCCGCCTCCCCCGTGGCCCGGCCAGTACCAGCGTCCCGCCCAGCGCCAGCGTCGTTGCGCACCATTCGGAAGCCGGGTCCGCATGGGCCAGGCTGCCGCAGAAGGTGCCGCGCTGGCGGATCGGCGCGTGGGCGATGTGCCGCACCACGCGCGCCAGCAGCGCGCCGACCGGGCCGGGGGCGACTGCCGTCTCGAAGCGCGCATGGCGGGCCAGCGCGCCGATGCGCAGCACGCCGCCTTCAGGGCGGATGAAGGCGAGGCCGGCGATGCGGTTGATATCCACCAGCACGCCAGGCCGGGCCATGCGAAAGGCCATGGTCGGCACCAGGGACTGCCCGCCGGCGAGGATCCGCGCTTCCTCCCCATGCGTGGCGAGGAGGGACAGGGCTTCCTCGACCGTCCTTGGGGCGTGGTAGTCGAAGGGGGCCGGCTTCATCCGGCCCCGAGGGCATGGGATCGCATGGGCGATGATGCTAGAGCGTGATCGCCCGAGGTGGAATCACCGGCGGCGTGAATCACGCGACCGAACGGAGGGGCGGGATCGTGCGTCCCGGGGGCGTCCGCCGCGCCGCGTCCATCCGCTTGCGCATCAGTGGCAGCATGCAAGGATGCGCCCAAACCCGTCGGAGGAGAGCTTTTGGCCCGCGCCGCGCCCAAACCCAAGACCGAGGAAGCACCGCAGGCCGTCCCCGCCCGCCCCCGCCGCCGCCCCGCCGCGCGCACTGAGGATCTGGTCTCCATCCTCGAGGTCGGGGGCTATGACCAGCCGGCGCAGGGCCGCATCGTACAGATCTTCGAGGTCGCCTGCCGGATGTTCGCGCAGAACGGCTTCGACGGCGTGTCCATGCGCGACATCGCGCTGGAATGCGGGATCTCCAAGGCGACGCTCTACCACTATTTTCCGGACAAGGATTCGCTGCTGCGGCCGCTCGCCATGGGCGTGACCAAGGCGCTCTACCTGCATGTCGCGCGGCATGACGATTCCACCCAGCCCGCGCCCGACCGCCTGCGCAGCCTGATCGGGGAGACGGCGCGCTTCTTCGACCGTCACCGCTGGGCCTGGATCGCCTCGGCCTCGACCTTCTGGAACGATCCGGAACTGCGCTTCCGGCGGGAGCGCATCGGCTGGCGAGACCGCTACGAAAGGCTGCTGCGGGAGATCCTGGAAGCCGGCGTGGCGGCCGGGGAACTTCGTGCCATGGACGTGGCAGTGGCGGGGCGGATGATGCTCGGCGCGGTCAACTGGATGGCGCGCTGGTACGACCCCAAGGGCAAGCTGACGGCGCCCGAGATCGCGCTCGATTTCTGCGAGATGATGCTGGGCGGAATCCTGGCGCCGCCCCCACGGGGACGGCGGGCGCGGGAGGCGGAGTAGGGAAGGCCGGGGCTTCTTCGGAAGCCTTGTGAGCGAGTTGGAGGGGCTTTGCCCCTCCAAACCACCCCAGCAAAGGCCGAAAGGCCTTTGCAAACCTCAACCTGGTGCCGTGCGCCGCTGATAGAATGGTGCCGGAAACTGCTCTTGCGCCCAAAGCGCGCTGTGGGGCTTGGCGCTGGCCCTATGCCCGGCGCCAAGTCCCGGCGGTCCAG
>JAYRJZ010000168.1:0-2376 GCA_041906015.1 Roseomonas sp.
GGGGCGGTCACCATCGCCCCGATCCCGCTGTTACAATTCACCCCGTAGCGGCTGCGAAATCGATGAGGCTAGAAGCAAGACACGTAGAGAAGGTGCGAGAGCGCCGCGGCTGAACAGCCACGCTGCTGCTCGATCGAGACAGTGGCTCTCGAGCCGCAGGGTCCTTCCCGGCCCCGCTGTATGCGGGGGGCGGAAGCGCGCAGCATCGCTAGCGCCAGGCCGGAAATATGGTTTGCAGTTTGCAGCCTTTCCGAGCCGCTTCAGATCGTTACCTGCAAACCGACGCCGGGCCGCTGCCCTGCAAACCACCTGCAAACCGGATGGCCAGATGACGCTCCCCTGGATGGCAGCGAAGATCCTGCTGCGCCCGGTGGCGGAGCTGCGCGCGCATCCCGGCAACGCGCGCGTGCACGGTGCCGCGCAGATCGAGCAGATCAAGGTCAGCATATTGGCCTTCGGGTTCACCAATCCGCTGCTGGTGGACGAGGACGGCGTGCTGATCGCCGGCCATGGCCGGCTCGAGGCCGCGACGGCGCTCGGCATGGCGAAGGTGCCGGTGATCGTGTTGCGGCACCTCTCCGCGGCGCAGAAGGAGGCGCTGCGCCTCGCCGACAACCGCATCGCGGAGAACGCGACGTGGGACCAGGCTCTGCTGCGCGACGCGCTCGCCGCGGTGCAGGCGGCACCGGACATCGACCTCGGCGCGCTCGGCTTCTCGGCGGATGAGCTGGCCGCGATCCTGGCTGCTGCGGACGAGGCCGTCATCGATGGCGACCCGCCCCAGGATACGGATCAGCCCACCGCGGACGTGACGGCCACCGAGCGCGGCGCCGAGCCCGATGGCGAAACGCCGCCCGATCCCGCGGACGCCGATCCGGTTCCACCGCGCCAGGCGGTCACCCGCCCCGGCGATCTCTGGCTGCTCGGCGAGCATCGCCTGCTCTGCGGCGACAGCACCGATGCTGCCTCGGTCGCTCGCGTGATGGGCGACGACCGCGCCGCGCTGCTGTTCACCTCCCCGCCCTACGGGAACCAGCGCGACTACACCACCGGCGGCGGCACGGATTGGGACGCCCTGATGCAGGGCATGTTCCAGCATCTTGACGTGGCCATGCGGCCGGACGGCCAGGTGCTGGTGAATCTCGGCCTGATCCATCGCGACAACGAATGGCAGCCCTATTGGGCCGGCTGGCTCGACTGGATGCGTGCCCGCGGCTGGCGCCGCTTCGGGCTCTATACCTGGGACCAGGGGCCCGGCCTGCCGGGCGACTGGAACGGTCGCCTCGCACCAGCCTTCGAGCTGGTCTTTCACTTCAACCGCCAGGCCCGGCAGGCGAACAAGATCGTCCCGTGCAAATGGGCCGGCACGCCGAACAAGGGCAGCGGGCTGCGCGCCGCCGACGGCACCATCTCCGAGTACCAGCACGCCGGCCTGCCGGTGCAGGACTTCCGGATCCCCGACAACGTGCTGCGCCTCACGCGCCACAAGGGGCGCGGCATCGAGATCGAGCACCCCGCGGTGTTCCCGGTCGTGCTGCCGGAATTCCTGATGCGGGCCTACACCGATGAGGGCAACGTGGTGTTCGAGCCCTTCGGCGGCAGCGGCACCACCATCCTGGCGGGCCAGCGCACGGGCCGCCGCGTGCGCGCCATCGAACTGGCGTCCGCGTATGTGGATCTAGCGATCGCCCGCTGGCGGATGCTGCATCCGGACATGCCGGTGACGCTGGCCGATGACGGGCGTGATTACGACGCCGTTGCCGCAGCGCGGACGGAGGTCACCGCCAATGCAGCCTGATCTCGTCGTCTCGACACTGCCGGTCGCAGCGCTGGTCCCGTATGCCGAGAACGCGCGCACGCATTCGCTGGCGCAAGTGGCCCAAATCGCCTCATCCATCGCCGAGTTCGGCTTCGTGAACCCGGTGCTGGTCGACGCCGAGGGCGTGCTGATCGCCGGCCACGGCCGCGTCATGGCGGCGAAGCACCTCGGGCTTGCATCCGTGCCGGTGCTTCGGCTCGGCCATCTCTCCCCTGCGCAGGCGCGTGCCCTGCGGCTTGCGGACAACCAGATCGCGCTGAACTCCGGCTGGGACGAGGCGCTGCTCGCCGCCGAGATCGCGCGCATCCGCGACGAGGCGGTGGTCGATCTCGACGTGCTGGGCTTCTCGGGGATGGAGCTCGACCGGCTGCTGGCAGCTGCCGATGCCGGCATCGGCGACGATGCCGATGAGGCCCCGCCACCGCCCGTCGTGCCGGTCACGCGCACCGGCGACCTCTGGCGCTGCGGCGAGCATCGCCTGCTGTGCGGCGACGCGACGAAGCTGGCCGACGTGCAGCGTGCCCTCGGCGCCGGCCACCTGGCCGACATGGGCTTCG
>JAYRJZ010000111.1:0-17015 GCA_041906015.1 Roseomonas sp.
GAAATGGTCTAGTGTCCTGCCCGCGAAGGTCGTCGGATCTCGAACGAACTTCGCAGGCCTTCGGAATCGGGACACGGGAGGCCGGTCCGGGATCGCGGCAGGCCCGCGATCCGCTGCTTCGGGTGGGGGTGCGGGGCCTTCATTCCGCTATGGTGGCGCCTTGCGATGGTGCTAAGGGAACGGCCCCAAGAAAACCGGGACCGTCCAATGAAGCGCCGTCGCCTTCTCCTCACACCAGCCCTGTTCGCGCCTTCGCTCGCCCTGGCTCAAGGCGCGGGCTGGCGGCCGAACCGGCCGATCACCATGATCGTCCCCTATGCCGCGGGCGGCGGCACCGACATCGTCGGGCGGGAATTCGCGCAGCTCCTCACGCAGAAGCTCGGCCAGACCGTGGTGGTGGACAATCGCGGCGGCGCCGGCGGCAACATCGGCACCACCCAGGCGGTGCGCTCGCGGCCCGATGGCTACACCTTCCTCTATGCGGTGTCGTCCAACATCGTCATCAACCCGCATGTCTATCGCACGGCGGCGCGCGAGGATCCCGCGCAGGTGCTGATCCCGGCGGGCATCCTGGCCAACTACCAGTATATCCTGGTCGCGCATCCAGGCTTCGCCGCGACCAACATCCAGGAACTGATCGCACTGGCGAAGCGGAAGCCCGGGGAGATCACCTTCAGCCATTCCGGCAATGGCGGGAACAACCACCTGGCCGGCAAGTTGCTCGCGAAGATGGCTGGCATCGAGCTGAACGACGTCGCTTATCGCGGCACCGCGCCGGCGCTGATGGATGCGGTGAACGGCACGGTGCAGTTCAACATCTCCTCCCCGCCGCCGGCGATCCCGTTGGTGCGCGAAGGCCAGCTCCGGGCCATCGCCGTGACGGGCGCTCGGCGTTCGCCCGCCTTCCCCGACGTGCCGACCGTCGCCGAACAGGGCCTGCCGGGCTATGCCGTCACGGGATGGCACGGCGTCTTCTTCCCGCCTGGCACGCCGGCCGAACCGGTCGCGGCGCTGCGCGCGGCCGCCGCCGAGATCGCGGCCATGCCGGCGTTCCACGAGAAGCTCGGGCGCGATGGCCTTGAACCGTTGGCAACACCTGTCAGTGCCGAGGCCTTCGCCGCGCAGGTGCGCGATGAGCACGGCTTCTGGGCGCGTACTATTCCGGAACTCGGCATCCGGGTGGAGTGAGGTCAGTGAGCGGCAATGCTTGCCGCTTTCATGGAACTGGCAGCGGCCATGTCGGCTTTGATTGACGCGGCCGTCGCAATCTGCGCGTGATTCCTGTCCATCGTGCCTGCCTCGCCTTGCCGTGCCTCCGGATATCCGGTCGCCTCCAAGCCGAACCGGGGTGCGGGGGACAACCGGCTGCATCCCGGCGGCCGGCAAGCGAGGAGACAGGTCGCATGGCGATCGGCACCGTGAAGTGGTTCAACGCGACCAAGGGGTTCGGCTTCATCGTTCCGCAGGATGGCGGCAAGGACGTCTTCGTCCACATCACCGCCGTGCAGAAGGCCGGGCTCACCGGCCTCAACGAGAACCAGAAAGTCAGCTACGATGTCATCACCGAACGCGGCAAGGCCGCCGCGGCGAACCTGAAGCCGCTTTGATGGAGGCACGCCCTGTTCACACTCGCCGAGCTTGAGTCAGCAGCAGGGCTTGTCCACCAGGCTTTCCCACCCACCCCGCAATTCGCCTGGCCGTTGCTGGCCGCGCGATGCGGGGTGGAAGTCCATGTGAAGCACGAGAACCACACGCCGACGGGCGCCTTCAAGGTCCGCGGCGGTCTCGTCTGCATGGAACGCCTGAAGCGCGAGAACCCCGATATCCCAGGCGTGATCAGCGCGACGCGGGGCAATCACGGCCAATCGCTTGCCTATGCCGGGCGGCGCCATGGCGTGCCCGTCACGATCCTCGTCCCGCAGGGCAACAGCGTCGAGAAGAACGCCGCGATGCGTGCCTTCGGTGCCCGGTTGATCGAACATGGCGAGGATTTCGAAGCGGCGCGGCTCGAAGCGATGCGCCTCGCCACCATCGAGGGGCTGACGCCGATCCCCTCCTTCGCCCGTGACCTGGTGCTCGGCGTCGCGACCTATGCGTTGGAGTTCTTCCGCGGATCGCCGCCGCTTGATGCGCTCTATGTGCCGATCGGGCAGGGGTCCGGCATCTCCGGCTGCATCATGGCGCGCGACCTGCTCGGCCTGCCCACCGAGATCATCGGCGTGCAGGCCGAGGGCGCGCCGTCCTATGCCCTGTCCCTCGCCGCGGGGCAGGTGGTGACGACCGACCGCGCGGATACGCGCGCCGACGGCATGGCGACGCGCGTGCCCGATCCGGACGCCTTCGCCATCATCCGGCGCGGAGTGTCGCGCATCGTCACGGTCAGCGACGATGAGATCGCCGCGGCGATCCGCGCCTTCTGGCAGGACACGCACAACCTCGCCGAGGGATCGGGCGCGGCGCCGCTCGCCGCCCTGCTGAAGGAGGGCGAGGCCATGCGCGGCAAGCGCGTCGGCCTGGTGCTGTCCGGCGGCAACATCGACCTCGACCTGTTCCGCGACTGGGTGGCCGCATGACCGATCTGCTGCTGCGCAACGTCCGCCCGATGGGCGGCGCGCCGACCGATGTGCTGGTGCAGGACGGGCGCATCGCCGCGGGCCCGGTGCCCGAAGGCATCGCGGTCGAGGACGGCGCCGGCCTGCTACTGCTGCCGGGCTTCGTCGAAGGCCACACCCATCTCGACAAGACCGTGTTCCACGAGCCGGACTGGCTGGTGAATGAGGTCGGTCCGCGCATCATCGACAAGATCGACACGGAGCGTGAATGGCGCGCGCGCACCGGGCATGATGCGGGGGCGGCCTCGCTCGCCATGGCGCGCGCCTTCCTCGCCGCCGGCACGACGCGCATCCGCAGTCATGTGGATGTCGATACGTCGGGCGGCACCGGCCATGTCGAGCGCGTCCTGCAGACGCGTGAGGCGATGGCCGGCCTGCAGGAGATCCAGATCGTCGCCTTTCCGCAATCGGGCATTCTCGGCGGGCAGGGGACGGAAAGCCTGCTCGACGCGGCGCTGGCGCTGGGCGCCGACATCGTCGGCGGGCTCGACCCTTGCGCGATCGAACGCGATCCGGTGCGCCACCTCGATATCGTCTTCGGCCTGGCGGAGAAGCACGGCAAGCCGGTGGACATCCACCTGCATGAGCAGGGCTCGATGGGCGCCTTCTCGCTGGAACTGATCCTCGAGCGCACCCGCGCGCTGGGCATGCAGGGCCAGGTCGTGGTCAGCCATGCCTTCTGCCTGGGCGACGTGACCGAACGCGAGCGCGACGCGTTGCTGGCGCAGATGGCGGAACTCGGCGTGGCGATCGCCACCACGGCGCCGGCCTCTCGCCCCGTGCCGCTGGTGGCCCCCTGCCGGGCGGCGGGTGTCACGATCTTCGGCGGCAATGACGGCATCCGCGATACCTGGACGCCTTATGGCTCGCC
Organism: Roseomonas sp.; assembly: GCA_041906015.1. Lineage (GTDB taxonomy): Bacteria > Pseudomonadota > Alphaproteobacteria > Acetobacterales > Acetobacteraceae > Neoroseomonas. The sequence continues at coordinate 3,484 of JAYRJZ010000111.1, forward strand.
CGACATGCTCGAACGCGCCATGCTCATCGGCCTGCGCAACAACTTCCGCCGGGACGACGAGATCGCGCTCGCCTTCGACTGCGTCAGCGGGGCAGGGGCCAAGGGTTGCGGTTTCTCTGCCTATGGCCTCGCGCCAGGGGCGCGGGCTGACCTGGTGTTGGTGGATGCCCGGACCCTCGCCGAAGCCGTGGTTGTGCGGCCTGGCCGGCGTTTGGTCGTCGCCGCCGGGCGGGTCGTGGCGCGGGATGGCGCGCTGGTAGGCTGACGCCACTGGCGCGAGCCTTGCTTGGCCCGTGGCATGACCCGCACCGTCACCCTGCCGGCCCGCCCGGAACCGATCACCGTCACCGTCGAGGAGACGGCGCTGATCATCGTCGACATGCAGAACGCCTATCTCTCGAAAGGCGGCTACATCGACCTCGTCGGCTTCGACGTCTCCGGCGCGCCGCCGGTGATCGAGGAAACGGCCCGCATCGCGGAGGCCTGTCGCACCGCGGGCATCCCGATCATCTACCTGCAGAACGGCTTTTCTCCCGACCAGCGTGAGGCGCCCGAGACCGCCCCGGTCTTCCACAAGTCCAATGCGCTGAAATTCATGCGCGCCAACGAGGCCTATGCCGGCAAGCTCATCACCCACGGGACCTGGGACCATGAGATCGTGCCGGAACTCACGCCGCAGGCGGGGGATGTGGTCGTGCCGAAGTCGCGCTATTCGGGCTTCGCCGGCACGGCGCTGGAGCAGATCCTCGCCGCGCGGCGCATCCGCACCCTGCTGGTGTGCGGCGTCGCGACGAATGTCTGCGTCGAGAGCACCATCCGCGATGCCTATCACCGCGAATTCTTCCCCGTGATGCTGGCGGACGCGACCATGGCAGCCGGGCCCGGCACGCAGCAGGCCACGGAATTCAACGTGCAGGCCTTCTTCGGCTGGCTGTCCTCGGGGGCCGAACTTCGCGCCGCGCTGATGGCCAACGCCGGCTGATCAGCTGAACAGGCGGCGCGACTCGCGCAGCAGGTTCCAGCCCGACAGCAGGGTGATGACCACGCCGACCAGGCAGCTTCGGATCGAGGCCTCGCCCGATCAGGGTGGTCGCCACCTCCGCCGCATGCACGCCGGCCGAGGCCATGGCCGGGGGCACGCCATGGGTCATCATCACCGAGGTTGCCGTGAGCCCATAGGCCATGCCGATCGCGCCATCGACGAGCTGCGCGAGAAAGCCGACCGCCGAATATAAAAGGACCTCCTGCAGCAGATGCGCCTCCGTCGGGCCTGATGCTGACGAGGACCTCCCGCCCCCGAGTAGACCCCCCGCTACGGGCCTGGCGCAACAGAACGCTGCGCCGCGCGGGGCACAAACGACAACGGCCGGGACAGGGCCCCGGCCGTTGCGCATCGCGGTGCCGGGCGGTGCTACCTCTGCAGCGCCTGCACGATCTCCTGCGTCACCTTCTTGGCATCGCCGAAGAGCATCATGGTGTTGGGCCGATAGAACAGCTCGTTCTCCACCCCCGCATAGCCGGAGGCCATGCCGCGCTTGACGAAGAACACCGTCTTCGCGCGTTCCACGTCGAGGATCGGCATGCCGTAGATGGCCGAGGACTTGTCCGTCTTCGCCGCCGGGTTGGTCACGTCGTTCGCCCCGATGACGAAGGCGACATCGGCGTCGGCGAATTCGGGATTGATTTCCTCGAGTTCGAAGACCTCGTCATAGGGCACGTTGGCCTCGGCCAGCAGCACGTTCATGTGCCCGGGCATGCGGCCGGCGACGGGGTGGATGGCGTATTTGATCTCCGCCCCTTCCTTCTTCAGCAGGTCGGCCATCTCGCGCAGCACCTGTTGCGCCTGGGCGACCGCCATGCCGTAGCCGGGCACGATGACGATCTTCTGCGCGTTCTTCATCATGTAGGCGGCGTCTTCCGGCGATCCGGCCTTGACCGGCGGCCGGTCCGCATCGCCGCCGCCGCTCGCGGCCGCGCCGGATTCCGACCCGAAGCCGCCCAGCAGCACGTTGATGATGCTGCGGTTCATGCCCTTGCACATGATGTAGGACAGGATGGCGCCCGAGGCGCCGACCAGCGCGCCGGTGATGATCAGCAGCAGGTTGCCGATGGTGAAGCCGATGCCCGCCGCCGCCCAGCCGGAATAGCTGTTCAGCATGGACACCACGACCGGCATGTCCGCCCCGCCGATCGGGATGATCAGCAGGAAACCGAGCGCGAAGGACAGCAGCGCGATCAGCCAGAACAGCACGCCCGACCCGGTCGCCACGAAGGCGATGATCAGCACCACCAGCAGGATGCCGAGCGCGAGGTTCAGCCAATGCTGTCCGGCGAAGGTGATCGGCGCCCCCGACATCTTCCCGGCGAGCTTCGCGAAGGCGATGACCGAGCCCGAGAAGGTGATGGCGCCGATCGCGACACCGAGCGACATCTCGACCAGCGACTGCGCGTGGATGTGCTCATGCGTGCCGATGCCGAAGCTCATCGGCGCGTAGAAGGCGCCGGCGGCCACGAACACCGCCGCCATGCCGACCAGCGAGTGGAAGGCCGCGACAAGCTGCGGCAGCGCCGTCATCTGGATGCGCTGGGCGACGATGGTGCCGATCGTGCCGCCGATCGCGAGGCCGGCGATGACCAGCGCGACGCCGCCGAAGCCCATCCCCTTGCTGAACAGCGTCGCCAGGATGGCGATGCCCATCCCGACCATGCCGAACATGTTGCCCTGGCGGCTGGTCTCCGGGTGGCTCAGCCCGCGCAGCGCGAGGATGAACAGGACCGAGGAGACCAGGTAGGCGAGGGTGGAGAGCGTGTGGCCCATCGGCTCAGCTCCCCTTCTTCTTGAACATGGCAAGCATCCGTCGCGTGACCATGAAGCCGCCGAAGATATTCACCGCGGCCAGGGTGACGGCGATGAAGCCGAAGATGCGCGCGACGACGGTATCCGCCGTACCGGCTGCGAGGATCGCGCCCACCACGATCACGGAGGAGATGGCGTTGGTCACGCCCATCAGCGGCGAATGCAGCGCCGGGGTGACGTTCCACACCACGTGGTAGCCGACGAAGCAGGCCAGCAGGAAGATGGTCAGCAGATAGAGGAAAGGCTCGGCCGCCGCGGCGATCGGGGCGGCGGCCTCGGCCGCGATCCGTGCCTGCGCGGCAAGCTCCAGCGCCCGCTGCGCGGCCGCCTGCGCCTGGTTGGCGAGTTCGGTTGCGTTCATCGTTGATGCCCCCCTCTACGAAGCCGGCTTGACCAGCGGATGCACCACGGCACCGCCGCGCGTCAGCGCGACACCCTTCACGATGTCATCCTCCTCGGGCAGCTTCGGTGCCTTCGCCTCCTTGTCCCAGAAGGTGGACAGGAAGGTGAGGAGGTTGCGCGCATAAAGCGCCGAGGACGCCGCGGGCAGTCGTCCCGGCCAATTGGTGTAGCCGAGGATCTTCACGCCGTTGGCGGTGACGAAGAGCTCGCCCGGCTTGGTCAGCGCGCAGTTTCCGCCCGCATCGGCCGCGATGTCCACGATGACCGAACCGGGCTTCATGGACTCGACCATGGCGGCGGTGACGAGCGTCGGCGCGCGGCGCCCCTGCACCAGCGCGGTGCAAATGACGACGTCCTGCTTGGCGATATGCGCCGCGACCACCTCGGCCTGCTTGGCATAGAACTCCGCCGAGAGCTGCTTGGCGTAGCCGCCCGCGGTCTGGGCGGCCTTGCTCTCCTCGTCCTCGTAACCGACGAAGGACGCCCCGAGCGACTTGATCTCCTCCTTCGCCGCCGGGCGGACGTCGGTGGCCGAGACGCGCCCGCCGAGGCGCCGTGCCGTCGCGATGGCCTGCAGCCCCGCCACACCCGCGCCCATGATGAAGGCATTGGCGGCGGGCACCGTGCCGGCCGCCGTCATCATCATCGGGAAGCCCTTGTCATAGGCGGCCGCCGCTTCGATCACCGCGCGGTAGCCGGCGAGATTGGCCTGGGAGGACAGCACGTCCATCGACTGCGCGCGGGTGATGCGCGGCAGCAATTCCATGGAACAGGCGTCGATCCCGGCGGCGGCATAGCGCGACGCGGCATCCGCATCCGCCGCGAGCGTGCCGATCAGCAGTGCGCCCCGCCCGATCCCCGCCAGCTCGTCCACCGCGCCCTCGCCGGCGGCGAGCGGCGCGCGGACCTTCAGCACGATATCGGCCCCGGCGAGCGCCGCGGCCGCATCCGGCGCGATCGTCGCGCCTGATTCAGCAAAGGCGGCGTCGGTCAGGCCGGAGGCCAGGCCCGCCCCTTGCTCGACAGCGACATCGAGCCCCATGGCAATGAATTTCTTGGCCGTCTCGGGCGTCGCCGCGACGCGGGTTTCCCCACTCCGCCGTTCCTTCAGGACCGCAATCTTCATGCGGGAGGTCTCCCTACGCCGAGTTATGCCGTTTCGCACCTACAGGGGGCCGGACAGGGTGTCCAGCGCGGCGGCGTGACGGTCCCGCCCTGACGCGGCACGTCACCGCGCGGCATGGGTTGTCGGGCCGCGGCTGGCACCCTTGACGCCGTTGTTATCGGCTCGTACCGATGCGGCAGCCGCCGCCAGTTACAAACCCTTACAGTTCCAGACGACCGCGCCCCGCGCGCGGCGACAGGATGACTCATGACGCTATCCCGCGCGGCGCGCCTGATCACTGGCACGGTGCCGTTCGTGCTCGGCTTCTACATGGTCGCGCTGCACGCGTCGGTGGGCCGGCCGATCTGGATCGACGAGTTCTCGCACTTCGCCTTCGCGGCGGAACCGACGGCCAGCAGGGCCTGGGCCCTTTTTCTCGCGACGGCGGATGACATCCAGCACGGCCAGACCGGCGTCTACATCATGCTCAACTACTGGACGCTGAGCCTCTTCGGGCCGGATGCGACCTTGCTGCGCCTGCCCTCGATCCTGTCCGGGGTCTTCCTGTTCTCCGCGGCGATCATGCTGGTCCGTGTCCTCGGATTCTCGGTCCTGTGGCAACTCGTGATGGTCGCCGCGCTCACCGGGCAGCATCTCGTGATGTACTTCCTCGGCGAGGCGCGTGCCTATGCGCCGATCCCGGCGGCGGCCGTCGGACTGCTGCTCTTCTACCTGGCGCGACCGCTCCATCCGACGAGCCGCGCACTGCTGCTGTTCGGTATCGCAACCGCGGTGTTCGGCGCGACCATGCATGCCTATTTCGCGCTCTACTGGCCGGCCGTCTGCCTCGTCGCCTACGTTCATCGGCTGGGAGCGACAGGCGAGACCTTCAGCCCGGCCGCGCTGATCCGCTTCGCCAATCCGGGCCTCGTCGCGCTCGGGGCGGGGCTCTATCTGCTGCTGGCGAGCCTCACCTGGTTCCGGGGGCATCCCACCTTCGACCTCGATCCCTTCGAATGGCTGCAACGGCACGGGCTGCTCGCCAACTTCACCGACTTCAGCCACACCCAGTTCCTGGATGGCCGTTACGAACTTGCCGCCGCCTTCACCGGCGCCGTGCTGCTCGGGGCCCTGATGCTGCCGGCGCCGATCGGGGGCAGCATGCGGCGGCTATGGGCCCCGTCGCTGCTCATCCTGCTGGCGATTGCGATCTCGCTGCTGCTGTCCTGGATCTCCTACCGGTCGAACTATTGGGTGTTGGCGCGCCAATGGGTCGGCTCGGCCGCCCTGGTCGCGGTCGGCGTCGTCTGGCTCTGGGCGGAGGCGGCGCGGATCTGGGCGCGCCTGACGCCACAGCTCGGCCTCGCGATCTGCGCGGTCGCGGCCCTGCTGGTCTCCCGCCAGGCCGTGAGCATCCACAATACCAGGCTCGCGCAGTTGCAGACGCATCTCGCGGAAGCGGTGGTGCGGCCGGATCCGGAGGATTGCGACCCGCCACAGCGGCTCGATGTCGCGGCCCTGTCCAATGACCAGCGCAACGACATGATGGTCGAGTTGGCGAACCGGAATATCGCCTGCGGGGGTTCGGTCTGGCCGATCTTCCGAATCTATTACGGCGGCCAGCCACCGGAGGTGCTGGCCGAGCACGCGGATCGCTAAAGCCGTTCCTGTTCGCCCTGGTTCACGGCAACGTCTCCAGCCCTTTGTATTGGCGAGCATCTTCACCCGATCAGGTGGTCCCACCTGATCGGGATCTGCTCTTGAGCGTTCGTCGCGCACGCCGGATCGGCACCGGTGCGCGGCGACGCGCGTTCAGTCGAGCTTCAGATCCGCCGCGCGAACCAGGTCGCGCCATTGCGGCGCGTCGCGCTCCATGACGGCGCGGAATTCCTCCGGGCTCGAGCACACCGGCACCGCGCCGAGCCGCTCCAGCGCCGCCGCGAAGGCCGCTTCCGCGCAGGCGCCTCGCAGGATGCCCGCCATGCGCGCGATCGCCTCCTCCGGCGTGCCGGCCGGGGCGGTGATGCCGTTCCAGGTCTCGGCGCGGAAGCCGGGAAAGCCCTGCTCCTCGACCGTCGGGACGCCGGGAAGGGCGGGCATGCGCGCCCCGCCGGCGATCGCGATGACGCGGATTGCCGTGCCGCCCTGATGCGGGATGATGTCCGAGGGATTGCCGAAATAGGCGCCGACATCGCCGGCCAGCAGCGCCTGCATCGCCGGCGCGCCGCCGCGATAGGGCACGTGCACCGCCGAGACGCCCGCCCGCTGCAACAGCAGCGCCATGGCCAGGTGGTTCGAGGAGCCGGTCCCGCCCGAGGCATAGCTCAGCGCTCCCGGATGAGCCTTCAGATAGGCGATGAACGCTGGCAGGTCGCTCACGCCGAGCCGTGCCGAGACTGCCAGCACCTGCGGATTGGCCCCGATGATGGACACCGGCGCGAAGTCGCGCGCGGCATCGTAGGGAACCCGCGACAGGGCCGGCAGCATGACCATCTGCGACGCGCTCGCCGTCAGCAGCGTGTAGCCGTCCGGGCGGCTGCGCGCGGCGGCCTCGACCGCGATGACGCCGCCTGCGCCGGTGCGGTTCTCCACCACCACCGACTGGCCCAGCCGCTGGGCGAGGTATTCGGCACTGAGCCGCCCGATGCTGTCGGTCACGCCGCCGGGCGCGAAGGGCACCAGCAGGCGCAGTGGTCGGTCGGGCCATTGTTCCGCCCGTGCCGCTGCGGCGGAAGCCGCGAGAAGAAGCAGGCCGAACAGCCATGCGCGTTTCGTCATGTCCCGCAATCCTCGGCTGTGATGATCAGATGATCTCGGCGGCGCGGCGCAGGCTGCCGATCATCGACATGCCGATGAGCTGCGCATGCGCCTTGGTGGGATCGGAGGCGGCCTCCGCCATGCGGCGGCGGAAATCGGCCTGGTCCTCCGGCGTGCTCGCCTCGAGGTTCTTCTTGTTCATGATGGTCTGGCGCTGGACGTGCTCGACCGTCACGCCGCGGCGCTGGCGGTCATAGAGGTCGAGCAGCGCCTCATCCGCCTCGCCGCGCATCACCTGGGCGAGCTTGCCGGTCAGGTTCACCGCGTCATGCACGCCGCCATTGAGGCCCATGCCGCCGAGCGGGTTGTTGATATGCGCCGCATCGCCGGCAAGCAGCACGCGCCCGCGCCGGAAGCTCTGCGCCACGCGCTGGTGGACGCGGTACAGCGTGCGATGGCGCACCGGGTAGTCGTCGCGCCCCGCGACGATGCGCGCGAAGCGGGCGCGGCCGAACGCCTCGGTCATGATGACGTCGTCCGGCACCTCGGCGCGCACCGGGAACATCGCCCGCCACAGGCCCGGCACGCGGAGGAGGAAGAACCATTCCTCCGGATCCGCGTAGTAGGACACGTCGGCGAGACCCGGGATCAGCGTCGCGAAGTCGAATTCGGTGGACAGGACCAGGAAGCGCTCGGGCCAGGTGAAGCCCTCGAAGTCGATATCCGCCGATTTGCGCACGACGCTATGCGCGCCATCCGCGCCGATGACCCAGGACCCGGCAACGCGGCTGCCATCGGCAAGCACGGCTTCAACCCCGTCGCCATGGTCGATCACCTCGGCAACCTCGGCGTTGAAGCGGATATCGTAGCCGGGCTGGCCCTGCATCAGGTCGTGCAGGATGCGCGTCAGCTTGAACTGTTCGCATTGCAGCCGGAAGGGATGGCGCGTGACGTCGGCGAGGATGCCGAAGTCGAACTCCGCGATCAGGCTGTGGTCGCGCGTGCGGTACTGGACGCGCGGACCGATCAGCCCCTGCGCGATCATCCCTTTCGCCGCGCCGAGATCGTCGAGCATGTCGAGCGTCGGCGCGTGAAAGGTGGAGGCGCGCATCTCCTGCGAGATGACCGGGCCGGCTTCGAGCACGAGGACGGGAATGCCGACGCGCAGCAACGACGCCGCGGCGACCAGGCCGACCGGACCGGCGCCGACGATGAGAACAGGGTTGGTGGCAGGCATGAGTCTCGACAGTCCATCCTTCGCGCGGCACGGGGCGGGCGTTGCGCCGCAGCCGTGGATGCAAGGATGAGTCCAGACGGGTATCGGAGCGTGGCGCGGGCGGATTGGAGAGGGGCTCAGCCCCTCTCCAAGCCTCTCCCCGCCAAAGGCCGAAAGGCCTTTGGAAACCAATACCGGGCGTTGGGCGCGACGGGCACTTCCGTCCTGATCCGGGACGTTTGGGGCGCGAGAGCGGGTTTCGGCGGCATTCTGCCAGCGGCGCCCGGCACCAGGTCGAGGTTTCCAAAGGCCTTTCGGCCTTTGCGGGGGTGGGGTTCGGGGAGGGGCAAAGCCTCTCTCCGATGCCACGGCGCCGTCGTCGCGGCTTCCTCCCGCGTCAGCGCAGTTCCGCTCTCGGCCAAGGCAGCGCCGCGAGCGGCCGCCCCGGCGTCGCGCGCAGGATGTTCGTCCAGGTCCGGCAATCCCGCATCAGCCACCCTTCGCCTGGCGCGACGCTGATCGCGAGCGCGGGGCAGCGCTGCTGTTGCCGCAGTGCCTCGGCCTGGCGGGGAAGGGCGGGGTCGCGCACGCGCGCGGCGTTCTCCCATCGCTCCCAGCGCACCATGCCGAGGCCGCGCGCGAGAACGAAGCGTTCGAGGTGATGCGCCGTCGCGATCTCGCCCCCGCCATAATGCTCCGAGACGATCGCCTCGATCGGGACGACAGCGATCTGCCCGGTGGCGGCCTCGCGCCAGGGCAGGTCGAGCCAGGTGCGGCGATAGCGTGTCAGGCTGGCATCGAAGGCGGTGGGGCAGGCCTCGGGCGTGGGCGCGATGCGCAGCCGCATCACGCGGGTCGTCCACTGTTCGGTCGCGCCGGGGCCGGCGAGCAGCCAGCCCTGCCAGCCGCGCCCGCCGTTGCGGCAGTCGGGGGAGAGGAACCACTGCACCCCGCCGCCGCCATCCTCGGTCATCGCGATATGGGCGGGGCCGGGGCCAAGGGGGATGACCTGCCCGCCATCCCCGCGCCCCTGGTCCAGCACGCCGAAGCGGCGGTTGTCGCCGGCGCCGAAATCGAAGGTCTGCACGGCTGCGGGCGCGCCGAGCAGGCTGCCCAGCACCGCGTCGGAGGCCTGGTAGCCGAGCGGCAGCCCACGCGCCTGCTGCACCGCAGGCCAGTCATGCCGGCGATAGGGCATGGGCGCGTCCTGCCGTTGCGGGGCGGGACGGGTGCAGTGTGGTTCGAAGGGCAGGAGGCCGGGCTCGGGGCGGCCGGCGGCATCGAGGCAGGCGGTCTGCACCAGGAAGGGCAGGAGCGCCGCCTGCTGGGCGGCGCCGGGCAGGGCGGCCACGGCGAGCAGCACCATGGACAGCAAAAAACCGCGGATCACGGGGGCACCGTGCCGCGGTTTCCGGCTGCGATCCGCCTCGGGAGGCGGATGGCGGGGCTTCAGAAGCCCTCGCGCTCCAGGCGCTTGCGCTCCACCTTGCGGGCGCGGCGGACGGCCTCGGCGGCCTCGCGCGCACGGCGCTCGGAGGGCTTCTCGTAGTGCCGACGAAGCTTCATCTCGCGGAACACACCCTCCCGCTGGAGCTTCTTCTTCAGCGCCTTGAGCGCCTGGTCGATATTGTTGTCACGAACGACGACTTGCACGCGGCGCAACCTCCTGCGCGAAATGGTTTGGAGAAAAGCAGAGCACACGGCGCGCCCGGACAACCGGTCTGCGTCGGTTGCGGGACGCTTAGCATGATTCGAAGTCGCGCCGGAAGCCCTCGCGCGCGCACCGAAGCGCCTATATGCATCGTCGCAGCGCATTTTTCGAGCCCCGAGACGCCATGAGCCTCCTCAAGATCGCCCGGATGGGGCACCCGATCCTGCTGACCCCGGCCGAACCGGTCGCGGATCCGACCGCGCCCGAGATCCGCCGCCTCGTCGCCGACATGGCCGAGACGATGGAGGATGCCGGGGGCGTGGGCCTCGCCGCGCCGCAGGTGCATGTGCCGCTGCGCCTCTTCGTTTGGCGCACCGGCGCGGGGGGTGTCTCGGCGTTGATCAACCCGGAGCTGGAGCAGGTCGGGGAGGAGACCGAGACCGCCTGGGAGGGCTGCCTGTCCATCCCCGGCCTGCGCGGTGCGGTGCGGCGCGCGGCCCGGCTGCGCTTTCGCGGCGTGGATATCGACGGCCGCCCCGTCGAAGGCGAGGCTGCGGGTCTCGTCGCCCGGGTGATGCAGCATGAGACGGACCATCTCGACGGCATCCTCTATCCGATGCGCATGGAGGACCTGTCCCTGTTCGGCTTTACCGAGGAGCTGACGCGTGCGGCGGCCTCCCGTGCCGCCGCGAAGGAGGAATGATGGAAGCCCTGCACGACGGCGACCGCGCTGCCCGCGATAAGGCGATCCAGGCCATCCTGCCCTTGGTGCCAGCCACCGGCTGGACCGGGCGGAGCATCGCCGCCGGCCTGCGCGCGGCCGGTCTGCCGGAGGAAGAGGCCTCCTTCCTGTTCCCGCGCGGTCCCGTCTCGGCGGTCGAGGCTTGGCGCGACCTGCTGAACCGCGGCATGGCCGAGGCGGCGGGCGATGTTGCCGGCCTGCGCATCCCGGCGCGGATCCGCACGCTGGTCGCCGCGCGGCTGGCGCTGATCGCGCCGCACAAGGAGGCGGCGCGCCAAGCCGCGGCCTTGCTGGCGCTGCCCTGGAACATGCCTGCGGCGGTGCGCGGTGCGGCTGGGACGGCGGATGCGATCTGGGTGGCGGCGGGCGACGTTTCGGACGACCTGTCGCGCTATACGCGCCGGGCCACGCTGGCGACGATCCTGGCGGCAACGCTGGCCTTCTTCCTGCGCGACGACAGCCCGGATACCGGCCCGACCCTCGCTTTCCTGGACCGGCGGCTGGCCGGTCTCGCGAGGTTCCAGCGCTGCCGGCGACCACGGTCCAAGGCACAGGCGGCCTGAGCTGCAGCATTACATGCAGCGTGGCCCGCAAGCCCCTGCAACAACTGGCGATTGAAACAATTTTTCCGTAGGCATGGCGCCGAGTCCCGGCTATGGAGCGGAGACAGGAGCCGCTTCGTCGGGCGCCCGGGGGTTTCGGGGCGCTGGCAGCCGGGGCGGGCCACCCCGATGCAACCTAGGGAGCGCATTGCGCCCATGACCAAGACCAAGACCGTCGTCGCCGCGCTGTGCGGTGTCCTGATGGCAGGCCCGGCTCTCGCCAATGCCTGCCTGCGTCCGGAAGAGCGGACCGCGCTCGATATGCGCGCGCTGCGGTCCTACCTGATGGTGGCGGCGCTGCAGTGCCGCACCGGGCAGAGCTACAACGCGCCGGAAGGCTACAACAACTTCCTGCGGAAGTTCGGCCAGGATCTGTCCGCCGCCGACCGTCTCGCGGCGACGCATTTCCAGCGCTCCTATGGCGGCGCCCAGCGCGGCGGTCGCCTCGACCAGTACAACACGGTCATGGCGAACGAGCATTCCGAGGATGCGATGCGCTCGGGCACCTTCTTCTGCCGCGACGCGGAACCGCTCTTCCGCCAGGTTGTGACGCTGCAGGCGAGCGAGCTCGCGGCCTTCGCGGTCCAGCGCAACATCATCCAGAGCTACTCGGTGCCGGACTGCGGGGCGGCCCCGGCCCGGGCCACTGGCCGGACCAGCGGCCGGCGCAGCTGAACCGCCGCGCGGCGAGCCTAAGGAAGGGCGGTCCGGTGACGGGCCGCCCTTTTTTGTCGAAAGCGGCGGAGAAGCCTCTTTCGATGCTCACCCCGCCGCAAGGCGCGGGGCCCGTGGAAGACTATACGGCGTGCCGGTTCGCGGCCGGGATCGTCGCGACAGCCACGGCCTGGGCGGCCGTCCGGCGGCGGGGCTGCGGCGCCGGGCCCGTCAGCGCAGGATGATCTCAACCCGCCGGTTCTGCGGCTCGCGCACATTCGGCCCGGTCGGCACCAGCGGCTGGCTTTCGCCCAGCGCGGTGATGACGATTTCCTCCCGCGCCACCCCGAGGCGGACCAGCTCCGCCGCCACCGTCTCCGCGCGGCGGCGGGACAGCGTCTGATTGTACTGCACTGTGCCGGTGCGGTCGGCATGGCCGGCGACCTCGATGCGCGCGCTGCGCTGGGCGCGTGCCTGCTGCGCGGCCTCGGCGATGATCTGCCGGGCGCGCTCCGTCAGCGTGGCGCTGTTCCAGTCGAAGAAGACGATGAAGCTGCGGCTCTGTACCGGCGCCGCGGCCGGGGGCGCTGCCGCGGGGGCGGGCGCCGCATTGAAGGCGTAGCGCAGGCCGAGCATCAGGGACTGCTGATAGGAATCGGGTTCGATCGTGCCGCGCGCAACCGTCGCGCCGGTCGAGGGATTGTCGAAGCGCACCTGGAGCCGCGACTGTAGCGAGCCGACGAAGCGATATTCCGCGGTCAGGGCGAGACCAGGCAGGAACTCCAGCGGAAAGGCCAGGCCGGCGATGCCCTGATAGGCGAACTGCCCGTCGCTGTCGTCCACCGTCATGCGCAGCGCGCCGTTCTGGCTGTAGCCGCGCACGCCCGACCAGTCGGTGACCATGTAGCCGGCGCCGACGCCGACATAGGGCGTGACCGGCCCGACCTGGATCAGGTCGAGCATCACATTGCCCATGACGCCCCAGCTTTCCTGGCGGCCGCTGATGCCGCCATCGGCCCACCAGCCGGCGACGCCCGAGGAGCCATCCGTCTCATTGCTGCGGAAGGCGCCTTCGATCTCCGCGCGCAGGCCGTTGCCGAAACCCCAGCCGAGGCTCAGCACGCCGGCGAAGCCCGGGGCGAAGCCGACCGTCGCCTGGTTCCCGTAGCCGGCGGCGGCAAGGCCGGTGACGGCCGACGAATCGAGGCCGAGTCCCGTATTGGGCAGCAGGTTGAAGCCGGCGCCGCCGGCGATGTACGGCCCCTCGACAAACTGGGCCTGGGCGAGGGAAGGCGCGGCCATCAAGGCGGCGACGACAGCCGCGCCGCAAAGGCGGTGGCGCGGGTGGGGGTGGGCGGCGAGCATGATCTGAATATACCGCATGAATCGCATTGCGCGACGGGCCTTGCTGCGATGCGGCCCCCCTGAACGCAGAAAGGGGCGCCTTTCGGCGCCCCTTCCCGGTATCCGACGCTGATGCTGGGATCAGCGGAGGATGATTTCCACGCGGCGGTTCTGCGGCTCGCGGGTGTTGTCCGGGGTCGGG
>JAYRJZ010000112.1:0-16959 GCA_041906015.1 Roseomonas sp.
ACGCCCGAGAACACCGCTGACAGCGCGGCGAAGCGCAGCCCGGCCGCCTCGGCGAGCAGCCGCGCGATGGTGGTCTTGCCCACCCCCGGCGGCCCCCACAGGATCAGCGAGGCCAGCGATCCACGCGCCAGCATGCGCGCGATCGCGCCGTCCTCGCCCAGCAGGTGATCCTGGCCGACCACCTCGGACAGGGTGCGCGGGCGCAGCCGGTCGGCCAACGGGCGTGCGGCATCGGGCGCCGCCGCCGGCGCGGGCGGCTCATCGGCGGAGCCAAACAGATCGGTGACGGGGGCAGAACTGCCCTGGGGGCGGCGGGGAGCCATGCGATCGAGAATACACCCGCGCCCAGCGCGACGCGAACGCCCCCCTTGTCATGAACCCGTCGCTTGACCGCGCGGCCGCGCGGCAGCAGGGGAGCGCCATGTTCCGCCGCGCCGTCCTCGCCCTGCCCTTCGCCACCCCGGCGCTCGCCCAGACCCATGACCGGGCGGCCCGGCTGATCATCGCCTTCCCGCCCGGCGGATCGACCGATCTGCTCGGGCGGCTGATCGCGCCCCGCATGTCGGAACTGCTGGGCGGAACCGTGACGCCGGAGAACCGCTCCGGCGCCTCGGGCGCCGTTGGCGCCGGCTATGTCGCGCAGGCCGCGCCGGACGGGGCGACGATCCTGCTCGATTCCGGCGGGCAATCCGTGAATCCCTTCCTGATGCGCGGCCTGTCCTTCGACTACGTCCGCGACCTGGCCCCGGTGACGCTGCTCGCGACCCTGCCGCTGGTGCTGGTGGTCCGCGCCGAATTCGGCCCCGCCACCCTGCCGGATCTGCTCGCCCGGCTGCGCGCGGAACCCGCCCAGGCGCGCTATGGCAGCGTCGGCGTCGGGGCGCGGACGCATCTGGCCATGGCGCAGTTGCTGCGCCGGGCCGGCGTGCATGGCGAGCACGTGCCCTATCGCGGCGGGGCGGACCAGATCGCCGGGCTGCTGCGCGGCGACGTGCCGATGGGCTTCACCTCCGTCGCCCTGGCCGCGCCACTGATCCGGGACGGCAAGGTCCGCGCCATCGCCGTTTCCTCCGCCGAGCGCGCGGGACAGTTCCCGGATGTCCCGACCGTCGCCGAGCAGGGCTTCCCCGGCTTCGCCATGGGCGACTGGCTGGGGTTGCTCGCCCCCGCCGCGACGCCGGCGGCGGTCATCGCGCGCATCGCGGCCGCGGCGGCCGATGCGGTGAACCAGCCCACGCTGCGGCCGCGTCTCGCCGATCTCGGCCTGACCCCGGCCGCGGACGGGCCGGCCGCCTTCGCCCGCTTCCTCGCCTCGGAGCGCGAGGTGATGGAGGCGCTGATCCGCGGCGAAGGCATTCGGCTCGACAGCTAGGCCCTGTCAGGGCATGGGACTTCCGTCCGAACGGGAAGGAAGTCCAGCCATGCTTCGCCGCGCGCTGCTTGCCGCCGCCATCGCCTCACCTGCCATGGCCCAGGCCCCCTGGGCGCCAACGCGCCCGATCCGCCTGATCGCGCCCTATCCGCCCGGCGGCGGGGTGGACACCACCTCCCGGCTGCTCGGGGTGCCGATGGGCGCCTTCCTCGGCCAGCCCGTGGTCGTCGAGAACCGCGGCGGCGCGGGCGGGTCGATCGGCGCGCAGGAAGTCGCGCGCAGCGCGCCGGACGGGCAGACCATCATGGTCGATGCCCTGGCCCATACCGTGAATCCGCATGTGATCCGCAACCTGGGCTTCGACTACGCCACGGCCTTCGCACCGATCAGCCAGGTCGTCGTGCTGCCGCAGATCCTGGCGGTGAACCCGCAGCATTGCCCGGCGAAGACCGTCCAGGACTTCATCGCCTGGGCCCGGCCGCGGGCGGGGCAACTCTCCTACGGCTCCTCGGGCAACGCCACGGCGGCGCATCTGGCTGCGGCGCTGTTCCTGAACCGGGCGGGGCTGGAACTGACGCATGTGCCTTATCGCGGCGGCACCCCGGCCCTGCAGGACCTGCTGGGCGGGGCGATCGTCTTCGTCTTCGGGACCGTATCCTCGACGCTGCAACTGGTGCGGGACGGGCGGCTGGTCGCGCTCGGCGTGACCACGGCGCAGCGCATCGCGCCCCTGCCCGATGTGCCGACCATCGCGGAACAAGGCTTCGAAGGCTACGAACTGAACGAGTGGAATGGGCTCTATGCCCCGGCCGGCACGCCGGCGCCCGCCGTCCAGCGCCTCTACGAGGCGGCCAGGCACGCGCTCGCCGATGCGACGGTGCGGCAGCGGCTCGATGCGCTGGGGGCGCTGCCGGTGGGCACCGACCCGGAGACCTTCGCCCGCTTCGTCGCGGAACAGCGGACGCTGATGGGACGGATCGTCAGGGAAGCAAGGATCGAGGTGGGATAAGCCTGCCGCGAGATCAGGACGCTGGCGCCGCGCCCGGTGCCAGATATTGGTTTCCAAGGTCCTTCCCGATTACCTTGATCCTTCCGCTGGAAGAAACCGGAGGGGCGCCGCCCCTCCGGACCACCCCGCCAAGTGCTTGGAGCACTTGGAACGCAATCTTCTGGTGCCGGGCGCAGCGCCCTTGCCGCGCCCTTCGTGCGCAAGCGCGTCTTTCGGCGCCATTCTGGCAGCGGCGCAGGGCGCCAAGTTGAGGTTTGCAAAGGCCTTTCGGCCTTTGCTGGGGAGGTGTCGGCGGGGCAAAGCCCCTCCAACATCCACAGCGGAAGTAGCCGGGTCATCACGAGCGCTTGCTGGGGTGGGTTGGAGGGGCAACGCCCCTCCAACTCCACTGAGCAAGAAGAGCGCGATCAGGGAGGCTCCTGAAGCGCGACCCGGCGAGCGTATCGAACGCCCGTTCTCTCAGACCTTGCACCACATGCGCATGAGGTTGTGGTAGCAGCCGGTCAGGCCGAGGATGCCGGGGTGGTCATCCGGCACCGTCATCCGGAGCTGGATGATGGACATGTCCATCTCGAACAGCATCCGCCGCTTGCGGTCGTCGTCGATCATCGACTGGGTCCAGAAGAAGGAAGCCCAACGGCTGCCGCGCGTGACCGGGTTCACGCGGTGCAGGCTGGTGCCCGGATAGACCACCGCGTCGCCGGCGGGCAGCTTCACCGCCTGGGTGCCGTAGGTGTCCTCGATCACCAGCTCCCCGCCATCGTAATCCTCCGGTGGCGTGAGGAAGAGCGTCGTCGACACGTCGGTGCGCATGCGGCCACCGCCCGCGACATTGCGGATCGCGTTGTCGACATGCGTGTTGAAGGTCATGCCCACGTCATAGCGGTTGAACATCGGCGGATAGACGCGCAGCGGCATGACCGCGGAGGCGAACATCGGATTCCGGCCGAGCGCGCGCAGCACGATGTCGCCCAGTTCCCGCCCGGCCGCACTGTTCTCGGGCACCTGGAGGTTGTGCTTCACCTTGGCGGACTGGTCGCCTGCCGTCGCCCGGCCGTCGACCCAGTCCGCCGCCTCGAGGCGTTGACGGCAGGTGGCGACTTCCTCGGCGGTCAGGATTTCGGGAATGTGAAGAAGCATCTTGGCTCTCCCGCGGCAGCGCCGATGGGGCCCAGGGCGCCCCGTCGCTGCCGCGCGTGAAAACGGGAAGGCCGCCCGGACCCCTGAGGATCCGGACGGCCCTGTCTGCAGCACGCCCCGTGGCGTGTCAGAAGGTGACGCCAACCGTTGCGGTCACCGCGCGCCCCGCGCCCATGACGGCACGGTTGCCGAAGAGCGAGACGTAGTTGCGATGGTCGGTCAGGTTGTAGCCGTTGATCCGCACCATGAGCTGGTCGTTGATGCGGTGCTGGACGAAGGCGTCGAGCGAGAAGTTGTCCGGCACCTCATTGGTGTTCGCCGCG
Source organism: Roseomonas sp. (assembly GCA_041906015.1). GTDB lineage: Bacteria > Pseudomonadota > Alphaproteobacteria > Acetobacterales > Acetobacteraceae > Neoroseomonas. The sequence continues at coordinate 3,845 of JAYRJZ010000112.1, forward strand.
TTCAGGTAGGTCTGGCCGCTCCAGGTGAAGCCGCCGCCGACAGTGACGTTCCACGGCGTGCCCTGGAAGAAGTCGTAGCTGGTCCACAGCGTGGCGGAGTTCTCCGGCACATAGACGACCCGCTTGCCGACATTGGCCGCGGTCAGCGAGCTGGTGGTCTCGCTGTTCATGTAGCTGTAGCGCGCATTGACCAGCCAGGCCGGCGTGACACGGCCGGTGACGCCGAGGTCGACGCCACGGATGCGCTGCTGATCACCCGAGGAGAAGACCGTGCCCGTCAGCGGATCCGTCTCCGTCGCGTTGCTCTTCTCGATCTGGTAGACCGACGCACTGAGGCCGAGGCGTCCGCCCAGGACGCTCGCCCGCGCACCGATTTCGTAGATCGTGTTCTGCTCGGGTTCGAGATTCGAGTTGTTCGCGCTCGCCTGCCCGGGCTGCGTGGCCCAGTTCGACCCCGGCGCGAAGGTCGACTGCGCGTAGGACGCATAGACCGTGTATTCCGGTGTCGGTTCCCAGACGAGCGACACGCGCGGGTCGACGAAGCTGTTGTCCGCGTTCAGCGTGGTGACCGGGTTGGTGCCGCCGTACGCGGTGTAGTCGGAGTTCTGGCGCGTCCAGCGCAGGCCGGCGAGGACCGAGATCTCCGGCGTGAACCAGATGCGGTCGGAGGCGAAGACGGCGGCCTGGGTGGTTTCGTTCTGCCGCTCCGCGGTGGCGCCGGTGCTGAGCGAATAGGCGAAGTTCAGGTCGTTGTCGGGCGCGAAGAGGTTGCCGCGATACGCCGTGCGGTCGGAACCGTAGACATAGGTCGTCCGCTGGAAATCCTCGTACCACAGGTCGAGGCCGAGCGTCGCTTCATGCCGCAGAGACCAGGTGTTGAAGTTGAAGACGCCGGTGGTGATGTTCTGCACGCCCCAGGTCTGCGTGGTATAGGGCGACCCGCCGCCGCTCAGGCTGTACTGGGGAACCCCGCCGCCGTTGAACAGCCGGCTCACGCAGGTCGCATCGCAGGACGCCACCGAGAAGCTGTACGACTTGTCGGCGAAACCGAGGCGCGTGTCGTTGTAGATGGTCGCCCAGTCGGCCGCGCGGTGCTGCAGCCGTGCCGTCACGCGGTTGATCGTGGCCTGGTCGCGATCGGTGTCGTTGCTGCCATACCAGGTAGCCCGGCTGACGCCGTATTCCGTCACCGGACGGCCGACCGAGGCACCGGGCCGCGTCACGACGGGAACACCGGCATCGGCCGGCTCGTCATAGCGGTAGTACATGTATTCCAGGGTGAGGGTCGTATCGGTGCCGAGGCCGAAGGCCACGGACGGTGCGATACCCCAGCGCTCGCCCTGCGGCAGATGGCGGTCGGTGATGCGCTGCTGCTGGTACATCATGTTCAGGCGCAGCGCCGTCGTCTCGCCGATCTGGTAGTTCGCATCGGCGGTGCCGCGCAGCATCCAGGTCATGCCGCTGGTGACGTCGGCGTTGAAGAAGTTGCCCAGGCGCGGCGTACGGCTGGTGACGTTGACGACGCCGCCCGCGGCGCCGGAACCGAAGTTCACGCCCGAGGGGCCGAGCAGCGCCTGGACTTCCTCGAAGGTGAAGGCATCGCGGCGGAAGCTGCCGAAGTCCCGCATGCCGTCGACATAGAGATCGTTCTGCGAGTTGAAGCCGCGGATGCGGAGCTGGTCGCCGTTGATGCCGCCATTGCCCTCGCCGATCGAGGAGGTGATGCCGGGGACGTTGCGCAGCGCTTCCTGTAGGGTCGTGACGTTCTGCTGCTGCATCACTTCCCGCGGCACGACCTGGATGGTCTGCGGGATGTCCTGGATACGGCCGGGCATGCGGCCGAGTCCCGTCGTGCCTTCGAGCGTGTTCTCAGGCTGCTGGCCCTCGACGCTGATCTGCGGCAGACCGACCGTGCCGGTGGGTTGGGTGCTGTCGGTGGATTGGGCTTCGGCGGCGCCGGATGCCCCGAAGACGGAGCCGGCAACGAGGCTCGCCCCGAAGGCGGTGCGCGAGAGGGTAGATCGCAAGGTGGATGGGTGGGTCATCGTCAGTTCTCCGGGCGCGCGCCGCACGCCTATGGCCAAGTCCGGCCACGATATGCAATTGCGAGGCGTTATCAATACACTGATTAACCCGATGTCGGAAAATGTAACCGGCGACGGGATGGGTGGCATTCGCGCCACACCGCGCGCGGGGCCCTTCCCGTCGCGACGCCCGACCAGGATCGCGTGAGCAGGACCAGGAACGACACATGTCCGACGCCTATCGGATTCCGCCCGGCATCGCCTGCCTGGCCGATTATGAGGCCCACGCGCGCGAACGGCTTTCCGCCAAGGCCTGGGCCTATATCGCCGGGGGCGCAGCGGATGGCCTGACCCTGCAACGCAACCGCGCGGCCTATGACGCGATCCTGCTCAGGAATCGCGTTCTGGCGGATTTCGCCGGCGGCCATACGCGGCTCGACCTGTTCGGGCACCGCCATGCCCACCCCATCCTGCTCGCCCCGGTCGCGCATCACGGCTTGGCCTGCCCGGCCGCCGAGGTCGCGACCGTCATCGGCGCCGAAGCCGCGGGCGCGCGCCTGGTCGTCAGCACCGAGGCCGATACGCCCCTTGAGGAGATCGTCGCCGCGTCGCGGGACGGCGTCTGGTTCCAACTCACCATCCAGCACGACCGCGCCTTCACGCAGGAGTTGGCCCGGCGGGCGGAACGCGCGGGCGCGCGGGCGATCGTCGTCACCGTCGATGCGCCGGTCAGCGGGGCACGCAACCAGGAACAGCGCGCCGGCATCCTGCCGGGCAGCCTGGGGGAGGCGGTGAACCTCCGCGGACTCGGCCCGGCCCCAGTGGCGCAGGCCCCTCTCGGGGCGAGCCTGCTGTTCGACGGCTTCCTCGACAGCGCGGCGCGGTGGGACGACATCGCCCGGCTGCGCGAGGCGACCCGGCTGCCGCTGCTGCTCAAGGGCATCATGGCGCCCGAGGATGCGGAGCGCGCGATCGCCACAGGGGCCGACGGCATCGTCGTGTCGAACCACGGCGGGCGCGTGCTGGACACGCTGCCTTCCACGATCGAGGTGCTGCCCGGCGTCGTGGCGGCCGTCGCGGGCCGGGTCCCGGTCCTGGTGGATGGCGGCATCCGTCGTGGCACGGATGTGCTGAAGGCGCTCGCCTTCGGCGCGGCGGCGGTGATGATCGGCCGACCCTATCTCTTCGCCCTGGCAGTGGCCGGGCCGGCCGGTGTCGCGCATGCGGTGCATCTGCTGCGCATCGAGTTCGAGATGGCGATGGCGCTGACAGGATGCGCGCGGCTCGCCGATATCGGCCGGCACGTTATCTGGGAGGCAGGGCGGTAGCGGTGGGTGACCGTGGTCTGTTGCAATCCGTTGCATTGCGGTGCCGATCACCGGATTGCAAATGACTCTGACTTGCGATTAGGTGACAATCCGTTCAGATGTAGTGCAATGCAGCAATCCGGTGCCCTCGCGAAGATCCTCGGAAAGGTTCGGTCTGCGATCAGTCCGCGGGGTTGGCGCATCTGCCGTCCCGCTGCGGTCTGAGCCATGGTGACACGCGCCAGCTTTTCGCACCCGGAGGCACCGGCGGCGCCCGGCGGCGCCTTGCGCCTCGCGGCGCGAAACGTGCTGTCCTTCGGCGGCCGGGGCTTCTGGCTGAAGCACCTGCATCGCTGGCACTGGATCAGCGCGGCGGCCAGCCTGATCGGGATGCTGCTCTTCGCCGCCACGGGGATCACGCTGAACCATGCCGGCGAGATCGAGGGGGCGCCGCAGGTCACCACGCGCAGCGCGACCGTGCCGCCCGATCTGCTGGCCCAGCTTCCCGACCTTTCCGGCGATGCGAAGCAATCCCTGCCGCCGGCCCTGCGCGCCTGGATCGGCACCGCCTTCGGCGTCAGCCCCGGCGAGCGCCTCGCCGAATGGTCGGCCGACGAGATCTACCTGCCCCTCCCGCGCCCGGGCGGTGACGCCTGGCTGACCATCGAGCGCGATGGCGGCCTTGCGACGCATGAAGTCACGACGCGCGGCTGGATCTCCTACCTCAACGACCTGCACAAGGGTCGCAACACCGGCGCGGCCTGGAGCTGGTTCATCGATATCTTCGCGGGCGCCTGCCTCGTCTTCTGCGTCACGGGGCTGGTGCTGCTGTGGCTGCATGCGCGCGCGCGGCCTTCCACCTGGCCGCTGGTCGGCCTTGGGCTCGTCGCGCCGCTGATCCTCGCCATCCTCTTCATCCACTGACCCGAGAAGCCGCATGCGCATCGCCTCCTCCCTGGCCGTCCTCGGTCTTGCCGCGGCACCCGTGACCGCCGCGCGGGCCGCCCCCGAGATGACGGTCACCGTCGAGATCCCCCGCCTGTCCGTCGCCGAATATCACCGCCCCTATGTCGCGATCTGGGTCGAGAAGCCCGACCAGCAGGCCGTCGCCAACCTGTCCGTCTGGTACGACGCCGCGATGCGCAACCGGGAAGGCGAGAAGTGGCTGAAGGACCTGCGCCAATGGTGGCGCCGCAGCGGCCGCACGCTGCAGGTGCCCGTCGACGGCGTGACCGGCGCCACGCGCGCGCCGGGCACGCACACGCTGCGCTTCGAGGCCGCGCGCACCGCGCTCTCCCAGCTTCCGCCGGGCGACTACAACCTGGTGGTCGAGGCGGCGCGCGAGGTCGGCGGCCGCGAATTGCTGCGCGTCCCGTTCCAGTGGCCGCCCGCCGCGCCGCAGAGCGGCAGCGCGCAGGGCAGCCACGAACTCGGCGCCATCACCGTCCAAGTGAACCCGTGAGATGAAGGAAGCTCGGATGACGCTCCGCTCCCTGAAGCGCCTGGCGCTCGCCGCCATGCTGGTCCTGCCCGTGACCACCGCCGCGGTGGCGCACCGGGCCTGGATGCTGCCCTCCGCGACCGTGCTGTCGGGCGAGGATCCGTGGGTCACGGTCGATGCAGCGGTCTCGAACGACCTTTTCTACTTCGAGCATTTCCCCATGCCGCTCGAAGGCCTGACGGTGATGACGCCGGACGGCTCGGCGGCCGAGGCGGCGAACCAGTCGCGCGGACGCTACCGCAGCACCTTCGACGTGCGGCTGACCGTGCCCGGCACCTATCGCATCGCCGTGGCGGGAGGGGGGCTGAACGCCTCCTGGCGGGAGAATGGGCAGATGCGCCGCTGGCGCGGCACGCGCGAGGCCTTCGCGCGCGAGGTGCCCTCGGGTGCCGAGAACCTGCGCGTCATGCTCGGCCAGCGCCGCATCGAGTTCTTCGTGACCCGCGGGGCGCCGACCGATCGCGTGCTCCAGCCGCTGAACGAGGGGCTGGAGATGGTGCCGATCACGCACCCCAACGACCTCGTCGCCGGCGAGCCGGCGCGCTTCCGCATGGTGCTGGACGGCAAGCCGGCATCGGGGATCGAGGTCACGGTGATCCCGGGCGGCAACCGCTATCGCGACCAGCTCGGCGAGATGAAGATCCGCACGGGCGAGGATGGCAGCTTCTCCGTCGCCTGGCCCGGGCCGGGGATGTTCTGGCTGAACGCCTCGGTACGCGACGACAATTCCGGCCTGCCCAACGTGCAGCGCAATGCGAGCTACGCCGCGACGCTCGAAGTGCTCCCCTGAGAGCTGATGCGGCGGGGAGGCAGCGGAGCGTGTATCAGGTCCTGATCCCGCAGGCCTTCGCGCCGCCTGCCCCGCCGCGCGCCTCGCCCGTGCTTGCGCTGCAGGGCGAGACGATGGGCACGACCTGGTCGGTTCGCTGCGTGGGCGGCGATCCGGACCGGCTGCGCGCGGGAATCGCGTCGCGTCTGGCCCGCATCGACCAGCAGATGAGCACCTGGCGCGGGGATTCCGATCTCAGCCGCTTCAACGCCCTGCCGGGCGATGCGACGCAACTCCTGCCGGCCGCCTTTCACACCGTGCTGGCCTGCGCACTGGCAACGGCCGAGGCTAGCGGCGGCGCCTTCGACCCGACGATCGGGCCGCTGGTGGATCTATGGGGCTTCGGCCCACACCCCGCCGAACAGGAAGGGCCGCCGCCGCCCGAGCGCATCGCGGCAGCGCTGGCGCGCATCGGCTGGCGGCGCCTCGACTTCGACACGGCCTCCGGCCGGTTGTGCCAGCCGGGCGGCGCCGCGCTCGATTTCAGCGGTATCGCGAAGGGGTATGCGGTCGATCTCGTCGCCGAGGGGCTGATCGCGGCGGGCATCGACTCCTTCCTTGTCGAGATCGGCGGCGAACTGCGTGGGCGCGGCGTGAAGCCGGATGGCTCGCCCTGGTGGGTCGCGGTGGAGCAGGCCGCGACGACGACCGAGGTGCAGACCCCGCGCTACGTCGTCGCGCTCCACGACCTCGCCATTGCCACTTCCGGTGACTATCGCCGCCGCTTCCATCATGGCGGCGTGGTCTATGGCCATACCATCGATCCGCGCACCGGCTGGCCGATCCGGCCGGACATCGCCGCCGTCACCGTGCTGCATCGGCAGTGCATGCAGGCCGATGCGCTGGCGACGGCGATCGCGGTGCTCGGCCTGCCGGCGGGTCTCGATCATGCGACGCGCCACGGCATCGCGGCCCTGATCGTCACGCGGGAGGAGGAGGACCGTTTCGTGGAGCACCTCTCCCCCGCGCTGCGCGCCATGCTCGACTGACGCACGGAGCCGATCATGTCGCCCGAGACCGAACGGCTTCTCGCCGCATCGGCCGTTCTTGTCGCCTATCTCCTGTTCTGCGGCCTCATCTACTGGCGCGCGGCTCGGCGTCCCGGCGGGGCGCGCATCATCGGCGGTGCGGCCGGCGTCGCGCCGGTGCTGGTCGCCTATGCCAGCCAGACCGGCTTCGCCGAGGAACTCGCGCAGCGCACCGCCGCGATGTTGCAGGCCGGCGCGGTGCCGGTGCGGCTGACCGGGCTCGATGCGCTGGCGTCGAGCACGCTCGCGGCGTCGCATCGCGCGCTGTTCGTGGTCAGCACGACCGGCGAGGGCGATGCGCCGGACAGCGCCGCCGCCTTCGTGCGCAAGGTGATGGGCGGTTCGACCAGGCTCGGCGGTCTCGAATACGGGCTCCTCGCACTCGGCGACACCAGCTACGCGGCGTACTGCGCCTTCGGCCGCCAGTTGGATGCCTGGCTGCGGGCGCAGGGCGCGCGGCCGCTTTTCGATCGCATCGAGGTCGATGCGGCGGCGCCGGATGCGCTGCGGCACTGGCAGACGCAGGTCGAGATGCTCGCCGGCGCCGCCGTCGAGGGCATCGACCTCGCCGCGCCGGAGGAATTCCTGCCCTGGCGCCTGGTGGAGCGGGAGGCGCTGAACCCGGATGGAATCGGCGCGCCGGTCTATCGGCTAGCCTTCACGCCGCTGCACGGTCCGGCCGATTGGCAGGCCGGCGACATCGCGGTGCTGGCGCCGCGCAACGCGCCGGCGACGGTGACGGAGGCGCTGGAGCGCGCCGGCCTGTCCGGTGCGTTCGCCGAGACGCTGGCGACGCGGCAATTGCCCAGCGATCCTTCGGAGCTGCGTGGCCTTTCCCCGGCCGCGCTGTCCGAGGCCCTGCCGCCCCTGCCGCGGCGCGACTATTCCATCGCCAGCACGCCCGCATCCGGGCGGCTTGAATTGCTGGTCCGGCAGGTGCGTTTGCCTGATGGCCGCTTCGGCCTCGGTTCGGGCTGGCTGACCGAGCATGTCCCGATCGGCGGCGAGGTGGCGCTGCGACTGCGTGCGAACCAGTCCTTCCGTGCGCCGGATCAGGATGCGCCGATGATCCTGATCGGCAACGGCACCGGCATCGCGGGGCTGCGGGCGCATCTGCAGGCCAGGCTGTGCGCGGGGCGGCGACGGAATTGGCTGTTGTTCGGCGAACGCAGCCGCGCGCGTGACTTCCTGTGCGGGGCGGAGATCGAGGCCTGGCTCGCCGCGGGCGACCTGGCGCGCCTCGACCTCGCCTTCTCGCGCGAGGAGCCACGCCGGTACGTGCAGGACGCGCTGCGCGCCGCCGCGCCGGAGTTGCGGCGCTGGGTCGCGGAAGGGGCGGTCATCCTCGTCTGCGGGAGCCTGCAGGGCATGGCGCCGGCGGTGCAGGCGGTGCTGCAGGAAGAACTGGGCGTCGAGGCGCTGGAGGAACTGGCGGCCGCGGGGCGGTATCGGCGGGACGTCTACTGAGGGCGCTGACGGGAAGGACCTTTCTCCTCTCTGCCACCAGCCGGCTTCCTGATGGCCTTCCCCGACCCATCGCCGCCTCATCCTCGCCCCTCGCTTTCGCGGCTATCCTCTCCCTCGTTTGATTTCCCGATGCGGCAGGACATCGCATGACCACCTTCGACAGGCGCCTCTTCCTGGCCGGCCTTCCGGCGCTGACCGGCTGTGCCGCGGCCGCGCCGGCGCGGCAGGCCGAGGCGTCTTCGCCCGTCGCACACCTGGTGGCACGCTATCCCGATCATCTCGCGGGCGTCGAAGGCGACATGCTCGTCTGGAAGGATGGCGCGCGCATGCCGATCGGCCTCGGCCAGCCCGCGCGATCCTTCGAGGAGATGCTGCGTTCCGCCACCATCGCCGACCAGCTCCGCCAGGTTTACGAGCCCGGTCCCCTGCGCCGGCCGCCGCCGCCCGACCACAGCCCGGGCCGGCTGCGCAACACGGATTTCTTCGTCAGGATGTATGGCGACTGCCGGCGCGGCGAGGTCACGCCGCGCCAGCGGCCGGTGCTCTGGATGCCGCGCACGCGCCCGCAGTCACTGCCCGTGACGACCGTGAACGATGTGGCCACGCGGCTGGAGCGTGTGATCGATGTGCTCGAGGGGCTGCCCGATCGGTTCAAGGCGTATCTCGTTCCCGCGGCCGGGACCTATAATTGCCGCGTGGTCGCCGACACCGGGCTGCTGAGCATGCATGCCTTCGGCGCGGCGATCGACATCGCGGTGCGGCAGTCGGACTACTGGGCCTGGTCGCGCGCGCGTGGTGCCCTGACCTATCGCAACCGCATGCCCGACGAGATCGTCGAGGTCTTCGAGGCCGAGCGCTTCATCTGGGGCGGCAAGTGGTACCACTACGACACCATGCATTTCGAATACCGCCCGGAGCTCTTTGCCTGAAGCGGATCACTCCGCAGCGGCGACGGCCGCCGGTGCTGCGCCTTCGCGGTTCTCGAGCACGACGATGAAGACCGGCTTGCGATAGGGCGCGGGCAGGACGCGGCCCGCCTCGTCGCTCGGGAACCGGCGCAGTGCCACCATGCCCTGCACGTTGCCGCCCACCGCCTCGATGGTGCCGGGCACGGTGCGGACCACGACGTCGCAATGCATCGGCCGCGGCCGCCCGCGTTCCGCGAGGCGCTGCGTCCAGTGCATCAGCGGCGCATAAGCGCGGTCCGCGCAGAGCAGGTCACCCGGCACGGGGACATACTCCTCCGGCGCATGCGGTCGGAAGGGCGCGTTCTCCGGATCGGTGGCCGCGCGCGTCAGCACGGTGTCGAGGTAGCGCGCATGCCGGGAGGAGGAGGGAAGGTCGCTCTCCGGGACGAAGGCACGCCGCGCCACGGTCGAGATGAACGCGGCCGACCAGGCTGGGTTTTCGTAGAGGCTCATATCGTCGATGCCGGCGATGGCCATCGGGCCGCTGTCGACGGCCCCATCGTCATCGCCGGTCTCGGCGCTGAGGCGTTGCTCCATGGCCGCCAGGCCGGAGCGCAGGCCAGCATGCCGTTGCGCGATCCGGTAGCCGCCGGGGATGGTGTTCCAATACTCCAGCAGGCGGGTGAACCGATCCTCCGTGGCCGCGGTGTCGGAAGGCCGGGCATCGGGCCAGCCGTCGATCACGACACGGCCCCAGGCGCGCCATTCGGCCACCGCGGCACGCGCGAGCGGGGAGGCGGGATCCGGGTCTTGGGGCGGTGTCGGTTGCCGGGTTGCGCAGGCGGCCAGGCACAAGGCTATCGGCAGAAGGCGTGTCAGAAGCATGGCTGGCGAGTATTGTCGGGCCCAAGAAGTCATGCACCCCCATGATTTGCGGGGGCGAGCGAATCAAGACGCCTGTGGCGTTGTTGTTGTGGGCGTGGGCCGGTGCCGGACCCGGAGATGCGCCGAACGGCACATTTCCAAACGGCCTCTGAGGCCCGGGCGCCGTCAGGTGGCGCCCGCCGGTTGGTCGATGGCTTGCAGGACGATCCCTTCCGTGAGGATCTGCGGCAGGATGCGCGGTGCGCCGCCGCCGGCCGGGTAGAACAGGTACAGCGGTACGCCGTCGCGCCGATGCGTGCGCAGCACGGCGGTGATGGCGGGATCGCCGCGTGTCCAGTCGCCGGTGAGGTAGGCGATGTTGCGCTCGGCGAAGGCGCGTTGCACGCCCTCCGTCGCGAGCGCGATGCGCTCATTCACCTTGCAGGTGATGCACCAGGCGGCGGTGAGGTTGACGAAGACCGGGCGGCCTTCGGCACGCAGTGCGGCGAGGCGCGCCTCCGACCAGGCTTCGCCATGGCTGGGGGCGGCGGCGGCGGTGCGGGGCGCCACGTGCAGGCCGGGCAACAGGGCCAGCGCGCCGATCACGGCCGCGACGCCCGCCGTGCGGGCGATGCGCCCGCCCGATTGCTGCGCGAGCCCGATGGCCCAGGCCGCGAAGCCGATCAGCACGCCACCGCCGAGCACCACCAGCAACGCCGGGGACCCGGCCTGTTCCGCCAGTACCCAGACCAGCCAGGCGGCCGCCGCGTACATCGGGAAGGCGAGGGCCTGCTTCAGGCGGTCCATCCAGATCCCCGGCCTCGGCAGTAGCTGTGCGAGGGCCGGGAACACGCCGAGCAGGGCATAGGGCAGCGCCATGCCGAGGCCCATGGCGGCGAAGACCAGCAGTGCCTCGGCCGCACCCAGGCCGAGCGCCGCGCCGATCGCCGCGGCCATGAACGGCGCGGTGCAGGGCGTGGCCACCAGCACGGCGAGCATGCCGGTGAAGAAAGAGCCCGCATGGCCGCCCTTGGCGGCCAGCCCGCTGCCGGCCGAAACCGGTCCGCCGATGGCGTAGACGCCCGAGAGGTTCAGCCCCACCGCGAGCATCAGCCAGGCCATGGCGGCAACGAAGACGGGCGAGGTGAACTGGAACCCCCAGCCTGCCACGCCCCCCGCCGCGCGCAGCGCGACCAGCAGCGCGCCCAGCGCGATGAAGGACAGCATCACGCCCGCCGTGTAGGAGACGGCGCTCGCCCGCACCGCGCCGCGCGCCGCGCCGGACAGCTTCGCCAGCGACACCGCCTTCATGGCGAGGATCGGGAAGACGCAGGGCATCAGGTTCAGGATCAGCCCGCCCAGCGCCGCGAAGACCATCGCCTGCCACAGTGGCAGGCCCCCGCCGCTGTCGGGCGGGACGGCACCCAGCGTCGCGGAGACGCGATAGGCGCCCCGCATGCCCGAGGCATCGGTGATCGCGATCACACCCGCCACCTGGCCGGGCAGGGCTTCGCCCTGGCCACGCGTCAGGCCGAGGCGCAGTACCCCGTCGCGCACGGTCAGGGGCTGCGGCGCGGCGTTGTCGATCACACCCTCGGCTTCGGGGAAGAAGAAGGCCTCGCGCACCGCGCCTGGGGCGATGCCGGGACCGGCGATCTCGATGGCCCCCATGGCGGCCTCGAAGCCGTACTGCGCGCTGAAGGGGGCATCGCGCGCCTCGGCGGCCTCGGCGGTGGTGAACAGGGCGGCGATGGCGGGCTCGGCTGGCCGGGGCGCGGCCTCGACCGGCAGGTCCAGGCGGAAGCCGCCTTCCTCGGGGATGCAGACCTGTTCGCAGACGAGCCAGCTTGCATCCGCCTCGAGGGTGAAGACCTCCCCCGGCTTCAGCCCGGCGGGCGCGGTGACCGGGATGGTGAAGACCGGCTCGCCCTCATAGCCGAAATTCACCAGCGGACCGAAGGGGATGCGCTGCGGCGCCGGGAAGCGCATCGCACCGGCCGTGGCGCCCTCGGGCAGGGAAAGGCTGACCTCGGGCGGCTGCCCGGCATCGCCGGGATTGGTCCAGTAGGTGTGCCAGCCGGGCGCGAGGCGCTGGCGCAGCGCAATGCGGAAGCTCTGGCCCGGCGCGATCGCCTGCTGGTCCGCGATGAGCGAGACCGTCGCGCGGGGCGAGGCCACGGGCGTGCTCTCGATCGCCTGCGCCCCGGGGACGACGGCGCAGAGGCCGAAAAGGAAGCTGAGCACGCGCAACATGACGCGAAAGAAAGGTGAACCCGGCCCGCGCGCAAGCCCTGTTACGCAGATTTACCGGCCGCGCCGGTTCATTCCAGCGAACTGCTCTCCCATGCCGCGTCGCGGATGCCAGGCTGGCGGGCGAGTTCGGCCACCACCGCTTCGATCTCCGCGGCCACCACCACGGTGCTGACCAGCACAGCGGTGACTTCGATGCTGTCCTCCCCGCGTTGCGTCACCTCGATGTCGGCCACCGGGTAGTGCGCGGCCTGCAGCCGTTCGATCAGGTGCCGGCGCATGGCGGGCAGGGTCTCGGCGTCGGTGGTGATGCGGACCTCGATCCGCGCCTCGGTGCCCGACTGGTCAAGCGGGCGGCGCTCGATCCAGGTCACGACCGGGCGCAGCATCGTGTTGCCGGCAAGGACAAAGACGGTGATCAGCACGGCCTCCACCACCAGGTCCGATCCGGCGGCGGCGCCGATCGCCGCCGAGCACCACAGCGTGGCGGCGGTGTTCAGCCCGCGGACATTCAGCCCCTCCTTCATGATGACGCCGGCGCCGAGGAAGCCGATTCCCGAAACGACATAGGAGATGACCCGCACCGCCTCCGCATCGCCGGCCAGGCGCTGGCCGATATCGACGAAGGCCGCCGCGCCGACCGCGACCAGGGTGTTGGTGCGCAGCCCGGCGCTGCGCTGGCGGAACTGGCGCTCGATGCCCACCAGCGTGCCGAGGACGAAGGCGACGAGGAGGCTGAACACGCTGTCCAGGACGGGCAGCAGGTGGATGGTGGTCAGGAAGCGCAAGGGGAGCGACTCGCGGTGGTCATGGGAACAGGCATGCTATCAGCCTGGTCGCACCGTCGCGGCGGTGTCGCGAAAGCTTCACGGCCACAGGGGTGGGGGGCGCTTGCCTCGTTGGCGCGACGGCAGGGGGGGGGGGGGGGGGGGGGGGG
>JAYRJZ010000113.1:0-16687 GCA_041906015.1 Roseomonas sp.
GCTCTCCAACTCGCGCGCCGGGCTATGCGCCCTTCCCAGCACATCCGCGCACAGGTCTCCTGATGAGACCTGTGCGCGGATGTGCCTGGACGGACGCGGTTGTGCCTGATTCGCTGCTGCTGTGTGGTGATGGAGGGCGGCATGGTGCGGCGGCGGATCGGGCAGGAGGATCTCATCGCGCGGTCGGAGCCGCGCTTGGCATCGTCGCTGTCTGAACTCGCCGCCGTGCTCGACTGGAGGGAGATCGACCGCCACCTGGCCGGCATCTTGGCCGCGGCGAAGGGCGATCCCGGCTGGCCGCCGCTGGCCCTGTTCCGGGCCCTGCTGCTGGCGACCTGGCACGACCTCTCCGACGTGCGGCTGGCCGAGGCATTCTTCGCCACCCTCGAGTGCGAGCTGCTCGACCGGCGCCGCTTCCGCTCCCAGGCCGAGGCCCGCATCGCCGTGTTCCACTTCATCGAGGGCTTCTACAACGCGACCAGACGGCACTCCGCCCTGGGCTACCTCTCCCCCGCCGAATACGAAGCAAGGAACATGGCCATGAAGGACTGATCGCTCCCGCAAACCGTCCGCGGAAACGGGGCAACTCCACCCCCCCCCAGACAGCTTCAGCCGCACATCCGCGCACAGGTCTCATCGCCATCACCTCGCGCCGCAAGCCTCCTGCGCACAGGTCTCATTACCCGTAGGCGCATCCGCCGCGGCGTCTTCAGGTCCGTGCCCGATCTGCAGGACGCCATCACTCGCTACATCCGCGACCACAACAGGCACCTCACGCCATTCACCTGGACCGAGCCCGCCGACACCATCCTCGGCAAAATCATCAAGCTCCCTGTACTTTCTGTTTGGGTCAGTGCACTAGACACTGCGCTCCACTGCCGCGGCCAAGCACGCTGCACGGGCCAGGAAGGAACAGGATGTCGGCTCAACGCAAGGTCGCACTCATCACCGGCATCACCGGCCAGGACGGCTCCTACCTGGCCGAATTGCTGCTCGCGAAAGGCTATGAGGTACACGGCATCAAGCGCCGCTCCTCCTCCTTCAACACAGGCCGGGTGGATCATCTCTACCACGACCGGCACGTGCCGGGCGCGAGCTTGACGCTGCACTACGGCGACCTGACGGATGCGACCAACCTGATCCGCGTCCTCGCGCAGGTGCAGCCGGACGAGATCTACAATCTCGGTGCCCAGAGCCATGTCGCCGTCTCCTTCGAGACGCCGGAATACACCGCGAACTCGGACGCGCTCGGCACGCTCCGCCTGCTCGAGGCGATCCGCATCCTCGGGATGGAGAAGAAGGCGCGCTTCTATCAGGCCTCGACCAGCGAACTCTACGGCAAGGTCCAGGCCGTGCCCCAGGACGAGACGACGCCCTTCTACCCGCGCAGCCCCTATGCCGCGGCGAAGCTCTACGCCTACTGGATCGTGGTGAACTACCGCGAGGCCTACGGGCTGCACGCCTCCAACGGCGTGCTATTCAACCATGAGAGCCCGCGTCGCGGCGAGACCTTCGTCACGCGCAAGATCACGCGGGCGGTGGCAGCGATCAGCCTCGGCCAGCAGGACTGCCTCTATCTCGGCAATCTCGACGCCCGGCGCGACTGGGGCCATGCGCGGGACTTTGTCGAGGGCATGTGGCGCATTCTCCAGCAGGAGAAGGGCGACGACTACGTGCTCGCCACCGGTGAGACCCACACGGTCCGTCATCTCTGCGACCTCGCCTTCGGCGAGGCGGGCATGGCGCTGGAATGGCGCGGCGAGGGCGTTGATGAAGTCGGCCTCGACCGGAGGACCGGCCGTATCGCGGTGCGTGTGGACCCGGCCTATTTCCGCCCGACCGAGGTCGATCTCCTGATCGGCAACCCAGCCAAGGCGAAGCGCGTGCTCGGCTGGTCCCACACGGTCAAGCTGCCCGAGCTGGTGCAGGAGATGGTCGCGAGCGACATCGCGGAGCTTCGCGGCGAAGCGCCGTCCGCCGCCGGCCTGCGCGCCCATGGCTGACAACGTCGCTGCCTCTGTTGTGACGGAGGTCTTCAGGCTCCGCGGTGCGCGGGTCTATGTCGCCGGCCATCGCGGCATGGTGGGCGCTGCCTGCGTGCGCAGGCTGGAACGGGAAGGCTGCGAGGTACTGGTCTCCGACCGCGCGAAGGTGGACCTTCGGCGCCAGGCGGAGGTTGAGGCCTTCATGCGGGATGCGCGGCCCGATGCGGTGATCGTCGCGGCGGCGAAGGTCGGCGGCATCCTCGCCAACGACACGCTCCCGGCAGAATTCCTCTACGACAACCTGATGATCGAGGCGAACCTCATCGAAGCGGCACACCGAAACGATGTGAACCGCCTGCTCTTCCTCGGTTCCTCCTGCATCTATCCGAAGGAGGCGGCGAACCCGATTTCCGAGGACGCGCTGCTGACCGGCCCGCTGGAACCGACCAACCAATGGTATGCCGTGGCGAAGATCACCGGCATCAAGCTCTGCCAGGCCTACCGGCGCCAATATGGGCGTGACTACGTCTCCGCCATGCCCTGCAACCTCTACGGGCCGGGCGACTACTTCCATCCCGAACGCAGCCACGTCATCCCGGCTTTGCTGCAGCGTTTCCACGACGCTGCGCGGAACGGCACCGAGACTGTGACCTGCTGGGGAAGCGGCAAGCCGCGGCGCGAGTTCCTCCATGTGGATGACGTCGCCGATGCCTGCGCCTTCCTGCTACGCAACTACTCGGGTGAAGGGCACCTCAACATCGGCACCGGCACGGATATCACCGTCACCGAACTTGCGCACGAGATCGCGCGCGTCACCGGCTTCGCCGGCCGCATCGCGTGGGACACCTCCAAGCCCGACGGCACCATGCTGAAGCGGATGGACGTGTCCCGGCTCGACGCCATGGGTTGGCGGGCACGGATCGGCTTCCGGGAGGGGCTCGAGGCCACCTATCGCTGGTTCCTCGCCCAGCCCAGCCTGCGGACCTGAACCGCGCCAGGCGACCGAGGGTGCAGTCGCGAAGGTTATTCGAATTCAATGGCGGAATCGGTTTAGGCGGCGAGGTCAATCGTACCGCCGATGATCGGCTGACCGAGTCTCTACCAGCCGTCGACCTTGCGCATGGTGATCTGGCCTGAGGCGAGCAGCGTACAGAACAGCATCTCCTCGGCGACGGCTGAGGGAAGCACGGACTGCGTCTCGATGTGTCGCTTCGACTCCTCATGCAACTGCTCGATCGCGGTAGTCGTCCGTGCTGATTCCACTGCCTCGAGGACAGGCGCGTGAAGGCGAGCAGTCCGACTACCAGACGCGTCATGAGGCCAGGGCGAAGGTGTTCCAGTACACCGAAGATTTCCACAACCTGTGCCGCCTGAGATGGTCCCCAACTGTCGGACAGTTTGACGGCCTGGTTAAGCTCGGTCCTGGTTGTCGTCAGGCCGCCAATCTCATCATCTCGCCCATCCCGTATGCTTCGTCGGGCGTCTGTCCGCCCAGCGCCGAATGTGGCCTGTTGGCGTTGTAGTAGCCGATCCACTTCGTGAGCCCGGCCCGCAGTTCCGAACCCGTCTCGAAGGCATGCAGGTAGACGCATTCGTACTTCAAGCTGCGCCACAGCCGCTCGATGAACACGTTGTCCATCCAACGGCCACGGCCGTCCATCGAGATGCGCACCCCGGCCCGCTGTAGCACGCCGGCGAAGCGTGGCGAGGTGAACTGGCCGCCCTGGTCGGTGTTGAAGATCTCCGGACGCCCGAACCGCGCCAACGCCTCCTCCAGGGCCTCGAGGCAGAACTCCACGTCCAGCGTGCTCGACACCCGCCAGGACAGCACCCTGCGCGTCGCCCAGTCCATCACCGCCACCAGGTAGAGAAAGCCACGCCGCATCGGAATATACGTGATGTCGGCGCACCAGACCTGGTTCGGTCGATCCACCACGAGATCCCGCAGCAGATACGGCCAGATCCGATGCCCAGGATGCGGCACCGTCGTGCGCGGCCGCTGATAGATCGGCGCCAGCCCCATCCTGGCCATCAGCCGACGCACACGTTTACGGCCAACTTCATGGCCGTCCCGCCGCAAATGCCGCGCCATCTGCCGCGAACCGCACCACGGCGCCTCCAGGAACTGCGCGTCGATCAGATGCATCAGCACCAGGTTCAGAGGCGTCTCCCCCGCAGGCTGCCGGTAGAACCCCGAGCGGCTGATCAACACCAATTCACATTGCCGCACGATCGACAGTTGGCCATGGTCGGGCTCGATCATCTGCCGCCGCCGATCGAGGCTCATCGACCGGACGCCTTCGCCAAAAAATCCCGTTCCACCAGCAACTGGCCGATCTTGGCGTGCAGCTTCTCCACATCCGCCTCGGCCGCCTTCGCGCTCTGCTGCGCCGTGGCCCTGCCGGAAAACACCGCCGTCAGCCCCTCCATCGCCTGCCGCTTCCACTCGCCGACCATCGTTTGGTGGATGCCGTGCTTCGCGGCCAACTGCGCCGCCGTCAGCTCTCCACGCAGTGCCTCCAGCGCCACCCTCGCCTTGAACTCCGCCGAATACCGCGTCCGCTTGCCCGTCATCCAGGTCCATCCTTCTCGCAGGCGGACCGAGCTTAACCACCTGTCCGAAATCCGGGGACCACCTCAGCCTGCACTCCGCGCTCGGTTACCTGACGCCCGAGCAGAAGGCAGCAGCGTGCCATCTAGTGGCATCATCCGCGCAACAGTGTCCGTGACGCGGGGGAGGCCCAGTGCGGTCAAGAGCCCTCGAGCGGCGAGAATGCTGCCTCGCCCACTCGACTTCAAACGGCTCCATCAACTGCGGCAGCGTCATCCCCTCCGGCTGCCGCCCGTCCAGGATCGCCTCGATGATGTCGGGCGCCAGCAGCGTCAGCCGCAGCACGCGCGAGACATAGGAGGAGTTGATCTTCTCGGCCGCGGCCAGGTCCTTGATTGTGGCGAAATGCCCGATCTCCAGCATCCGCCGCCACCGGAACGCCCGCGCCACCGCCTTGATGAGCGTGACGTCCTGCTGGCGCTCCAGCGCCAGCACGCCGGGCGTGACCATCGCCTTCCGCCCGCCGCGTGGCTTCACCCGAAGCGGGATGACCACGGTGAGCGTCTGAGCCGCGTTGCTCATGCCGCGGCCCTCCCGGCCTCGGGGGCCTGCGCGGCGAGGTCCCGCACCAGGCTTCCCAGCCCGTCGAGCCGCAGCCGCACCGCAGCACCGTCGGCGCGGACGTCGACCCGGTCGACCAGCAGCCGCACGATCCGCGCCCGCTCGGCGGGAAAGAGCTCGTCCCACAGCGGCTCGATCCTCTCCAGCGCCAGCAGCACCTCCGGCTCTGTGACGTCCTGCGCCGTCGTGCGTGCCGCCCGCCAGGTCCCGACCACCATCTCGGGCTGCCGCAGCAGCGCGCGGACCTGCGCGACGACCGCCGCCTCGATCTCCCCGGCCGGCAGCCGCGCGATCGCCGGTCGCTCTGTCGCGCCGCCCTTCAGCACCGCCTGGCTGACATAGTAGCGGTACATCTGCCCGCCCCTGCCGCGGCTGTGGCTCGGCGACATGGCGCGACCGTCGCTGTCGAAGATCAGCCCGCGCAGCAGGGGCGCGGTGGTATTCCGCGTCCGGTTGACCCGCACACGCGGGCTGACCTGCAGGATGGCGTGCACCGTGTCCCACTGCGACTGGGTGACGATGGCGTCGTGCTCGCCGGGATAGGCCGTGCCCTTGTGCACCGCCTTGCCCAGGTACACGCGGTTGCTGAGGATGCGGTAGGCGTCGCTCTTCGTCGGCGGGCGACCCCGCTTCGTGGTGGCGCCCTCGGCGCGCAGCACCTGGACCAGCCGGGTGCAGGACTCCAGTTCGACGAAGCCCTGGAAGATCCGCCGTACCAGCGCGGCCTCGGCTTCGTTCACCACCAGCTTCCGGTCCCGCACGTCGTACCCGAGCGGCACGTAGCCGCCCATCCACATGCCGCGCTTGCGCGACGCCGCCACCTTGTCGCGGATGCGCTCGCTGATGACCTCTCTTTCAAATTGCGCGAAGCTGAGCAGGATGTTCAGCGTCAACCGCCCCATGCTGGTGGTGGTATTGAAGGACTGCGTGACGGAAACGAAGGTCACGTTGTTTGCGTCGAACACCTCGACCAGCTTGGTGAAGTCCACCAGCGAGCGGCTCAGTCGGTCGATCTTGTAGACCACCACCACATCGACTAGCCCCTCCTGGATGTCGGCGACCAGCCGCTTCAGGGCGGGGCGCTCGAGGGTGCCGCCGGAGATGCCGCCGTCGTCGTAGCGGTCCCGGACCAGGACCCAGCCCTCGGCGCGCTGGCTGGCGATGAAGGCCTCGCAGGCCTCGCGCTGCGCGTCGAGGGAGTTGAACTCCATGTCGAGCCCTTCCTCGCTCGATTTCCGGGTGTAGACCGCGCAGCGGAGCTTCCGCACGGTCGCGGGCATCGCGCCGGCCGGCTTCGCGTCGCGCTTCATGCCGCGCTTCGGCTCGGGCGCAGCCCGAAGAACACGCGCCCGTTCCAGCGCGTGCCGGTGATGGCGCGGGCGATGGCGGAGAGCGACTGGTAGGGGCGCCCCTGGTACTCGTAGCCATCGCGCGTCACGGTCACCACGTGCTCGACGCCCTGGTACTCGCGGATCAGCTGGGTGCCGGCGATTGGCTTGTCGTCCCCGCGCATGCGCCGGACGGTGATCTTGCCGCCGTCGAGCTGCTCGCCCAGCGCCTCGAGCCGGGCCAGCGTCTCCGGCTTCAGGCCGCCATAGGCGAGTTCCTGAATGCGATAGGCGAGGCGGCTTCCCAGGAAGCGCCGGTTGTAGGGCGGCGGCTCGGTGCCGAAGAGCGCGCGCCACTGCTCGCGCAGCGCCGGCGTGGTGGCGGTCTTCAAGGCAGCGAGCCGGCCCAGCACGTCGGCGGGTGGGATGGCGGGGGCGGTAAACGCCGGCGGGGTGGCGGGCTTGGGCTTCGTGGTGCGCGTCATGCGTCTCTCCGGGTGGTCCGGTTTGCATGACGGCGCTGGGTGGCCGGGAAGTGTAGCAACCGCTCTCCGCGGTCCGCGGCGTTCCGCGCAGCGTCCTCGGCAGCGCGGCTGCGGAGCCGCAGCAGGCCGCGCGCGAGAAGGTCGCAGACCTCGCGGAGGTGCGGCGGGAGGTGGTGGTTGCTCGAGGTCGGCAGGGGCATTGCGATCCAACACGCATGGTCCTGCCTGTTATGTACGGATTTGGGGTAGTGCCGTTCTCACGGCACCACGCGAAGCACCCCTATCACGCCGCCTTCCGCTTTGCCTCCGACCCGAAGATGGCCCAGACATCGCGCAGCCGACGCTTCATCGTGCTCTCGTCGGGCACCCTGCCGCCCTTCTCGGCAAACCAGCCCTGCACATGCCGGATCAGGGCGCCGAAGGAGTCGGGCACGCCCTCGAAGTAGATCAGCCGGCATGCCTCGAGCCGAGCCGCATCCCAATCGTAAGTCGGCTGCGAGCCGCGTCCTCCGGCCTTCGGGCCAAGCGCGATGTTATCCAGCGCTTCCTCGGTGGCCGCGTAGCGCGCGAACTCCTCGTGGCGCACACCGACCTCGTCACGGATGACCGTGTAGCCGCGATCCTCTTCGCTCGTGCTGACCAGGCGCCGATAGAAACCCGGCTCGGCGGCCAGCCAGAAGATCGTCTGCGATCCGTGCCGCAGAACAAACCACGCATCATCCGGCTTCAGGTCGACGAGACCCTGCACACGCAGGCGGCTATCGGGGACCGGCGCAGCATCGCCATCAAGCGCGACCTCGTGGTGCCCGTCCTCAACCAGCAAGCCAGCCACCGCGGTGCAGAGCTGGATCTTTCTCTCGGATACCAACACCGACATGTCGAGCAGCGACAGCCCGAGCCGCTGGCACACTTCGTCGATCTGATAGAAGACCTTCTTCTTCGGAGGGTTTGCCATCGCGTCCTCCGTCAGCCCGCTCGCATGCTGCGCAGGCGCCGATAGGCCAGCACGACGCGACCCATGTCCTTGCGCATGTCGGGCGGCAGGCGCTCCGCCTCGACAAACAGCGCATCGAGCGGAATGCCGAGGATCGCCGCAGCGCGCTGGACCACCTCATCGCTCGGCGGCTTGTCGAGGTTGCGCTCGATCCGTGACCAGTAGCCGGGAGAGATCCCCATCCGCTCGGCCAGATCATTGAGCCCGATCGCGAGCTCCGTGCGCCGGGCGCGCACCACATCGCCGAACGCCATCAGACGCCTCCCTCCACCAGGCCGTAGCGCGACAGGCGCACGGCGATGAACCGCTCGGACACACCGAAATCGCCGGCCAGCGCCGCCAGCACGCCGGCCAGGACATCGGGCGGATTGCCGACCGCGACGATCGGACTGGCCGGCCGGCCCTGGTGCGGCCCGCGGCAAAGCCGCAACCCTTCGCTGCGCGCATAGGCCAGCAACCGCGTGTGCAGCGGCACTGGCGGCACCAGCAGGGCGCCCATGAATTCATTGGCGCGCGCCTCGGCGCCGCGACCCTGGCGTTCGAGCGCCCGCGGGGAACTGGCCACCGCGTGATAGCGCTGGTCTCCCCTGGCCAGCGCGGCCGGCACGTCGAACAGCAGATGGCCGAGCTCATGCGCTGCCGTGCTCAGCGCCAGGTCAGGGCGATTGGCCGTCATCGGTCCATTGACCGCGATGTAGGCCCAGCCCGGCTCGTGCGCATCGATGTCACAGAGGCCGAGTACGGACTGGCCGAACTCATCGCGCAGCGCGCGGCCCAGCTCCCAGGACACGGACAGGCGCTGCTCGTTCACCTCGACCGCGCGACAGGCGTCGATCAGCGCCGAGAGGGTGAGCGCAAGGCTGTCAGGCTCGCGCGGGATCTGGCGTCGGACCTGGGCGGCGACGGCACGAATGGCTGGGGCAGCCGCGTCCTGGCGCGGGTTGAGGGCCGCGGCGGCGGGATAGGCGATGGCAATCGACATAGGAACCAGGTCCATGGCTTGGAGATGATTGGGCAACGGTAAGTTCACTTTATGTTCCCCTCCGCGGAGGAGTCCAGCGCTCTCGCCGGGAGGGGGTGCGGTGGTCGCGGATACGCCGCACCCCCTGGTTCGTAAGTGATTGAGGGATAGCGCTAAAGCATTGAGTTGTTATGGGGTGCGCTGATCGGCGAGGGCGTTCAACGCACCCCTGCGCACCCCCTTGCCCTAGCCGCACCCCCGACCACGGCGCTGATCTCGGCTCATCGCAATCAACCGAGCCGGAAGGGCCGTGGGATGAGAGAGAAACAGAAATCGCAGGCACATCTTCCTGAACAATGGGATGAACATCAGGTCCGCGCGGCACTGGTGGCGGCGCGCTTCCACGCCGCACGTTTCGCCCGGCAGCGCCGGCTGGTCCGGGAGGACCGGGAGGACCTGACCCAGGACATCCTGCTGGTCATCCTTGAGGCGGGCCAGCGCTTCGACGTTACGCGGGCGTCCTGGACCACCTTCGTCGCCGTGCTCGCGCGGCGTGCCGTCATCGATCGGGCGCGGCAGCCATCATCGCCGGAGTGCGTGTCCCTCGACGGCAGGGCCGCTGCCGACATCCTGAGCTCCCTCGTGGTGCCGCAGCCGGATGTCGACATCGCCGTCGCGTTCGGGCGCGTTGATGAGGATCTGCCTCCGGAGCCGCGGGCGCTGCTGCGGCGGATCATCCTGCACCGTGATGTCGCGGCGGCGCGCGACGCCGGCGCTGTCTCTTCCGCCACCTTCTATCGCGAGCTGCACGACCTGCGCTGCTGGCTGCGCGCACTCGGTGTCCGCCCTGCGGAGGCAGCATCCATCCGTGGGACGGCGCCGATGCCGTCGCGGCCGTGAGAAGGATTTCGCGCAGATCCGTAAATAACAAAGTGAGCACCACGCGTCGAAGGGAGCCCCACACGATGCGCTTCAAATCCCCTGAACTGCTGTCGACCGAACTCATGCTGAGCATCGAGGATCTGCTTGATGTCGTGCTGACGGAGAACGGTCTGTGCGATCGTTTTGCCGGTGCGTCGCCCGGCGATGCCATCGTCTACCACATTGGCCTGCTCGCCCGTGATCGCGACAAGGTCGCGTCCGAACTGCCGGCCGACCGGCGCGAGGATCTCGAGGCGGTCGCGCGGCGCGTCTGGGCGATGGCGGAGGCGGGCCTCGGTCATCTCGTGCAGCGCCGCGTCGCCGAAGGGCGCTGCGCCTATCTGCTGATCGTCCGGCCAAGGCCGCTGAGCGCGCGGAGCGCGGCTGGCTACATGCTGGCCGACCTCCTTAGCCAGGAGGCGGCATGATGGACGACGCCCGCCGTAACCGCCCGACCCTCGACGACATGCGCCTGCTGCCGATCAGCCAGGTGATCGACCTGCCGGCCGAGCATCTCGCCATGCTGCAGGAGGAGGCGCGCTCCCGCCTCGACATCGCCAAGCGGGCGCTCGACTGGATCGAGGGCGCCATCGCCATGCGCTACGAGCAGCGCGCCATCGGCGCTCGTGCCGCTGCCGGCAAGGACACCGGTACGGTGCGCTTCATGGACGGCACGGTCGAGGTCACCGCCGACCTTCCTAAGAAGGTCGAGTGGGATCAGGCCCGGCTCGCCGCACTGTCCGAGCAGATCCGCACCGGTGGCAAGGATCCCGGCCAGTACGTCGAGGTCACCCTCAAGGTCTCGGAGCGAGCCTACACGGCGTGGCCGGAGCGCATTCGCGCGGCCTTTGAGCCGGCACGCACGGTGCGCATGGGGCGCGCCACCTATCGCCTCTCCATCCTGTCCGAGATCGCTCAGCGCGACAGCCCGCATGGCGACTGCATCATCCCGATGCGGGGAGGCCTCTGATGGCGCTGCGCATCATCACCGCCGATGAGCGGCTCGCCATCGAGCGCATGATCAAGGTGGCGATCTTCGGCCGCAGCGGCGAAGGCAAGACCAGTCTGCTGTGGACGCTACTGGCGACGACGACGCTCTTCTGGGATCTCGAGGCCGGCGACCTCGCCGTCGAGGGATGGCCGGGCGACACGGTGCGCCCACGCACCTGGGAGGAATGCCGCGACCTCGCGGCCTTCATCGGCGGGCCGAACCCGGCGCTGCGCGACGAGCAGCCCTACTCGCAGGCGCACTACACCGGCGTCTGCGCGAAGTTCGGCGATCCCGCATCGCTCGATCGCTACGAGACGCTGTTCATCGACAGCATCACCGTGGCCGGCCGTCTCTGCCTGCAATGGTGCCGCGGCCAGCCCGAGGCCTTCGCCGAACGCACCGGCAAGCCCGATCTGCGCGGCGCCTATGGGCTGCATGGCCGCGAGATGATCGCCTGGCTCACGCAGCTCCAGCACACGCGCGGCAAGAACGTGATCTTCGTCGGCATCCTCGACGAGAAGGTCGACGACTTCAATCGCAAGCTCTTCGTGCCGCAGATCGACGGCAGCAAGACCGGTCTCGAACTGCCCGGCATCGTCGACGAGGTGCTGACGCTCGCCGCCATCAAGGGCGAGGACGGCCAGCTCCGCCGTGCACTCGTGTGCCAGACGCTCAATCCTTGGGGATACCCCGCAAAGGACCGCAGCGGCCGGCTCGACATGGTCGAGGAGCCGCATCTTGGCCGGCTCTTCGCGAAGATCCGCGGCCCCGCCCGCCCGATCGCTGAGCGCCTGGCGCTGCCGGCGCCGACGCCTGCGCTGCCCGCGCCTGCCAACGCCCCGACCGCCTGATCCGAGGAGATCCCTTATGGCTTCCTGGAACGACTACAACGACGCCCAATCCAACCCGAACCTGATCCCCAAGGGGACGCTGGCGAAGGTCCGCCTCACCATCCGCCCGGGCGGCTTCGACGATCCGAGCCAGGGCTGGACCGGCGGCTACGCCACGCGCGGCAGCACCGGCGCCGTCTATCTCAACGGCGAGTTCACCGTGCTGGAGGGGGCCTACGCGAAGCGGAAGATCTTCACGCTGATCGGCCTCTACAGCCCGAAGGGGCCGGACTGGGGCAACATGGGCCGCAGCTTCGTGCGCAGCATGCTGAACTCGGCGCGCGGCATTTCCGACAAGGACGTCTCGCCCCAGGCGCAAGCGGCGCGACGCATTGGCGGCTTCGCGGATCTCGATGGGCTGGAATTCATCGCCCGCATTGATCTCGGCACCGACACCAACGGTGAGGCCAAGAACGAAATCCGCGGGGCGGTGACGCCGGATCACCGGGGCTATGCCCAGGCGATGGGGCAACACGCCGCGCCCGGCGGCTACGCCGCGCCGCCGGCCTACGCCGGGCCGCCGCAGGGCTTCGCGGCACCCCAGCCGCCCGCCGCGCCGCCTGCCATGCACCAGGGGGCCTTCCCACCGCCCCCGCAGCAGCCGGCCGCCTCCGCCGATCCGCGCCCGGCCTGGGCGCGCTGAGGGAGGGCCCTACCAGCATGATGCTCCGCCCCCGCCAGAAGCTCTTCGTCGAGCGCAGCCTGCGTGCGCTCGGCGAGTACGGCAACACGCTCGGCGTCGCCCCGACCGGCGCCGGCAAGACGATCATGCTGTCGGCGGCGGTGGGCGAGCACATCGATGGCAGCGCCGCCAGGGCCGCGGTCCTCGCGCATCGGGATGAGCTGACGGCGCAGAACCTGGCGAAGTTCCGCCGCGTGAATCCCGGCATCAGCACCTCGGTGGTGGATGCCGGCCAGAAATCCTGGGGCGGCCAAGTCACCTTCGCCATGGTGCCGACGCTGACCCGCCAGGCGAACCTCGAGGCGATGCCGGCGCTGGACCTGCTGGTGATCGACGAGGCGCATCACGCCGTCGCCGACAGCTATCGCCGCATCATCGATCGGGCGCTGCAACGCAATCCCGATTGCCGCATCTACGGCGTTACGGCGACGCCGAACCGCGGGGATAAGGTCGGGCTGCGCCAGGTCTTCTCCAACGTCGCCGACCAGATACGCCTGGGCGAGCTGATCGCCTCCGGCCACCTGGTGCCGCCCCGCACCTTCATCATCGATGTCGGCGTCCAGGATGAGCTCCGCGCCGTGCGCCGCAGCGGTGACGATTTCGACATGGGCGAGGTCGCCCGTGTCATGGACACGGTGCCGGTCACCGACGCGGTGGTGAAGCACTGGCAGGAGAAGGCCGGCGGCCGCCAGACCGTGGCCTTCTGCTCCACCATCGCCCATGCCGAGCACGTCGCCGCCGCCTTCAACGCTGCCGGCGTCCCCACCGTCATCGTCACCGGCGACATGCCGGATGGGGAGCGGCGCTCGGTCCTGGCCGCCTACGCCCGGGGCGAGGCGCGCATCGTGGTCAATGTCGCGGTGCTGACCGAGGGCTGGGACCACCCGCCCACCTCCTGCGTCGTCCTGCTGCGGCCGAGCTCGTTCAAATGCACCATGATCCAAATGGTCGGTCGCGGGCTGCGCACCGTGGATCCCAACGAGCATCCCGGCATCGTTAAGCGCGACTGCATCGTTCTCGACTTCGGCACCTCCTCGCAGATCCATGGCTGCCTGGAGCAGGACGTCGATCTCGACAGCCGGCCCGGCGAGGGCGAGCCGCCCACCAAGACCTGCCCCTCCTGCGAGGCAGAGGTGCCGATCGCGGTGATGGAGTGCCCGATCTGCGGCCACGCCTTCGAGCCCCGCGGGCGCGACACGACGCCGCTCACCGACTTCGTCATGACGGAGATCGATCTCCTCCGGCGCTCGGCTTTCCAGTGGTGCGACCTGTTCGGCGATGATGCGGCGCTGCTGGCCAATGGCTTCAACGGCTGGGCGGGCATCTTCTTCCTGAACGAAGCCTGGCACGCGGTCGGCGGGGCGAAGGAGGAGCGGCCGCGCCTGCTGTCCATCGGGGAGCGGCTGGTGGCGCTGGCCGCGGCGGATGACTGGCTGAACACTTACGAGACGGACGAGGGCGCCCACAAGAGCCGGCGCTGGCTGCGCGAGCCGCCGACCGAGCGCCAGCTGGTCCATCTGCCGCCGCAGGCCCGCGCCGATCTCGGCATGACCCGGTACCAGGCCTCGGCGCTGCTCACCTTCAAGTTCAACCGCCAGGCCATCCAGCATCTCGTGCGCAGCGCCCAGCCCGCGGCGCTGGGGCAGGCCGCATGATCGATGGCCCGCTCCCCGGAACCGCCCTGCGCCGTCTGCTCCCGCCCGGCGCGCGGCTTTGGCTGGTTAGACCCGGCGCCGCGGAAGAAGCCGCGGCCCTCGGTCTGTTTCTGCGGCATCGCCTGCCAGACTTTCTGGTCGCGCTTGGTGGGGAGGTCGTCCGCCGTGGTTGACCTCACCGAGCAAGAGCAGGCCGCCATGCGGGCCGCGCTGCGCCCCCTGGGCGAGATCATGGCTGAGATCGGCTGGGGCACGCGGCTCCAGGACCTCACCGGGCCGCAAGTGCTGACGTTGATCGAGGTTGCGGTCGGCGCCTTCCAGGAGGCGATGCAGGCGATCGCCCGCGGCCAGACCATCGAGGAGCTGCCCCTCTGATGCTCGACTTCAACAGCCGCGGGCAGACCGCCCTGCACGTCAATGCCGCGATCGATGCCGCGCTGATGGCGAGGAGCGCTGCGACGCCGCCGCGGACCTATCTCGGCGGCTCCCGCCTCGGCCATGCCTGCGAGCGCGCGTTGCAGTTCGAGTTCCTGCAGGCGCCGAAAGACGACGGTGCCGGCTTCGACGGGCGGATCCTGCGCATCTTCGGCATCGGTCACGCGCTGGAGGATGTCGCCGTCGACTGGCTGCGCACCGCCGGCTTCGATCTCTACACTCGCAAGGGCAACCGCTCCGATGGCGAGCAGTTCGGCTTTGCGGTCGCGGGCGGGCGCATCCGCGGCCACGTCGACGGCGTTCTCGCCGGCGGGCCTGACATTCCCGGCATGGCGTTCCCCGCGCTGTGGGAATGCAAGACCATGAACGCCAAGGCATGGCGCGAGACGTCGAGCAAGGGCGTCGCCATCGCCAAGCCGATCTACGCAGCGCAGATCGCGGTCTACCAGGCCTATATGGATGCCGCCGTCCCTGGCGTCGCCGACCATCCCGCGCTGTTCACCGCCATCAACAAGGATACCGCCGAGCTGCACCATGAGCTGGTGCCCTTCGACGCCGCGCTGGCGCAGCGCATGTCGGACCGCGCGGTGCGGGTGCTCAGGGCGTGCGACGCAGGCGACCTGCTGCCGCGCATCGCCGCGCAGCCTGACTTCTATGAATGTCGCTTCTGCCCCTGGGCCAAGCGCTGCTGGGCGCAGCCGGCATGAGCGCCTGGGGCGATTTCAACGATGCGCCGAGCCTGCCCTGGGAGGAGGAGGGATCGGCGATCAACCACGGCGCCATCGCGACCTTCCTCGAGGTGGTGTTCGGCTATTGCGACGGGCTGATCCCCATCCGCGGCTTCGTCGATCAGGGACAGGGCCTCGAGACGCGCCCGCACAACATCTGGATCCCGGCCGACGCTGCTGCCGCGGAGCTGCTTGGCACCTACGCGAACTGGGCGGCGCGCGAGGGCACGGCGGTCTATGTCATCCCCGGCACGGTGGCCGAGCAGGGTCAGGCCCGCGCCGAGCATGTCCGCCAGATGCAGGCCGTTGTCGTCGATCTCGATACCGGCGACGTCGAGGCGAAGCTCGCGCATCTTATCCAGCACCTCGGACCGCCGACGCTGGTGGTGCAGAGCGGAGGTCGCACGGCTAAGGGTGCCGCCAAGCTGCATGCCTGGTGGCGGCTGACGGAACCCGCGGAGGGGCAGGACCTGATCCGGCTCTGTGCCCTGCGCGGGGAGATGGCCGACAAGGTCGGCGGCGATCCGCATTTCCGCTCCGCGCATCAGCCGATCCGAGTGCCCGGCACGCTGTATCGCAAGGGTGGTACCGAGCGCGTCGTCAGCATCCGCCAGCATCATGCCGAGCGCGAGGTGGATCTCGCCGAGTTCGCCGAGGCGGTCGCCGCCATGCCCTTTCTGCCGGGGCAGGAGCGTCATCACAGCCTGGCACAGGGCGAACGGCCGGGCCTCGACGCCATCCTCACCACCCCTGTCCGCGAGGGCGCCCAGGATGGCTGGACGCGCTTCCAGGGGGCGAGTGCGGCCATCGGGCACTTCATTCGGCAGGTCCACGAAGGGCGACTCACCCCAGATCAGGGCTGGGAGGCGATCTGCGGTTACAACGCCGCCTGCCTGCGCCCCGCCTGGCCGCTCGATCGGCTTAAGGCCGAGGCCGACGCGCTCTGGGCGCTCCACGTCGATCGCAACGGGCCGCCGCTACTGCGCGCCGACGGCGCATCACCCGCTGCCGTCCCGGCCCACACCCTCGGTGCGCTGCTCGACGACACCTCGCCCATGCCGGACGACCTGATCGGTCCGCGCGTGCTCACGCCGGGCGGCATGCTGGTCCTCGGCGGCGCGCCAAAGGTCGGAAAATCTGACTTCCTGATCAGCCTGCTGGTGCACGCCGCTGCCGGCGCGCCCTTCCTGCGCTTCACCGCGCCGCGGCCGCTGCGGGTCTTCTATCTGCAGGCTGAGATCCAGTACCACTATCTGCGCGAGCGTTTGCAGCAGCTCCGGCTCGACCGCGACGTCGTCGCCCGTGCCCGGAGCACCCTCGTCGTCACCCCGAAGCTGCGCATGCTGCTCGACGAGCAGGGCGTGCCCCTCGTCGCGGCCGCCATCCGCCAGGCTTTCCCCGACGCGCCTCCCGACGTGATCTGCATCGACCCGATCCGCAACCTCTTCGATGGCGGTCCG
>JAYRJZ010000114.1:0-16319 GCA_041906015.1 Roseomonas sp.
GTCGCGTGGCGCCGCGCACCCTGGTGACAGACAGAAAAAGGAGGGGGCGCGGGGGAGTTCCCTCCCCCGCCCTGCCGCCCCTCAGCCCACGCCGATCGCGTGGTAGTTCCGGCTGAACCAGATCAGCCCGCGCGTCGCCGCGCCCTGCCGCACCGCTTCCACTTCCGCGAAGATCACGCTGTGCGTGCCGCGTTCCACCACATCCGCGATCCGGCAGTCGAAGGAGACCGTTGCCCCGTCCAGCACCGGCGCGCCGGTCTCGAGCAGCCCCCAGCTGGCGTGCGAGAAGCGCTCGGGCATGTCGGCCTCGGCGCTGCGACCGGCGAAGCGGCCGGACAGTTCTTCCTGCCCGGGTGCCAGGCAGTTCACGCAGAGCACCCCATTGTCCTTGAACATCCGGTTCTGCGGGCTGCCGCGATTGAGGCAGACCAGCAGCGTCGGCGGATCGTCGGTCACCGAGCAGACCGCGCTGACCGTCAGCCCGCCGAGCCCCGCCGGCCCGTCGGTGGTCACGATGTTCACCGCGGCGCCAAGGCGCGCCATGGCATCACGAAATTCCTGACGCGTCACGGACATGAAGCAAGTTCCCCGGGGCGGCCGAAGGCGCGGCCGCGTGCTGATGAATGCGACGGTACAAGAGGTGCGCGCGACCGGCCGTCAGCGCAACCCTGCGAATGCAAGCGGATCGCGCCAAACGGCGGCCGGAATGCCTGCATCTGACCTGAAATCGGGCGCGGCTGCTCAGCGCTTCACCACCCCGCCGCCCCCGAAATTGCCGCCACCCCCGCCCAGGTTCCCGCCCCCGCCGCCGAGGTTGCCGCCACCAGGACTCCCACCCCCCAGATTGCCACCGCCGGTGAAGCTCCCGCCGCCACCGGTCAGGTTGCCGCCGCCGCCCGTGAGGTTGCCGCCGGGACGCGAGGGGTTGCGATAGGCGCGCGTCACGGCCTCGACGAGTTGGGCGCTGTCGTTCGACTGGTCGTTCACCCAGGCGAAGACGACGGCCACGCGGTTGCCGGCGATGCAGCGCACCGTCAGTGCTTCCTCGCCGCGCCAGCCGAAGACGGTCTGGCGGTCCTGGGAGACGGTGGCCTGGAACCCCGCGGCCTGGACCGCGCGCTGGCCAAGTTCGACACAGTCATCCTGGCTGCCGGATTGCAGTTCGACCCAGCCGGTGGAGACCGTGGCGGCGGCGACGGGCAGCGCCAGCAGGCCGAAAGCGCTTGCCAACGCGAGACGATGAATGCGGGACACGGAACCCTCCTGCCGGTCGCTCGAACCAAGGAGCCGATACTACCGTCGCGGCGCGGCCAGGCGATAGAGAAGGTGGCGCCGCAGCGGATGCCCGGCGGCCAGGCGTGGATGGTCGAAATCGCCATCGGCATGCATGCCGAGCCGCTCCATCAGCCGCCAGGACGCCTCGTTGCCCGGCACGGTGAAGGCGACGATCTCAGTCAGGCCCAGCGGACCGAAGCCGAAGTCGAGCGCCGCGCGCGCCGCCTCCTCGGCGACGCCACGGCGCCGATGGGCGGGGTGGATGCGCCAGCCGATCTCGACCGCCGGCGTGAATCGCGCCTGCCAGGGAATGTTCAGCAGCCCGACCACGCCGACGAAGGCCGCGTCGGCCTTGTTCTCGACCACCCAGAAGCCCCAGCCATGCTCGGCGAAATGCGCCTGGATGCGCGCAGCCCAGGCATCGCTTTCCGCGCGCGTCATCACCGCGGGGAAGTGGCGCATGCTACCCGGGTCGCCATTGATGGCGAAAAGAGGATCGAGATCCGCTTGGCGCCAGGGGCGAAGGATCAGGCGGGGCGTATCG
Organism: Roseomonas sp.; assembly: GCA_041906015.1. Lineage (GTDB taxonomy): Bacteria > Pseudomonadota > Alphaproteobacteria > Acetobacterales > Acetobacteraceae > Neoroseomonas. The sequence goes on from JAYRJZ010000114.1 coordinate 1,820, forward strand.
AGACTGATGGGCGGCATGCCCCTTTCATACACGCGGTTGGGAAGCACGGCCCCTGGCCGCTTCAGCACCCCGCGCGTAACATGACTGTCGGAGGAACTGCCCGATGATGCTGCCATCCGTGGATGCGCTTGCCGCCCAGGTGCCCGATGGGGCGCTGGTCGCGATGCCGCCCGATAATTCCCTACCCTCGGTCGCGCTCGCGAAGGCGCTGATCCGCAAAGGCGCGAAGGGGCTGCGGCTCCTCGGCGTGCCGGTCTCGGGCTTCGCCACAGACATCCTGATCGGCGCGGGCTGCGTGGCGGAGGTCGAGACCTCGGCCGTGTCGCTCGGCGAGGCGGGCTTCGCGCCGCGCTTCACCGCCGCGCTGAAAGCCGGGTCCATCCGGCTGCGCGACGCCACCTGCCCGGCGATCCATTCGATGCTGCAGGCTTCGGAGAAGGGCATTCCCTTCATGCCGCTGCGCGGGATCATCGGGTCCGACATCCTGGCCAATCGCCCGGACTGGAAGGTGATCCCGAACCCCTTCGCCGCCGAGGGCGAGGACCCGATCGTGCTGCTGCCCGCCAAGCAGCCGGATTTCGCGGTGTTCCACGCCGCCATGGCCGACAGCGAAGGCAATGTGTGGCTCGGCCGCCGGCGCGAATGCGCGACCATCGCCCATGCCTCCAAGGCCGCGCTGGTGACGGTGGAACGCGTCGTCGAGGGCAATTTCCTGGAAGACGAGAAGCTGGCCTCGGGCACGATCAACGCGACCTACGTCACCGCCACCGCGATCGCCGAGCGTGGCGCGCAGCCGGCGGCGCTGCTCGACGAATACGGCTTCGACCAAGCCTATGTGACCGACTACGCCCGCGCGGCCAAGACCGACGAAGGCTTCCGCGCCTGGCTCGACCGCGAGGTCTTCAACACCGCGCAGAAGGTCGCCGCCGAATGATCGCCCTGGAAGAACGCCTGGCAGTGACGCTCGCGCGACTGATCCGCGATCCCTCCGCCCCGCCGGCGCGGCATATCGCGGTCGGCGCGGCCTCCCCCATTCCCGCCGCGGCCTGCTGGCTGGTGAAGCTGTCCGGCCATCCGGTCCGGCTGTCCCTGCTGCACAAGCGCAGCGGCAATCCCTTCACCGAGGGTACGCGGGAGCTCTTCGACCTCACCGGCCAGGGGCGGATCGACCTGTTCTTCCTCGGCGGTGGGCAAATCGACGGGCAGGCCAATCTGAACCTGGTCGGCACTGGCGAATGGCCCGGCAAGGCCGTGCGCTTCCCCGGCTCCTTTGGCTCGGCCTTCATGTATTTCATGACGCCACGCACCATCCTGTTCCGCGAGGAACACTCGCCCCGCGTGCTGGTCGAAAAGGTGGACAACATCTCCGCCCCCGGCGTGTCCCCGCCCGGCGTATTCCGCCGCGGCACGGCGCAGGCGCTGGTCACCGGCAAATGCGTCTTCCGCTTCCATCCGGACCGGGCGCGCTTCTCCCTGGAATCGCTGCATCCGGGGGAGACGGTCGAAAGCGTGCGTGAGGCGACAGGTTTCGATTTCGACGTGCCGGATGCGGTGCCGGCGACGCCGGACCCGACCGAGACGGAACTCGCCCTGCTGCGCGGCCAGGTGAAGGCCGAAATGGTCGAGACCTATCCCGAATTCTGCGCCCGCGTCTGGGGGCGTGACGCCGCGGCGGCCTGAGGGCTTGCCGTATCGTGCATTCGCTGCTCGCCTTCCTCGGCTACTGCGCCATCATCTATGCGGTGTGGATGCTGTTCAGGGCGTTGCGCTACCGTCGTTGGATCGAACGGCGCGTGCGCATCGTCGGCTACAATGCCTCGGGCCAGACCACCACGGTAGAAACCGAGGAACCAGGGCCACTGCTTGATGTGCGCTGGCCCGTCAGGAACAGCTATCGGCCGATCCTCGGCACGTGGCACAGCGTGATCCATCCGCCCGACGACCCCGGGCGGCTGGTACCGGGGATGGGGTGGCGTGGGTCACTCCTCCTGGCTGCGAAGCTCGTCGTCGCCGGCCTGGCGCTGGTTGCCGCGGCCTTCGGCATGATGGCCCTGGGCTTGACCTGACCGTCGCCAGGTTGTTCGACATGACATAACGGCCGGGGCAGTTCCCGGCCGAACCGGGTTGCGAGGAAGCACCGCCATGGACGGCACGCCGAAACTGACCGAAGCGACGGGCCCTGCCCGCACCCCCTCCGCCGGCGCGCTGGCCGGGCTGCGCGTGGTGGACCTGACCCGCGTCCTCGGCGGCCCCTACTGCACCATGGTGCTGTCCGACCACGGGGCCGAGGTCATCAAGCTCGAACCCCCGCAGGGCGACGAGGTCCGCGAATGGGGCCCCCCGTTCAACGCGGATGGCGATGCCTCCTATTTCGTCGGCGTGAACCGCAACAAGCGGAGCGTCGGCCTCGACCTGTCCAAGCCCGCCGGGCGCGAGGTGCTGATGCGCCTGCTCGAAGGCGCGGACATCCTGGTCGAGAACTTCAAGCCCGGCTCGATGGAGAAGTGGGGCCTCGGCTACGAACAGGTGCTGTCGAAGAAATTCCCGCGCCTGATCCATTGCCGCGTCTCGGGCTTCGGCGGCGAGGGCCCGCTCGGCGGCTTCCCCGGCTACGACGCCGTGCTGCAGGCGATGACCGGGCTGATGTCGATCAACGGCACCGAGACCTCCGGCCCGACGCGCCTCGGCAACCCGATCGTGGACATCGCAACGGGCCTGTTCAGCACCATCGCCATCCTGATGGCGCTGCATGAGCGCGAACGGTCAGGCCGTGGCCAGTATTGCGACATGACGCTGCATGATTGCGGCATGGCCCTGCTGCATCCGCATGCCGCCAACTACTTCCTCTCCGGCAAGCGGCCCAAGGCGACGGGCAACCCGCACCCGAACCTCGCACCCTATTCCAAGTTCAAGACCAGGACCTGCGAGATCTTCGTCGCCGCCGGCAATGATCCCGCCTTCCGCAAGTTCTGCGCCTTCCTCGACATGCCGGAACTGGCGAAGGATCCGCGCTTCGCGACCAATGGCGAACGCGTGGTGAACCGCGACGCGCTGACCGAGGCGCTGAACGCGCGCTTCGCGGAGGAGGACGGGCACGAGCTGACGCGCCGCATGCTCGCCGCCGGCCTGCCGGCCGGCCCGGTGCTCCACGTCGATGAGGCGATGGCCGCCGAGCACACCGCCTTCCGCAACATGGTCGCCGAGATCGGCGACTTCCGCGCGCTGAACACGCCGATCAAGCTGTCGCGCACCCCGGGCGGGGCCCGCAGCCAGCCGCCGAAGTTCAACCAGCATGGGCGGGAAGTGCTGCTGGCCCGTGGCTTCTCCGAGGAGGAGATCGCGGCGCTGGAGAATGACGGGGTGATCGTCCAGACGCGACGGAAGTGATCCGGCGCTGACAGACCAGAGAGGGGCTTTGCCCCTCTCCGGACCTCACCCCAGCAAAGGCCCACGGCCTTTGCAAACCGTCACCTGGCACTGGGCAGGTCGATTGCCTCGATCCTGCAAGGTCGTCGGGATGCGGGTGGCGAGAGCGCCCCGGCAGCTCCTGTCGTGACTGGCGCGAAATCCGACGCCTCGTCCGTCAGCCGCCCTCTTCCCAAGGCGGCACCACGTCCGGTCGTCCCCGCCGCATCCGTCCGCGCGAGAGTTCCGTGACGACCCCGTGCAGCGTGCGCAGTTCCTGTTCCGTCACTTCCCCGCGCTGGAACCAGTGCCGCAGGTTACGCACCATGCCTGGGCGCTTCTGCTCGTGGTCGAGGAACCCGCTGGCGTCGAGCTCACCCACCAGCCGGTTCAGGAAGCCCTCCAGCTCGCCCTTGGTGGCGATGCGCGTCTCGTTGGTCATCAACGCGCGCGGCGGCGTAGGCTCCGCCGCGGTCCACCATTCATAGGCGAGGATCATCACCGCCTGGGCGAGATTGAGCGACATGTGCTCGGGGTTGAGCGGGTAGCGCACCAGCGTATCCGCGCAGGCCATGTCGTCATTCTCCAGCCCCGCACGCTCGGGGCCGAACAGCACGGCCGACCGCAGGCCGCGGGAGGCGATGTCGCGCAAATCCTCCGCCGCCGCACGGGCGGTGCGGACCGGGATCACGATGTGGCGCGGACGCGGGCAGGTGGCGAAGACACGATGGCAGTCGGCGACCGCGGCCTCGACCGTGTCGAAGACCTGCGCGTCATCGAGGATCACGTCGGCACCGGACGCGGCCGGATAGGCATCTGCCTGCGGCCAGCCGTCGCGGGGCGCGACGATGCGCAAGTCATACAGCCCGCCATTGGCCATGGCGCGAGCGGTCGTGCCGATGTTGCGCGCCATCTGCGGGCGCACGAGCACAACGACCGGAGTCTCGCCCGCCGGCCGCGTCAGCCGCGCCCGGCCATCCTGCCGCCCGCCCGTCATCGTGGCGCGGTGCGGGCGAGATAGGCGCGAAGCTGCGCGATCTCGGCTTCCTGGGCGCGGATGACGTTCTCGGCAAGCGCGCGGATCTCGGGATCCTGGCCATACTTCAGGACCGTGCGCGCCATGTCGATTGCGCCCTGGTGGTGCGGGATCATGCCGGCGGCGAAGTCGCGATCGGCATTGCCGGTGTAGGCGATCGTCATGTCGCGATGCATGCGGTCATTCGCCGCGCGGTATTCCTGCGTGGAGGCGGCTTCCTGCGCCGCGGCGGGCGTGGGTGCGCTGCCATGGCCGGCATGCTGCGCGGCGGCGGGCAGCGCGATCAGGGCGGCAGCGAGGGCGAGAACGATGCGGGTCATGGTCTGATCCTCCGGTCGGTTGGAACCGGAGCGCGTGTTGCAGCTTCCCACGGTGGCAAGGTCAAGCGCGACGCCAGGTCGTTCCGCCGGAGCCATCCTCCAGCAGAATGCCCCGGGACTTCAGGTCGTCGCGGATGCGATCCGCCTCCTTCCAATCCTTGGCCTTCCGCGCGGCGAGGCGCGCGGCGATGGCGGCCTCGATCTCGGCCGCGTCGTCGCCGCCCTGCAGCCAGGCAGCGGGGTCGCCGGTGGCAATGCCCAGCACCGAGGCAGCCTCGCGGAAGGCCGCGGCGGCGACGCCCGGCGCGGGCGGCACGGCGAGGCCGGCACGCTCCATCGCCACGGCGGGGGAGCCGCCGACAGTGACGGCGTTCTCCAGCGTGCGCAGGTCGCGCAGCCGGGCAAGAGCGAGCGGCGTGTTGAGGTCGTCCAGCAGCGGCGCGATGGCCCAGTCGGCCAGTCGTGCCGCCTCGCCACCCCCGGGTGGCGTCGGCGCGCGCGACAGCATGGCGTAGTGGTCGTCGAGTTCGGCCTTCGCCTCGCGCAGCGCATCCACGGTGAAGTCCAGCGCCTGGCGGTAATGCGTGCGCAGCAGTAACAGGCGAAACGCCTCCCCGGCCCAGGGGCCTTCGGCGAGGATGTCCCGCACCGTGCGGAAATTGCCGAGCGACTTCGACATCTTCTCGCCATCGACGAGCAGCATGCCGTTGTGCATCCAGTAATGCGCGAAGTGGTGGCCGGGGAAGGCGCAGACGGATTGCGCGACCTCGTTCTCATGGTGCGGGAAGATCAGGTCGTGCCCGCCACCATGGATGTCGAATTCCTCGCCGAGATGCTTCCACGACATGGCGGAGCATTCGATGTGCCAGCCCGGGCGCCCACGGCCCCAGGGGCTGTCCCAGCCGGGCGTGCTGTCGTCGGAGGGCTTCCACAGCACGAAATCGCCCGCATCGCGCTTGTAGGGCGCGACATCAACGCGGGCGCCAGCGAGCAGTTCGTCCGGCGAGCGCCCCGACAGCTTGCCGTAGTCGGCGAAGGACGGAACCGAGAACAGCACATGCCCATCCGCGGCATAGGCATGGCCATTCGCGATCAGCCGTTCGATCAGCGCGATCATCTCGTGGATATGGCCGGTCGCGCGCGGCTCCACATCCGGCGGCAGCGCGTTCAGCGCCGCCATGTCGCGGTGGAAATCCCCGGTGGTGCGGGCGGTGATCGTCGCGATCGGTTCGCCGGATTCCCGCGACCGCGCGTTGATCTTGTCGTCCACATCCGTGATGTTCCGGACGTAGGTGACCTTCGGATAGAGGCGGCGCAGCAGTCGCGCCAGCACGTCGAACACCACGACGGGCCGCGCATTGCCCAGATGCGCGAGGTCATAGACCGTCGGGCCGCAGACATACATCCGCACATGCTGGGGATCGATCGGCACGAAACGGCGTTTCGTGCGCGCGGCGCTGTCGTGGATCAGAAGGTCGGTCATGGCGGTCCGGCGGGTCAGGAGGGGGTCGTGCAGGCGCGCGGGGAGAATTCTTCCCCGAGGGAGCGGTTCAGCGACAGAGCGCGGGCGCGCGGAGCCTGGACGCGGACATGGATTGCTTATGGCGCGGAACCTGCGCCCTGTTCAAGCGCCCGCTGATATCCTGAGCCGCTGGGCCGCCTTCTCCCGCTCGATCAGCGGCAGCAGGGTGGCGAGGTCCGGGCCGTGGTCTTCGCCGGTCAGGGCCAGGCGCAGCGGCAGGAACAGTGCCTTGCCCTTGCGGCCAGTGGCGATCTTCAGCGCCTCGGTCCAATTGCGCCAGGTGTCGCCATCCCAGGGTTCGGGCGGCAGGGCGGCGAGCGCCTCCCGCAGGAAGGCCCCCTCCCCCTCCAGCACCGGCGGGACGATGGTGCCGCGCACGATGTCGAACCAGGGCCGCGCTTCCCGCATCAGGTCGAGATTGCCGCGCACGGCGAGCCAGAATTCCTCGTCGGCCTCCTCGGGCAGGCGGTCGCGCACGGTCTCGAAGGGCGCCTCGTGCAGGACGCGCCGGTTCAGCGCCAGGAGCTGTCGCGTGTCGAAGCGGGCCGTCGCGTGGGAGACGCGGGTGATGTCGTAATCCGGCGCCAGATCGGCCGGCATGCCCGGCACCGGGTCCGCCGAGGTGCCGAGTGCGGCCATGTAGCCAACCAGCGCGGCCGGCTCGATCCCGTCCTTGCGCAGATGCCGCAGGGAGATCGACCCGAGCCGCTTCGACAGCGGCCCGCCATCCTGATCCGTCAGCAGCGGCATGTGCCCGAAGGCGAGCTTTGCGGGGTGCCCGCCCAGCGCTTCGAACAGGTCGAGCTGGATGCCGGTGTTGGTGACGTGGTCCTCGCCGCGGATGATGTGGGTGATGCCCATCTCCAGGTCATCGACGACCGAGGTGAAAGTGTAGAGCGGCGAGCCATCCGCGCGCACCAGCACGGGGTCGGAGATCGCCTGGAGCTTCACCGAGCGGTCGCCCAACACCAGGTCGCGCCAGGCGACCGAGCGGGACGACAGCCTGAAGCGCCAGTAGGGCTGCTTGCCGTTCGCCAGCGCGCGGTCGATCTGCTCCTGCGTCATCTTCAGCGCCTCGCGGTCATAGACCGGGGGGCGACCCTCGCGGCGGCGGCGCTCGCGCTTGTAGGCGAGTTCCTCCTCCGTCTCGAAGCAGGGATACAGGCGGCCCGACGCCTTCAGCCGTTCCGCGGCCGCCGCGTAGTGGTCGAGACGGTCGGACTGCGACACCCGCTCATCCCAATCGAGGCCGAGCCAGCGGAGGTCTTCCTCGATCGCCGCGGCATATTCGGGCTTCGAGCGTTCAAGGTCGGTGTCGTCCAGGCGCAGGATGAAGGCCCCGCCATTGCGGCGCGCGACCAGCCAGTTGGCGAGCGCCGCGCGGAGATTGCCGACATGCAGCAATCCCGTGGGCGAAGGGGCGAAGCGGAGTTTCATCGGTTCGGATCAAGCGCCTGATAGTCGGTGTCGGCCTTGCGCGCGGCCGGATTGGCGATGCAGTGGTCGAGCCAGGCTTCCAGGTCGAACCCCGGCGCGATGGCGTACTCACCGAAGGCGAGATAGGCCTCGCGCAGCCCGGCCGCGTCCGCATATTCGCCACGCAGCCCTTCCACCTGGTCTCGCACGAAGCGCCGGGCGTATTCGGCCGCGGCCTCCGCCGTGCGGAAGCCTGGGATCTCCCACTCCTCGTCGGGGTCCTGGTAGTGGGCGAAGTCGCCGCAGAGGACGGAATGGCTCACTCCTCCTCCTCCTCGTCACCCTCGTCGCGCCGCGGGTCGAGGACACGCCAGTTGCGTTCCTCCGCATCACGCACGGGGTTGTCGGCGAAGTCCTTCAACTCGGACCGGCTGACCCAGGCATCGTCGCCAGCGCCCAGCACCTCGGCATCCTCGCCGAAGGCGAACCAGGCATCGAGCGTCGCCTTGGCGTCCGACCCCGGCGCGCGGCAGCGCTCGACGGAATCCCGCACATAGCGGCGGGCGAAGGCATTGGCGTGCTCGATGCTGATGAAGCCCTTCACGACCTCCACCGGCTCGTCGCCGCTCGCGCCGGACATGTCCATGATCTGCACGGCGAAGTCGCCCTGCGGGAAGACCTGGGCCTCGAATTCCTCGCTCATTTGATCAGCGCCGTGAAACCGTTGGTGATGGGATAGCGACGGTCGCGGCCGAAGGCGCGCGCGGTGATCTTCACCCCCGGCGGGGCCTGGCGGCGCTTGTATTCCGCGCGGTCGAGAAGCTTCCATACGCGCAGCACGGTCGGGCGGTCGAATCCTTCCGCGACCACCGCATCGACGGATTTCTCGCCCTCGATCAGCCCTTCGAGGATGGCGTCCAGCACCTCATAGGGCGGCAGGCTGTCCTGGTCCTTCTGGTCAGGGCGCAGTTCGGCGCTGGGCGGTTTGGTGATGACGCGTTCGGGCATCACGGCGCCGGCGGGACCAAGGCCGCCTTCGGGCATATTCGCGTTGCGCCAGCGGCACAGCGCGAAGACCATGGTCTTGTAGACATCCTTCAGCACGGAATAGCCGCCGGCCATGTCGCCATAGATGGTGGCGTAGCCGGTCGACATCTCCGACTTGTTGCCCGTGGTCAGCAGCATCTCGCCGAACTTGTTCGACAGTGCCATCAGCGTGACGCCGCGGATGCGCGACTGGATGTTCTCCTCGGTGATGTCGGGGGCACGGTTTCCGAAGACCGGCGCCAGCATGCCGGTGAAGGCCTCCATCGCCGGGCCGATGCCGATGGTATCGTAGCGGATGCCGAGCAGCCGCGCGCATTCCGCCGCGTCCTCGAGGCTCTCCGTGCTGGTGTAGGGCGAGGGCATCATCACGCAGCGCACCCGGTCCGCGCCCAGCGCATCGACGGCAACGGCCGCCGAGATCGCGGAATCGATGCCCCCCGACAGGCCCAGCACCACGCCGGGGAAGCCGTTCTTGTTCACGTAGTCCCGCAGGCCCAGCGTCATCGCCGCATAGACCTGCCCGAGCATCTCCGGCGGCGGCTCCACCGCGCCGGGCTTGCAGACCAGCCGGTCGCCCTCGCGGTGCCATTCGGTCAGCCGGACTTCCTCGACGAAGGACGGCAGCAGCGCGGCAAGCGAGCGGTCGGGGTTCAGGACGAAGGACGCGCCGTCGAAGACGATCTCATCCTGCGACCCCACCTGGGCGAGGAAGACGAAGGGCAGCCCGGTCTCCACCACCCGTGTCACAGCGAGCGGCAAGCGCTGCTTGTCGTGCTTGTCGGCTTCGAAGGGCGATCCGTTGATGGACAGCAGGATCTCCGCACCCGTCTCGCACAGCGTCTCGGCGCAGGTCGGCAGCCACCAATCCTCGCAGACCATCAGGCCGATCCGGAAGCCGCGGAAGGCGATCGGACCGGGGACAGGGCCGGCATCGAAGACGCGCTTCTCGTCGAAGACGCCGTAATTGGGCAATTCATGCTTGGCCCGCCGCGCGGCGATCTTTCCGCCATCGAGCAGGAAGGCCGCGTTGTGCAGCTTCTCCCCATCCTGCCAGGGGCCGCCCACGATCAGCGCCGGTCCGCCATCGGCGGTCTCGGCGGCGAGTGCGGCGATCACCTCGGCGCAGGCGGCGACATAGGCCGGCTTGCGGACCAGGTCCTCGGGCAGGTAGCCGCCCACCGAGAATTCCGGCGTGACCACCAGGTCGGCGCCGAGGCGCGCGCCCTCGGCCCGCGCGGCGCGGATGCGGTCGGCGTTCTGCGTGAGCGCCCCCACATGGGTGGTGTTGATCTGCGCAAGCGCGATCTTCAGCGTGTCGGCCATGATGGGCGGAACCTAGGGATGGGGCGCCACAGGGTCAACGCGATGCCGCGACCCCCAGCACCATCCCCGCCGTGACGATGGCGAGGCCCACCAAGGCCGCCACCCCCAGCGGTTCGCCCAGCAGCGGCCAGGCGGCCAGGGCGGTCATCCCCGGCACCAGGGAGGTGATGGTGCTGGTCGTCGCTGCCCCGATGGCGTTCATCGCCCGGGTGAACAGGAATCCCGCCAGCAGCACCGCGAACAGCCCCTGGTAGAGCGTCTGGAAGACCACGCCTTCGATCGGCGCCGCGGCGATGCTGTCGCCGCCGAACAGCCACCACGCCGGCAGGGTCACGGGTGCGGCAAGCAGCATCACGACCAGCGTCGCATCCAGCGCCCGGACCTGCCAGCGCCGGACGCAGGCCATGTAGATCGCCCAGGACAGGCCACCCAGCGGAAACAGCGGATAGTAGCGCCAGGCGCCGGGCCAGGCGCCCATCGTGTCCCAGGCGATCAGGGCGATGCCAATCCCGACCACGCCAAGGCACAGAACGCGCCGCCGGCTCAACGCCTCGCCGAAGGCGAACCACCAGACGATGGCGATGACGAAGGGCAGCAGGCCCGGCAGCAGCACCGCCCCATCCGCCGCCGGCGCATGGGAGAAGCCGAGGAAGGCCGCATAGGGAAAGCCCAGCCCCGCGAAGACGGTCAGCACCGCGGCGCGACCAAGGCTGATGGGGGGCCAGCCACGCCAGAACAGCACCGGCAGCGCCGCCACGAAGGCCCCTGCATGGCGCAGCATCATCATGTCGAAGGGCGTCAGCCCCAGCGAGGGCGACAGCCGAGCGCTCAGCAGGAACCCAGTCCAGACGAACAGCACGCCGAAGGCACAGGCGAAGCCGATACGGCGCTCGCGCGCGGCGGCCGCCAGGCTGTCCGGAACAGCCGGCGCGGCCATCGGGATGTCAGCCATGTCTGGAGCAACCTCTGTGTCCGCGGGAACCATGGAGGCAAGGGCCGTACCGCATCCGTGTCAACGCCCGCGCCAGACGCCCAGGGCCATGCCGGCCATCGCCAGCACCACGCCGGCGATCCCGAGCAGCCCCAGCGGTTCATCCAGCAGCGGCCAGGCGACGATCGCGACCACCCCCGGCACCAGTGCGCCGACCAGGGTGGTGGATGCCGGCCCGATCCGCGTCACGGCGGTCGTGTACAGAAAGCCCGTGAGCACGCTGACCACGACACCCTGGTAGATGATTTGCCCCACGATCGCGCCTGCCGGCACGGCGCCGAGCGACGAGGGCAGGAACAGCCACCAGATCGGCAGGTAGATGGGCGCGCCGGTCAAGGCGATGGCGAGCGTCGTCCCCAGCGCCGGCAGCCGCCAGTGCCGCACCAGCAGCGTGAACCCCGCCCAGGCAACCGAGGCCGCCGCATAGAGCAGGTCGCCAATCCAGGCCCCGGGCGGGCTCGCTGTGCCATCGAGGGCGAGCAGCAGCGCGGCGGCCACGATCGCCGCCAGGCAGGCGATGCGCCGGGAGCTCGGGATTTCGCGAAAGACCAGCGCCGCCAGGATCGCGGTCGCCACCGGCAACCCCGCCGACATGATGACCGCCCCATGCGCGGCCGGCGCATTCGCGAAGGCGAAATACGCCAGCATGGGAAAGCCGAGGCCGGCCGTCGCCATCACCGCGGCGAGGCGGTGCGGTGCGATGCGCGGCAGACCGAAGCGCCAAGCGAGCGGCAGCGCCACGAGGAACGCGCCCAGATACCGCAACGCGCCAAGATCCTGCGGCGTGACATCCTGCCGCACGGCGAAGCGGCCGATGAGTTGGAAACTGACCCAGACCGCCAGCACCCCGAAGGCGGCGGCCCAGCCGATGCGCAGATCCCGCGCGCGCTGCCGCGCATCGGGCCCGGCCTGTGTCATAGGTGGCGTAGCGTCTATTGCCCGCCGCCGTTCCGCTTCCGGCCTTCCTGGTGCCGCAGCAGGAATTCGCGCCCGACCTTCACCCGTGGCGTGCCGTCGTAATCGACGATGTCGGCAGTGGCGTAGGTCTCGGACCAGGCATCGGGGATGAAGCTGCCGGTACCGACCACGTCGATCGGCGCCCTGGCTTCCGCCATGACCCGGCACTTGCCCACCCCGAAGCCCGAGGAGGCGACAATGCGCACCTTCGGGAAGCCCGCGGCATCCAGCTTCTCGCGCATGCTCCAGACCGCAGCGGCGGACACGCCGGTGCCGACCAGGTGGCGCAGTTCCGTCTCCGACCGGTAGCGGCGGATCGCGCCCGGCACGTGCCGTTCCAGCACGGCATAGGATTCCGCCGGATCAAGCCCTTCGAGAAAGCGCCCGCCATGGGTGTCGAGCCGCATGGCGAGCCGGCCCTCGGCCGCCAGTTCCGGGAAGCGGCGCGCCACCGCGAGCCCGTCCGTCACCTCCCGCCCGAAATAGTCCACGAGGACGGTGAGTGGTTCGCTGGGATAGGTCTCGGCGAACATTTCCGCCGCGCGCACGGTCGATCCCGCATAGCCGATCAGGGCATGCGGCATGGTCCCGTAGCCGGATTTCTGGCCGAACCAATGGGCGGTCGCGTCATTGGCATTGCCGATGAAGCCCTTCGCCCCCTCCGCCTGCGCCGCGCGGGAGCCGACGGCCGCGGCATAGGCCATCATCTCCTGCATCTCGGCGCCCGCACAGTGGCGCGCCTCCATGGCGAGGAAGCCGACCTTCGGTAGCTCAAGGCACATCTGATAGGCGTTGTGGGCCGCGACACAGGCCGCACCGAGCTTCTGCAACAGCAGCGTCTCGAGGTCCGACAGCGCCACCAGCGAGCCGGTGATGTAGAGCAGCGGATCGCCGGCGCCGACCCACAGCCCTTCCTCATGCATCAGGTCGATCTGGAATTCGGTGCCCCGGGCGGCGCCGACCGCGCGCAGCCAGTCCAGCATCAGCCGCGGGGCCGAGACCACCGGCCGGCGCAGGAAGACCGCATAGGTCACCCGCGTATCGCCGAAGCGGGCGACGATCTGCTTGGTCCGGTTGAAGTAGGAATCCGTCCAGGCGGTGATCAGATCGTCGGCATTGGCGGGGACACCGGCACCCGGCGTGTCCTGCCGCTTCACCCCGGGGGCGAGGGCGGCGCCGAGCGTGGCGCCGCCCAGCACGGGCGGTGGCTTGTTCACTGCGCCGCCTGCGCCGGGGTAGCCTGGATCCGCGCCTTGCGGGCCTTGAGCTCCTCGGCGATCAGGAAGGCGAGGTCGAGCGACTGCTCGGCATTCAGCCGCGGATCGCAGGTGGTGGCGTAGTTGCCCGACAGATCGGCCTCCGACAGGCGGTGCGCGCCGCCGAGGCATTCGGTCACTTCCTGCCCCGTCATTTCCACATGCACGCCGCCGGCGACGGTGCCCTCGGCCTCATGCACGTCGAAGAAGCCGCGCACCTCGGCAAGAATGGAATCGAAGGCGCGGGTCTTGTAGGCGCCGACCGTGGTCGTGTTGCCGTGCATCGGGTCGCACAGCCAGACCACGTTGCGCCCGGCGCGCGCCACGGCGCGTACCAGCGGGGCCAGCTTCGTCTCGACCTTGTCGTGGCCCATGCGGGAGATGAGGGTCAGGCGCCCCTTCTCATTCGCCGGGTTCAGGATCTCGGTCAGGCGGACCAGCTCGTCGGCATCCATGGACGGGCCAACCTTCATGCCGATCGGGTTCTTCACGCCGCGGAGGAATTCCACATGCGCGCCGTCCGGCTGCCGGGTCCGGTCGCCGATCCACAGGAAGTGGGCGGAACAGGCATAGGCATCGCCGGTCGTGGAATCGACGCGCGTCAGCGCCTGCTCATAGGGCAGCAGCAGGCTCTCGTGGCTGGTGTAGAATTCCGTCTCATGGACCTGCGGCAGGTCCGACATGCCGCAGGCCTGCATGAAGTTCAGCGTCTGGTCGATGCGCGTCGCGAGGTCCGCATAGCGGTCGCCCATCGGGCTGCGCTGCACGAAGCCGAGGTTCCACCGATGCACATGATGCAGGTCGGCGTAGCCGCCGGTCGCGAAGGCGCGCAGCAGGTTCATCGTCCCCGCCGACTGCATGTAAGCGAATTCCATGCGCGACGGGTCGGGAATGCGCGCCTCGGGCGTGAAGTCCGGCCCGTTGATGATGTCGCCGCGATAGGAGGGCAGCGTGATGCCATCCTTCGTCTCGGTGTCCGAAGACCGCGGCTTGGCGAACTGGCCCGCCATGCGGCCCAGCTTCACCACCGGCACCGACCCGCCGAAGGTCAGCACCACGGCCATCTGCAGCAGCACGCGGAAGGTGTCGCGGATGACGTTGGCGGTGAAATCGCCGAAGCTCTCGGCGCAATCCCCACCCTGCAGGACGAAGGCTTCACCATCGCCGGCGCGCGCGAGCGCCGCCCGGAGGCGCCGGGCCTCGCCTGCAAAAACCAGCGGAGGAAAT